>DATHMK010000012.1:0-63895 GCA_035487155.1 Steroidobacteraceae bacterium
ACGCCGATCATCTGCCGCGCTACACGCTGCTCAAGATCCTCCTTGACGCTGGAGAAGCGCTGGCCGGCGACGCTGATGGGGCCAAGTTCCGGGAAGTTCACCCGCCCGTCGCGGTCGACCGGCAGAGTCAAGTTGCGGTTCTGATTACCGTACAGCTGCACTTGCAGCTGATCGCCGGACCCCACAACGTAGTCGGCGGGTACCGGCACGTTAGTCACGGGCGAGAACGTGGAGGGGTCGCGCTCGAACAGGTCATAGCCGAAGGGTTTCAGCCCCTCGAGTCCCATCTTGCGCAATGGCAAACGCGTGATGCGAAAAAATAGACCCGACAGCATCGGATCCGCTTCCAATCGCAACGTCGCCTGCATCTCAGTGAGCCCACCGAGCGGCATCGCGGCAAGCCCGGGCAGCGTCAGTACCCCTTCGCGAGACAACGTATAGGGATTTTTCAAGCGGATCTGCAAGATCATTTTCTGCTGGCTCGCCCGCTGCTGATCGGTCATCGAAGCTGCGTCATCCGGGGCAGTCTGAGTTTGCGTTTGCGCTTGTGCTTGTGCTTGTGTTGCAGCCTGAAGCTGCAGGAGTTGCGCCTGGGCCAAGGCCTGAGATTGCTGTATCTGCAACTGTTCGCTATACGTGCTCGAAGCAAGCGCAGAAAAGGTGTCTACTTGCCGTGGTTTGAGCGGATGCGTGTCCACTTCCACGACCACGGAGTCCTGGCCGCGGAAGCGCGGTGGGCCGGCATTGAGTTGCTGACCTTGATTCTGCTCCGCATTCTCCTGATCCTGGTCTTCGTCACGCCGGGTGCGGCGTTGATTCTGCTGATCGGGAGACTGCTGCTGTTCCGTGTTGCTTCCACGGCTAGGCGTAGTGCCCAGTGTGCCGCTGCTTCCAGATGAAATCCGCTGCAAGATTTCCTGTTGCTGTTCAGGCGACAGTCCCTGAAGGATCCCCAGGGCGTCAGTGCTTGCACCAGACCCGGTCCCGGAAGTGGTCTGGGCTGACAATGTCTGCCCCATCAGGGCTCCAAAGATAGCCGCCACAGCGCAGATACCTGCCCGTCGCGCCGCTTTGCGTTGACCCATATGAACTGAGCTAGACATCCCCATCTTTTCCTTGCTCATCAAATTAGCGCCCCCGCCACTGGCTGATGCGCGCCAAGGCACCCTTGACGGTGCTGCTCGCATCCTTGGCCAGGGCCGGATTCTCCACCAGGGGCACTAAGGACTCGGCCAGCTTCTTGCCCAGCTCCACGCCCCACTGATCGAAACTGTTGATACCCCAGATCACGCCCTGCGTGAACACCTTGTGCTCGTATAGCGCCACCAGCTTGCCCAGCGTGGCGGGATCCAGCCGGCTGAAGAGTATCAGCGTGCTGGGCCGGTCGCCGACATGAACCTTGTGCGGTGCGACTTGGTCAATGCGGGCGGCGGACATGCCCTGGGCCTTCAGATCGGCGCGCACCGTCTCTTCGGACTGGCCGTTCATGAACGCCTCGGCCTGCGCCAGGCAATTGGCCAGGGCCAGGTTCTGGTGATGCTGGTCCCCGCAGGATGAGTTCACCGGGGCGATGAAATCCAGCGCCGCGCGCATGGTGCCCTGGTGCAGCAGCTGGAAGAAGGAATGCTGCGCATTGCTGCCAGGCTCCCCCCAGATCACCGCAGCGGTCTCCCAGGCCGTGCGCTCGCCATCCTGGGTGACCGACTTGCCGTTGCTCTCCATCTCCAGCTGCTGCATGTAGGCAGAAAGGCGCTTGAGCCGGTCGTCGTAGGGCAGCACGGCCAGGGTCGGGAGCTTGCGGAAGTTGATGTTCCACACGCCGATCAGGGCCATCAGCACCGGCAGGTTGTCCGCCCATCCGGTGGTCCGAAAATGCATATCCATCTCATTCGCGCCGGCCAGAAACTGCTCGAAATTCGACTTGCCGATGGCGATGGCGAGTGCCACGCCGATCGAGGACCACATCGAATAGCGCCCACCGACCCAGTCCCACATCGTGAAGCGGTAGTCCTTGTGCACGCCGAACTCGTCCATGGCCTTGTGATTGGTGGACACGGCCGCGAAGTGCTGGGTGACGATGCTTTCACCAAGCTTGCCGACCAGCCACGAGCGCGCCGTGCGGGCATTGGTCAGCGTCTCAAGGGTCGTGAAGGTCTTGGAGGAAATGATGAACAGGGTGGTCGCGGCATCCGCATCCTTCAGCACATCGTAGAGGTGGCAGCCGTCCACGTTGGAGACGAACTCCACGCGCGGTGCGCCACCGGTGTACTGCTCAAGGGCCAGAACCGCCATGGCCGGCCCCAGATCCGAGCCGCCGATGCCGATGTTCACGATGAGCGTAAAGGGCTTGCCGGCGCTGCCGAGGATGCGCCCGTCGCGCACCGCGGCGGCGAAGTTCAGCATGCGGTCACGCTCGGTGATGACCTCGCGGGCAATGTCGTTGCCACCGATCGAGCCCCCGCGCGGCTGGCGCAGCGCCACATGCAGCACGGCACGGTCCTCGGTGCGGTTGATGTGCTCGCCGCGGAACATGCCTTCGATGTGATCGCGCAGCTGCACGTAATCGGCCAGTGCGTACAGCTTGTACAACGCCTCCTGGTCGATGCGCTGGCGTGAGAAATCCATGGACAGCCCCAGGGCCGCACGCGAGAAGCGCGCATAGCGGGCCTGGTCCTGTGCAAACAGGTCGCGGGTGTGCAGGGAGCTCAGGCGCGATTCGTGGGCGGCGATTTCTCCCCAGATCGGCGTCTGGGGTCCGGGAATATCTGTCATGTTGTTACCTCGGGCAGCCGCGGACGGATCGTGAACCAAGCGCCCCTCAACCGTAAAACCGCGCGATGCTATCGACGACATACTGCAATTGTTCGGGGACCAGCTCCGGATAGATGGGCAGTGCCACCGTTTCCAGCGCCGCACTTTCCGCATGGGGAAAGGCACCGGCGGTATGGCCCAGGTAGGCGAAACACTGCTGCAGATGCAGCGGCACCGGGTAATAGATCTCCGATCCCACCGATCGTTCCGCAAGATGCTGCCGCAGCGCATCGCGCTTGTGCGCACGAATCACGTACTGGTTGTAGATGTGCCGGGCGCCGGGCGCTGCATGCGGGGTGCGGACCGCGCCGCCCAGATTGGCCCTGGCGAAGGCGCTGTCATAGAAGGCCGCATTGCGCTGGCGGGCCGCGCTCCAGTCATCCAGGTGCGGCAGCTTCACATTGAGCACTGCCGCCTGCAGCTCATCGATGCGGAAATTGCCACCGATCAGGGAGTGGTAGTACTTGGGTTTGCCGCCATGCACCCGCAGTACGCTCATGCGCTCGGCGAGCTGCGCATCCTGGGTGACGCACATTCCGGCATCCCCGAACGCGCCCAAGTTCTTGGTCGGAAAAAAGGACAGGCAGCCGATGTCACCCAGGCTGCAGGCGCGGCGCCCCTGCGCATCGGCGGCGCCGATGGCCTGGGCGGCATCTTCGATGACTTTCAGGCCATGGCGGCGCGCCAGGGCCAGCAACGGCTCCATATCGGCGACCTGACCGTACAGATGCACGGGCATCAGCGCCTTGACGGTGCCACCGGTGGCGCGATTCACCAGCACCCCCGCGCGCACCTCGCAGCCGCGCTCCAGGAAGTTCTCCAGCGCCTGCGGGTCCAGATTGAAGCTCACCGGGTCGATGTCGCAGAACGTCGGACGCGCCCCGGTGCGCGCGATGGTGCCGGCGGTGGCGAAGAAGGTGTAGGGGCTGGTTATGACCTCATGCCCCGGGCCCAGATCCAGCGCCATCAGCGCCAACAGCAGCGCATCGGTGCCCGAGGAGACGCCTATCCCGAACCGGCACTGGCTATAGGCGGCGACATCCTGCTCAAGCTTCCTGACCTCCGGACCGAGGATGAAACCCTGGCTGGCACAGACCCTTTCAATGGCCGCGAGCGCCTCGGCCTTCAGGCTGGCGTATTGGGGTTTCAGATCCAGCAGGGGAACTTGCATCGTGGGCTTGGGTTTCACAGTGACAATCGTCGCGCCAGTCTAATCGACTTCGAGCTGCTGCCACAGACAGCGTCCCTTGCTGGATTTGCCGATCAGGTCCAGGAACGCCTGGTGTGCCAGCTCCTCATCGGGCGTGGCGGCGATGACGCACAGGCCGCCGCTGGGCCGCAGCAGCGTCCGAGCCGCCTCGCCGGTCTGGCGGTCGCGCGCCGCGCCGCTCTCCCCCAGCCTCAGTGCCACCTGACCGCCGGTCATCGCCAGGTAGACCTCGCCCAGCAGCTGCGCGTCCAGCAGCGCGCCGTGCAGCTGGCGCCCGGAATTGTCGATGTTGTAGCGCTTGCACAGGGCGTCCAGGTTGTTGCGCTGACCCGGGTGCATCTGGCGCGCCAGGATGAGCGAATCCACCACGGTACAGATCGATGCAATGGTCAACGGCTCACCGGGCAGGCGCGCGAACTCGGCATCCAGGAAGGCCACATCGAAGGCCGCATTGTGGATGATGAGCTCGGCGCCACGCAGAAACTCGATCAGCTGCGCGGCGATCTGGGCGAACTTGGGCTCAGGCTCCAGCCGTGCGCGGGTGATGCCGTGCACTTCGACGGCGCCCTCATCGATGTCCCGTTCGGGGTTCAGGTACTGGTGAAAATGCCGTCCGGTGGGGCGGCGGCTGAGCAGCTCCACACAGCCTATCTCGATGATTCGATGGTCCTGGCCGGCATCCAGGCCCGTGGTTTCCGTATCGAGGATGATCTGACGCATGCACGCTACCTCAAGAGCGCTGGGGTTGTTCCAGCATGGCATCGATGGCCAGATTGGCGAGTTCATCGACGCGTTCGTTACCCGGATCCCCGGAGTGACCCTTGACCCATTGCCAGGTCAGCTCGTGCTGGCCCACGAGCAGGTCCAGCCGCTCCCACAGCTCCTGGTTCTTCACCGGCTTGCGATCGGCGGTGCGCCAGCCGCGTGCCTTCCAGGTGGGCAGCCATTCGGTGATGCCCTTGATCACGTACTGGGAGTCAGTCTGCACGGTGGCCTGCGTCGGGCGCTTCAAGGCGGTAAGTCCCATGATGACGGCCGTCAGTTCCATGCGATTGTTGGTGGTATCCGGTTCCGACCCGGACAGTTCCTTGACCGTGCCGTTCCAGTTCAGCAGCACCCCCCAGCCGCCGGGGCCCGGATTGCCGCGACAGGCGCCATCCGTGTGAATCACCAGTGCCACACTCATCTCAAGGCTGCTGCCGGGTGGTCGGCTTCACCAGCTGACCGATGACGGCGGGCTGCTTCTCACGCAGGCGCGGCCGGATCGGTGTCAGGGCGCGGATGCGCTTGCGCGCCTTCAGGATCCAGGCCCCGGCCGGCAGGGGATTGAACCAGGTGCGGCGCAACAGGGGCGAGTGATCGGCGCTGTCGGTCGCCTCGGCGGCCCCCTTGCCCCAGGGGGTGCAATGCAGGTAGCTGCGGGTGGCGACGATCTCATAGCCCAGCAGCACCAGCCATTCGCGCACTCGGCCGACCGAAAGAATGCGCCGCATGCCCGGCGGAAACCCCGCCGGTGAACTGCGTGCCCGGATGCCCCACAGGCTCAAGGGCTGAAAGCCCAGCACCACCAGCTGGCCTTCTCCGGAGAGCACCCGGTCGACCTCGCGCACGATGGCATAGGGATCCGAGGCGAACTCCAGGGTATGGGGCAGCAACACCGCATCGACACTGTCGCGGGCGACCGGCAGGGCGGAGGGTCGGGCGATGATGTCGGCGCTGCTGCTGAAGGCACCCGGGGCCACCACGATCTTGCGGCGCGTGCGGCAGCCGGCCAGCAGTTCACGTCCCTCGCCCCAGGCCCCCACCTGCAGGAACTCCCAGCCGAAGACATCCTCGAGCGCCTCGCCCAAAAGCTGGGCCTCGGCCGTAAGCAGGGATTTTCCCAGCGGCATTTGCCAGAAGGCGCGCAGAGCGGTGTAGCGGTCAGACACGGATAGGGGTCCTGGAGGGGTGATGTTAAGTATCGGTGAGTTATGTGACTTCGGCCAATTAAAGGCTGGCCTTTCTGTGAAGTTACCAGTTACAGTCGCCCCCAGAAATACGTATGTTCGTGTCCCGGGGGGCAAGTCCCACGGAGACCGGCCGATCTTCCGAACTTACGCCTGTAGCGCTCCAGCGTCCGCAAGACCCTCGCTGGCCGCCTGATGACTATGCCATCCGCCTCGCGAGGGACCGGACTTTGACATCGACAGTACTGCGCCGAACGCTCCAGACCCTGCTTGCGGGCACCCTCCTTTCCCTGGCGGCCTGCTCCACGCCCCCGCTGGTGCAACCCGAACCGATCGCCCTGCAGCCCGTTGCCGTGGTGCCCGTCACCCCGATCGCCACCCCGGAACAGGTCCCGCTGCCGGCCAGCGCCGTGGCCGAAACCGCCAGCGCCGCCAATGATGCCATCACCCAGGTCGGCGCCGAACCGGGACTGAAACCCGCCGACTACAGCGACCTCTTTGATCGCATCCGCGCCGGCTTCAAGCTCCCCGACTCGGACCACAGTGCCATCGATCGCGAACTGGAATGGTACGCCGGCAATCCGGACTACCTGGGTCGGGCGTTCAGCCGCGCCGACCTGTACCTGTACCACATCGTCACCGAGCTTGAGGCGCGCGGCATGCCGCTGGAACTGGCGCTGCTGCCGGTGGTGGAAAGTGCCTTCGAACCCTATGCCTATTCGAAGTCCAGCGCCTCGGGACTGTGGCAGTTCATTCCGGGGACCGGTTCGCGCTACAACCTCAAGCAGGACTGGTGGTACGACGGCCGCCGCGATGTCACCGAATCCACCCGCGCCGCCTTGGATTACCTGCAGGCGCTGAACACCGAATTCAACGGCGACTGGCTGCTGGCCATCGCGGCCTACAACTGCGGCGAGATGAATGTCGAGCGTGCCGTCGCCCGCAACCAGGCGGCCGGACTGCCCACGGATTTCTGGAACCTGAAGCTGCCGGCAGAGACCCGCGCCTATGTGCCCAAGCTGCTGGCCATGGGGCGTGTGGTCGCGCATCCGGAGCGCTATGGTCTGTCCTTCAACAAGATCCCCAACCAGCCCTACTTCGCCAAGGTCGACACCAAGGGCCAGATCTCCATGCACGTGGCAGCCGAGATCGCCGGCCTCTCCGATGCGGAACTGTATGAGCTGAACCCGGCGTTTCACCGCTGGGCCACCGATCCCAGCGGACCCTATGCGCTGCTGGTGCCGGCCGACACGGCCGAGGCTTTCCGCACCAGCGTGATTCAGCTCACCGATGATGAGCGCCTGAATGTGAAGAGCTACGCGGTGCGCCGGGGCGACACCATGAATGCAGTGGCGCGGCGCTTCCATACCACGACGCAGGAACTGCGCGAAATGAACAGCCTGCCCAAGGGCGCGCTGCTGGTAGGCAGCGCACTGAAGGTGCCCTCCGAGTCCAACCTGCTGCCCGCCAAGGCGCTGCGTGCCGCGGCGCTGGTGGATGGCCGCGCGCACCGTTCCCGGCGCGAGCGTTCGCGCATCGTGGTGCGCCGTGGCGAGACGCTGTGGGCCATCGCGCGCAAGCATGGCGTGGATGTGAATGCCCTGGCGCTCATGAACGGCATGCAGCCGAACACGGTGCTGCGCACCGGTCAGCGGCTGCGATTGGGCACCTCATCGGGCAGCGCCAACATCAGTGTTGATGACGAGGAAGCCGCGCGCGGCGGCGGCGAAGGCGCCAGCGCCCGGCAGCTCACGCACGTGGTGCACGCCGGGGATACGCTGTTTCATGTGGCGCAGGAATACCATGTGAGCGTGGCCCAGGTGGCCAGCTGGAACCGCCTCTCCAAGACCCGACTGGTCCCGGGACAGAAGCTCATCATCCGCCAGTAGCGCTCGGCTTGAGCGTGTTGCACCCCCCGGTGCAGACCGTACACTGTCGCCCCTGATACAGCTTATCGCGGAGTCATCATGGGTTTTCTCTCGGGCAAGCGCGCGCTCATCGTCGGTGTCGCCACTGACCGGTCCATCGCCTGGGGCATCGCCCAGGCCATGCGGCGCGAAGGCGCAGCCCTCGCCCTCTCCTACGCCAACGACAAATTCAAGGAACGGGTCGTGCCACTGGCCGAAACCGTCGGTGCGCTCACCCTGCCGCTGGACGTGGCGCGCGATGAGGAGATCACGGCCGCCTTTGATTTCATCCGCCAGGAGTGGGGGTCGCTGGACATCCTGGTGCACGCCGTGGCCTTCGCGCCCCGTGAGGCGCTCGCCGGCAGCTTCCTCGACAACACCTCACGCGCGGCCTTCCAGGTGGCTCACGATGTGTCCAGTTACAGCCTGACGGCGCTGTGCCGCGGCGCGGTACCGCTGATGGTGGGCCGTGCGGGTGCGGTTCTGACCCTGTCCTACCTGGGAGCGGTGCGCAGCCTTCCGAGCTACAACGTCATGGGCCTGGCCAAGGCCAGCCTGGAGGCGAATGTGCGCTTCCTGGCCGCGGATCTGGGTCCGCGTGGCATCCGCGTGAACGGCATATCGGCAGGGCCAGTGAAGACGCTGGCGGCTGCGGGCATTGCGGGCTTTCGCAAGATGCTCAGCCGCGTGGCCGAGGCCGCACCCCTGAGGCGCAATGTGACCTTGGAGGATGTGGGCAATGCCGCCGCGTTCCTGTGCTCGGATCTGGCCGGCGGCATCACCGGGGAGATCACCTACGTGGACGGTGGCTTCAACACCGTGGGCATGAGCTTTCCGGAGGACGACGCCGCCGGATGAGGCCGGGCGCCTACTGCTGATCGAACAGCCCGATGTTCTTCTGCACCTTGGCGTCCTTGCGCACCTGCTCGACATAGGCTCGGGTTTCATCATCGCCGTACTGATCGCCAAGTTCGCGCACCTCGGTGGACATCTGCTGCTTGTCCGCAGGCTGCGTATCGACCCGCACCGCCAGCACGCCCAATATCACGGCGCTGCCATCCGGCTGCGCCAGGGTCTCGTACACCGCCTGATGTTCGCCGGGCTTGGGCGCCTTGAAGGCGGCTTCGCGCACCTGGGCGGGCACTGAAGGGTCCTCGCGTCCCACATAGCGCGCCGCTTCTGCGGTGACGCCCAGGTCCTTGGCGACGGCATCGAAGTCCTTGCCTGAGCGCAGGCTCTTCGCGGCGGCATCGGCCGCCGCCAGCGCCGCCTGGGTGCCGGACTGCTGGCGCAGCACGGCGACGATCTGATCGTGAACCACGGACAGCGGTTTCGCCGCCGGCAGGGCATGTGCAAGATCTTTGATCAGCACCAGCCGGTCATCGCCGACCAGTATCGGCCCGCCGATTCGGTGCTGATTGAGCACGGTGTCGCTGAACACCAGGGCCTGAAGTTCCTTGCTCGAACCCAGGTCGCCACCACCGGTGCCCTTCAGGTAGGCCGGGATATCCCCCAGGGTCAGCCCGAACTCCTTGGCCAAGGTATCCAGCGACTCACCCGACTGATCCACCTTTTGCTGGATCTGTTCTTGAATATCACCGAACTTGTCCGCCGCGCGATCGTGGCGCAGCTGGTCCAGAACATCCGCGCGCGCCTCCTCGAAGGTCTTGCCTTTGGCCGGCACGATCTCATCCAGACGGATGATGTGATACCCCTCCTTGCTGCGCACCGGGGCACTGACATCCCCGGTCTTCATGGCGAACAGGGCATCACCGAACGGGCCTTCCAGACTGCCGCGTTCGGCGAACCCCAGGTCACCGCCCTGGCCGGATGAGCCCACATCGTCGGAATACTGCTTGGCCAGGGCCTCGAAATTGCCGCCGGCCTTCAGTTTGGCCTCGATGTCCTGGGCCTTCTTCAGCGCTGCGGCCGCGTCCACCTTGGTGTTCACCGCCACCAGGATGTGATGCGCATGGCGCTGCTCGGTGGAGATGTAACGGTTCTTGTTCTTGGCGTAATAGTCCTGCAGATCGGCATCCGCAACGGTGATCTGCGCGCTCACCTGGGCCAGGCCCAGCTGCGCGTACTGCAGATGCACCGACTCCGGCGTCATGAACTGCCCCTGGTGCGCGGCGTAATACGCCTGGATGGCCGCATCCGTGATCTGCACGCCGGCGGTGAATTTATCCAGCGGCAGCACCGCATAACGGATCTGTCGCTCCTGGTCATTGAGCTCATGCAGGCGCTTGACTTCCGTGGGCGTGATGAACTCGGAAAGCTGCAGCCCTTCGGCGAGCTGGCGGCGCTCCAGGTCGTTTCTCAGATCACTGGTGTAGCGTTCCTCGGTGAGCCCCGCCTGCGCCAGGCGCGACTTGGCCACCTCGGCGTTGTAATGGCCATCCAGCTGAAACGCCGGTTCGGCACGCAAGGCATTGGCCAGGTCAGCATCGGAAACGCGATAACCCAGGTCGATGGCGCGATCGGTCAGCAGGGTGTCGCGCACCTCGGACTCGAGCAGCTGATCCTCCAGCAAGGAGCGCTCGCCGGCAGGAATCTCACCGCCGAAGCGTTGCTGCCACTGGTTCTGTTCGCGCTGCCAGGCGGCCTTCACATCCTCATAGGCAATGGTGTGGCCGTTGACCTTGGCCACATAGCTGCTGGTCCCAAAACTAAGGTTGGAAATGCCATAGGCGCCCCACGCTGCGAAGATCAGTGCCAGGGCACCGAACACCGTGTACGTGAGCCACTTGTGGCCCTTCAGGCTGTCACCAATTTGTTGCAGCATCACTTCGGGTCTTGAAGTTGGCGGAGCGGACGGGACTCGAACCCGCGACCCCCGGCGTGACAGGCCGGTATTCTAACCAGCTGAACTACCGCTCCAGCTTTAGGGGAGCGGGATTGTACAGGGCAAATTTGCAGGATGCCACGCAACTTTCACTTCACGGCTGCCAGCCGCCGCCAAGCGCCTTGAAGAGCGCGATCTGATCCTGCGCCACGGCCCCGTCAGAGGCCGCCACGGCCGCCTCCGCGCTCACCACGGTGACTTCTGCACTGAGCAGATCCAGGTTGCTGGTCGCCCCGGCGAGGAACTGCTCATGGCCCATGTCAAAGGCCTGGCGGGCCCGGTCGCGAGCGGTGAACAGATCCTGGCGTCGCGACAGCTCGGCGGCATATGTCGCAAGCGCCTGGTCGGTTTCCTTCAGCGCCTGCAATACCACACCGTCAAAGCTGGCCACGGCCGCCTGCTCCGCCGCCCGCGCCTGGCGGATGCGCGCCCGTACCGGGGACTGATTCGGAAAGCTCCAGCTGATCTGCGGGCCGATGCCCCAGGTCAACCCGGCGCTCTGTGGCACCTGGCTGACCTGAGTGGCGATACCACCATAATTGCCCAGCAGCGCGATGCGCGGATAAAGGTCCGCCGTGGCCACACCAATGCGCGCGCTCGTGCCGGCCACGCGACGCTCCGCCTGGCGCACGTCCGGGCGCCGCGCCAGCAATGCCGCGCCATCCCCCACCGGGATCAGGGCCTTGAGAGTAGGCGGCCGTACGCAGTCCTGCGCGTTGCGCGGTACGCCACCGGGCGGGCGGCCCAAGAGCTGCGCCAGCTGGAACAGCGCCGACTGACGCTGGCCCACCAGCGGCGGCAGCGCCGCGCGCACCTGAGCCACCAGCGACTGCGCGCGCACCACGTCGAAGTCCGCTGCCGCGCCCGCATCGCGCCGGTCCACGGTGATCTGCTGCTCGTGAGTGACCACCTCGATCGAGTGCCGCGCCACCTCGATGGCCTCACCCAGGGCACACACCTGCGCATAGGCGCGGGTGGTCTCCGCCGCCACCGTGACGGTCACGATGTCGCGCGCCGCCATGGCCGCATCGGTATCGGCGCGTGCCGCCTCGATGGCGCGGCGCACATGACCGAACAGGTCCAGCTCGTAGGACACATCCAGCGTGGCGTCGTAGAACCAGAAGGTCTGAGGCGGACGTCCGGTGAGCTCCAGGATCTCATCGGTTCCAGCATCGCGAGCACGCTCGGTGGCTACGTCCAACTGCGTTTGTGGATAGCGCGCCAGGCGCGCGCCTTCCAGTACCGAGCGTGCCGCCGCCAGATTCGCGGCCGCGACGGCCAGATCGGTATTGGCGCGAAACGCCTCCCGCACCAGATCATCCAGTACCGGATCCTGGTACAGCTGCCACCATTGCGCGGGCGGTTCGCTGGGGGTGGCCTGAGCCTCCGTCAAGCCCAGCAGCGGCGCTGCGGCGCCGGCCGGGGGCGGGGGGGCATGGTAGTTCGGGCCGACCGTACAGCCGCCCAGCAAGGCACAGGCGATGCAGCGCACCGCGATTTTCATGGCAGACGCGCGGCGCGCCGCGCCAGCAACGGCACATGGGAGGCGGGACCCTGCGGTGCGGCCCCGCGGGTCACGACCAGCATCACGGTGATGGCCGTGGCGGCGGCCAGCACCACAAAGGCGTCCAGGATGCCCTGGGTGACGGCGGTGGCATGAACGACATTGTTCAAGATCGCCGCGCCGCGCGTGCCGATCGAGGTCGGATCCCCGGCGCGTGCCGTGGCGGCGCCGTAGGTCTGGATGCGCTGCAGAACCTGCTCGTCGCCGATCTGCACATGTTGCCCGAGAAGATTCGAGGCCACCTGGCCGCGCACCCTGAGGAAAGTCGTGATGAAGGCCAGGCCGATCTCACCGCCCATGAGGCGCGCGGTCTGAATCGCCGCCCCGAAGGTCAGCGCGTCCTGGGGGCGCAGATGCAGGATGGCAAAGAACACCGTCCCGGACAGTGCAAAACTCTGGCCCACCGCCTGCACCAGCTGCGAGGGCAGGAACTGGTTCGTGCCCCAGTTCGGGGTCAGGCCATGCGCCACCATCAAACAGCCCACGCAGATCAGAATGAACCCACAGGATGCGACGAAGCGCGGGTCCATGCGCCGCATGCTGTAGCCGGCGATGAGACAGATGAACAGCTGCGGAATGGCCAGCCAGATCAGGGTCTGCCCGACCTCAAGCGCCCGGTAGCCGCGCACGGTGATCAGGAACTGCGGAATCAGGTAGGCCGTGGACAGGATGGTGAGGCGCAGGAAACCCACCAGCACCAGCAGCCGCGGCAAGGGCGCGGTGAAGGCCACGCGCAGATTCAATCCCGGATTGGCGGACAGGCGCTCATTGACCAAGAACGCCACCAGCAGCACCGCGCCGGAGGCCATCAGACCCCAAACCAGACCCGAGTTCTGCCAATCCAGGCGATTTCCCTGATCCAGGGCCGCGTAGATCAGACCCAGGCCGATGCCGCCCGCCAGCAGCCCGAACCAATCCGGAGGCGGATGCGCCGCATTCAACTCCTCCGGACGCGCGCCGACCTTCAGGCAGTACCACATCCCCAGGGCCAGGGGCACGTTCTGCCAGAAGATCCAGCGCCACGACAGGTGCTGGATGTACCAGTCCTCCAGCGAAGCAGAAATGTTCAGCGACACCTCGAGATTCAGCGCATACAACGCAATGCCGTAGGCCCAGACCTTCGGCGGCATGTTGCGCAGAACGAACCCCAGTGTCAGCGGAATGAAGAACCCGGAGGCCAGTCCCCCCACGAACTGCAGGCCCAGCAGGGTCTGGATGTTGGGCGCGTAAGGTTCGATCAGGCACACCAGCGCGAAGGCCGCGGCCGCCTCCATCAGTACACGGCGCGCGCCATACACACCGCCCAGCCAGATCGCCGCCGGTGCGATCAGCATCTGCGCCACCGCCTGCGCCGTCGTGATCCATGCGCCCTCATCAAAACTGGCATGCACCGCGCCGCGGATGTCGGCCAGCCCGAAGGTGGACAGTCGCGAGTTGACGGTGGACACGAAGGTGCCCAGCAGCACGGCGCCCAATCCCAGCCAGGGGATACGCGGGGCCGGAGCAGCGCTTGCCAGCACCGAGTCGATGTCGGCCGTGCTCACCGCGCGCTGTCCTGCGTGTCCACCGTGGCCACCACCGACATCCCGGGCCGCAGCCGATCGAGCAGACCAGCGGCATCATCGATGGAGATCTTCACCGCCACCCGCTGCACGACCTTGGTGAAATTGCCGGTGGCATTGTCCGGTGGCAGCAACGCGAATTGCGATCCTGCACCGGGGGCAAAGGCCAGGACATGGCCGCGCAGCAGCCGCCCGGGGAAGGTATCCACGGCAATCGTTGCCGGAGCGCCCAGGTTCATATGGGTGAGCTGGGTTTCCTTGTAGTTGGCCAGCACCCAGATGCGCGGCAAGGGGGTGAGCGTGGTGATCTGCCCGCCCACCCCCACCAGCTGCCCGGGCTTCAACTGGCGCTGACCGATGAATCCATCCTCCGGCGCCACGATCCGGGTATAGGCCAGGTTGATGCGCGCCAGCTCCAGGGCCGCCTGCTGCGCACTGAGGGTGGCCTGCGCCTGTACCTTCTGCGCATCCAACACCACCAGCTGGTGGCGCGCGGCCCCTGACTGGGCGCGCGCCTGCTGCAGCTGTGCGGCCAACTGCGCGGAGGCCGTTTTGAGTTTCTCGCCCGCCTCGGCGGAGGAGGATCCGGTGCTCAGGAGTTTCTGCTGGCGCGCCAGATCACGACCGTTCTGTTCGATGCTGGCCTGCACCGACTGCACGGCGGCCTGAGCCGCCTCCACATTGGAGTCCTGAAGGGCGCGCTGCGCCTCAATGGTGCCGATCTGCGCCGCGGCGGCGGCGACGCTCGCCGTCAACTGCGCCACCGTCGCCCGGTAGTCATCATCCACCAGCTGCGCGATGAGCTGGCCCTTGCGGACATGATCGAAGTCCTGCACCGGCATGTCGCGGATGTAGCCGGAGACGCGCGCGGCGATGGGCGTCAGGTCCGATTGCAGATAGGCATCATCGGTGCTCTGGCGCGTGGCGTTGGTTTCCCAGGTACGCCAGCGCGTGGTGATGAGCAGCAGCACGCCCAGCGCCAGCAGAAAAATGATGGCGCGCCAGATCCAGTCGGGCGCTGCCCTGAAAGCGGCCAAGGGGTCTCTTCCGGACATCGGCTACGCTCCGCCTGTGGACCTGGCTGCGATACTGGTGGGTGCTGACGGGATCGAACCGCCGACATTCGCCGTGTAAAGGCGACGCTCTACCAGCTGAGCTAAGCACCCGCCGCGATCAAATCTATCACGCTAGGCGAGGAAATTGGTCGCCGCAACGACGCCACCGGCAATGGCCGCCAGGATGCCGATGACGGGAAACAACCGCTGACGCGCCAGGAAGAACAGCGAGGTGAGCACCAGGCCCAACTCGAGCAGCCCCTCCCCCAGATCCAGGCGCAGACCGCGGGCCTCCTCGCGACGACTCTCGGCCTCACGCGCCTTGGCATCCTGCTGGGCCTGGGTCGCCTCAGCGAGGTATTTGTCCCGGCCTTGCGCATATTTGGCGGCCAGGGCCTGCGCCTTGTCCGCCTGCGTCACCTGGACTACGCCCAGCAGCCCCGCGGCCACGTCCATCAGGTGCTCGCGTTCCTTCTGGGAGTCGTAGTAGGACCACTGGTCATTGGCCTCGGTGCGATGGATCACCGCGGCGGTGTGGGCGCGGTGCGAGGCAATGGTGACGAAGGCCAGCACGATGCCGATCACCCCCACCATGACGCTCACGCCCTTGGTAAAGGCATCCCCGCCGTGCTCGTGCGAGGTATGGATCTCAACTTCAGCCATGGATGTCTTCCGCGGGAAAGGGGTAGCCCGCCACTTCCTTCAATGATGCCAGCACGATATGCCCCAGGGCGCGCAGATCGGAGGTGGGCGGGGTCAGGTCCGGTATCTGGATCACCGTCATGCCGGCCGCATGGGCCGCGCGCACCCCGTACTCGGAGTCCTCCAGGGCCAGGCAGTCCCGCGGATCGACGCCAAGCTGCCGGGCGGCCGTCAGGTACACCTCCGGATCAGGTTTGGGCTTGTGCACCTGGTCGGCGCCGATCACCGCCCGGAAGCGCTCCAGCAGCCCCGCCTGGCGCAGCTTCTCCACCGCATGCTCGGTGCGCGAGGAGGTTGCAATCGCCAGCGGCAGGCCCAGCTGCGCCACGGTATCCAGCAGCGCCAGGGCGCCCTCCTTCAGCGGCGTTGGGGTCTGTCGGCCAAGTTCGGTGAAGTAACGGCTCCAGGCGGCGAAGAACGCCTCGGCATCGAAGTGGGGGCCATAGCCCTCCTGGATCACCCGGCGGGCAATGGGCTCGGCGGCCCCCACACAGCGCAGCAGCAGATCGGTGCGCGGCGTGACCGAAAGTTCGGCGCAGGCGCGAAAGAAGGCCTCCTGCGCCACCCGTTCGGTGTCCAGCAGGGTGCCATCCAGGTCGAAGATGACGGCGTCGAAGTGCTTCATGCGCAGGGCGCCCCTTGCAGCCAAGGGGCGCGCGATCCGGCCGATTGCAGGTCCTGTGAGCCTAGTGCGCGGATGAGGGCTTCAGGGTGCGGCGCGCGGCGCGGCGCGCCGGCTTGGCGGCTTCCACCGACGCCGGCGGAGTCACCACCGCGGGCACCGGCTGACTCACCAGGGCGATCTGCAGCACCTCATCAATCCACTTCACCGGTTTGATGCTGAGGTTGCCCTTGATGTTGTCGGGAATCTCCGCCAGGTCCTTCACGTTCTCATCCGGGATGAGCACGGTCTTGATGCCCCCGCGATGCGCGGCCAGCAGCTTTTCCTTCAGGCCCCCGATGGGCAGCACCTCGCCGCGCAGTGTGATTTCACCGGTCATCGCCACGTCCGACTTCACCGGAATGCGCGTCAGCGCCGACACCAGCGCGGTGCACATGCCGACGCCGGCACTCGGACCATCCTTAGGGGTGGCGCCCTCCGGCATATGCAGGTGGATGTCGTTCTTCTGGTAGAAGTCCTGTTCCAGTCCCAGTACCTGGCTGCGGCTGCGGACCACGGTCATCGCCGCCTGAATGGACTCCTGCATCACCTCGCCCAGATGGCCGGTGTGCTGCAGCTTGCCCTTGCCCGGCACGATGGCCGCTTCTATGGTCAGAAGCTCACCGCCCACTTCCGTCCAGGCCAGCCCCGTGACCTGACCGATGCGGTCACTGTCCTCGGCCTTGCCGTAGCGGAAGCGCTTCACGCCCAGGAATTTCTCCAGGTTGCGCGGGCTGACGCTGATGGTCTTCTGCTCCTTGTCCTCCAGCAGCAGCTGCTTTACCGACTTGCGGCCGATCTTGGCGATCTCGCGCTCGAAGTTGCGAACCCCGGCCTCGCGCGTGTAGTGACGCACGATGTCCAGCAGCGCCGGATCCGATACCTTGAGCTCATCATCCTTGAGGCCATTCGCCTTCATCTGCTTGGGCACGAGGTAACGCCGGCCGATGTTCATCTTCTCATCTTCGGTGTACCCGGGCAGGCGGATGACTTCCATGCGATCCAACAGCGGCCCCGGAATGTTCAGGGTATTGGCCGTGCACACGAACATCACCTCGGACAGGTCCAGGTCGACCTCCAGGTAGTGATCGTTGAAGGTGGCGTTCTGCTCCGGATCCAGCACCTCCAGCAGCGCCGATGAGGGGTCGCCACGGAAGTCCATGGACATCTTGTCCACCTCATCGAGCAGGAACAGCGGGTTGTGGACCCCGGCCTTGGCCATGTTCTGTACGATCTTGCCCGGCATCGAGCCGATGTAGGTACGGCGGTGGCCGCGGATTTCGGCCTCATCGCGCACCCCGCCCAGGGACATGCGCACGAACTTGCGGTTGGTGGCACGCGCGATGCTCTGCCCCAGCGAGGTCTTGCCCACGCCCGGCGGTCCGACCAGGCACAGGATCGGTCCGCGCAGCTTTTCCACCCGATGCTGCACGGCCAGGTATTCGACGATGCGTTCCTTGACCTTCTCCAGGCCAAAGTGATCCTCGTCCAGCACCGATTCGGCCTTGGCGATGTCCTTGAGGATCTTGGTGCGCTTCTTCCACGGCACCTTGACCAGCCAGTCGATGTAGTTGCGCACCACGGTGGCTTCCGCCGACATGGGCGACATCATTTTCAGCTTGTTGAGCTCGGCACCGGCCTTCTCGCGCGCCTCCTTGGGCATGCCTGCCTTGGCAATCTTCTGCTCCAGGTCGGTGAGCTCGTTGCCGCCCTCGTCCATCTCGCCGAGTTCCTTCTGAATGGCCTTCATCTGCTCATTCAGGTAGTACTCGCGCTGCGACTTCTCCATCTGCGCCTTGACGCGACCACGGATGCGCTTCTCGATCTGCAGCACATCCATCTCACCTTCGATGGCGACCAGGATGTGTTCCAGGCGCTTGCGAACGTCGAGGATCTCCAGGACCTTCTGCTTCTCGCCCAGCTTCAAGGACATGTGGGCGGCCACGGTGTCGGCCAGCCGACCCGCGTGCTCGATGCCCGCCAGTGCCGTCAGCACTTCCGGGGGCACCTTCTTGTTCAGTTTCACGTACTGCTCGAACTGCGAGATCACGGAACGGCCGAGCACATCCATCTCGCGCTCGTCATAGGTCTCGCCATCCGGCTGCAGGCTGACATCGGCGCGGTAGTAGTCGCCGGCCTCGAGCCGCTCGATGCGCGCGCGGTCGATGCCTTCGACCAGCACCTTGACGGTGCCGTCGGGCAGCTTCAGAAGCTGCAGGATGGTGGCGATGGTGCCGATGCGATACAGATCCTCGACCTTCGGATCATCCACATCCGCCTGCTTCTGGGCGATGAGCATGATGCGCTTGTCGCCATGCATGGCCACATCCAGAGCCTGGATGGACTTCTCCCGACCCACGAACAGCGGAATGACCATGTGCGGATAGACGACCACATCGCGCAGTGGCAATACCGGGACGCTCGGGGCGGTCGTTACCTTGGGGCTCGTTGAGACCGGTTCGGACATGGCGAATTCCTCGCTGATGCAAAGGTTAAGGCATGCGCGGGACGACCGTGCCCGACACATGTCACATGACTAATATAACGGGGATTTGGGGGCCCGCCACACCGTTTCAACGGTGCCGGTCCACAGTTTGTGAAGCGGACCGCGGTTTCCCGGGAAGCGAGGTGCCCGGGAGACCGCTCACTGCAAGGTTCAGTGTGCGCTGCCAGAGGCTCGCCGCGGTTCGTCTTCGGTTCGATACACCACGTAGGGCTTGGACTGCCCCTCGATGACCGTCTCATCCACGACCACCTTCTGCACATTACGCAGCGTCGGCAGGTCGTACATCATGTCCAGCAGCGCCGTCTCCAGAATGGTGCGCAGTCCGCGGGCGCCGGTCTTGCGCTGCATGGCCCGGTGGGCCACCGCCTTGAGGGCTTCCTCCCGGAACTCAAGCTCGGCCCCTTCCATTTCGAACAGCCGCCGGTACTGCTTGGTCAAAGCATTGCGCGGCTCGGTGAGGATGGACACCAGCGCCACCTCATCCAGCTCATCCAGGGTCGCCACCACCGGCAGGCGGCCGACGAATTCGGGGATCAGGCCGAACTTGATCAGATCCTCAGGTTCGACATCGTGGAACAGGTCGCTGCCGTGCGGGCGGCTGGTGACATCACGCACCTCGGAGGTGAAGCCGATGCCGCCCTTCTGGGTGCGGTTCTGGATGATCTTCTCCAGCCCGGCGAAGGCACCACCGACGATGAACAGGATGTTGGTGGTATCAACCTGCAGGAATTCCTGTTGCGGATGCTTGCGGCCCCCCTGGGGCGGGACCGACGCCACCGTACCCTCGATGAGCTTCAGCAGCGCCTGCTGTACGCCCTCGCCGGAGACGTCACGGGTAATGGACGGGTTGTCGGATTTGCGGGAGATCTTGTCGATTTCGTCGATGTAGACGATGCCTGTCTGGGCCTTCTCCACATCGTAGTCGCACTTCTGCAGCAGCTTCTGGATGATGTTCTCGACGTCCTCGCCCACGTAGCCCGCTTCGGTCAGCGTGGTCGCATCGGCGATGGTGAAGGGCACATTCAGCAAGCGCGCCAGAGTCTCGGCCAGCAGCGTCTTGCCGCAGCCGGTGGGACCGATCAGCAAGATGTTGCTCTTGGTGATCTCGACATCGTCCTTGCGCACGGTGCCGGTGCGGCTCTGCAGCCGCTTGTAATGGTTGTACACGGACACGGACAGCACCTTCTTGGCGCGGTCCTGGCCAATCACGTACTCGTCGAGCACCTTCTTGATTTCATGCGGCTTGGGCAGCTTGTCGCGGGCACGCTCGGCACGGTCCTCGAGCTCCTCGCGGATGATGTCATTGCACAGCTCCACGCATTCGTCGCAGACGAATACCGAGGGTCCGGCAATGAGCTTGCGAACCTCATGCTGGCTCTTCCCGCAGAACGAGCAGTACAACAGTTTGCCGTCGTCGTGACGGCCGCGGGAATCTTCAGTCATCTAGCCCTCGTGCTGCATTTGTGCCGCAGGAGAAACCCCCACAGACAGGGGCAATTTCTTTATAGCATGCGCCTGAGGCCACAGGCAAAGCAGTGGCAATATGCCCACACCGCGTTGTGCTGCTGCTCTCAGTATTGGTGCCGAAATTGGTGCTGAAAATCACTTTTCCGCACTGGAACTGGGCGGCGGCGGTTCACCCCGCTTCTCCAGCACCTTGTCGATGAGGCCGTATTCCACGGCGTCCGTGGCGGAGAGGAAGTTGTCCCGATCGGTGTCCTGGCGGATCTTTTCCACCGTCTGGCCGGTATGCTTGGCCAGAATCTTATTTAACCGATCCCTGACCCCCAGGGTCTCGCGGACATGGATTTCCATATCGCTGGCCTGGCCCTGCACGCCGCCCAGGGGCTGGTGGATCATCACCCGGGCATGCGGCAGGCAGTAGCGTTTGCCCTTGGCGCCGGCGCCCAGCAGTACCGCGCCCATGCTCGCAGCCTGGCCGGTGCAGATGGTGCTCACATCGGGCTTGATGAACTGCATGGTGTCATAAATCGCCAGACCCGCCGTGACCACTCCGCCGGGCGAGTTGATGTACAGGTTGATCTCTTTTTCCGGATTCTCCGACTCCAGGAACAGCATCTGGGCGACCACGATGTTGGCCATGTAGTCATCGATCGGACCGACGACGAAAATCAGCCGGTCCTTGAGCAGGCGCGAATAGATGTCGTAGGCCCGCTCGCCGCGAGCGGTCTGCTCGACGACCATGGGCACCAGGTTCAGGGCACGCTCGTTCATGGGGTGGAACTCCCGGTGGTGGCTTCATTCTGTCCAAATCCGGTCAGCTCCCGGAACGTGGACGGCTGGTCGGAGACAGTGGCTTTGTCCACTATGGCATCGATTGCCTGATCTTCAAGGACTGCCGATTCGATCTGGCGCATTGCGTCGGCATTTGACAGATAGGAGCGGCGGGTCTCCTCGGGATTGGGCAAGGAGGCCACCAGGTCATCCAGGCGCTGCTGCACCCGGCCACGGTCAAGAGTCAGGGACAGATTGCGCACGATCTCGCTCATCAGCATCCCCAGGGCCACGCGCTGCCGCGCCGCCTCCAGGAACTGCTCGCGCGGCGGCAGCTGGCTGGCCTCGCGCGCCCCGGCGCGACGACCGGCCTCCAGCTGCATCTGCTGGGTGGCATCCTCGACCAGCGCCTTGGGCACTTCCAGGGGATTGTTGCGGTACAGCGCTTCCATGACCTGCCCGCGCACGCGGCCGCGGATCACCGAGGCCAGCTCGCGTTCCATGCTGGCGCGAACTTCCGTGCGCAAGGCCTCGATGCCGCCCTCTTCGACGCCATAGGCGCGACAGAACGCCTCATCCACCGGGGGCAGCACCTGCTCCTCGACCTTCTTGAGCGTCAGCGTGAACTGAGCTGTCTTGCCGGCCAGAACCTTGGAGCCGTGGTTGGCTGGGTAGCTGATGCTCACCTGGCGGCTGTCCCCGACGCGGGCCCCGGTCGCGGCGGTATCAAACTCCGGCAGCACCTGGCCCGAACCGACCACGAAGGGCACATCGCGCCCGACCCCCCCCTCGAAGGCTTCGCCGGACACCGTCCCGTCGTAGTCCACCGTGACCCGATCGGTCAGCTGCGCCGCCCGGGTCACTTCGTTGAAGTCGGGGCGCTGGCGGCGCATGGACTCGAGCATGGCATCGACATCGGCATCGGTGACGGTGGCCGAAGGGCGCTGCACCTGGATGGCGGCAAAGGGTGCCACCTTCACTTCGGGCATCACCTCGAACACCGCCGCGTACTTCAGATCCGAGCCCGGATCCAGGGCGATGGGTTCGATGCGCGGCCCGGCGGCGGGTGTCAGTTGCTCCTTGGAGACCGCTTCGGCAAATGACTTGCGCATCAGGTCGCTGACGACCTCGGCACGCACCTGGTCGCCAAACTGCTTGCGCACCACCTGCAGTGGCGCCTTGCCGGGCCGGAAGCCCTTCAGGCGGGAGGTGCGCGCCAGCTGCTTGAGGCGGTTTTCGATTTCGCTGCTCACCGCCTGGGCGGGAACGGCAACTTCCAGGCGGCGCTCAAGCCCACCAGTCGCGGTCAAGGATACCTGCATACCACTAAAATCCTGTTGTGAATCTCAACACTGCACCAGTGTCCCAAGGTGCCTTTGCGGCCTGGTGCGAAAGGAGGGACTCGAACCCTCACGGGTTACCCCACTGGAACCTAAATCCAGCGCGTCTACCAGTTCCGCCACTTTCGCCCGTACTGCGTAAATTTCAGCCGGGCCGCTCAGTATAACGGAAGCGGGCGCCCGAACGTCCCGCTGGCGCGTCGCCGCTACTGCGCATACTGCGTCAGCGCCGGGTTCGAGGAGCGCGGGCCGGCGCCATTATGACAGCAGCGGACGCTATTGTGAGCTGCGAACCAGCACCTGCGCCAGCTGCTGCGGCTGCGACAGGAATGGCGAGTGGCCGCTGTCCAGACAGATACGCCGTTGCGCGCGCGGGGCATAGGTTGCGCGCTGGATGTGCGGCGCCAGCGCCCGGTCCTGCTCACAGGTCACATAGGTGCTGGGATGACGGCGCCAGGCAGGGGATTGCACACCCTCCGCCAGACACCGTCCCCAGTGCGGCCGCAGGCGCGCCAGCGCCCAGGTCCGGGTTGCGTCCGGACAGTCGTTGTAGAAGAGCGCGGCGGCCCGCGTGGCATCCACTTCGGTGCGGCCATCGCCAAGGCGGCGGATCCAATGGCCGGGACGGCGTTCCCCGGCGTTGCGCAGCGAGGATTCAAGCGATTCACCCGCTTCGGTCATGTACGCACACAGGTAGACCAGGTGACGCACATCAGCGCCGCTGGTGTCCGCCGCCGAGATGACCATGCCGCCATAGGAATGCCCGCACAGAATGACCGGGCCCGCGAGGATGCTCAAGGCGGCGCTCAGGTGGGCGGCATCCTCGCTCAGACCCACGGCTGCGGCGCTGGTGGCACTGGGCAGCTCCACTGTCTGAACCGCCAGGGATTGCGCCAGCAGCGGCGGCCGCAGCAACTCCCAGCACCAGCTTCCATGCCATGCGCCGTGTACCAGCACGACGGTGGCGCGCGTCTCAGGCATCGGCCGGAAGCTGCGGCTGTAGGAAGCGCCAGGGATCACTTTCAGAGTCGCGCGCCACCGGCACCTCGATCAGCCAGGGCACGCCGGAGTCCAGGGCGCGGCCGAGCGTGGCGCGCAAGGCCTGCGGCGAGCTCACCCGCTCGGCCTGCACACCGAAGGCATCGGCGAGCTTGAGGAAGTCCGGATTCTGCAGATCGGCGCCCAGGTAGCGCCCGCCGAAACGCTCGCGTTGATCGCGGCGCACGTTGCCGAAGGCGCAGTTGTTGAACACCAGGGTTACGACGCTGATGCCATATTGAACCGCGGTCGCAAGTTCCTGTACGGCGAACAGGAATCCGCCATCGCCGCAGATCGCCACCACGGGTTGGTCGGGGTGCGCGACCTTCACCCCCAGCGCGCTCGGGAAACCCGAGCCGAGGGTCCCCTGGTAGCCGGAGGAGATGAAAGTACGCGGCCGGTACACAGGAAAGCCATACCAGGCGGTGAATCCCATCTGTGAGATTTCATCCGTGACCAGGCCGGTGTCGGGCAGAACCTCGCGAATGGCCCGCAAGTAGCTCACCTGCGGCTGAACCGATTGGACGTCAACTTCGGCTGCCAGCTTGGCGGCGCGTATGCTCTCGCGCCGGGCACCGCGCTGGACCGGCAGCCTGCGCAAAGCGCTGAGCAAGGCCCGCGTGCCCGCCTCGGCATCGGCGAGCAGCGCCACGTCGGCAGGCGCGCGCCGCATCTCCACCGGGTCCACATCCAAGCGGATGTTTTTCTGGCCCGGTGGCCGCCACGGCCAGCGCCACCCGGGCACTTCCAGGCGCGTACCGATGCCGATCGCCAAGTCAGTCTGGGGCCACAGGCGCCAGGCGGCGGCGATGTTCAGACCCAGTTCATGCGCATCGCTGAGGATGCCGCGTCCACTGCGAAAACCCACCACGGGCGCATCCAGCAGTTCAGCCAGCTCGCAAATGCAATCCCCGGCCCCCTGGGCGCCGCCGCCGACGAATATCATGGGGAAGCGGCTGGCGGCGATCAGCTGCGCGGCACGCGCGGCGACATCCGTATCCGGTGGCGGCACCAGCGGCCCGGCGTAGGGCGCGACCGGCGTCACTGCCGCCCGCTCGGTGAACACATCCCAGGGCATCTCCAGCACGGCCGGGCCGGGGCGCCCCTGACGCATCTGCCGGAACGCCTCGGCGACCAGGCCAGGCGCCAGCGACGGATGCTCCACGCGCGCCGCCCACTTGCTGAACCCCGCCACCGTGCCCAGCTGATCGGCCATTTCGTGCAGATGGCCGCGACCTTGATCCAGGAAAGCCCGGGGCACCTGACCCGTCAGGCACAGCACCGGCTGGTTTGCGCCCCAGGCGGTGAGCAGGCCCGCCCCGGCATTGAGAATGCCCGGACCGGGCACGACCGTGCATACGGCCGGACGACCCGTGGAGCGCGCATAGCCGAAGGCCATGTAGCTGCAGGCCTGCTCGTGACGCGCGCCGATGGTACGCACCTGCGGCTGCGCACGGTGCAGGGCATCGAATAGTCCGTAGGTCTGCGCACCCGGCAAACCGAATACCGTGTCGACCTGGTGCGCGATCAGCGCATCAACCAGCGCCTCGCCACCGGTGCGCTGGGTGGCGCCGGAACTCAAGTCCCGACCAGCCACAGCGCGCGCACGACACCGAATACCGCACCGGCCAGCAGCACGGCAAGGGCGGCAAACGACAGCATGGCGCCGACCTCACGCTTCTCCGCGGCGCGGATGTAGCCGATGGCATAGAGGGCGCGCCCCACGACGAACACCGCGCCGACAATCGCGCCCCAGCGTGGATTCAGGTACATCCCGAACAGCCAGATCGCCGGAACGAACACCACCAGCATCTCCAGCGTGTTGTAGTGGACGCGAAACGTGCGCTCGAAATCGGGGTGTCCGCTGGTGGCCGGCGCCATGACCTTGTAGCGCGCCCGGGCACCGCCCACTAGAAATCCGAACACCATGTATTCGATGAGTGCGGCCAGAATCACCAGTGCGGTCCACAGCATGGTCACGAGCATGGGCAACTCTCCTAAAACATTGAAATGGGATTCGGTGAATGGGCCGGCACGTCCTGTACGCAATCCCAATGCTCCACCACCATGCCATTGGTGAGACGGAAGATGTCCATCACCACAAAGCCCCGATCCTCCGGATCCCGCTTGACGTGGTAGTGGATGATCACATGATCGCCATCGACGAAGGCGCGCAGCAGCCTCTGGCTGGCATTCGGGCTGGCGGCGCGCACCGTTCTGAGGAAGGCCTTCAGACTTTCACGCCCCGGAGCGGCCATCGGGCTGTGCTGGATGTAGTCCGGTGCAATGTAGCGATCGACCTGATCGGCATCCAGCGGGACCAGGACCTCGCGGAACAGCCCCAGCACATGATCCAGATTGCGCTGCTCCTGTTCGGTGCGTGAAGTTGCGGAGTTCTTCGACATGGCCGTCACGCGGGCAGCGCGCTGCGGGTGGCCTCATAGACCTCGCGCAAGGAGCGCGCCGGACGACCCGTCAACAGTTTCACATGGTGTGAGGCCACGGCGAAGTAACCCTCACGGATACCGCGCTCGTAGGACATCATCTCCTCGCTCCCCCAGGCACCCGCCGCCTTGTGCAGCGTGCCTTCGATGTGGCGTCGCGGCACACCGGCGGCATCAAAGCGCGCCTGCATGGCCTCGTGCGACACGTTCACGAACTTGATCGGCTTGCCGGTGACCTGCGCGGCGATGCGCGCACAGTCACCGAAGCTCAGCAGTTCAGGGCCGGTGATCTCGTACACCGCGCCTTCATGCCCCGGGCTGGTCAGCACCGCTACCGCCGATGCCACACAGTCCTGTTTGGAAATGAAGGCCATGCAGCCGTCCGCGGCGCTGGAGAACCATTCGCCGCTGGCCACCGCCGGGGGTGCAATCATGGTGGTGATCACTTCGGCGTACTGGGCATCGCGCATGAAGGTGAACGGCAGGCCGCTGTGGCGCAGGGCCTCTTCGGTGAACAGGTGATCCTCGATCACGAACGCCGGGCTGCGCGGGTGGATGCCGACGCTTGAGGTATAGATGACATGGCGCACCTTGGCCGCCATGGCGCCCTCGATCGCGACCTGGTGCTGGCGCCGGCGGCGCTCGCCCACATCCAGGGTGCTGATGAGCAGCAGCTTGTCGGCCCCCTTGAACGCTTCGCGAAGCGACTCGGGCCTGTCAAAGTCGCCGAAGCGCACCTGCGCGCCGCGCGCGGCGAAGTCGGCCAAGGCAGCCGGATTACGCGTCACCAGCACCAGCTGCGCGGGCTCGATTTTCGCCAGCAGGCTCTCGGCCGCCATGCGCCCGAACGCCCCGGATGCGCCGCTGATCACAATGCTCATGCGTGGACCCGCTTGGCGAGGGCTGCCGCGGAAGCCCAGTTGCCGTGCACGCCGGACCGCAGCCGCAGCGGGATCTTGATGGTGGCGATGGGGCCCTTGTCGATGTGCTCGGCTTCCAGCACATGCACTTCGGCCTGATTTTCATCGTGCCGGTCGATGATGTGCATCAGATAGCCTTCATGGCCGGGCCTGGCCGAGGCGACGTGCACATGTTCCTGCATGGTACGGTTCTGGCCCGGGAAATAGGTGGTGAGGCGCCCGGTCTTGGTCTCGATGCGGCCCAGGGTGTTGAAGCCCGCGCCCACAGGCCCTGAGATGATGGGCGGACCGAAGCGAAAATCGAGCATGCCCATATAGGCCACGTTGTAGTCCACCATCAGGTCCTTGTCCGCGAGGCGCGGAAAGTCCGACGCCGGCCCGAGCGCGGTCTCGGTGGGTGTGTCCTGGTCGCTCGACAGGTCGAAGGTCCAGCGGAAGAGACCTCCGCCGATCTCCTGCTGCGGCACGTGCAGACCTCCTGCCTCGCGCATGAATTCGAAGGCCGGCAGATCGCTCACACACATGTCCATGTGGACCTTGTTGCCCTCGCTGTAGCCGTTGATGAAGTGGAACACCGAGCAGGCGCGGCCACGGAACCAGCGCATGTCCTTCACCGAGCCTTTGCGCGGCATCACTCCGACGAAGGATTCCTTGCTGCCATCCCAGCCCCAGTGATCGCCCCCGGCCTTCATGCGCTCGATGTCAGCGACTATCGGAAAACCAGGAAACAGAACGTGCTCCTTGGTCACGACGAAATCGTGCATGAGCGCGCAGTAGGGAACCTTGAACATCTCCTCCTTGATCAGCTCGCCCTTGGCATTGGCCACGAAGTAGGACACATCAGTGCTGGCAAGCCCGGTGGCCTCATAGCCGAAGTAATGCATCTCACCGCTGGCCGGATCCAGCCGCGGGTGCGCCGTCACTGTCTGACTGCGCAGTTTGCCGCCGAAAGTCCACTCGCCAACGGTCTCCAGGGTCACCGGATGCAGCTCCCAGGGCGGTGAGTCCTCCTTGAATGACAGCAGCCGGCCGCCATGAAAGAACGGTGTGGTGTTGGCCGCGCCGCGGCGCTTGCCCCGCACGCTCGGGTCGTCCGTGTAGGGATTGCGATATGCGCCGAACAGCGCCTTGCGCGCCTGGTGCTCGAGCTGCCAGCGCTCGGTACGGATATAGCGCTGCTTGAAATCAACATGACCTTCACCGTCAAAGGCGAAGCTGCGCACCATGCCATCCCCGCTCAGAAAGGTGTCCTTGCCAAGCTTCGGGGGGTACTGAGGATCCGGCACCGACTGGTACCAGATGCCCTGAATCTCCGATGGCAGATTCCCCTCGACTACCAGGTCATAGATGTCGCACTCAATGCGGGAGGGCAGATTGTGCCCCATGAAATCCATGGTTTGCGGATAAGGAGCGGTCATGAGCTTGGTCTCCGTTCAGGAAAGTCAGGTCACCACGAAATAACGCACGAAGTTGCCGTCCGTCCTGCGTTCGCCAAGGCCCACGAACACATGGCGCATCAGCCAGTCATGTTTGCCAGCGGCCACTTCAAAGGACGGTGTGGAGCGCAGATAGTACTCCGCCGGATCCACGATCGGACCGCCTTTGAAGGCCATGTCGCGCAGCTTCTGCATGGTGTCGGGATTGCGCCCCCACAGGTGGCCGCGATTGCGCATCAGGATCAGCGCACCATCGTCCGCCTCCAGCATGTAGCGGGCATCAAACGACACCACATCGTCCGGCCGGAACAGGGCGTAGTCCCCACCGCTGTTCGGGACCGCCTTGCCGTTAAGGCGTGGCCCACGGATCTCGCCGCTGTCCACGTATACGGCACCGCGCATCGCCCCGCTGGGCATGCCCGGGATCATCTGCACGCGCGTGAAGCGCAGGCGGATTTCGAAGGCGAATTCCAATTTCGGGGCGGGCCCGGCCCCGGGCGCCTTGAGCTCTTCGGACATTTCAGCCGCCTTTGGATTTGCGCTTGATGACCAGTTCCGGCGGGCGCTTGCGCGCGATGCGCTGCCCGCGCCCGGGGAAACGCGCCAGGATCGGCCCATCCCACAGGCGGATGAAGCGTTCGCGGAACAACCATTCGCCCTCGACCTTCACGACCTGATCCTGGTAGTAGCCCGTGAAGCGAATGGTGTACGGCGGCTCGCCGCGACACTCGGTCACGAAGGCGAAGGAGCGCACCTGGCACTGCTGCGCATCACCGGTCACCTGGGTCTGGGTGACGTGGTGCTGCCGGCCCGGAAATCCCGGCGAATTGGCGTAGTGCTCGATGAGCTCGCGCAACCCCTCGTGCCCCTTCCAGACATCCGGATCCTCGAAGACCTCCTCCACCAGCACCGCCTCCGGGGTGAAGCAGGCGACAAAGGATTCGACATCGCCGGTGTCCAGCGCCCAGCAGTACTTGGCGATCAGATCCTGGATGGCGACCCGGTCTTCGATGCCGGGTTTGGCTGACCTTGACATGAGTTATCTCCGTAGCGCTCAAAAACTGGCGGCGCCGCCGTCGATGAGAAAATCGATGCCGGTGACGAAAGCCGCATCGCTGCTGGCCAGGAACAGCACCGCCGCGGCCACTTCTTCGGGGGTGCCCATGCGGTGCATGGGCGTGTTGCGGATCATCTGCTCACGAATTGCCGGAATGGCCTGCGGCGGCAGGCCCGCCGTGCGACCGATGATGGGCGTGTCAGTGGGCCCCGGGCTCACCACGTTCACACGGATACCCTTGCCCACCAGTTCCGCGGCGAAACAGCGCCCGAGCGCACGCAGTCCGGCCTTGCTGGCTGCATACACCGAGCCGGTGGGAATCCCCTTCAGTGCGCCAATGGAACCGGTGAGGACGATCGCGGATCCCTTGGACAGCAGCGGCAGTGCCTTCTGCACGCTGAAAAACACGCCCTTGAGGTTGATGCCATGAATGTTGTCCCAGTCCTCCTCGGTGACCTTGTCGATGGGCTGAAAGGCGCCGATGCCTGCGTTCACGAACAGCACATCGATGTGGCCGAGCTGGGCGCTGAGCGCTTTGAACAGCTCGCTGATCTGCTCCACGACACCGATATCGGAACGGATGGCGAGGCAGTCATGGCCGATCTGCTGGGCGGCACTCTCCAGGGTCTGCGGTGAACGGCCGGTGATGACCACCCGGGCGCCCTCCTGCGCGAAGGCGCGCGCGGCGCTCAAGCCGATGCCACTGTTGCCGCCGATGACCACGACGTTCTTGCCGCTGAAGCGCTGACTCACTGAATCGTCCCCTCACTGTTTTTGGCGGCGGCAGTATGAGCAATCCGCAGCGGCGCTTGCAGTGCGTCGGCTCATGCTAGTATCAGCAGTACCACTTTAGACAGGTCACGGCCGTGAGCCAGACTCTGCAACGCGCCCAGCTGTCCGAATTCCTCAAAAGCTGCCGGGCGCGCCGCGAACCCGCCGCGCTGGGCCTGGTTCCCGCCGCGCGCCGGCGCAGCAAGGGCCTGCGTCGCGAGGACGTGGCCGCCCTCGCCGGCCTCTCGGCCACCTGGTACACCTGGCTTGAGCAGGGACGCAATGTCCACCCCTCCGAGCAGATCCTGGAGCGTCTCAGCAGCGCCCTGGGCCTCTCCGGCGCCGAACGCGACTACCTGTTCATGCTGGCGCAGCGCCGCCCGCCGCCGCTGATCCCCGGGCGCCTGGAACCGCTGCGCCCGGCCGTGCAGAGGATGCTGGACATGATCAATCTGCCCGCGTTGATTCATACCCGCCGCTGGGATGTGCTGGCGTGGAACGGCATCTGGACGCGCTGCTTTCCGGACTTCGGCGAGCGTCCCCCCGGGGGGCGCAACCTGCTGCGCATTCTGCTCACCGACGCTGACTTCCAGCGCAGCCCCGGCGAACAGGAGGAAATCGCGCGCCGCATTCTGCCCACCGTGCGGCTTGATTACAGCCAGGCCGGGGATGATCCGGCCTTTGATGCGCTGATCGAGGAACTCTCGGCGGCCTGCCCGATATTTGATCGGCTCTGGCACAGCCCCGAAATCAGCCATTTTCCCGAAGGGATCTATACCGCCTCCTATCCGGGCATCGGCTCCATTGCCTTTGAACACACCGCCTACTCGGTGGCATCCAATCCGGCGCTGCGGTTGTTGCTGTTCAGCCCCGCGGAGGCTCACAGTGCGCAGAAGTTCTCGCAGCTGGTGGGTAAGTGATGTTCGGCATCCTTCTGCTCGGGTTATACGCCGCAGCAAGCGGCGCGAACGGCGCACCGGATACAGCCGCAGGCTGCGCACCCGCTGCCGGCCTGCACTACATCTGCGGACCCCAGGCCAGTGAGGACCTGGTGCGCATCCCGCACTCCGCATGGCTGATCGCCAGTGGCATGAATGTCGGTAGGCCCGCGCATCTGTACCTCATCGATACGCTCACCAAGACCTCCTTCATCCTCTTTCCAGCCGCCGGGCTCGACACGCCTGCCAGGGCGCCGGGCGGATGCCCGGGGCCTCCGGATCCGGCGCGCATGTCGATGGATGGACTGGCGCTGCGGGCGGGCCCCCACGGCACTCACACCCTTTACGCCGCCAATCATGGCGATCGCATGGCCATCGAGTTCTTCGCCATCGATGCCCGCGGCCCTAAGCCGACGCTGCGCTGGAGCGGCTGTGCCCTGCTGCCCTCGGGCACGCTGCCCAACGCGGTGACGACCCTCGCCGATGGCGGCTTGCTGGTCATCAGTTTCTATGACCCGAACGACCCGGCCGCCTGGACCCGCATGGCGGCCGGCCAGAACACCGGCCGCATCCTGCAGTGGCACGCCGCTGCGGGGTTTCAAACTCTGCCCAACAGTGCGACCTCGGGCGGCAACGGCATCGAGGTGAGCGCCGATGGCGATCTGATCTATGCCAGCTCCTGGAGTTCGCGACAGCTGGTGGTGCTGTCGCGCCGGGACGGATCGCGCCACGCCATCGCGCTGGATTTCATGCCGGACAATATCCATCGTCTGGCGGATGGCTCGCTGCTGGTGGCGGGCCAGCGCACCAGCGTCGCCGCCATCAGGGCCTGCAGCGGCGCGCAATGTCCCCAGCCCTGGGTGGTAGCACGGGTGCAGCCGCGCAGCGGACGCGTTCAGACTGTGCTTTCAGGCCCAGGATCAGCCACTGTCAACTACGCCTGCGGCGCTCTGGCCGTGAATGGCACGCTCTATATCACCGTGCGCGGTGATCAGCGCATCGCCTACCGCGCCTGGGACAGCCGTTGAGCCAGCACCATGAGCCGGAGGCCTGGCCCAGCGCGGCAGTGGGCTGGATGGCCGTCGCACTGCTGGCGCTGGCCTCGGTGGGTTCACAGTTTGATCGCACGGTCATCAATCTGATGGTCGAGCCCTTGAAGCAGACCTTCGCCCTGGATGACACCCACTTCGGAATGCTGCAGAGCATCCCCTTCGGCATCTTTTACGTTGTGGCCTGCATTCCCATCGGACGCCTGGCGGACCGCTATTCACGCCGGGTGATCATCGCCACCGGCATCACCTTGTTCGGTCTGTTTGCCATGGCCTCGGGACTGGCGCGCAGCTTCATGCAGCTGTTCCTCACACGAATCGGTGTTGCGGTGGGAGAAGCAAGCCTCACACCCGCTGCACTGTCCATGCTCAGTGACCTGTTCCCGGCGCAGCGACTGGGTCGGCCGGTCAGCGGCTTTTTGATGAGCGCGCCGGTGGGCCAGGCGCTGGCATTCATGGGGGGCGGGAGCCTTTTGCAGTGGCTGTCGAGCTCCTCCGTGCTCGCCAGCGGCCCGCTGTCACGCCTCGCCCCCTGGCAGGCGGCCTTCATCATCGTCGGTGCGCCGGTGCTGTTGCTGGTGCCGTTCTTCATGCTGCAGCGCGAGCCGGTACGGCGCGGCCCGGGAGCCGCCGGACCCCTGCCGCTGCGGGACATCGCCCAGGTGCTGCAGACCCGTGCCGCGGCCCTGGTGCCCATGTTCGCGGGCTTCGCCATGGTCAACCTGGTTTCCAATGCGTTCTTCATCTGGACACCGGCCCTGTTGCACCGCTCGTATGGCTGGAACAGCGGCCAGATCGGTGTGACCTTCGGGCTGGTGGTGCTGTGTTGTGGTACCGCCGGGGTGTTCTTTGCCGGCTGGCTGAGCGACCGGCTCGCCCTTCGCGGCCATCCGGATGCCCAGTTGCGGGTGGCCGCCTACGGTTATGTGGGCTGCGGGGTGTTTGGTGCGCTGGCGCCGCTGATGCCGAATGCCACCGCGGCACTGGCCATGCTGGCGCCCGCCATCTTCTTCAGCAACATGCCCTATTCCTGCGCCGGCACGGCCATTCAGCTCATCGTTCCGAACCGGGCGCGGGCCCAGGTGACCGCAATCTATGTGACGTTCACGACGCTGGTGGGGCTGGTGGTCGGTCCGATCGTGATCGGCCTCATGACCGATCACGTCTTTCGCAACCCGGCGGACGTTCGCTATTCACTCTCCATCGTCGTCGCCATCGCGGCGCCGGCCATGGTGGCGCTGATTCTGACGGCGCTGCGGCCGTTTCGGGCGCTTCGCGAACTCAGAAGCGATCCGTGATCGGGGTCTTCACGAACCCTTCCGGATAGTCCTCGACCTCATTGCCGACGATCGTGAATTCTTTGCGCCGACCGCTGAACTTCGCCTCCAGTTCCATGTACCCGCGCGGGTCGAACAAGGGGGTGGCACTCATGCCGAAGATTCCCGTCGCATCGGGCTTGTCGCAGGTATAGAGACTGCCCTGCTGCGCGAAGTTCCTCTTGCCATGCTCGAGCATGCCATCCATCGCGGCCTTGAGCGTGTAGTGCATGGTCATGAAGTTGAAGCCCAGCGGATAGATATCTTCGACCGTGACTTCCGGCACCCCGTTGCGACCGCCGACATCCGGATACATCTTCCAGCCGGGCACCTTGCCCGCAACATAGCGCGCATCGGCGAGATTGGAGAGCTTCACCACTGTCGTCATTTGCGCGCCAAGCTCGATGGCTGCGCGACAACGTTCGATGCCTTCGTCAAGTTCGGTCTTCGGATCCGCATTGGTGCGCGCGATCAGGATGCAGTCGCTGCCCTCCAGCGCCGCGAGCGCCGCCTTGACTTTCTCCAGGTAGCGCGCGCGCGGCAGCAGCCTGGTGGACTCCTCCATGTCGCTGGAGTCCTCCAGCTGCAATGCGCTCGCACCCGCACGCACCATGCGCTTGCAGGCGCGGTACACCGCCAGCGGTCCGCCATAGCCATTCTCGATATCGGCTGCCAGTGGCAACGGCGAGGTCTGGCTGATGCGGCTGGTGATCCACTCGACATCGGTGAGATTGGTGAAGCCGTAGTCCAATACGCCGTTCATGGCGATTGAGACTTCCCCGCCACTGAGCATCATGGCCGGGAAGCCCACCATTTCCACCGCGCGGGCCGAGGCGCAGTCGTAGACGCAGGGTGCCACCACACAGGCCTTGGCCTCCTGGAGAACCTTGCGCAATGAGGGCTTGGCCATATTCGTGATTCCTTAAGGATAGTCGAGGTGCGGTTCAGGCTCACCGCGCAGGCAGGCATCAATATTCAGCAGCACGACATCCGCCATCCGCGTGCGGGTCTCCACCGTCGCGCTCGCCATGTGCGGCGTCAGCACCACATTGGGCCTCTGGCGCAGGGCTTCGGGCACATTGGGCTCATCTTCGTACACATCCAGCGCGGCACCGGCCAGCCGACCGTCGCGCAATGCCGCGATCAACGCTTGCTCATCCACCAGCGAGCCGCGTGCAACATTGATGAGGTAGCCCTCCGGGCCCAGGGCGTCAAACACCGCATCGTTCACCAGATGCCGTGTCGCCGCGCTCGCCGGCAGCGTGAGGATCAGAACGCTGCAGGCCCGTGCCAGCGACAGCAGATCCGGGTGGTAGGCGAACGGCACGCTCTTGGGTCGCGGACCGGTGTAGGCCACCTCACCAAAGGCTGTCAGGCGCGCCGCCAGCGCCGCGCCGATATGTCCCAAGCCCACCACGCCGAAGCGACGTCCGGTGACCTTGCGGGCCAGCGGTTTGTCCCCTTTCAGCCAGGCGCCGGCGCGAACATAGGCGTCGGCCGCCGGAATGGCGCGCAGCAGGCCGATGATCAGACCGACCGCCAGATCCGCGACATCATCCGTGAGCGCCCCTGGCGTGGTGCCCACCCGCACACCACGGCTGCGAGCAAAGGGCAGATCGACCCGGTCAACGCCCACACCATTGATGGCGATGATGCCCAGCGCCGGCAGCGCGGCCATCAGCGCATTGCTGCAGCCGACATGCCCTCCGGTGATCACGGCACGAACGGTGGGCGCTTTTTCTGCAAGCCAGGTGCTGCGCTCGGGCTCACTGAGCGTGAACCAGCGGATCACCTCGAAGCGCTGCGCCAGGGCCGTTTCCAGATAGGACGAGAACGGACACAGTTGCAGCGCCGCCGGGAGTGGGTCCGTCATGCATTATGATAACGTGCGCATTCCAACCCGAGAAGTACTGATGCTCGCTGCCATCTGCCACGGCAAGAAGGATTTGCGGATCGAGCCGGTCGCCGACCGCGCACTCGCAGCGGATGAAGTGCGCGTTGCCGTCGCCTTCGGCGGCATCTGCGGATCAGACCTGCATTACTTCCATCGCGGCGCGGTCGGGGACTTCAAGGTGCGCGAGCCCATGGCCCTGGGCCATGAAATTTCAGGGGTCGTGGTGGAGACCGGCGCGGCTGTGACGGGGCTGAAACCGGGAATGAAGGCGGCCCTTGACCCCAGCCGGCCCTGCCTGAGCTGCAGTTACTGTCGCGCCGGGCGCAGCAATCTGTGCAGCAACATGTTCTTCCTCGGCAGCGCGGGACGCTTTCCCCACGTGCAGGGGGGCTTCGCCCAGCACCTGGTACTGCGCCGGGACCAGGTGATCCCGGTGCCCGATGACACCGATCTGCTGAAACTGTCCGTCGCCGAGCCGCTGTCCGTGGGATTGCACGCCGTCACGCGCGCGGGCGCCCTGACCGGCCGGCGCGTCCTGGTCACCGGCTCCGGCCCGATTGGTCTGCTCACGGCGCGCTGCGCCCACCATGCCGGTGCCGCCGAAGTGGTGGCGACTGACATCGCCGACTGGCCGCTGGAGGTGGCGCGCCGTCACATGGGCGTCTCGAGCACGGTCAACGTGGCGACGCAGCCTGACGGCCTGGCCGCATTCGCCGGCGATGGCGGCTATTTCGATGTGGCCTTTGAAGCCTCGGGGTCGGCAGCCGCCCTGGAATCGATCTTCAAGGTGATCCGGCGCGGCGGCCGCATCGTGCAGGTGGGGATGCTGCCCGCTGCGACCGTCCCGGTGCCCGTCAATGTGCTGCAGTCGCGTGAGATCGAACTGGTGGGGGCTTTCCGCGCGCATGATGAGTTCGGACTTGCAGTGCGACTCATCACCGCGGGTGTCATCGAGGTATCCGCGATTCTCTCCGGTACCTATCCGCTGGCCGAGGCGGTCACCGCGCTGGAGCTGGCCGGTGACCGCACCCGCTTCGTGAAGCTGCACCTTGCCCTGACGCCGTAGGTCCCAACATGATCCGTGCCATGGTCGTGATGGGTGTCACCGGCAGTGGCAAGTCCACACTGGCCCGCGCCCTGGCCCAGGCCCTGGGCTGGCGGTTCGTGGAAGGCGACAGCCTGCATCCGGCCGCCAACATTGCCAAGATGGCCGCCGGCCAGGCGCTGAATGACGAGGATCGGCGGCCCTTTCTCGACAACGTCGCGCGCGCAATGGCCGACTCGCATGATCCTGGCATCGTCGTGTCCTGCTCGGCTCTGAAGCGCAGCTACCGTGACCAGATCAGGCACGGCCAGCCGCAGGTGCTGTTCGTACTGCCGAGGCTGACAAGGACGGCCCTGCAGGCGCGTTTGAGCGGACGTGCGGGCCACTTCATGCCGGCCTCACTGCTCGACAGTCAGCTGGCCATCCTGGAAATGCCGCAGCCCGATGAACTTGCGATCCAAGTCGAGGGCGAGGCCACGACCGAGGAGCAGGTGCGCCAAACCATTGCGGCGGCTCAGGCCGTAGAGGTGGGCCTGGCCGTTCGAATCCAAAATGTCGATCCTCAAGGTGAGGTCGCACTCGCCCTGTTGCGAGAGGCGGCTTTTGAGGTGCGGCCGCTGTACTGCGGGGACGCGGCCGCCGCTCTGCCATTGCCCCGGAACGCTCCACTCGGCCCTCGAGAGATTTATATCGTGGCATGGCTGGCCGCGGTGCCGGTAGGCTGCGGGGCGATCCGTGAACTCAACCAGTCGAGCGCGGAACTGCGGCGCATGTATGTCCACCGGGAATACCGGCGCCGACATATCGGGCGAACGATGCTGCTGCACTTGCAAAACGAGGCCAGGCGCCTCGGCTATTCGCGCTTATTGCTGGAAACGGGTGATCGTCAGGCACCCGCCATGGCACTGTACGAGGCCGCAGGCTTTAGCCGAGTGCCACCATTTGGCCGGTATGCGGATGATCCAACCAGCGTCTGTTACGAGCTGGATCTCCAATCCTAAGAGGAAACCATGAATGCGAAGGTTGCAGTATTGGGAACATTGCGGTTCCCACCCGAACGTCTGGATGAAGTCCTCCCGCATCTGCAGCAGCTGATAGCGGCGACCTACAGGTCGGACGGGTGCATCGCATATGATGCGGCGCTTGATCCGTTCGATAAGGGCCTGATTCGTTTCTGCGAGCTCTGGCCGGACCATGAGAGCCTGGCTCGGCACCTGCAGGCGCCGCATATCGCGCCATGGCGCGCCGTGACTCGGCACTGCGGTCTGATTGCGCGTCAATTTGTCGCTTATGATGTTTCCGGGTCCCAACAAGTGTAGTCACCCATGCCTACCTATCAGGGTTCCTGTCACTGTGGACGGGTCCGATTCGAAGTCGACGCACAAATCGACCAGGTGCGCATGTGTGATTGTTCGGTGTGCCGCAGGCGCGGAGCATTGAACCATCGCGTCGCGCGGGAAAACCTCCGGCTGCTGACACCGTGGGCGGATCTGGTGCTGTATCAGTGGGGGTCTCGAACCGCCAAGGATTTCTTCTGCCCAACCTGCGGGATCCTGCCGTTTCGACGACCGAGCGACCCCACTGCCCAGGAGCTGGCGGAGGGGGTTCAGCCCTTCGACGGATGGGCCGTCAATGTCAGATGCCTGGACGGCCTCGACCTTGATGCGCTCCCGGTCACGCATATCTACGGCAGTCGCATTCGGCACGCCGTCTAACTGCCCGGAACAATCAGGGTCGCATGGGGCCCGCGCGCCCGAAACGCGCGTGGCGACAGCCCGGCGTGCCGCGAGAAGAATCGGGTGAAGTAGGCGGCGTCGGTGAAACCCAGCGCATAGGCAATGGCCCGCACCGGCTCATCGGTGTACAGCAGTTGACGCTTGGCCTCCAGCAGCACGCGCGCGTGCAACAGCTGCACCGGGGTCTGGCCGGTGAGCGCGATGCAGGCATTGCGCAGCTGCGATTCGGAGACATTCAGTGCGGCGACATAGTCCGTCAACGGTTCGCCCCTGGCATAGCGCCGCTCGACCCGTTCGCTGAAGCGCGCCACCAGTCCGCGCCGATGCCCGCTGATGGGATCGGCCCCATTGGGCCGCTGGCGCGCCAGCCGCAACACATTGGCGAGCAGCACCTCCAGCCATCCCTGCAGTGCCAGTTCGTGGCCGGTGCTGGAACGCGCAGCTTCACGCGCCAGCATTCGAAAGGCCTGCGCGAGATCGGTGGCGCGCAAGGCCGGCGCGTCGAACTCGAAAGTCTTCGGCCCCGTGAACAGCACACCGATTTCAGGTTCGCGCCGCGCGAGTTCGTGCTGCAGTTCGACCGATAGCGAGACCACGTAGCCGGTGGTGCCGGGCTCGAACTCGAAGCCATGCACGCACCCGACCGGCATGAGCATCAGCGCGGGCGGCCGGAACTGGCTGCGCGCGCTCTCCGCCTGCACGACTCCGCGGCCGCGCCTCACGAAAATCATCTGGTGCAGCACCTGGTGCAGATGCGGCTCGATCTTCCAATGATGCCGCGCGCTGCGGGCCTCGATGGATTCCACGTGCAGCATGGCACCGGCGAGGGGCCGCGGCGCCTCGCCGTACAGGAAATAGGTGGGTATGTGCCGGTGGGTGGCGTGCCGGGCCATCACCGCATGCTAGGACCAAAGGTTAAGAAAAGTCCAATTCTGCGGCGGGTTCTGACAGGTTCCGGCACTCCTGCCGCCGCAGAATCCGGCGGGAAAATGGAGAGCACGCATATGATCGGGGCATCGGACCGCCTGCCGCACAATGCCAAGAAAGTGCAAGTACTGGCCAACCCGTGCCGCACACCCAGGTAGCCATCATCGGCGCCGGCCCCTCCGGGCTGCTGCTGGGGCAACTGCTGCACCGCGCCGGGATCGACGCGGTGATCATCGAGCGGCAGTCCGCCGAGCACGTGCTCGGGCGCATCCGCGCCGGTGTGCTGGAACAGGTGACCGCGGATCTGCTCACCGAGGCGGGCGTCGGCGCGCGCATGCACAGGGAAGGCCTGGTCCACGAAGGCTTCGAACTGCTGGTGAACGCACAGCGACACCGGGTCGACCTGCGCCGGCTCACCGGCGGTGCAACGGTTCTGGTGTACGGGCAGACCGAAATCACCCGCGACCTGATGCAGGCGCGCAGCGCCGCGGGCCTGCGCACCGTTTATGAAGCGCAGGATGTCGCCATCGGCGACTTCGCCACCAGTCATCCCTTTGTGACTTACCGGGATGGTGGCCAGGAGCACCGCCTCGAGTGCGAATTCATTGCCGGCTGCGATGGCTATCACGGCGTGTGCCGCCGCAGCGTACCGCGCGCCGCCTGCCGCGAGTACGAGATGGTGTATCCGTTCGGGTGGCTGGGAATGCTCACCGACACCCCGCCGCTGCAGGATGAGCTGCTGTACGTGAACAGTCCGCGCGGCTTCGCCCTGTGCTCGATGCGCAATCCGGCCCGCAGCCGCTACTACCTACAAGTTCCTGCCGATGCCTCCCTTGGCGCCTGGAGCGATGAGGCGTTCTGGCAGGAACTGCGCCGGCGGCTGGATGAGCAGGGACGCTCGCAACTGCGCACTGGAGCTTCCATTGAGAAGAGCATCGCGCCGCTGCGCAGCTTCGTCGTGGAACCCTTGCGCTTCGGGCGCCTGTTCCTGGCCGGGGACGCAGCCCATATCGTGCCGCCCACCGGGGCCAAGGGTCTGAATCTCGCCGCCAGCGATGTGCGCTTCCTGGCCGGGGCCCTGATCGAGCACTACCGGGATCACCGCAACACCGCTTTGGATGGCTATTCACAGACCTGTCTGCGACGCGTCTGGCGCGCCGAGCGTTTCACCTGGTGGTTCACGTCGCTGATGCACCACATGGCCGATGAGGGGGAAATCGCGGCAAAGCTGCGCCAGGCCGACCTCGACTATCTGCTGCACTCCGAATCCGCCATGCGCACGCTGGCGGAAAACTACGTTGGGTTGCCGCTGGACTTCGGCCTCATGCCGACACCTCAAGGGCCTCGCCCCTGAATCACAAGCAACGCATCTTCGAGCTCGCCGCAGCTCCGGTGAGCACGGCGTGGATCCTCAAGCCCTCGCGAATTCACGGCGTCGGCGCTCGGTCAGGCTTGGTAACAATTCGACACGGCCGTCGAATATAATGCCGCAGCGTTCTGCGCTAGACTTCATGCGCAAACGAGGACCGCGACCATGAAGCGCTTGGCACTGTTGAGCAGCCTGACGTTGTCGTTTCTTTGCTATGCAACCACGGCTGGCGCACACCACTCCTTCGCCATGTTTGACAGGAGCCGCACCGAAACGGTGGCCGGAACCGTCAAGGAATTTGAACTGATCAATCCGCACGGCTGGCTGCGCATCATGGTCGCAGACACCAATGGAATTGCCAGTGAATGGCCATTGGAACTGGGCGGCGCGGGCCAGCTCCAGAGATTCGGATGGACGCCCGATGCGGTTCATCCCGGCGACAAGGTCACGGTGCAACTTCATCCGCTGCGAGACGGCTCCTACGGCGGCCAGCTCGTCTCGGTGACCCTGGCGAACGGCAAGGTGCTCGGACAGCGCCCGGCCAACGCCCCATAGCCCCCCACTTTTACCGAGGTCTTCCATGAAGGCGCTTGCCGCAATTGTGTTGGCTGCCTGCCTGATGCCGATCACGGCTGATGCTCAGGAATGGAAGGTGTATCCCTATCCCGATGCCGGCTTCTCCATCCAGTTTCCGGCGCCTCCGACCGTGGACAAGCTCACATCCAGGAGTTCTGCCGGCGTGTCCTTGCCCATGATCCGCTACAGCGTCCGGCAGGACCGGATCGATTACACGCTGAGCGTCGTGGATTATTCGAGCACCACTGCCGATGCAATGACGACCATCGCCGAGGCCGAGAAGTCATTCGGTGCCTCCGGCAAGGTGACCGTGGCGATCGATGCGCGGGTGAATCGATCCTACGGGCGCGAATTGAGCGTGACCGGCGCCAACGGCAGTCGCTCGGCGGTGGCGATCTTCTTCGTCAACAAGCATCTGTTCACCCTGGTGGGCGAATCATTGCCCCCCGATGCCATCCAAAGATCCGGTGACACCGTGCGCTTCCAGGAATCGCTGCAGTTTACCGGCGAGAACGGTGGCTTCGGCGGCTTTCGTGGCTTCGGCGGACCAGGTGGTGGACGCTTCCGCGGCGGTTTCAATCCACAGGCCCAGAGTGCCTGTGTGGGCAAATCCACCGGCGATTCAGTACAGCTGGATACGCCGAATGGACCGGTACCCGCGACCTGTACTTTGATTGCCCGGCCGAACCCGCCGCCCAATGCACCCAACGGAGCGCCAGGTCCTGAGGTTCCGCAAAGCTCGGCGCCCGCACGCTGAGTTTCAGCGACCCGAATTTTTATTCTCCAGGTTCTTGACACTCGGGAAATTCCGAGTAAATTGCGCGCCCCTATGAATCCTCAATCAACATTTTTTTGCACACGACGGCGCTTGGCGCTGGAAGTCTGCGCCGGGAAGCGTGTGAGTCCCCGAGGCGCGCCGCCGTTTGCCTTGGACATTTTGATGCGTTAGCCCAAAGCCGTATGCGTTGCGGGGCTGACCGTATGGCAGTCCCGGATCCATCTCCCAGGAGACCCCGGAACGCACTGCCGACCGGGGTCTCGTCGTTTAGGGCGATGAGGATTCGTTGGTGAGAATGAGACCGTCGAAATTTTGCAGTATCGGGAAATCAGGACATGAGCCTTCATAAACTGGCGCCGGAGCGCCCGCTGGAGGGGCCGGCTCCAATCAGCGTCAGTGTGTCGTTTCGGCACGATCTGTACGATCTGGGCGAGGCGGTGATCAAGACGCGCGCGATCCAGGCATTCGACAATGCCGCGACACGCTATCCGATCCACCGGCAGATCCGCTGCGCTGCCAGCAACAAGCTGCAGGATGTCTTTGACGAACTCGCGCTCAACTCGGGCCTCGCGCCGCAGCGCCTGGATACCGGAACGCTGCTGCTCGATGGCGATGGTGTATTCGTCAGTGCCGAAGGATTCCGCAAGTCCGGCTATTGTTCGTGCACCTTCAAGGTGTGGGCAGCGAGCAAGGAAGTGGCAGAGCAGACCCGCACGACGCTCTTAAGGGCAGTGGGTCCGTGCCGCGTGCGCGATCAGATGTTCCTGATCGATTGGCAGTTCTGCAACAGCCGCGGCACGCTGGTCAACACGTCCTTTGATGAAATAGCCGACGACCTTCTCATGGACGAAGCCTATCCACAGTTGGGCGTTCCCGTGGCGCAATTCATCGAGCGTTATTTGGCGGCGCCCGAGACGGTTTTGATCCTGTTGGGGCCACCCGGCATGGGCAAGACCCGGCTGGTTCGTGCGATTCTCGCGGCCATGTCGCGCCGCAAGGAGGACAGCGCGATGGCCATGTACACCGCGGACAAGAACGCCTTGGAGGGCGATGAGATCTTCGTGGATTTCATCACCGGCCTGCACGATGCATTCATCATCGAAGACGCGGACTACCTCCTGCAGCCGCGTACCGACGGCAACCGAAACCTGCATCGATTCCTGATGATCGCCGACGGCGTGGTACGTGCACAGAACCGTAAGATCATCTTCACCACCAACCTGCCGAACGTCGGTAGCATCGACGATGCACTGCTGCGCCCCGGTCGATGTTTTGCGACGATTCAAATGCGACAGCTGGCTCGAAAGGAGAGCGACGCTGTGCTGAACCGTCTGCTTGCCGGCCACCCGGATGCGGTGGCACAGGCGCGCGAAGTACTGGCGGCGGCGGGCGCCAACAGCAGTTCATTGGCCGCGATTTATCGGGCGGCAGGCACAGCGAAGGACAAATTGGTGGGCCGTGTAGGGATCGAACCTACGACCAATTGATTAAGAGTCAACTGCTCTACCAGCTGAGCTAACGGCCCTGATATTCCAACCGCCGCCTGCTGGCGGGGGCCGGGATTCTATCCGAACTTGCCCGGCTGCGGGCAAGCCAAATTGGGGTGGACGATGGGACTCGAACCCACGACGGCCGGGATCACAACCCGGGGCTCTACCAACTGAGCTACGTCCACCGTCGAAACCCTTGTCCACGCACCTTCGCGCCAGATGGCGCGCCCGGCAGGACTCGAACCTGCGACCCTCGGCTTAGAAGGCCGATGCTCTATCCGCTGAGCTACGGGCGCACGGCAAATCCGCGTTGCCTTCGAGTCCGAGCCGGATCCAGCACCGATACTGGTCGGGGCAGCAGGATTCGAACCTGCGACCCTCTGCTCCCAAAGCAGATGCGCTACCAGACTGCGCCATGCCCCGCCCGACCGTAATCGCGGATCCGTCCGGACTATACCTTCGGACCTGAGCCAACGGGGGCCGGCATGATACGGAGGGCCCCGCAAACCGTCAATTCAGGCCCGGCGCCACTCGGTGCGCCCTCCTGGGCGGTCCTCCAGGATCACGCCCTGGGCCGCCAGTGAGTCCCGTATGCGGTCCGCTTCCTGGAAGTCCTTGTTCTGGCGCGCCTCGAGCCGCCTGGCCACCAGAGCGTCGATTTCGCCATCCTGCAGGCCCCCGGCAGGCGGCGTTGCTCCTGCCATGACGCCCTCAGCCCCTGGCTCGCCTTCCACCGGTGGCGTGCGCAGGCGCGCCCACTGTTCGGCGGGCAGTTGGGCGATGCCCAGGACCGCCCCCAGCACCCCCAGCTCCGCTGCAATCTGGCTGGACTGGAGCAACTTGCCCTCGCGCTTGGCCACGTTCAGATCCCGCGTCATGGTTTGCAGCACAGCCACCGCTTCGGGGGTGTTGAAATCATCGTCCATGGCGGCCCGGAACGCCTCGGTGTAGCGGGTCACCGGCGCGGGGCGGGCCGGCTCAACGTCCCGCAGCGCGCTGTACATGCGCTCCAGAGCGGCGGTTGCCTGGGTCAGCTGCTCCAGGTTGTAGTTCACCGGGCCACGATAATGGCTGGAGACCACAAAGTAGCGGATCACTTCCGGATGCCGCACCCGCTTGAGCGCCTCGGCAATCGTGTAGGAATTGCCGAGCGACTTCGACATCTTCTCATCGTCGATGTTGAGGAAGCCGTTGTGCATCCAGATCTGCGCGAAGGAGTCGCCGCTGGCGGCGCAGGACTGGGCGATCTCGTTCTCATGGTGCGGAAATTTCAGATCCATTCCGCCACCATGAATGTCGAAGCGGGTGCCAAGCAGCGCCTCGGACATCACCGAGCATTCGATATGCCAGCCGGGCCGGCCCGCTCCCCAGGGCGAAGGCCAGGAGGGCTCGCCGGGCTTGGCCATCTTCCACAGCACGAAATCCAGCGGATCGCGCTTGGTGGTATCCACCGCCACGCGTTCCCCGGCGCTCAGTTCATCGACGAGCTCACCGGACAGTGCCCCGTAGGCTGCGAACTTGCGTACCGAGAACATCACATCGCCGCTGCTCGAGACGTAGGCAAAACCCTTGGCAATGAGCCGTGAGCTCATCTCGATCATGCCCGCGACATGACCCGTCGCCCGCGGCTCGTGGTCGGGGCGCAGAATCCCCAGGGCGTCGTAGTCACGGTGCATGTACTGGATATAGCGCGCGGTGAAGGTATCGATGGGTTCCTCGCGCTCGGCCGCCCGCTTGATGATCCGGTCATCGATATCGGTGATGTTGCGCACAAAGGTGACGGCAAAGCCGCTGAAGGCCAGGTAGCGACGGATGACATCAAAGGCGATCTTGGAACGCGCATGTCCCATGTGGCACAGGTCGTAGACCGTGTCGCCGCACAGGTACATGCCGATCCGGCCAGGTTGCAGGGGCTGAAGGTCTTCCTTCGCCCGCGTCATCGAATTGAAGATACGAATCATGGCGCTAGCTTACTGGAAGCGCGCCAGCCGAGCCTGCGCTGAACCTTCGGGCATGGCCCGCAGCAGCGGCGCCAGCTCCGGACCATGCGTAAGCCCGGTCAGCGCCACCCTCAGCGGCTGATACAGGGCCTTGCCCTTGCGTCCCATGGCCGCGCCGGTCGCCGCGGCAATCGCCCGGAAATCCTGCGGCGTGGCGCCCGCAGCGGCCGTGGCGGCGGTGAAAAAGGCCGGTCCCGCCTCATCGATGACGGCCTGCTCAGCAGCGCCCAGGGCCGGCGGGCCGCCAAAAACGATGGCGCGCCACGGCCCGGCATCCCGTGGCAGGACCACGTTGGGTCGCACGGCCTCAATGAAGGCGGCCCGAGCCCCCTCCTCCAGGCCCTGCGGGACCTCCGGCCCCAGCCATGCCTGCACCTCGGCATCCGACATGTGCTTGACCGACTCCTTCTGCCACACCAGCAATTGCGCCGCATCAAAATGCGCAGGGGCGCGGCCCAGGTGGGCAGGATCGAAAGCCCGGGCCATCTGCGGCAGATCCAGCAGGCCGTTTTCGGGGCTGGAGTGCCCGAGGCGGAACAGATGATTGCAAAGGGCAGCGGCAGTGAAGCCCTGCGCGCGGTAGTCGCGCACCGTGGTCGCGCCATGGCGTTTGGAGAGCTTGGCGCCATCGGTGCCGACCACCAGCGACATATGCCCATAGTGCGGCACCGGCAGTTGCAGCGCCCGCAGCACCAGGATCTGGCGCGGCGAGTTGGTCAGATGGTCCTCGGCACGCAGCACGTGGGTGATGCCCATCGCGGCATCATCCACGGCATTGCTGAAGAAGAAGGCCGCGGAGCCATCCGCACGCCGCACGATGAAGTCACCGATATCGTCGCTGAGAACACTTTGCGGTCCGCGCACGAAGTCGGTGAACTCGATGCGCTCAGCGGCCGGGACCCGGAAACGCAGGGTGGGTGCCAGACCCGCCGCGCGCTTGGCGGCGCGCTGCGCGGGTGTGAGGTCACGGCAGGTGCCCGCGTAGCGCGGCGGTCTGCCGGCTGCGAGCTGGGATTTGCGGGAAATTTCCAGCTCCAGGGGGGTGCAGAAGCACTCGTACACCCGCGCCTCGCGTTCGAGGGTGACAAAGTGCTGTGCATACAGCGCCACGCGCTGTGACTGACGATACGGCCCGCGGCCATCGTCGCGGCCGGGGCCCGCGTCCCAGGCCAGGCCCAGCCAGCTCAGATCATCCTGCAAATTGCGGCAAAACACCTCGCTGCTGCGGGTCGCATCGGTATCCTCGATTCGCAGCACGAACTGCCCGCCGGCCCGCCGTGCCAGCAGCAAGCTGAACAGCGCGGTGCGGGCATTCCCCAGGTGCAGATCGCCGCTGGGGCTTGGGGCAAAGCGCGTCCGGGTGCCCGCCTGGGCCGACAGGGCGATCGCGGCCCGTTCCACAGATTCATTCATGTTGCAGATTTTAAGACGAAATCGCCCGGGCCTTGAAACACCGCTGGGTGATGGCGGTCCAATTGCTAGAATCCACCCCCCAGGCATCGGATAGACGAAGTAGACGATACATGATGACCAGCAGACGGCTCCTATCAGTTCTCGCGGTGGTGACCCTCGCGGTCGCAGCGGGTGGCATCCTCGGCCGGGCCTGCGCCGCCGACGAACCGGCCAAACCAAAGTCCCTGGGCACCCCGCAGCTACGCATCGTCACCTCCATGGGCAATATCGTCATCGAGTTGTATCCGGACCGCTCCCCGGTCACGGTGACCGAGTTCCTGCGCTATGTGAAGGAAGGCCAGTACAGCCAGACCCTGTTTCATCGGGTGATTCCGGGATTCCTGATCCAGGGCGGGGGCTTTTCGGCGGCCGATGAAAGCCTCAAACCCACTCATGGACTGGTGGCCAACGAGTCGGGCAATGGTCTGCAGAACAAGCGCGGCTGGGTGGGACTGGCCCGCGCCGAGTCCCCGCACAGCGGCAACTGCCAATTCTTCATCAACGTGGCCGACAACCCCGAACTGGACCCGCTGCCGGTGCGCTGGGGCTACGCCGTGTTCGGCAAGGTCATCGATGGCATGGATGTGGTGGACCGCATCAGCCTGGTCGCGGCGGGCGCGGAGGGTAAGTTCAAATCCGATGCGCCCCTGGTCCACGTGGTCATCGAAAAGATCGACTTTCTGGGGGCCGACACCATCAAGCAGGACGACTCCCCGAAACAGCTGGCACCCGCGCCCACCGGCAATGAGGTGCTGTCGCCAAACTGAGGCGCTGAGGAACCGCGGTGAGTGAACTGTTCGTCTCCGACCTGCACCTGGACGCGCAGTCCACCGCGGCCAATGAACGCTTCCTGAGGTTTCTGCGCGAGCAGGCCGCACAGGCCCGGGTGCTGTACATTCTGGGAGACCTGTTCGAAGCCTGGATCGGTGATGACGACCCGGATCCGGTCAAGGGCGAGATCTGCGCGGGTCTGCAACGCTTGACACAAAGCGGCGTGCCCTGCTTCCTGATGCACGGCAACCGGGATTTTCTGCTGGGGGAGCAATTTGCGGCACGCACCGGTTGCCACCTGCTGCCCGACCCGGTCATCGCCACTTTCGATGATGAGTCGGTGCTGCTCACGCACGGGGATGCCCTGTGCGTGGATGATCATCCCTACCAGGAGTTGCGCACCACGGTACGCCAGAGCGCCTGGCAGCGGCGCTTCTTGAACCTCGACCTGCCGACGCGCGAACTGCTGGCCGGCCAGGCCCGCCGCGGCAGCCAGGCGCACACCTCACGAACCATTCCCTACGTCATGGATGTGAACGAGGCGGCGGTGAGCACCCTGTGGCGCAGCGGTGTCAACCGCATCATCCATGGCCATACCCACCGCCCGGGCATCCATACGGCCGATTTCGCCGGCCACCCGGTGCAGCGCATCGTGCTGGGTGCCTGGTACGAACAGGGCAGTTATCTGCGGCGCGCGTCCGGGCGCTACGAGCTTCGCGAGCTGAACTGAACTAGGGCGCCGCGGGGGCTGAGGAGGCAGCAGGGGCGCGGTGATGGCGGGCATAGGCCTCGGCTGCGACGATTCCCTGGTACTTGCTGAACTGCTCCTCGCTGAGGATGGGCTTCAGTTTCGCCAGCGCGGCGTCTTCGATTTTCTGATGATTCTGGTGGGCGCTCTGCAGGTCCGTGTTCTGCTCGCGCTCCTGCTTCATGGAGGCCTGCAGATTGCTGCGCTCCTCATCCAGGATCTGCTGGAACTGGGGCTTCTGGGCATCAGTGAGCGACAGCTCCTTGGCGAGTTGCGCCATGCGGGCCTGAGGGTCCGGCGCCGCACCTGCAGGCGCCTGGCTCTGTGCGGCCGCCGCACCCAGCCCGAGCGTGCCGAGCACGCAGATCATTGCCAAAGTCTTCTTCATGGTCCTTAGTCCTTGGCCGAACTAGCGCAGCAGACGCTTGACCACCAGCGCCAGGGGCACGCTGAAAGCGAAGGTATGCGCCATCAGGCCGTTGATCACACTGTATACGGTATAGCTGGGGGGAGCCGGAGAAAACAGCGCCAGCACTACATTGTGCATGACGACCCAGGCGAACACGCCATAGAACAGCGCCGCCAGCGTGGCTTCGATCGAACGCGCCCTGAGCGCAGGCCAGAGGAAGGCAAACAGGATTCCCCAGATCACGGCGGTGAGGAAATGGATGGCGACCCCGAGCGCCAGGGCGGCGGCACCCAGTGAGCGCACGGCGGTGCCGAAACTGAGCACGGCGGTGTTTTCGGCGATCCCCGAAACGGTGGTCAGATGCAGCAGATGGACCCATACCACCAGCTCGTAGAGCCAGCTGGTGACCGCACCCACCAGTCCGCCGACGACTCCCGCGCGCAGCTGCGCGGCGGGTGCCGGTCGGCTCGACATCGCAGCCCAGGTATTCATCGGCGCCGATGATAAACGATCAGCTGGAACGCGGCAGCGTCAGGGTCGCCTGCAGACCGCGTTGCGGCAGGTTGGCGAGCGTCAGGGCGCCGCCATGGGCCTGCGCGATATCACGCGCAATGCACAATCCCAGGCCGGTGCCGCCGGTGTCGCGGTTGCGCGAGGATTCCACACGGTAGAAGGGCTCGAATACGCGCGCCAGATGTTCAGGTGGAATTCCCGGCCCCTGATCACGGATGTGGATGACCACTGCGCTGCCATCCTCCACCTGCACACTGACGCTGCCGCCGAACTTGGTGGCATTGGAGATGAGATTGGTGAGGCAGCGCTTCAGGGCCATGGGCTTGCCGGCATACAGCAGGCGCGCCCGTCCCTGAACCTGAAACGGCGCGCCCATCTCGGCGAACTCGCCCTGCAGCGTCGCCAGCAGCTGGTTGATGTCCACGGCCTCGGCGGGTTCATCGTCATTGAGTCCGCGCAGCAGCGTCAGCGCGCCATGCACCATGTTTTCCATTTCATCCAGGTCGCGCTCCACGCGCGCCTGCAGGTCAGCGTCATCGAGCGTCGCCATCCGCAGGCGCAGCCGCGTCAGCGGGGTCTTCAGATCATGCGACATGGCGGCCAGCACGCGCGTGCGGCTGTCCACGTGCCGCTGCATGCGCTCCTGCATGGTGTTGAAGGCGCGCGCCGCATTGCGTACCTCACGCGAGCCGCGCTCGATCAGCGGCGGCTGGCGCAGATCCCGGCCCACCGCCTCGGCGGCACGCGCCAGCGCGGACAAGGGCCGGGTGATGCCACGGGTCACCGCATACAAGGCGATGGCAATGAGCACCGCCAGCAGCAGCAGATTGAACAGCAGCGAGCGCGGCAGCGGCGCGACGCGCTGTCCCTGCGCCAGCCGGAACAGCATGCTGTCGCCGCCGGGTACGACCACGCTCACATCGAACTGCTGGCCGCCGCGCTCAAAGGCCTCGGCGCCCGGCCGGCTCAAGGTCAGGGCCGGCTTTTTCAAATCGGTGGTGGGCGTGACGGAGACCTGGTAGCCAGGGCCGAACACGAAGCGCAGCTGCTCTTCGAGCGACTGCCTGAAATCAGGAATGGGCGTGGGCAGGCCCGGTGGTTCAAGCAGCGGTTCGAGCGTCGGTCCGGGCGGCGGTCGCTGCCTGCGGAACTGCGGCCGCGGCCTTGGCCAATTCTGCAGCAGGGAGCTGGCTTCGGTGCGCTCCGCGGGTTGCAGCAGCTGCATGGAGGCGGTCATATCGACCACGCGCCGCGACCATTCCCGCACCGAGGCCTCTACCAGCGTGCGGTCGCGGTCGCGGGTGACCAGGAACACCGAGATCAGGGTCGCCGCCACCACACCGATGAAAACCGCGACGAACAGCTGCCCGAACAGGGAACGCGGCCAGAAGGACACTCGCCAGCCCCCGGCCTGCAAACTGGATTCAGGCGGTCTCGACCCCAACCCCAATGACGTACCCCTCTCCGTATACCGTCTTGATGATCTGCGATGCGCGCGCATCATCGCCCAGCAGCTGGCGTAACCGGCTCACGCGCACATCGATGCTGCGATCCTGCGGATCGGCCTCGCGGCCGCGCAGCAGCGTCGCCAGCTGTGAACGCGACAGCACCCGGCTGGGCGATCCCAGCAGCACCGTCAGCAGCCGATACTCGGCGCCGCTGAGCGCCACCGAGGTACCCTCGGTGTCAGTGAGGGTACGGGTAGTGGTGTTGAGCTGCCAGCCACCGAAGCGAAAAGTGCGTACCGAGGCCGCATCCGGGTCGCGCGGCGCATGCGCCGCGCGCCGCAGCACGGCCTTGATGCGCACCAGCAGCTCACGCGGGTTGAAGGGCTTGGGCAGGTAGTCATCCGCGCCGACTTCCAGTCCGACGATGCGGTCCACGTCCTCCCCGCGCGCGGTCAGCATGATAATGGGAATCTGCGAGTGACGACGCAGCTCGCGGCACAGCGCCAGGCCATCGTCGCCGGGCAGCATGAGGTCCAGTACGATCAGGTCGAAGTGGCCTTGCTGCAACGCGGCATTCATGGCTTTGCCATCGGCCACCGGAGTGGTTCGGAAGCCGTTGGTCTCGAGATATTTGGCGAGCAGCGCCCGGATCTCCCGATCATCGTCGACAATGAGAATATGAGGTTGGTCGGTCATGGCCTGAGACGTCCATTTGTAAGAGATTGTTCGAAACACTGCATCCGGCGAACGTGAGTCTAAGCTCTCCTGTCCAACGCACGACCCGTCCAAACGGAGACAACACTTGTCACGAGTGAGTTGCACCCTGTCAGCACTTTTTCTCTCTACCGTGGGCGCGGCCCTGGGCGGCTGCTCCACGACCCTGGCGACCCGGGCCCCGCACGACATTGACCTGAGCGGTGAATGGCAGATCGACCTGGCATTGAGCGACTTTCCCCAGGAGGCAGTCCCGATCCAGCCGCCCGGCACCACTGCGGATACCACCGGCACTCCTGGCGGCAGCCCGGGCGGACACCACGGCGGCCGCAATCGCGGCATGGGCAACGGCATGTCGCAGGGCGCAGGCCCAGGTGGCAACGCCCGGGCGGGATCCCCGGAACATCACTTCGCGATGCCGCCGCACCTGTCGATTACCCAGAGTGCGACGGGGCTGACCGTCAACATCACGATGCAGGATGGCAAGCACCTCACCAACAGCTACACCGCCGGTGACACGAGTGTGGTGACGACCACACGCGGCCAGGCGAACCGCACGCTGGGCTGGGATGGTGGTGATTTCGTGATCCGCACCAAGGTGGGCGACAAGGGCCCGCAGTCTGATGTGCGCTATTCCCTGGATCGCGACGGGACCCTGTCGGTCACCTCCACCATCACCAACTCGGGCATCTACGATTTCCAGTACACCCTGGAATACGACCATGCCGCACCCTGAGCCCTACGGCGGGCCGGAGTGGAAGCGGAACTGATCATCCGGCTGGGTGGCCAGCTGCGCTTCGCGCTGCGCCAGCACCGCCAGCCGCGCGCGCCAGTCAAGCCCGTGCGGCGCGGCCGCCTGCTGCGCCAGGTGCAGATAGAGCTGGAAGTGTCGGGCTTCGGAGCGCTGCAACTGATCATAGAACCGGCTCAGCGGTTGCGGCAGCCGCGGCGCGAGTCTGGCGAAGCGTTCGGCTGAACGCGCCTCGATCAAAGCACCGGTGAGCAGCAGATCCAGTTTGCGATCCGGCTCCGAGGTCTTGGACAGCGCGCGCAACCCCCCCGCGTAGCGCCCGGGCTTGGCGCGTGCAAAGGGCACTGCGAGCTCCTGCATGAGCGACTGCACCTGTTCGAAATGCCGCAATTCCTCGCGCGCCAGCCGCGACAGCGCCAGTGTCAACTCGGTATCTTCCGGATAGGCGAAGATCAGCGCCACGGCCGTGGAGGCGGCCTTTTTCTCACATCCCAGATGGTCCACCAGCAGTTCCTGCCAGTGCTCACAGGCCGCGGCGACCCACCCCTCGGGGGTCGCTGCCAGCAGGATCTGTGCACTCATGCCGCCTGTTCCCGGGCCCGCAGCCCGGCCACGACCTCGGCGATCGCGGTGGCAGCCTGCTGTGCCGACTCGAAGCGGTCGGCCGGTTCCTTCGCCAGCAGTTTTTGCAGCAGGGGCTGCAGGTCGGCTTGAGCTTCGGGCAACTGCGGCACGGGCGCCTTGCGGTGCAGGTAGATGATGGCCATCGGATTCTCGGCCACGAAGGGCTTATGGCCGGTGAGCATTTCAAACAGGATGACCCCCAGGCTGTACAGGTCACTGCGCCCGTCGATGGCCTCGCCATGCCCCTGTTCCGGACTCATGTAGTGCGGGGTGCCGATGATCTGGCCGGCATCGGTGATGTCGGCCTCCAGCGCCGCATCCTTGGCCAGGCCGAAGTCGATGAGTGCCACGCCGCCGTTCCGGCGCAGCATGACATTCGCAGGCTTCAGGTCCCGGTGCAGCACGCCGGTGGCATGCACCGCGGCCAGCCCCAAGGCGATGGCCTGCGCCGTCTGCAGCGCCTCGATGGCACGCAGCGGCGCGCGCATCCGGTGCCGCAGGTCGCCGGCATCAAAGTATTCCATGACCATGTAGGCATGCTCATCGCTGATTCCCAGGTCATGGACCTTCACCACGTAGCCCGGATCCACGCGTTGCGCCATGTCGTGCTCCTGCAGGAGCCGCCGGAAGGCATGATCCAGTTCCGAATCGGTGGTCACATCACGCGCAACTTTGATCGCCACCAGCTCGCCGCGCGCATCACTTTCGGCGACGTGCAGCTCGGCAAAGTGCCCCGTGGCAAGGGTCCTGATGCGTCGGTAGCCCGGAATGCGCGCGCCACTGAAGCGCTGCTCCTGCGCGATCTGGCCCGAATGATGGCGCTGCGCCCGGGCGCCGGACTGCAGCGCGGCAGCGCCGGCAATCGCCGCCAGCAAGGCATCCGAGAGCCCCTGGCTGCGGCCCACCGCGGCACAGGCGCCGGCATTGAGGGCCGCCTCGCACAGGGCATCGCCGGTGTGCTCGGCCAGAAAAATCACCGGCGCGAATCCAGCCCGAACCGTCAGGCGCTTGAGTTCATCGATACTGCGCCGCTCGCCGCCGCGATCGCACCAGGCGTGATCCAGCACCACCACATCGAAGCCCTGCGCACGCAGCTCCTCGGCCAGCGGACCTTGTTCGATCGGGTTGTAGGCAATGACCTGCGACTCGAGCCAGCGGATCTCGACACTGCTGCGCAGCTGCGTGTGCAGTGCAGGGTCATCGCCGATCACAAAGAGGCGCATGCGGGAAGTCTACCGCATGGGGGCGTTGACGCCGTTGCGCTCGCACCAGCTGCGGGCCCGGGCGCTGGAGAGTTTCAGACCCACCACCAGATCCCCGACATTGGTGCCCGTGGGACCGGTATGGATCAGATCCCCGGCCGCCGCCAGCGCCGCTTGGGAGTCCGCGGCCGCGAGGCTGCGGTCCACGTCCAGCCCGGCGACCGTGACCCGGGCGCAGGTCTCCCCGTCCACCAGGGCGCCCGCATCATCGGTCGGACCATCAGTGCCGTCCGTACCGGCGGCCAGGAACAGCAGATCCTCCTGCCCGGCAATGAGGCGCGCCGCGGCCAGCGCCAGATGCTGATTGCGGCCACCCTGCCCCGGGTTCTCCGGCAGTCGCACCACCGACTCTCCGCCCCAGACGCAGATCTCCGCGCCGCTCAAATACAGCTCATGGGTCAGGCGCACCGCCAGTCGGTCGGCATCGCCTGTAAAGCGTGCGTCGCTGAGCCAGCTGCGCAGCTCCACGGCGCGCGCCGCCACCGCCTGCATCGCATCCTCGATGCGCGCAATGATGCGCCGGGTCACCCGGTCAGCCGTCAGCTCGCGCGGGGACGGCCCGAGCAGGCCGCTGCCGATGATCGCAGGATCATCGCCTGGAACATCCGATACGAACAGCGCCAGTGCCGTACGGCCCTGCAGGCAGGCCGTCAGGCCGCCACCCTTGAGACGCGACAGCCGGCGCCGCCGCGCATTCAACTGGGCGATGTCCTCGCCGCTGGCCAGGCCCGTGGCATTCAGCTGCCGCAGTTCCTGCAGGCTCGCGCCCGGCACCAGCACTTCGGCCAGGCTGGAGGCGCCCCCGGACACCAGGAACACCGGCAATACCTGCTGCGGCAGTTGTGCGACGAACTCCCACAGCCGCTGCCCGGCATCCAGCGAGCGCTGATCGGGCATGGGGTGGCTGCTGTGCATGACCTCCACTGCGGGCAGCGTCTTCACGCCGGCGTGCAGATGGCCATCCTTGGCGATGATGAGGGTGCGCTGGATGCGATCGCCCAGTGCATCGTGGGCCCCCAGGGCCATGGCACACGCCGCCTTGCCCACGGCTGCGATCTGGCAGGGTCCGGTGAGGCTGCCTTCGGCAGCCAAGGACTTCAGGGTCTCGGCGGTACGGCGACGGCCATCGACCGCGCCAAGGCCGACCCGCAGCATCTCCAGTAGCAGCTGACGACGCGGGTCGGTTCCGGCCACGTTCACCGCACGACGCGCAGCGGTCCACGGCGCTCGTCACGACGCAGCGCCTTGGCGGCATCGGATCGTTCGCGCTGCAGGCGCTGCAGATACTCCGGTGTCACATCCCCGGTGATATAGGAGCCGGAGAAGCAGGAGGTATCAAATTCGGTGATCTTGGCGTTGTCGTGCTGACAGGCGGCGACCAGGTCCGGCAGGTCCTGGTAGATCAGCCAGTCGGCACCGATGACCGCTTCGATCTCCTGATCGGTGCGGCCACTGGCCACCAGCTCGCTGGCGGCCGGCATGTCGATGCCGTAGACATTCGGGAAGCGCACCGGCGGTGCGGCCGAGGCGAAATAGACCTTGCGGGCACCGGCCTCGCGCGCCAGTTCGACGATCTGCGCCGAGGTCGTGCCCCGCACGATCGAATCATCCACCAGCAGTACGGTCTTGCCGCGAAACTCCATGTCCACCGCATTCAACTTGCGGCGCACGGATTTCTCGCGCATTTCCTGCCCCGGCATGATGAAAGTGCGGCCGATGTAGCGGTTCTTGGTGAAACCCTCGCGATACTTCAGACCCAGCCGCTGCGCCAGCTGCAGCGCCGCGGTGCGGCTGGTGTCGGGAATGGGAATGACCACATCGATGTCGTGATTGGGTCGCAGGCGCAGGATCTTCTCGGCCAGCCGATCACCCATGCGCATGCGGGCGCGATACACGGAAATGTTGTCCATGATCGAGTCCGGACGGGCGAAGTACACGTACTCGAAAATGCAGGGCCGGTGCTGCACGCTCGCCACCAGCTGCTGGGAATGCAGTCGTCCCTGCTCGTCGATGAACACCGCCTCACCCGGACCGATGTCGCGCACCATCTGGAAGGACAGCATGTCCAGGGCGACGCTCTCCGAAGCCAGCATCCACTCAGGCCCCTTGGCGGTCTCGCGCCGGCCCAGCACCAGCGGCCGGATTCCGTTGGGATCGCGAAACCCCAGGATGCCGTGGCCGATGACCATGGCGATGACCGCGTAGCCGCCGCGGCAGCGGCGATAGAGCGCATTCAGGGCGGCGAAAATATCACCGGCGGTCACCCGCGGGGTGCCCACGCGCTGCAGCTCCGAGGCAAAGACATTGAGCAGCACCTCGGAGTCCGAGGTCGTGTTCAGGTGGCGGCGATCCTCGCGGATCAGCACGTCGGCCAGTTCCGAGGCGTTGGTGAGGTTGCCGTTGTGCGCCAGGCAGATGCCGTACGGCGCATTCACGTAGAAGGGTTGCGCCTCGGTGGCCCCATCGGCGCCCGCGGTCGGATAACGCACATGGCCGACCCCCATGTCACCGCGCAATTCCAGCATGTCGTGCTGCTGGAAGGCGTCGCGCACCAGGCCGCTGCCCTTGCGGATGGACAGCGCACCGCCGGCTGCGGTGGCGATGCCGGCCGCATCCTGGCCGCGGTGCTGCAGCACCGTCAGCGCATCGTACAGCCGCTGATTGACGGGGCTGGTTCCGACGATACCGACTATTCCGCACATGCCCGACCTCCTGGTTGTCTCAACGCACCACGAGATTCGCCGCGCTGACCTCGTGATGCCTGAACCGACTGCCGCCCAGCGACCACAACAGCGCCGCTGCGTCCTGCCCATAGGGCAGCAACACCGACTCGTGCCACCAGGCTTCAGTGTCCAGGCGCACGGTCTCACATACGATCACGGCCGCCCCGACGATCAGCACCCCGCGCAGCAGGCCGAATACCAGCCCGAGGAAGCGATCGATGCCGGTGAATAAAGACAGGCGCACGAAGTAACCCACGATGGCGCCCACGGCGTGGCCGAGCAACAGCACCAGCACGAACAGGATCAGCCTGGCGGCCCAGGGCCGCACGGCATCCTGCCGCAGCAGGCCGCCCAGGTGTGGTTCCAGTACTGCGGCGAAATGCCAGGCCACGAAGGCGGCGACGATCCAGGTAATGAGGGCGATGACTTCGCGTAACAAGCCTCGCAGGAGGCCGACCGTGCCGGAAATGACCACAGTCGCGACAATCAGGTAGTCAGCGGTGTTGAGCTGGAATGACGGGTGCATCAAGGCCTGCGGGCGGCTGGAACGGCGCCGGGGATTGTACTAGAGGTCTGCTGCCAACGTGCAGGGCGCCTCACGTTTTTCATTTCGGGATGACTTCCCCGCCCTTCTGGCCGGCCGCCTTGAGGCGTGCGAGCAGTTTCTGGGCCGCCGCCCGGTCCCGCTCACTGCCCACCCGGACGCGAAACAGCTTATGCCCGTTTTTCGTGGCCTCGGACAGCAGCGGACTGAAGCCATGCGACTTAAGGGTGGCGATCAGATGGGCGGCATTGTCCCGGCTGCTGAAGGTTCCGACCTGTACCGTCCAGCCGCCCGCGGTGTGCTCGGCGACATGTTCCGGCGTGCGCTGCGCGCTGTGGGCCACGGCCATGGTGGGCGCAGGCGGCTGTGCCGCCGGCTCGCTGGCGCTGGCAGTGGCGGTTTGTGAGGGGGCGGAGAGCGTGGCGGGCTGGACAGGGGGCGCCGCCGGCGCACTGTTGGCGGCGCCCGGCGGCTCGCGGGCCGGCGCTGCCGCGGTCGAGGCGGCGACCGGCTCGCGTGCATGGGGCGACTCGCCCAAATCCATCGTATAGGAACGCATCGGCGCCTGGTCAGGCTGGACCGGCGCAGGCGCCGGCGCGGGCCGCGGGCCGGTCAGCAGCTCCGGTACCAGCAGCACCAGCAGTACCACCAGGATGACCCCGCCGGTGAGTCTTTCTTTGGCTTGTTGTTCCAAATGCGCCTCAGGATCGCCTCATGTTAGCTCAAGCCATTCCAGCGCCGCGGTGACGGTGCTGAAGCTGCCGAACACCAGCACCCGATCCCCGGGCCGCGCCAGAACGCGCGCCCGCGCGCAGCCCTCGGCCACTGAGCCTGCCTGCTCGCTCACGCGCACGTGCGGCGCCAGGCGCTGCGCCAGTGCCGCCGCCGTGCCGCCCCGTGGCCCGGGCAGTGCGCAGGCAATCCACAGCGTCGCGCTGCCGGCCAGCACCCGGGCGATCTCCCCGGCATCCTTGTCCTGCAAAATGCCGCACACCGCAAGCGTGCGGCCCGTGACCGGACGCGCCTGAAGATTGGCCTTCAGGATCTGCGCCGCCGGCTCGTTGTGCGACACATCGAGTATCCACTCCACCGGACCTGCGATGATCTGGAAGCGCCCGGCCACCTGCACCCGCGCCAGCGCCGTTGCGATCAGCTCGCGGGACAGCGGCGCCGGCCGCAGCTGCGCGCCCGCAAAGCCCGCGAGCGCTTCGAGCGCCGCGAGCGCCGTGGCGGCATTGCGATACTGAATGGCTCCGGCCAGTCGCGGCGCGGGCAGGCCGGCAAACTCACCTCCCAGTCCACGGTAGGTCCAACTGTGCGGGCCGATGTTCCAGCTGAACTGGCGTTCGGCGATCACGGCCCGCGCGCCCAGGCGCTCGATGGCGGCATATACACTGTCGGGCATCTGGGGTGTGCCCAGCACCGCCGGGTGACCGCTGCGGAAAATCCCGGCCTTCTCGGCACCGATGGCATCGAGGGTATCGCCCAGCCAGTCACGGTGATCCATGCCCACCGAACACAGCACGCCCACATCCGCATCCACCAGGTTGACGGCATCAAGCCGCCCTCCCAGGCCGACTTCAAGGACCGCCACCTCGACCTGATGGTCGGCGAACAGCAGCAGCGCGGCCAGGGTGTTGTATTCGAAGAAGGTGAGCGTGGTGGCGCCGCGGGCTGCCTCGATCCGCTCAAACACCCCGACCAGTTCGGCGTCGGTGGCTTCGCGGCCCGCCACATGGATGCGCTCGTTGTAGCGCAGCAGGTGCGGGGAGGTGAGGCTGCCGACGCTGAAACCAAGGGTCAGCAGCAGCATCTCCAGGGTCGCGACGGTGGAGCCCTTGCCGTTGGTGCCCGCCACGGTGATGACCCGGTAGCGCGGCCGCTGCACGCCCAGGGTGCGCGCCACGGCGCCGACCCGGCCCAGGCCCAGATCGATCGCCCGCGCGTGCACCTGCTCCTGCAACGCCAGCCATTCGGCCAACGTTCGCGTCGCGACCTTCATTCTAAGCCGCGTGCGTCGGCAGCTTCATCAGCATGTTCAGCATGCTGCCGATGCGATCGCGCATGTCGCGGCGGTCGACGATCATGTCCACGGCGCCGTGCTCGAGCTGGAACTCGCTGCGCTGGAAGCCCTCGGGCAAGGTCTCGCGCATGGTCTGCTGAATGATTCGCGGACCGGTGAAGCCGATGAGCGCGCGCGGCTCGGCCATGTTCAGGTCCCCGAGCATGGCCAGGCTCGCCGACACGCCGCCCATGGTCGGGTCGGTCATCACGGCCACGTAGGGCAGATGCGCATGGGCCAGGCGCGCCAGGGCGGCGCTGGTCTTGGCCATCTGCTGCAGCGAGAACAGCGCTTCTTGCATGCGCGCGCCGCCGCTGGAGGTGAAGCACACGTACGGCATGCGCTGGGCAATGCAGAACTCCACGCCACGGCAGAACCGTTCGCCCACCACCGAGCCCATCGAGCCGCCCAGGAACTCGAACTCAAAGGCGCATGCCACCACCGGGCTGCCCAACAGCCGTCCCGCCAGTACCACTAGCGCGTCCTTCTCGCCGGTCGCCTTCTGCGCCTGGGCCAGGCGATCCTTGTAGCGCTTGCTGTCCTTGAACTTGAGGATGTCTTCGGGCTCAACCCCGGCACCGATCTCCACGTGATCGCCTTCATCAAGGAACCACAGCAGGCGCTGACGCGCGCCGATGCGCATGTGATGGCTGCATTTCGGGCACACGTACAGATTGCGCTCGAGCTCGGCGCGGTACAGCACCGCGTCACAGGCCGGGCATTTGATCCACAGCCCCTCGGGCACCGATCGCGTGCGCCGCTCGGTCTTGATCCGCGACGGCATGATCTTCTCGAACCACGACATGGCTGCGTTCCGTCAGGCCTTTCTAGGGAGGCGGGTCAGAGATGATAGCCGATACGGGCCCGGCCGCCTCCTCGGGCAGCCCGAAGGCCCGCGGATAGCGGACTTTCCAGAAATACAGCCCGGCGGCGGGCGCCGTCGGGGCGCTGCGGGTGCGATCCTTTGCCGCCAGCACCTCGGCGGCGCGCTGCGGGGGTGCCTTGCCCACTCCCACCTCCAGCAGCAGTCCCACCAGATTGCGCACCATGTGGTGCACGAAGGCGTTGGCAGTGGCCTCGATGATCACCTGGTCGCCGCAACGCTGGACGGTGAGCGCGTACAGGCGCCGGATCGGCGAGTGCGCCTGGCAGCCGGCGGCACGAAAGGCGCTGAAGTCATGCTCGCCCAGCAGCAGCTGCGCCGCCGCGGTCATGCGCTCCACGTCCAGCGGCCGGTAGATCAGCGCGGCGCGCTGGGCGGCCAGGGCCGAGCGGCCCAGGCGATTGAGGACCAAGTAGCGATAGGTGCGGCTTTCGGCGCTGTAGCGGGCGTGAAAATGCTTCGGTACGGTGCGCGCCCAGCGCACGCTGATGCTGTCGGGCAGTTTGGAGTTGGCCCCCAGCACCCAGCCGCGCTCGTTGCGCAGCGCGTGGGTGTCGAAGTGCACGACCTGACCCAGGGCGTGCACCCCGGCATCGGTACGCCCGGCGCACACCACACCCACCGGAGCGGCGGCGATGTGGCTGAAGGCTGCTTCAACCGTTTGCTGAACGCTGCTGACGCCGGCCTGCTGGGTTTGCCAGCCGGCAAATTGCGCGCCGTCGTACTCGAGCGCGACGGCAATCCGTGGCAAGGGGCTGCTGGGCTCAGCCGGGCAGCGACTCAATGAGCCGCTGGGCTTCCTGCTTCTGGGCCACCGACCCCTCGGTCACCACTTCCTCGAGGATGTTGCGTGCCCCTTCCGGATCGCCCATGTCCATGTAGGCGCGGGCCAGGTCGAGTTTGGTGCCCACCTCGCTCATGGTCACCGGCTCCAGGTCCGGCAGCGCCAGATCCTCGGTGCCCAGCCGCTGAGTCTGCGCGAATGCCGCATCCGGAACCGTCGCGGTGCCGACATCCAGGTCCACACCGTGCTGGCCGTTGCCGGCCGCGGGCTGCGGCGGGTGCTCCGGCAGTCCGATATTGAAGTCCAGATCGCTCGACAGGGCCGCCAGACTGGCGGTGGCCCCAATGTCGTGCTCGGCACCCTCCACACTGATGGGCGCATCGGTGGCGGTGCCATCGAACTGCCAGGAGCCGGTCGGCGTTTCGGCCGGGTCCATGTTGAAATCCTGGCTGCGGTGCTCCGCTGTTTCCAGCAGCCGCCGTGAATGCTCATCCAGGCCCGCGACCATGGTCGGCGCATCAGCGCCGGCGCCCAGGGCCGGCTGATCGACGGTGTCCAGCGAGTTCAGATCCAGACCCAGGTCATCAATGGCCAGTTCCGAGGTCTGATCAACATGGGCGCCCTGCTGCAGTACCTTCTCCACCTTCTGGCGCACCGTGGCCGCGCCGTTGGCGCCGCCCAGCGGCTGCTCAATGGTCGGTGATTCCTGGGTGATGCCCTCATTCAGACCGCCGAAGCGCGCGGCCGCCATGCGCCCCTGGGTCATTTCCTGAGTCGACCCGGTGCCCGTGTCAGCGATGCTGGTGGCATCCGTGTGCAGGGCCAGATTCTTGTCCGTGGCCAGCGCCGCGGCCGATTCGGCCGTGGGATCGCGCTCGCCGATCGCAGTGCCGATGTCCAGGTCAATGTCGTCGGCGGCGCGCTGCACCGAGGAGGGCGAGCCGATCACGTCAAAATCGATGCCGCCGCTCTGTCCGCCTTCCAGATCCAGATCGACGCCGGCGGCGGCCGCGCCGCTGACGGCGGAGCCACCGGAGAACAGCGGATCCTCGGGCGCCAGCTGCTTGCCCATGATGAGGATCTTTTCCCACTCTCCGGGAGCCGCTTCGGCGCGGGTGCTGGCCAGCTCATGGGCGCTGTTCAGGAACTGTTCCTTGTTGCCCCAGACGAAGAAGACTTCGAGCAGTTTGAGCTTCAGGTCGCGACGCGAGGGATCACGCTGGATGGCAATGCGAACCAGATCCGCGGCCTGGTCGTACAGACCATAGGCCATGTGAAAATCGGCCTCGGCCAGCGGGTCGCCCTGGTCCAGGTTGACCGCGGTTTCCGCGCTGATGGTCTGGTCGGCGGCGATGTGCGGGGCGCGATTGCTCGCCGTGCCATCAAAGCGCGGCTTGATGTGCGCGCCGGACTCCTCGACCAGGATCGACTCGGCGCGCAGCGGCACCAGCGGCTGGGTATCAAAGTTCGCCTCGCGCTCACCGGTCATGGTGTCTGAGTGCGAACCCAGATTCCCCAGCGAGTCATCGAAACTGGATTGCCGACGATCGCGCCAGGCACGCAGACCGAGGAAGGCCGCGATGGCGAGGACCAGCAGCCCCAGTGCCCACCAGTACTGGCGCAGCAGGTCCATCACCGAGCCGCTGCTTTGCTCAACCGCGGGCGGAATGCTGTGCGGGTGGTGCTTCACCGGCGGCGCCGACGCCACGACGGGGTTCTCGGTGGTCTCGGGCGCGGAGGCCTGCGCTTCGGTCGCAGCGGAGCTCTGCTCGGCGGGCGGCGTGGCCGGCGGTGCTGCGGCGGTCTGCGGCGCCGCCGGCGGCGCGGCCGGGGTCGGGGGAGCCGTAGGCGCTGCGTTCGGCGCCGGGGTCGGCGCAGCGCCTGACTTGGCGCTTTGCGCCGCGGCCAGTTGCGCCTGCAGCTTGGCGAGGTCGGCATTGCGCAGGGCCAGCAGGCGCTGTGATTCATCAAGCTGCGACTGCAGCTGCTGAACCTTGCCCTGCAGGGCGCGGGATTCATTGGCGCTGGCGCTGCTGCCGGCCGCGGCCGCCGCACCGGTGGCGGTACCCGGGGTCACCAGGCGTAGCCGGCCGGCATCACTGGCGGGGCTGCTGGGAGCCCCCGGGGTCGCGGGCGTGGCCGAATGCCAGGCGGCGTACTGACGGCGCACTTCGGTCAATGCATCGGCGGCGCTGACCGCGCCGAGCGCGGCGGAATCGGGCATGCGCAGCACGGCGCCGGCCCGCAGCAGATTCATGTTGTGGTCAAAAGCGTCGGGATTGCCTTCGTAGGTGGCCACCATCCAGCGACGCACATCCGGTGTGGAGGTCGCCGAACCTTCGTGAGCGGCGATGCGCGACAGCGTATCGCCGCGCTGCACGCGGTAGCTCTGACCCTGCGTCGCAGGAGCGGCATTGGCAGTGGGCGCGGACGGTGGCGGGGAGGCTGGCGGCGGCGGCGCAGGTGGCGCCGCGGCTTCGCGCTGGATGGCGCCGCCCCGGGTGCTGGTGCCGGCCGCGGGTGTGGCCACCGCGCCGGCGGCTGCGGCCGCCTGACCCTGATCCGGGGTAAAGACCGGCGGGTCCAGCAATACGGTGTATTCGTGGGTCACATGACCGCGTGCCCAGTTGATTTCCACCAGCAAGGTGACGAAGGGCTCGGTAATCGCCACCCCCGAATGCACCTTGATGATGTCGCGTCCATCGCTGGTGTGCATGGGCTTTAACGTCACGGTCGACAGGAAGGGCGGCCAATCCAGGCCGTTTTGCTGGAATATTTCCCGTGGCGCCACCTGCGCCTTGAGGCTGGTGAGGTCGTCGGCCGTGGCCCCCACCAGGTCGATATCGGCGTCAAGTGGGGCATTAAGGGACGAATGCAGGTGGATATCACCCAGGCCAAGCGCCATCGCGGCTGGCGAGCCAACGATCAACGCCGCCAGCGTCCACTTAAGGGAATTGGCAGTCATGCACGATACTCCGCACCACAGCGGCCGAGAAATGTCCTAAAAAACAAAAGCATGGACAGGAATACGCAAATCCACACTACGGACGGCAATATAACTTATAAATAGTCGCGC
>DATHMK010000013.1:0-2034 GCA_035487155.1 Steroidobacteraceae bacterium
TTCTCAGCCAAAAAATCAATTCGCGGCGCGCGCGGCGCAGGCGCTGATCATACTACGAAGCCCCTGGCGGCAAGCGCGCGGCGCGCCTCAAACCGCGGGCGCCGGCCGCGGTCCTTTCGGCTCGGTGAACTTCGGCGGCTCGTCCAGGCACGGATCCCTGGGCCCGCGTGGCGGCAGCGGCGGCTCGTTGAGCGCCGGGATCTGCAGGGAACTCTTGGTATCCGGCGGATCGATGCCCAGCGGAACCCGCAGCGGCGGGGTGCTGGCCGCCTGCAGATACCCGTCGGTATCAGCGGTGCAGGTATGAGTCATCTTGCGCCAGGTGTGGCAGCCACTGAGGGCCAGGCCCACCACCGCCAGCGCCACGACTTTCAGCAATCCCTTCAGCATCAAATCCACCTCTAGATAAACTATCGCAGGACCCCGGCCTGATGCAGCGCGCGCTCCAGGTCGGGTCGGAACTGGGCCGCGAGTTCGGTCAAGGGCAGACGCACCCCGGCGCCCATCAGACCCATGCGCGCCAGTGCCCACTTGGCCGGAATGGGGTTGGCTTCCAGGAACAGGTTCGCATGCAACGGCGCGAGGCCGGCGTCCAGCTTCGCCGCGCCGGCGGCATCCCCCCGCAATGCGGCTGCAATCATATCCGCCATCGCCCGCGGCGCCACATTGGCAGTCACGGAAATCACCCCCCGGGCCCCCGCCTGCACGGTCTCTCGGGCCGAGGCATCATCGCCGCTGAGCACCGCGAAACTCGCCGGCACCAAACTTTGGATCTCCCGCACCCGGGACACGCTTGGCACGGCCTCTTTGACCGCGGCGACCTGCCGGAGTTGCGCGATGCGCCCCACTGTCGCCGGCAGCATGTCCACGGCGGTCCGGGACGGCACGTTGTAGGCGATCACCGGGGCCCTTGAGGCCGCCGCGGCCGCCTGGTAGTGCCGGAACAGACCCTCCTGGGTGGGACGGTTGTAGGCCGGGGTGACGATCAACACCCCATCCACCGGCAGCTGCGAGACCCAGCGCACGCGCTCCACGGTCGTGGCCGTGCTGCTGGTGCCGGCCCCGGTGATGACCTGAATCCGGCCGCGGACCTGGGCGCAGGCGCGCTGCGTGAGCTCCTGGAGCTCCGCGTCGGACAGGGTCGCGGACTCCCCGGTGGTGCCGCCCACGACGATGCCACTGGTGCCATTTTCCAGGTGCAAGTCGATCAGGCGCGACCACGCCTCGTAATCCAGCCCGCCGTCGGCGTGCATGGGGGTGACTATTGCGACCAGACTGCCTGAAAACATTCCCAAAACTGCCAACCAACCCAAGCCCGCGCGGCATGCGCGGAGCGCGCGATGGTACGAGGCGAGACCGGCCCCGGCAAGCTCGGATTTTGGACCCGACGCTGTCAAATTCTCCGACCCGGCCGGCAGGCCTGGCGCACGGGGGCGCCAAGGTCGCCTTGGAAGGATCCAACCGGTACACTCGGTGCGCTTACCCGTATGACGGCTCTCTCGAAGATGAAGCAACACCTCGCTGTATCAGCGATCGGCAGCGACCGGACCGGGATGGTCCACGAACTCACCCGGGTGATCACCGAGTGCGGGGGCAACATCAGCGAGAGCCGGATGGCGAATCTGGGTACCGAGTTCGCCATGCTGCTGTTGGTATCGGGCAACTGGCACGCCCTGGCGAAACTTGAGACCGAACTCAAGCGCCTGATGGAAACCAGCAACCTGTCCGTGCATCTGCGCCGCACCGAGCCGCGCAGCGCGCGCACCGACATGCTGCCCTACTCCATCGACGTGGTGTGCCTGGACCAGACCGGCATCGTCTCGGGCCTGTCCGGGTTCTTCTCCACCCGTGGCATCGACATCGCCGAGGTTTCCACGCGCAGCTATCCGGCAGCGCATACCGGTGCGCCGATGTTCTCGGTGCAGATGATCATCAATGTGCCCAGCCGCATCCATGTGGCGCACCTGCGGGAGGAGTTCATGGAGTTCTGCGACTCGCTGAATCTGGACGCGATACTGGAGCCGGTGAAGGCTT
>DATHMK010000014.1:0-43581 GCA_035487155.1 Steroidobacteraceae bacterium
AGCCGCCACCAAGGTTTCCGAGATGCAGTTCGATCCCATCCTGCTGCGTCCCGTGGATGAGCTGGAACTCACCGTGCGCAGCGCCAACTGCCTGAAGGCGGAGAACATCCATTACATCGGCGACCTGGTGCAGCGCACCGAAGTGGAACTGCTGCGCACGCCGAACCTGGGCAAGAAGTCCCTGACCGAGATCAAGGAAGTCCTGCAGAGCCATGGCCTGATGCTGGGCATGCGCCTGGATGGCTGGCCGCCGGCGGGCCTTAAGCATGATGAGGAGCGGGACAGCATCTGATTGATGCGCCCGAGTTGAGGATAAAGATATGCGCCACCAACTGAGCGGTCGCCAGCTCTCACGCAACAGCCCGCATCGTCACGCGATGCTGCGCAACATGAGCGTGTCGCTGCTGCGTCACGAGACCATCCGCACCACGCTGCCCAAGGCCAAGGAGCTGCGGCGCGTCGTCGAGCCGCTGATCACCCTGGGCAAGACCGACAGCGAGGCGCATCGGCGCCTGGCCTTCTCGCGGCTGCGCGATACGGCCGTGGTGGAGAAGCTGTTCGCCGAGCTCGGGCCGCGTTTCAAGGCCCGCGCCGGCGGCTACACCCGCATCCTGCGCATGGTGCCCCGCGCCGGGGATAACGCCCCCATGGCGCTCATGCAGCTGGTGGACAAGGCCGGCGAGGTGGTGGTTGCCGAGAAGCCTGCTGCCAAGCCGACCCGCCGCAAGAAGGCTGCGGCCCCGGCCGCCGAGGCCGCTCCCGCGGCTGCCGAAGCCAAGCCGCGGCGCCGCAAAAAGGCCGCCGCCTAGCCGCCTTACGCAAACTTAATTGTTTGAGTGAAGACCCCGCCCAAGCGCGGGGTTTTTGCTTTTTGGCGGCCAGCGGCCGCCCGCTCACGCGATGCCGTAGATTCCGCTCATAATCGCCCCCCGCCGCTTCGCTTTACGGCAACAAGGAGTCCTTATGAGCCTGGCATCAGAATTCAAAGAATTTGCAATGAAGGGAAGCGTCATCGACCTGGCGGTCGGTGTCGTGATCGGCGCGGCGTTCGGCAAGATTGTCGCCTCCCTGGTCGCGGACATCATCATGCCGCCCATCGCCTTCGCCGTCGGCGGCATCAATTTCACCGACCTGGCCGTGAGGCTGGGCCTGGATCCGGCCGGCAAACCGGTGCTGCTCAAGTACGGCAACTTCGGGCAGACGATCTTCGAGTTCCTGATCGTCGCCATCGCGCTGTTCATACTGATCAAGGGCATCAATTCATTGAAGCGGCCGCCGCCGCCGGCGCCCGCGGCGGCGCCCGCGCCGAGCCGGGAAGAGGTGCTGCTGACCGAAATCCGCGATCTGCTCGCCAAGCGCTGATCAGGCCGCGGCGAAGGCGTCCCGCGTCAGGTTTTCGCAGCCTGACGCGGTGACCGCCAGATCATCCTCGATGCGAATTCCGCCGTATTGGCGCAGGTTTTCCACCCTTTGCCAGTTGATCCGGGCGCCGCGGGCATCGGCGCGCGCCTGCGCCAGCAAGGAGTCGATGAAATAAAGCCCCGGTTCCATCGTCACCACGAAGCCGGCTTCCAGGCGCCGTGTCAGGCGCAGGTAAGGGTGGCCCGAAGGTCGGGCAATCTCCCCGCCCGCGGCCGAACGCTGCCGGCCCCCCACATCGTGCACCTGCAGTCCCAGCAGATGTCCGATGCCATGCGGCATGAAAACGCCTGAGAGGCCCGTGGCCAGGGCCTCTTCAGCATCGCAATGGATCACCTCGGCCTCGCGCAGCACCGCGGCCACCGCCCGGTGTGCCGACAGATGGATCTGCGACCACTGCACGCCCGCGCGCACCTGGGCGCACAGGGATTGCTGGGCCGCGTCCATGGCCTTGATGAGGGTGGCGAAATCCTTCGCGCTCTGGGAGCTGCCGCAGGCGTAGGTGCGGGTGATGTCCGAGGCGTAGCCGGCCCATTGCGCGCCGGCATCGATCAGCAGCGAGTGGTGCGCTGCGGGAGGCGCACGTTTGAGATTTTGATAATGCAACACGCTGGCGGCCTCGTTGAGCGCCACAATCGCGTTATAGGGCAATTCCTGCTCGCGCTGGCCCATCGCCGCCAGAAAGGCCTGGTGGATGCCATATTCGCTCATACCGGCTGCAAAGGCGGCAGCGGCCGCTACGTGGCCCCTGGCGCCCAGGCCGTTCGCCAGCCGCAACATCGAGCGTTCATACGGGGTCTTCACGGCGCGCGTGAAATCCAGCGCAAGCAGCAGCTTTTCGGGGTTGATGGCCGCGAGGCCCCACGGGCCGATATCCGCTCCCGGCTCGCCGATCAGCGCCACCCTCGACAGATCCTGCGGCAGTGCGGCGCGCGCTGCGGCCAGGCTGGCCACCGGTTGTATTTCGAAATGTCGGGTCCATTCGCCTGTAGGAAGGGACGCCGTTTCATACCAGAAGTCCTCTGGCGAGCAGATGAGAAGTTTGGGCATTGACCCGGGCTTCACATAGACGAAACAGTCCGGCGCCGGGGTCAGCGGGGACCATATGGAAAACCAGGCCTGGGGCCGGAACGGATAGCTCTGATCGTCACGAAATGCCGGTAAAAGCAGGCCCGAATAGATCAGGGCCGCCTCGTACCCGCAGGCCTCCAGGGCACTGTTGAAGCGTGCCTGGAGGTCCGCCAGATGGTCCTGGTACTGCGACCCCAGGTCGGTCACTGGCTGGGCCATTGGATCATCCACATGGGTTGTCACGGCCATTCATTGCGATATGCTCCATTGTAGTCGCAGCATCGCCGCGGAACGTGGCGGTGGCTGAGACGGTGCGCGCAGGCCGGTTCCAGCGCTATTTTGGCGCGGGGCCCGGTGGGCATTCATGACGGGGCGTTCACGAATGTTTAAAAACCGCCTGTAACTCTATAGAATTCTGCGCCGCGATCTGAAATCGCCAGACTAACTAGTTAGTTTTAAATTTGGTCTCTCACCGTTTGCCTTTTCTTTTTCGGGGTACAGCTCAATGAAGACAAAACTCGTTCTCAGCGCTCTCGTTGCCGCGCTCGCGCTGGCCGCCTGCGCCAAGCAGGACACGACCGCTCCTGCGGCCGCGGATTCGGCCGCTGCCTCTGCGTCCTCTGCCGCTGCCGATGCCAATGCCGCTTCCTCTGCTGCCAGCTCGGCGGCGGATGCAGCTGCTGCTGCCTCTGCTCCGGCCTCGGCGCCGGCTTCCAGCTCGCCGTAAGTAACGTCGCAGTTACTGTTCGAGCCTGACCGTGGGCTCGCAAATGGCCCGGACCGGCGCGCGAGCACGGCTCCGGGCTTTTTGTTGAAGGATCGGACTTTGACCATCAGTCTGCGAGACGCCCGTGCTTCGCGGGCAGACCGCTCCTGGATCGCGAAGGTGTTCCGGGACTACATCGATGACCTGGACCCGATGAGTACCGGAATCTTTCCGGTGCTGGGCGAGGTGGGTCATCGCGAGCCCGATCAGGTGGCCAGATGGTTCGGCGATCCCAACGCCTATCCGCTGGTGATTGCGCAATCGCAGCTGCCGGTGGGCTTCGCCATGGTGGCGCGCCTGGCCGGGGCTGCCGTGGACTACCGCATGGGCGAGTTCTTCATCGCCCGCAGTCACCGCGGCCTGGGCGTGGGGCGCGGCGCCGTGCAACTGATCCTGGATCGCTTCGCCGGGCGTTGGGAGATCAACGAATACCAGCGCAATCCCAGCGCCGTGAAGTTCTGGCGCCGGGTGGTCACCACCTACACCGCGGGGCGCTTCGAGGAACGCATCTTCAATGGCGAGGTGCGTCAGACCTTCGAGTCGGGACCGCGTCGGCGTTAGCCGCGCAGCTGCCGCAGCCCTTCAGGGCCTGCAGCTGCAGCGAGGCTTTCAATCGGGCGGGCCAGCCGACATGCGCCCGGCGCGCCATGGGCAGCAGTTGATCCAGCAGCCACAGCCGTTGCTTCACTCCCAGCAGGCGCCACAGGCTGTAGATGGCGCTCAGCGCCACCAGCAGTACGACCACGCACCACTGCAGCAACAGCATTCAGCCCAGCCCCGCGGCCAGTGCCGCGCGATAGGTGATGAAGGATGTCAGGTACGCGAGCGCGAACTGATACGCCGCCATCAGTGCCGGATAACGCCAGGTGTTGGTCTCGCGGCGGACCACCGCCAGCGTTGACAGGCACTGCGGCGCAAATACATACCACGCCAGCAACGACAGCCCGGTGGCCACGGTCCAACCCTGCGCGAGGATGGGTTGCAGCGCCCCGGCCACGTTCTGGCCGGCCGCCGACATGGCGTACACGGTACCCAGAGCCCCCACCGCGACTTCGCGCGCCGCCAGTCCCGGCACCAGCGCCACGCAGATCTGCCAGTTGAAACCGATGGGGCCGAAGACCAGCAGCAGCGCATGGCCGATTCGACCGGCCAGACTGTAGGTGATCGCAGGCTGCGTGGCACCCGGCGGCGGCGCCGGAAAACTGGACAGCACCCAAAGAACCACCATCAGCGTCAGCAGCACCGAGCCCACCCGACCCAGGAAGATGCGGGCGCGCTCCCACAGGCCCAGTGCCAGATTGCGGACATTGGGCCACTTGTATTCGGGCAGCTCGAGCATCAGGGGATGGTAGTCACCGCGCATGAAGATGCGCTTGATCGCGAAGGCGACCACCATGGCGCCGGCGACTCCGAACAGGTACAGCGCGAACAGCGTGACGCCTTGCAGATTGAATGGTCCGAGCGCGCGGCGCGGAATGAAGGCGCCGATCAGCAGCGTGTACACCGGCAGGCGCGCCGAGCAGGTCATCAGCGGGGCGATCATGATGGTGGTCAGCCGATCGCGGGCCGCCGGAATGGTGCGCGTGGCCATGATGCCCGGGATGGCGCAGGCGAAGCTCGACAGCAGCGGGATGAAGGCGCGACCGGACAGTCCGACCTTGCCCATGAGCCGGTCGAGCAGGAAGGCCGCGCGCGGCAGATAGCCCGAATCCTCCAACGCCAGAATGAAGGCGAACAGGATCAGGATCTGTGGCAGGAACACCAGCACGCTGCCGGCGCCGGCGATCACGCCATCCACCAGAAGATGGCGCAGCGGGCCATCGGCCAGGTGCGCCCCCACCCAGGACCCGAGGCTCGCCATGCCGGTCTGCACGGCATCCATGGGCCATTTGGCCCAGCTGAATACCGCCTGAAACATCAAGAACAGCACCACCCCCAGCAGCAGCGGGCCGCTGACCGGATGCAGCACCAGGGCGTCCAGGCGCTCCAGCAGCCGCAGCCGCACCGGCACGCGATAACCGATGGCGTCCAGGATCTGGCGCACCTGCGACTGGGTGGCCTGGATATCAGCGGCGCTGCCGCCGCTGAACTCCACGCGTCCCGGGCCGCCTTGCGGGGGCGGGGTCCTGTCCAGCAGGGCCACCAGCTCACGCTCCCCGCCAGGGCGTATCGCCACCGTCTCCACCACCGGCAGGCCGATGGCCCGGGACAGGGCGGCGCCATCGAGCGTGAAGCCCCGCGCGCGCGCCAGGTCGGACATGTTCAGGGCCACCACCATCGGTCTGCCCAAGCGCTTCAGTTCCAGTACCAGGCGCAGGTTCAGGCGCAGGTTGGTGGCATCCACCACGCACACGATCAGGTCGGGCGGCTGCTCCGAGGCATGCCGTCCCAGGACGATATCGCGGGTGATGGCCTCATCCAGGGTGGTGGGCTGCAGGCTGTAGGCGCCCGGCAGGTCCAGCAGGCGGTAGGCCCGGCCGCTGTCGCGCCCCAGGAAGCGGCCTTCCTTGCGCTCCACGGTGACGCCTGGATAGTTGGCGACCTTCTGGCGGCTGCCGGTGAGGCGGTTGAATAAGGCGGTCTTGCCGCAGTTCGGAACCCCCACCAGCGACAGGGACAGGCCAGCCGTGGCGGCGTCGGCGCTCAAAGGGGCAGGGCGTCCTCGACCCAGATGTTGTGCGCCTCGCAGCGGCGCAGGGCGAACTGGGTAGTGCCCACCCGCACGACGAAAGGATCGCGCCCGGGACGGGCCTCGGCCACGACTTCGACGCGTTCGCCCGCAATAAAGCCCAGCTCAAGCAGGCGCAATTCCAGCGGGCTCACGCCATCCGTCGCCGAACCCACGGCCACGATGGTGGCGGCGGTGCCCGGGCGCAGGCTGCTCAACGGGGTGGGCAGCGTGGTGTCGACGGACTGGCTGCGAACGGCGGTATCCATGGTGGAAGTATCATGAGAACCGTTCGCATTTGCAATATCACCGGTTATGTCAGCAGCGGCTGCAGATATCGGGCCGTGTGCGAAGCCTTGACCGCGGCCACCGCTTCGGGGGTTCCCGTGGCCACCACCTGGCCGCCCCCGGCGCCGCCTTCAGGGCCCAGATCGACGAGGTAGTCGGCGGTCTTGATCACATCCAGGTTGTGCTCGATGACGACCACGGTGTTGCCCTCGTCGCGCAGCCGGTGCAGGACACGCAGCAGCTGCTCGATATCCGCATAGTGCAGGCCGGTGGTGGGTTCATCCAGGATGTAGAGCGTACGGCCCGTGGCACGCTTGGCCAGCTCGCGCGCCAGCTTCACGCGCTGCGCTTCCCCGCCCGAGAGCGTGGTGGCGTTCTGTCCCAGGCGCACATAGGCAAGACCGACATCATTGAGCGTGGTCAGCTTGCCGGCAATGGTGGGCACGTTGGCCAGGAAGCGCAGCGCATCCTCGACCGTCATCTCCAGCACCTCATGAATGTTCTTGCCGCGATAGCGGATCTCCAGGGTCTCGCGGTTGTAGCGCTGGCCCTTGCACACATCGCAGGGCACGTAGACATCGGGCAGGAAGTGCATCTCGACCTTGAGGACGCCGTCGCCCTCGCAGGCCTCGCAGCGACCGCCCTTGACGTTGAAACTGAAGCGGCCGGCGTCGTAGCCTCGCGCGCGGCTTTCGGGCACGGCCGCGAACAGCTCGCGCAGCGGCGTGAACAGTCCGGTGTAGGTTGCCGGGTTGGAGCGCGGCGTGCGGCCGATGGGGCTCTGGTCGATGTCGATCACGCGGTCGATATGTTCCAGGCCTTCGATCCTGCGACACGGCGCCGCTTCGCGCGGCGTGCCGTTGAGGTGCGAAGCGGCATGATTGAACAGGGTGTCGTTGATCAGCGTGGATTTGCCGGAGCCTGAAACGCCGGTGACGCAGGTGAACAGCGCCAGTGGGATCTCCACGTCAATATCGCGCAGGTTGTTGCCCGTGGCGCCCAGGATGCGCAGGTTGCGGCCCGCAATGCGCGGCGTGCGCACCCGGGGCAGGGCGATCGAGCGCGCGCCGCTCAAGTACTGGCCGGTGAGCGAGGCGGGATTGCGCTTGATGTCCTCGGGCGTGCCGCTGGCGACGACGCTGCCACCATGCACACCGGCGCCGGGTCCCAGATCCACGATATGGTCGGCCGCCAGGATGGCCTCGGTGTCGTGCTCCACGACGATCACGGTGTTGCCGGTATCGCGCAGCGCCGCCAGGGTGCCGAGCAGTCGGGCATTGTCGCGCTGGTGCAGCCCGATCGAGGGCTCATCGAGGATGTACATGACACCCGTCAGCCCCGAGCCCACCTGGCTTGCCAGGCGGATGCGCTGCGCTTCACCGCCGGAGAGGGTTTCGGCGCTGCGATCCAGCGTCAGGTAGTCCAGGCCCACATCCTTCAGGAACCGCAGCCGATCGCCCACGTCCTTGAGAATCCGCGCCGCGACTTCGGCGCGCCAGCCGGGCAGATCCAGCCCGCGCAGGGTTGCCAGGGCCGCGCCCACCGACAGGTGCGCGACCTGCGGCAGGGTGTAGCCGCCGACGAACACGAAGCGCGCGGTGCGATTCAGTCGCGTACCCAGGCACTCCGGACAGGCCTGCGTGCCCAGGTACTTGGCCAGTTCCTCGCGCACCCGCGCAGATTGGGTCTCCCGATAACGGCGCTCCATGTAGGGCATGAAGCCCTCCCACTTCTGGCGCTTCCGGGACATGCGCCCGTTGGCCTGCTGCTGACGGAACTCTATGGCCTCCCCGCCGCTGCCCTCCAGCAGCACCTTGCGGACTTTCTGCGGCAGGTCCTCCCAGGGCGTCTCCACGTCAAAGCCGTAGTGCTGGGCCAGTGAGTTCACGATCTCCATGTAGTGGGTGTTGTTGCGATCGCGGCCGCGCACGGCGCCGGTGGCCAGGGACAGCGAACCATTGCTGATGATGAGCCGCGGGTCGAAGAACTGTTTGACGCCAAGTCCATCGCAGGCCGGGCAGGCACCGGCCGGGTTGTTGAAGGAAAACAGCTTCGGTTCGAGCGGCGGCACGCTGTAGCCGCACACCGGGCAGGCATGACGGCTGGAGAACACCACCGTTTCGCCGGCGGGCTGGGAGCTGCCGGGCAGGCGAATCAGGTGTGCCAGGCCCCCCGACAGGCGCAACGCGGTTTCGAAGGACTCGGCCAGCCGCACGCCGCTGTCGGGGCGCACCTTCAACCGGTCAACCACGGCCTCGATGCTGTGTTTACGCTTTGGATCCAGCTCCGGGCGCGCATCGAGCTCGTGGATATGGGCATCGATGCGCACGCGCACGAACCCCTGGCGCGCGAGGTCTTCAAACACCTGGCTGTGTTCACCCTTGCGGTCGCTGATCAGCGGCGCGAGCAGGGCAATGGGCGTGTCGGCGGGGAGCTTCAGAACCTGGTCGACCATCTGGCTGACGGTCTGGGCCGTCAGATCAATGCCATGGTCCGGGCAGCGCGGGGTTCCGGCGCGGGCGAACAGCAGCCGCAGATAGTCATAGACCTCGGTGACCGTGCCGACGGTGGAGCGTGGATTGTGCGAGGTCGCCTTCTGCTCGATGGCAATGGCGGGAGAGAGCCCCTCGATGCTGTCGACGTCCGGCTTGTCCATCATCGACAGGAACTGGCGCGCATAGGCGGAGAGCGACTCCACATAGCGTCGCTGGCCTTCCGCGTACAGCGTGTCAAAGGCGAGTGAGGACTTGCCCGAACCGGACAGGCCGGTGAATACGATCAGCCGGTCGCGCGGCAGATCCAGGTCCAGACCACGAAGATTATGGGTGCGGGCGCCGCGGATGCGGATGTACTGCATGGCTGTGGCGGGACAACCCGTCCCGGGGGGTCAAAAGTGAACAAACCGGCAAGCATACGCCGTCGCGCCGTGCGCGCCGTCCGTCTACACTACGTGGAGACGATTTGCGGTTAAGGAAGGTCTGCCATGGCTCGCGGCATCAACAAGGTCATTCTCATCGGTCATCTGGGTCAGGATCCTGAAGTGCGTGCCCTGCCTTCGGGTTCAAGCATCGCGAACCTGCGCATCGCCACCACCGAAAGCTGGAAGGACAAGCAGTCCGGAGAGTTCAAGGAGCAAACCGAGTGGCACACCGTGGTGCTGTTCGGTCGCACGGCGGAGGTCGCCGCCGAGTACCTGAAAAAAGGCTCGCAGGTGTACATCGAGGGCCGCCTGCGGACTCGCAAATGGCAGGACAAGACCGGTAACGACCGCTACTCCACCGAAATCGTCGGCAATGACATGCAGATGCTGGGCGGGCGGGGCCAGGGCGGTGGCGGCGGCCAGGCCGGCGGAGGCGGCCGCGAGGCCGGCCGCGGCGCGGCGCCCAAGGGTGAGAGCACTGGCGGGGAGTTCAGCGACGCACCGGCCACCAGCACCGAGCACGACTTCGACGACGACATTCCGTTCTAGGCCGGTGCGGCGGGTGCCGGCCGTTCCAGCACCGCCCGGATCAGGGACAGCAAGTCGCTGGAGCCCTTGAGGTCCGCGGCCATCAGCACCCGCATCCGACTCTGCGGCTCCTCATAGCTGGTCGATACCGACACCGGCTGCTCGATCGAACGCAGGACCCCGGCCGTCGCCAGCAGCAGGCTGGTGATCCTTGCGGCCAGCTCGGCGCTGACCCCCTCGAGGGTGATCACGGTGGCGATGTCCACTTGCGTGCCCTCAGACAGGACCCGCTCATCAGGGCCTGACAAGGGCCGTCCGGTGAAGCTCTCCAGGTCCGCCAGGCCGATGCGGTACTGCTTGCCGATGCGGGTGGCCTTCAGCGAACCGCTGCGCACGTAGTTGCGCACGGTGCGCACATGCAGCTTCAGGATCTGGGCCACCTGCTCGATGGTGAGGAGCCGAGGGGTGGGGGTGGAGGCGGAGGGCATGGCGCAGTATACCGTAAAATACCTTATGCTCTGGAAAATGGAGCTTTTTAAGGTATTTTACCTCCCACCGGCCCGGCTCTCCCCCAGGGGCGGCACGCGCAGCAGTTTCACCACGCCGCACCGGCCCGGCACGCTAAAATCGCGCTCGTCGCAACGGTTTTCCAAGGTATGCCCGGCCGCTATTTCATCAAGACGTTCGGTTGCCAGATGAACGAATACGACTCCGCGCGCATGGCGGATGTCCTGCACAGCAGTTCTGGCCTGCTTCCCACCGACACCGCGGCCGAGGCCGACGTTCTCATCATGAACACCTGTTCGGTGCGCGAGAAGGCCGAGGACAAGGTGTATTCGCTGCTGGGCGAGTGGCGTGCGCTGAAGGCCGCGCGGCCGCATGTGATCATCGGCGTGGGCGGCTGCGTGGCGAGCCAGGAAGCCGGGGCGATCGTGAAACGGGCGCCGTGCGTGGACCTGGTCTTCGGTCCGCAGACCCTGCACCGCCTGCCGCAGATGATGGCGCAGTTGCGCCGCAGCGGGCGCAGCGTCGTCGATGTCAGTTTTCCGGCCATCGAGAAGTTCGATGAACTGCCACCGCCACGCGCCGAAGGCGCGGCGGCCTTCGTTTCCATCATGGAGGGCTGCAGCCGCTACTGCAGCTTCTGCATCGTCCCCTATACCCGCGGCGAGGAGATCAGCCGGCCGCTGGCCGATGTACTGGGCGAAGTGCGCGCCCTGGCCGATCAGGGCGTGAGCGAGGTGACGCTGCTGGGGCAGAACGTCAACGCCTACGCCGGACCCATGGAGGATGGCGCGCAAGTGGACCTGGCGACGCTCATCCATCATGTCGCGGGCATCGGTGGCATCGAGCGCATCCGCTTCACGACCTCGCACCCGGTGGAGTTCACCGACAGCCTCATCGAGGCGTACGCGAATGTTCCCAAACTCGCCAACCATCTGCATCTGCCCGTGCAGAGTGGTTCGGATCGGGTTCTGGCGCTGATGAAGCGCGGTTATACGGCGCTGGAGTTCAAGGACCGCATCCGCAAGCTGCGGGCCGTGCGCCCGGACATCAGCATCTCCTCGGACTTCATCGTGGGCTTCCCGGGTGAGACCGAGCGCGATTTCGCCGCCACCCTCAAGCTGATAGCCGACGTGGGCTTCGATTCCTCGTACAGCTTCCTCTACAGCCGCCGCCCCGGCACCCCGGCCGCGGGGCTTGCCGATGATGTTCCGCAGGCGCTCAAGCAGCAGCGCCTGGAGCAGCTGCAGGGGCTGATCGAAACCCAGGCGCGCCTCATCAGCGAGCGGATGGTGGGGACGCTACAGCGCATACTGGTGGTGCGTCCGGCGCGCCGCGATTCGCGCGAGCTCGCCGGCCGCACTGAAAACAACCGTTGGGTCAACTTCGCAGGTCCCGAATCGCTCATGAACCGTTTTGTCGATGTGACGATCACCGAGGCGCGCGCGCACACGCTGCGCGGCCAGCTCAAGGTACGTGATGCAGCGTGAGTTTGAGCTCGAGCCGGCCGACAATGCGCGGCTGGCAAAACTATGTGGTCCGCTGGATGAGAACCTGCGACTGGTCGAGGATCGTCTGAACGTCGAGGTGCATCGGCGCGGGGAGACCTTTCGGGTGGTGGGCGAGCGCGCTTCGGAGGCCGAGGACACGCTGCGCGAGCTGTTCCGGATGTCCAAGGATGAGGATGTGACGCCACATCGGGTGCACCTGACCCTGCATGAACGAACCAACGATGCCGAGCATCCCGCGGGGCGCGATGCGGATGACCCCTCGATCCGCGTGCAGCGCGGCGCCATCCGCGCGCGCGGCGGCCACCAGCGCGAATACCTGCGGCAGATCAAGGTCAGCGACCTGACTTTCGGAGTCGGTCCGGCCGGCACCGGCAAGACCTACCTCGCCGTGGCTTCGGCGGTGGAGGCGCTGCAGTCGGAGCGGGTGCGGCGCTTGGTCCTGGTGCGTCCGGCGGTTGAAGCCGGGGAGCGTCTGGGGTTCCTGCCGGGTGACCTGACGCAGAAGGTCGATCCGTATCTGCGCCCCATGTACGACGCGCTGTACGAAATGCTCGGCTTTGACCGGGTCGCCCGCTTCATCGAGCGCAATGTGATCGAAGTGGCGCCGCTGGCCTTCATGCGTGGCCGTTCGCTGAATGACTCGTTCATCATCCTGGATGAGGCGCAGAACACCACGCCGGAACAGATGAAGATGTTCCTGACGCGTATCGGTTTCGGTTCACGCGCGGTGGTGACCGGGGATGTCACCCAAACCGATCTGCCGCACGGCAAGCTCTCCGGCCTGCGCCACGCCCTGGGCGTGCTCAAGGGTGTATCGGGCGTCGCCTTCACCTTTTTCGATGCGCACGATGTGGTGCGCCATCCGCTGGTACAACGCATCGTGCAGGCCTATGAAGCGCGGGGTGACGCGCAGTGAAGCCGCCGCCCGCGGCCTGCGCCCGAGCGCCGCTGCTGGTTGAGGTCGTGCGCCAGGGCCGTGACTGGGCGCCGACCGCGGCGGAGATCCGCCGCTGGGCCGGTGCCGCCCTGGGTCGGCGCGCGAGCGGCGCGGAGCTTGCGGTGCGGGTGGTGAGGCCAGCGGAGAGCAAACGGCTCAATGCCCGCTACCGGGGTCGTGACAAGCCGACCAACGTGCTGTCATTCCCGGTTGCACGACTGCCGCCGGCCGCAGGCAATGCGCCGCGACCGCTTGGCGACCTGGTGATCTGCGCCAGGGTGGTACGCGCCGAGGCGCGCGCGCAGCGCAAGGGCATCAAGGCGCATTGGGCGCACCTGGTGATTCATGGCGCGCTGCATCTGCTGGGCTATGACCACGAACGCGATGATGAGGCACGGCGCATGGAGCGCCGTGAGGTGGCGGTATTGAAACGCTTCGGCATCACCAACCCCTACCGGAGCCTCTAGGTGTCAAAGGACGGCAATACCACGGGCCGCTGGCTGCGGCGCATCACTCAGACTCTGGCGGGTGATACGCACGATCGTGAGGCCCTCATCGCCCGCATGCATGAGGCGCGTGAGAACGGCCTCATCGATGGCGAAGCGGTGGCGATGCTCCAGGGCGTACTGGATGTGGCCGATCTGCAGGTGCGCGACATCATGGTGCCGCGCGCGCAGATGGCGGTGGTGCGGCGCGAGGAGCCGGCGCCGGACCTGCTGGCGCGTGTCATCGACAGCGGACACTCGCGCTTTCCGGTGATGGACGATGACCGTGACGACATCGTGGGCATACTGCTGGCCAAGGATCTGCTGCGGCTGACGGTTGCCGCCAAGCAGGAGCGCTTCGATATCCGCGAGTTCATGCGCCCTGCGGTGTTCGTCCCGGAGTCCAAGCGGCTGAACATGCTGCTGAAGGAGTTCCGGCGCAACCGCAATCACATGGCGATCGTGGTCGATGAATACGGCGGGGTGTCGGGCCTGGTGACCATCGAGGATGTCATCGAACAGATCGTCGGTGACATCGACGACGAATTCGATATCGAGGAGGACGACCAGAACATCCGCAAGGAGGCGGAGCACCAGTACGCCGTGCGCGGCGTGACGCGGCTGGAAGAGTTCAACGAATACTTCGGCACCCGTTTCCATGATGAGGACTTCGACACGGTGGCCGGACTGGTGATGAAAACCCTGGGGCGTCTGCCACGGCGGGGCGAGGCGGTGACCCTGGAGGGGCTCGAGCTGCGCGTGGTGCGCGTCGACCGGCGGCGCATCGACCAGCTGCGTGTGACCTGTCCGCGCGACCTGCCCACGCCACCGGCACCCGTGGCCGACTGATGCTGGCGGACCTGCGTGTCCGGCTGGCCCTGGCCGCCGCCGCGGGCGTGGCATTGTCCGCGGCATTTGCACCCCTGAGCCTGTGGCCGCTGGCGCTGCTGTCGCCGGCCCTGTTGATGGCCCTGTGGCAGGGGGCGCGACCCCGGCACGCGGCGGCGCTGGGGTTCTGGTTCAGCTTCGGCACCTTCAGCAGCGGCACCTACTGGCTTTACATCAGCATCCACACCATCGGCGCGGCGCCGATCTGGGTGGCCTTCATCGCCATGGGCGGCATGGTCTGCATCCTGGCCCTGTATGGCGCCGTGCTGGGCTGGGCCGTGGCGCGCTGGCTGCCAGCTGCCGGGGCGCTGCGCTGGATGGCGGGGCTGCCGGCCGCCTGGCTGGTGGTCGAATGGTTCCGGGGCTGGTTCCTCACCGGCTTTCCCTGGCTGTCCCTGGGCTATTCGCAGACCGGGACCTGGATGGCGGGCATCGCACCGGTGCTCGGTGTCTATGGCGTCTCGGCGCTGCTGCTGGTGGGGGCGGGCGCGCTGGTGACGCTGTGGCGGGGAACGCGGCGCGAACAGAGGGTGGCGGCCACTGCGCTGGTGCTGATCTGGGTGGTGCCCGGCGCGCTGCGCGGCATCCCCTGGACCCATCCTTCAGGGCCTGCGATCAGCGTGGCCATCGTCCAGGGCGACATACCCGAGGATGAGAAGCTGCAGCGGCAGGACATCGACATCCAGGCCGATACTTACCGCGACCTGACGCGCCAGGCCTTAGGGGCGCAGGTCATCTTCTGGCCCGAGGCGGCGCTGCCGGACATCGTGCAGCACTTCGGCGACTACATGCTGGAGCGCTATCACGAGGCCGTGGACCACCATTCGGCCATGGTCGTGGGCATGTTGCGCGAGAACAGCAAGAAGGAGCTCTTCAACTCCATCATGACCCTGGGCGCCAACAGCGTCGACTTCTACGACAAGATGCACCTGGTGCCCTTCACCGAGGCCATTCCCGGGCCCGAATTTGCCCATAAATGGCTGCAGCTGCTGGACCTGCCCTACGAGGGGTTCACCTATGGCGGGACGGACCAGCCGCCGCTGTCGGCCGGTGGCCTGGTGCTGCTGCCCGCCGTTTGCTATGACGACGCATACGGCAGTTCCAACCTGCACATGCTGCGCACGGCCAATGCACTTGTGACCGTGACGAATGACGCCTGGTTCGGCGATTCCACCGCCCGCCATCAACACCTGCAGATCGCGCAGATGCGCGCCATCGAGTCGGGCCGCTACCTGGTGCGGGCGGCCAATGACGGCATTTCGGGGATCATAGGGCCGGACGGCCGGGTCCTGGTCACGGCCCCTGGTTGGGTGCCGACCGTGCTGCATGCGGCGGTGGTCCCGATGCTGGGTCTGCCACCTTATGCTTGGGTCGGAAACTGGTTGATAATTTCCCTTGCTGCCACCACGCTGGCAGCGATCCTGGCCTGGGGGTATATCCGCCGGGGCAGACATAACCTTGGCCGCTAATGGTTCGGAGTCGTACATGACCTCTTCACGGTCGGCCCGCGGGGCAGTTTTCGCAGCAGTCATTTGGGTCACATTCGGAATGAGTTCCGGGGTGTCCTGGGCCCAGGGGGCGCCCCCGTCCCGGGCGGCCGAGCCGCCTGCGGTCACGATGCCCGACTTCTCGGGGCTGGTGGAACGCTACGGACCGGCGGTGGTGAACGTGGAGGTGGTCGAGCGCCCGCAGGCCGGCGGCCGCGGCGGCCCGGATGCGGATGACCCGCTCAATGATTTCTTCCGGCGCTTCGGCATTCCCAATCAGGGCGGCGGCCAGCCGCGCAATTCACCGCCCGCGCATGGCACCGGTTCGGGATTCATCGTCAGCCCCGATGGCTACATCCTGACCAATTCCCACGTGGTGTCCTCGGCCGAAACGGTGACCGTACGCCTGACCGATCGGCGTGAATTCCAGGCCAAGGTGGTTGGCCAGGACGAACGTACCGATGTCGCCGTCATCAAGATCGACGCTCAGAATCTGCCGGTGGTGAAGATCGGTGATCCACGGCTGTTGAAGCCCGGGCAGTGGGTGGTGGCCATCGGCTCGCCCTTCAACTTCGACAACTCCGCCACCGCGGGCATCGTCAGCGCCACCGCGCGCTCCCTGCCCAGTGACAACTATGTGCCCTTCATCCAGACCGACGTGGCGGTGAACCCCGGCAACTCCGGCGGCCCGCTGTTCAACACCCGCGGTGAGGTGGTCGGGATCAATTCGCAGATCTTCAGCCAGACCGGCAGCTACATGGGCCTGTCGTTCGCGATTCCCATCGACATCGCCGTGAATGTCGAGAACCAGATCATCAAGACCGGTCATGTGGTGCGCGGACGGATCGGCGTGGAGATCCAGGATGTGAACGCCGCGTTCGCCGAATCCTTCGGCCTGGGCAGGCCGCGCGGGGCGCTGGTGAGCAGGGTGGAGACGGGCGGCCCGGCGGAAAAAGCCGGCATCAAGCCAGGCGATGTGATTCTCGGCGTCAACGGCCAGATGATCGATCACTATGGGGAGCTGTCGCTGTTGATTTCCAACATGCATCCGGGCACCGATGCGCGCCTGTCGGTGTGGCGCGGCGGCAAGGCTCAGGACATGAGCGTAAAGATTGCCCTAGTCAGCGATGATGGCGAAAAGACCGCCGCGGCGAAGGCCGGCGCGGGCCCCGCCAGCGGTCAGGCCGAACGTCTGGGCCTGCGGGTCCACGTGATGACCGCCGATGAACGCCAGCAGGCGCAGACCGACGGCACCCTGGTGGTCGAAACGGTCAGCGGCCCCGCGGCCGCGGCCGGCGTGCAGGCCGGCGACATCATCCTCGGCATCAACGGCAAGGTGGTGCGCAGCACCGCCGAGCTGGTGGCGGCGGCGAAGATCGCCGGCAAGACGGTCGCGCTGCTTATCCAGCGCCAGGACCAGCAGATATTCATGCCCCTGCGCCTGAACTGATCCGACATGCAGGACAGCTACGACCCGGCGGTCACTGAACGGGCCGCCCAGGACCATTGGGAGCGCAGCGGCGCCTTCGCCGCCCGTGAGCGGCCTGGCGCGCCCAAGTACTACTGCCTGTCCATGTTCCCGTACCCCTCCGGGCGGCTGCACATGGGTCATGTGCGCAACTACACCATCGGCGATGTGCTGGCGCGCTTCATGCGCATGCAGGGCCGCAACGTCATGCAGCCGATGGGCTGGGATGCCTTCGGGCTGCCGGCCGAGAACGCGGCCATGCAAAACGGCGTGCCGCCGGCCAAGTGGACGCGCGACAACATCGCCTACATGAAGCGGCAGCTGCAGTCGCTGGGACTGGCCATCGACTGGCGGCGCGAGGTTGCAACCTGCGATCCGGCCTACTACCGCTGGAACCAGTGGCTGTTCCTGCGCATGCTCGAGAGCGGCATCGCCTACCGTCGCACCGGTGTGGTGAACTGGGACCCCGTGGATCAGACCGTGCTCGCCAATGAGCAGGTCATCGATGGCCGTGGCTGGCGCACCGGCGCGCTCATCGAGAAGCGCGAGATCCCGATGTACTACCTGAACATCACGCGCTACGCGCAGGAGCTGCTCGATGCGCTCGGGGGGCTTGATGGATGGCCGGAGCGCGTGCGGCTGATGCAGGCCAACTGGATCGGGCGCAGCGAAGGCACCGAGATCAGTTTCGCCTACGATGCGCAGCTGGCGCGCCTGATGGGCGCTGATGGCACGCTCAAGGTGTTCACGACCCGCGCCGACACGCTGTTTGGCGCAACCTTCATGGCGATCGCGGCCGAACACCCGATTGCCACCGCGGTCGCCGCCGGCAACCCCGACATCGCCGAGTTCGTCGCGCAGTGCAAGCGCGGCAGCGTCATGGAAGCGGACATCGCCATCCAGGAGAAGAAGGGCGTGCGCACCGGGCTGCATGTGCTGCACCCCTTCACCGGCAGGCCGATCGAGATCTGGATCGCCAACTATGTGCTCATGGCATACGGCGAAGGGGCCGTCATGGGCGTGCCGGCGCACGATGAGCGCGATTTCGAATTCGCGATGCGCGCGGGCATACCGATTCAGACCGTGGTGAAGCCGGCCAGCGGTGCCTACGACACCGTGAGCGCACCGTGGCAGGACGCCTACGGCGAATACGGCATCACGGTCAACTCCGGGGAGTTCTCCGGGCTTGATTATCAGGCGGCCGTGGCTGCCATCGCCGCGGCACTTGAGGCGCGCGGCAGCGGCCGCAAGCGCGTGCAGTTTCGGCTGCGCGACTGGGGGATCTCGCGCCAGCGCTACTGGGGCTGCCCGATTCCCCTGATCCACTGCGCAAGCTGCGGGGACGTGCCGGTGCCGGACGAACAGCTGCCGGTGGTGCTGCCTGAAAACCTGGTGCCCGATGGCAGCGGAAATCCCTTGGGCAAGACGCCCGCATTCTATGAATGCCGCTGCCCGCGCTGCGGCCGCCTCGCGCGTCGCGAAACCGACACCATGGATACCTTCGTCGACTCCTCCTGGTATTTCCTGCGCTATGCGAGTTTCGACAATGCGCAGGCCATGGTGGATGAGCGGGTGCGCTACTGGATGCCGGTGGATCAGTATATCGGCGGCATCGAACACGCCATCCTGCACCTGCTCTATTCGAGGTTCTGGACCAAGGTCATGCGGGACCTGGACTTGCCCAGCGTCGATGAGCCGTTCAGCAATCTTCTAACCCAGGGCATGGTGCTGAACGAGATCTATTCGCGCCATCCGGCCGAAGGGCGGCGCCAGTTCTTCGACCCGGCGCAGGTCACCAGCGCCGACAACGCGGATGGCAGCAAGCGCTACACCACGCAGCTGCCCGGCGGCGAAGTCGTCGACGTGCAGTTCGATGGCCTCGGCACCATGTCCAAATCGCGCAACAACGGGGTCGATCCGCAGCAGCTGGTGGAGCGCTTCGGGGCCGACACGGTGCGCCTGTTCGTCATGTTCACCGCGCCGCCCGAGCAGACCCTGGAGTGGTCGGATGAGGGGGTGCTGGGATCGTTTCGCTTCCTGCGGCGGCTGTGGACGGCGGTTCACGAGCACGTCGCAGGCGGACCGGCCCAACCCCTGCGGGCGGCCGAACTGGATGGTGCGCAGAAGGCGCTGCGGCGTATCGCACACCAGACCCTCGCCAAGGTGACCGACGACATTGGCCGGCGCCGCACCTTCAATACCGCCATCGCTGCGGTCATGGAATTGCTCAACGCGCTGGGCCGCTTCGCCGACGCCTCGCCCCAGGGACGCGCGGTGCGCCAGGAGGCCTGCGAAGTGGTTGCCGTTTGCCTCTCACCCATCGTCCCGCATATGTGTCACGCCCTGTGGCAGGCGCTGGGCCATGACACTGCGCTCATCGATCAGCCCTGGCCAGAGCCAGATGCCGCGGCGCTGGTGCAGGAGGAAATCGAGATCAGTGTGCAGGTGAACGGCAAGATGCGCGCCCGCGTCAGTGTCGCCGCCGGCGCCGATGAGGCAGGCGTGCGCGCTATCGTCATGGCCGATGAACGTGTGCAGCGGTTCGTCGGCACCGCGCAGCCGCGCAAGCTGATCTACGTGCCCGGCAAGCTGGTGAATATCGTTGTGTGAGCGAGCCGCAGCCACGACAGTGCGGCTCGCGGCCCTGGCCGCGGGCCTGGCGGTGCTGCTCGCCGGATGCGGATTTCACCTGCAGGGTCGTGCGCCGCTGCCCACGCAGTTCAAGCTCTCATACGTGGATGCGCATGATCGCCAGAGCGATTTTGTGCAGGGCCTGCGCAATGCGCTGCTGGTATCGGGTGTGCAGCTCACCGACGATAGCAAGACCGCCACCGCGATCGTGCATGTCCTGGATGACAAGCACGTCCAGCGCGTGCTCTCGGTATCACCGGATAATCTGCCGCGCGAGTATGAGCTGACCTATACCGTGCGCTTCTCGGTGAGCGCGGGCGACAAGGAGCTGCTGGCCGAGCAGGAAGTCTCCACGACCCGTGAGTACAGCTTCACGGTGACCGAGCTTCTGGCCAAGGACAACGAGGAGGCCATCCTGCAGGAGGCCCTCGCGCATGATCTGGTGGACGTGGTCATGCGGCGTCTGTCGACTCTCTAGGGCTTAAGGACCACGGGACCGATGCTGCAGCTGGCCACCATGGATCGTGTCGAGCTGGCGCTGATGCTGCATCACTATGGCCTGACGCTGCGCCTGACGGCACCGAACGAGAGCATTCCCGGCTCCTATTGGGGCGAGAGTGAAGCGGGCCTGAAGGGCGATGTGCTGTACGCGCGCCTGGATACGCCGGTGCACTCGGTGTTGCACGAGGCCAGTCACTACATCTGCATGACCCCTGAACGTCGCGCCGGCCTGGATCGTGACGCTGGCGGTGATGATGCCGAAGAGTCCGCGGTGTGCTACCTGCAGGTCCTGCTGGCCGAGGCGCTGGCGGAGGTAGGACGCGAGCGGATGATGCAGGACATGGATGACTGGGGCTACAGCTTCCGCCTGGGCAGCACCCGCGCCTGGTTCGAGGGCGATGCGCAGGATGCGCGCCAGTGGCTGCGCGCGCGCGGCATCACTCGCGAAGACGGATCCCTGAGCGGCGAAGTGCGCTACTAGGGCTGGTTCAGCCGTACCGGCTTATGGATGAGCCAGTCGATGCGTTGCCAGCGGCGTCCCGCGAGGTGGCGCAGCACCGGCACCAGAAGAATCTCGCTCCCGACCAGCCAGGGCAGCAGCAGCTGCGAGGCGTCCGCTTGCCCACTCACGAAGGCGGCGGATCCGAATAAAATCTGCAGCAGCAGAAGCAACCCCGCCGTGATCATGGTCAGCGTCCCGCCCCATACCGTTCCTCGAACCTGGAGCAGCCATACGTAAAGCAAGGCCGCACCCGCGGCGACCGGCGCCGCCAGAATGGCGAACAGGATCATGCCCGGATGCTGGAAACGGGTGCCGTAGATCACCAGCGGGCCGGCCAGCAGGAACGCCGTGATGTTGCCCACCAGCAGTCTGCGCCAGCTGCCCCTCTCGACCAGCCTGAAGAGCTCGGCGCGATCCAGTCCCGGTTTGAGCCATAGGAAGCTGGCGCGGCGCGACAGCGCGTCCACCATCGCGACGGGGATCAGGGATCCGAAGCAGCACAGTACGAAGCCCCACATCAGCGCGGATTTGGCGGCCGGTTTGCCCAGCAGGATGCCGAGCATGATGAGGGCAAACAAACCGCAGCTGGCCAGGGCGGTGAGGATGCTGGCGCGCCGCGGATTGGCGATGCCGCTGAGCAGGATCGTCATCGCCTGCTGCGTGCTGTAGCGCGGGATGGCGCCCGCGACCTCGGCACCGGTCGCAGCGGCGGAAAAGGTGCCGACGACCGGATCGGTCCGCTCGGCCACCCGTATGTGTCGCACGGTGACGAGCCGGACGCCGAACAGCACCCATGCCAGCACGCTGGCGGTCGCGACCGCGCCCAGTCCATTCGGGCTCACGAGCAGCGCGCCCAGAGGGCTGCGCATGAACCCGGGCAGCAGCACCAACAGCAGGCCATAGGGCAGGAAGACGAGTATCCCCAGCCGGTATTGATTGACCCAGTAGAAGCACAGGAAATGAAGGGTCAGGCAGGCGAAGGCCATCACCAGCACCTGCGTCATCGCATGGATCACCGCAGCGCCGGTGGCGTGCGCCGGCGCCGGCAGCAGCGCGCCGACCGCCACGCCGATGAATACGGCCAGCAGCAGTTGCGCAAGGAACGCCCCTGCTGCCAGCTTCAGCCGGCCGTGGGGAATCAGCCAGATCGAGCGTGGGCCGCAGATTGAACGAAAGTTGATGGCATCGGCGAAAAACGGGGAGATCACCGTGAGCATCACGCCCATGAATCCCAGGAACACCAACACAGTCTGCGGCACCGGATGCCAATGAGCCGCCAGGGCACCGAGGCTCCCCAGCGTCATGCAGCCGCCGATCACCATCAGCCAGTTCTGCAGGCCGCCGCCCCACAGCAGCAGCCACACCACGCGGGCGATGCCTTTCACGAGTGGAACTCCACGAAAATGTCCTCCAGGCTCAAGGGCTCCACCTCAATATCGGCGTTGAGTTCCAGGCGCAGGCGCTGCGCCTCGGGCTCGTTCCATTGCGTGACCACGGCGCTGGCACGCTCCGCGGTGACCTGCTGAGTGAGCGCGGTGGGCAAGGGCAGTATCCTGGGCAGCGGCTGGCGCGAGTGGATGCTCAGGCGCACGACGTTCTCCTTCAGAGTATCCAGCGGGCCCGCCCACACGATGGTGCCGTTGCGCAGAATCCAGATCACATCCGCCACGCGCTCGAGGTCCGAAATGATGTGGGTGGAGAACAGCACGGTGCGCGACTGATCGCCGGCGATCGCAATCATCTCCCTGAGGAATTCGCGTCGCGAGATCGGATCCAGGCTCGCCACCGGCTCATCCAGCAGCAACAGCGCCGGTTCATGGCCCAGCGCCAGCAGGATCGACAGCTTCTGGCGTTCGCCACCGGAGAGCTTGAAGACGACCCGGTCCAGGGGCACTTCCCAGGCCGCCTGGAGCCGCTCGATCAGCGCGTGATTCCAGCGCTTCTGCAATGCCGCCGTCAGCGCCAGATGCTGTCTGCCGGTGAGATTGTTGACCAGCTCATCCCGCTGCGGCACGAAGCCGATCCGGTCCTTGATCGCGGCGGGCAGCGTGAAGCTGTCATGGCCGAAGAGTTGGGCCGTGCCGGCCGTCGCAGGCGAAAAGCCGAGCAGGATATCCATGAGCGTGGTCTTGCCCGCGCCGTTCTTGCCGATGATACCCACGACGCTGCCGGGGCTTACGTCCACCGTGATGTCGCGCAGAATGGACTTGGAGCCGATGGCCTTGCTCAGTGTCCGAGTGCTCACGAGGGCTTCAGTCATGAGTCCTCCCCCATTTTCCTGTCGATGAATTGACACAGTTCCGGGGCTGTCAGCTGCAGCTGCCGGGCCGCCAGCACCAGCGCGTCAACCTGAGCTTCCACCTGCTTCAATCGCTGCGGCAGCGAACCGCTGGTGCGTCGGGATGCCGCGATGGTCATGGGCTTGCCGCGGTTTCGCTGCAGCAGTCCCTCGTTCTCCAGCAGGCTGTAGGCCTTGGAGATGGTGGTTGGATTGACGGTGTACTCGCTGGCCACTTCGCGCACCGAGGGCAGCTCGGCGCCCGCCGCCAGCTGGCCGCTTGCCACCATGCGCCGTACCTGCTGGATGAGCTGCAGATAGATCGGCACGCCCGAACTGGGCTGCAGGGTGAAGAGGCGGATGCCTGGTGCGGTTCCCATATGAGTGTACGAGTATACTCACACACATGGGATTTGCAACCGGGCGACTAGGGGCGGCGCACCCCTGCCGCGAAGGAATCCGTGGCCGCGACCAGCGCCTGGGTGTTGCCGCCCTCGAAGGCCGAGTGGCCGGCATCATCGATGATCTGCAGTTGCGCCTCCGGCCAGGCGCGATGCAAATCCCAGGCGCTGCGCATCGGGCACACCACATCGTAGCGCCCCTGCACGATCACCGCGGGAATGTGGCGGATGCGTGGCACGTCGGCCAGCAGCTGATCATCCTGGCGCAGGAAGCCGCCATTGATGAAGTAATGACACTCGATGCGCGCGAAGGCCGCTGAGTATTCGCCATCGGCGGCGAACTTGGCCACGTAGTCCGGATTCTGGCGCAGGTAGCTGGTGGCTCCTTCCCACATCGACCAGGCGCGCGCCGCCTGGTTGAGCACCTTGTGATCGGCGCTGGTGAGGCGCCGATAGTAGGCGCGGATCATGTCGTGACGTTCCGCCTCGGGGATGGGCGCGACATAGCGCTCCCACAGATCCGGATACAGCGCCGCAGCGCCCCCGGGATTCTGATAGAACCAGTCCAGCTCCCAGCGGCGCAGCATGAAGATGCCACGCAGCACCAGTTCGGTGACGCGTTCCGGATTCGCCTGCGCGTAGGCCAGCGCCAAGGTGGAGCCCCAGGAACCGCCGAAGACCAGCCAGCGCTCAATTCCCAGCAGTTCCCGGAGACTTTCAATGTCAAGCACCAGGTGCCAGGTGGTGTTGTCCACCAGGCTGGCGTGCGGGCGGCTGCGGCCACAGCCGCGCTGGTCCAGCAGCACGATGCGGTAGCGCCTGGGATCGAAGAACTGGCGCATGGACGGGTCGGTGGCGCCACCGGGTCCCCCATGCAGGAAAACCGCAGGTTTTCCCCGGGGATTACCGCTCTCCTCGTAATAGATCTCGTGCACGGCCGAGACCCGCAGCATGCCGCTGTTGTAGGGCTCGATGGGCGGATACAGGCCGCCGTCACGGCGGCCGCGGCCCGCGCGCCGCGCGGGACTGCGGGTGGGCTTGCCGCCGGGTTTTGCGGCCGATTTCAGCGTCCGTGGCGCGCCGCGGGCCGGGCGGCGGCCTTTAACAGTAACCATGGCTGCAGCTCGTTTTGCTGGATACCCCAATATACCGCAGGTAGCATAAAGGCCATGTTCCAGCCCGCGTGCTGCCGCCGCCTTTGAAGATCAAACCCGAGTCGCTCGCTGCGCACCTGCGGGAGCGGCTGCTACCCGTGTACCTGATATCCGGTGATGATCCGCTGCTGACCGGCGAGGCGGCGGATGCCGTACGCCAGCGCGCGCGCGCGAGCGGGTTCAGCGAGCGCGACGTGCACTTCATGGACCGTGGCGGGGACTGGGACGCGGTACAGGCCGCGGTGGCCTCGATGTCGCTGTTCGCGCAGCGGCGCATCGTCGAAGTCAGGCTGCCGACGGGGCGGCCGGGTGTCACCGGCGCCAAGGTTCTCAAGCGCGTCATCGACACTGCCGGGGAGGACACGCTGCTGCTGATCCTGACCGGGCGCCTGGATCGTGAGGCCGCCGGCAGCGAATGGGCGCGCGCGGTCGAGGAGCGCGGCGCCTCGCTGGCGCTGTGGCCCATCGGCCGCGGCGCATTTCCCGAGTGGCTGCAGGCGCGCGCGCGCGGGCTCACGCTCAGCATCGCCCCGGATGCGCTGGCGCTGCTGGCGGAACGCACCGAGGGCAATCTTCTGGCCGCCGCGCAGGAGCTCAGCAAGCTGGCGCTGCTGGCGAAGGATGGCCAGGTCGACGCCGCCGCGGTGCTCGCAAGTTCCACGGACAGCTCGCACTTTGATGTGGCCGAACTGGACCGTGCACTGACCCAGGCCGATGGCCCGCGCGCGTTGCGGGTGTTGGCCGGCTTGCGCGCCGAGGAGGTCGAGCTGCCGCTGGTGTTATGGGCCGCCGTGAAGGGGCTGCACGCGGTGCTTGCGGCAGAGTCGGGTACGGCGCCGCCGCGCGGCGCCTATGGTTTCAACAGTGCCCCGCCGCGGCGGCGTCAGCTGGGCGCAGCGCCCGCGGCCCTGGTGGCGCGCGCCGCGCGTGCCGATGCCATGGCCAAGGGACGCATGCGCGGTGATGCCTGGGATGAGCTGGCGCTGCTGGCGGCGGATCTGTGCGGTCAGCGCGCACTGACCGCCACGCCGCGCGCGCTGGGCTGACGATCAGGACACCATGGAACCCATCGGCATTTTTGGCGGTACTTTCGACCCCATACACGTCGGGCATCTGCGCACGGCCTTCGAGCTGTGGCAGGCGCTGCGCCTCAACGAGGTGCGCTTCCTGCCCACCGGCAATCCGCCCCATCGTGCCGAAACCCGTGCCAATGCGGAGTTGCGGTTGGCGATGGTACGGGCCGCGGTGGCCGGACAGGCCGGCTTCGTGGTGGATGACCGCGAAGTGCGGCGCACCGGACTTTCATATTCGGTTGATACGCTCACGGAGCTGCGTCAGGAGAATCCGGACCGTTCGCTGTGCGTGCTCATGGGCATGGACGCGTTCCTGGGATTGCCGAACTGGCATCGCTGGCGCGAAGTGCTGGACCTCGCGCATATCGTGGTGGTGCACCGGCCCGGCTGGCGGGCGCCGGCGCAGGGTCCGCTGGGCGAGGTCATGGTGGACCGGGGCACCGGCAGCGTGCGCGACCTGCATTCGCGTGTGGCGGGGAATGTCTATGTTCACGTCCCGACACAGCTTGAGATTTCTTCCACGGAGCTGCGCCAGCTGATCGAAGCCGGGCGCGATCCGCGGTATCTGGTTCCGGACCCGGTGCGCAGTATCATCCTGGAAACCGGGTGTTATGCTCAGCGCGGACGCTGAGCTCTTATAAGGAGGCTGCAACCTTTGCCAATGGCTACGACCCGTACCCGAACCCGTCGCGCGACCGAGTCGCCCCCCGCAACACTCCCCTCACCGGTGCCCGGCCTGGTCCAGGCGGCGCTGGATGACATGAAGGCCGTCAATGTCAGGACCCTGGATGTGCGTGGCCTGACCGACATCGCCGATACCCTGATCATCGCCTCCGGAAATTCCGACCGTCACGTTCGCAGCATCGCCGATCGCGTCGTGCAAAACGCCAAGGCCGCAGGCGTCAGGCCCTTTGGCGTGGAAGGAGCGCGCGACGGGGAGTGGGCGCTGGTTGATCTGCATGATGTGATCGTGCACGTGATGCTGCCCCGGGTCCGTGAGTTCTATGGCCTTGAGCGGCTGTGGGGCACGGCCGAGGTGCCTGCGCCAGCCGCGCCGCCGAAGCGCAAGCGCAGACCCCGCACTCCCAAAGCCTGATCGGCGGCGGTGCGCATCCGCATCATCGCCGTGGGGGAGCGGATGCCGCCCTGGGTGGATGAGGTGGTTGGCGACTACACCCGGCGCCTGTCCGGCAGCCTCAAGGTCGCAGTATCGCAAGTGCCCGCCGGCCAGCGCAGTGCGCGTGCCGCTCCCGCCCAGGCCATGCAGGCCGAGGCGCGGCGCATCCTGGAGCTTCTCAAACCTCAGGAATTCCTGGTCGCCCTCGATGAGCATGGCGCGCAGCTGAGTACCCGCGAACTTGCCAACTGGCTCGCCGCGCGCATGAACGACGGGCGCGATGTGGCGTTCGTGATCGGCGGTCCGGATGGCCTCGCCAGCGAAGTCATGGGGCGTGCCGATTTCAAGCTGTCGCTGTCGAAGCTCACCCTGCCGCATGCTCTGGTACGGGTGGTTCTGGCCGAACAGCTGTATCGTGCGCATAGCGTTCTTGCCGGACATCCGTATCATCGTGATTGAGACCTGAGGCTGTGGAGCTGCGATGTCATTGAGCCCCGTGCTGCGACTGGCTTCGGCATCCCCAAGGCGGCGCGAGCTTCTGACGCAAATCGGGGTGCCGCATGCGGTCGAGGTGGCCGATGTGGACGAGGGCACCCGTCACGGGGAAGCGCTCAGCGCCTATGTGGAGCGCGTGGCGCGCGCCAAGGCCGAAACCGTGTGGCAGCGTCTGCACGACCTGCCAGTGCTGGGGGCGGACACGACCGTGGTGCTGGATGGGGTGAGCCTGGGCAAACCAAAGGATCGGGATCATGGCCTGTCGATGCTGCAGGCCCTCAATGGCCGCGAACACCAGGTACTCACCTGCGTGGCCCTGGTCACCGCGGCGGGCACGCGCTGCATGACCAGCGCCAGCACCGTGCGCATGCGCGCTACGAGCGCAACTGAGCGCGCGCGCTACTGGGACACCGGCGAGCCGCGCGACAAGGCCGGGGCCTACGCCATCCAGGGCCTCGGGGCCGTCTTCATCGAATCACTGCAGGGCAGCTACTCCGGGGTGATGGGCCTGCCATTGTTTGAGACGGCGCAACTGCTGGTGGCGGCGCGGGTGCCGTGCTGGAGCAGCCCTTGAGCAGCGAGCTGCTGGTGAGTCTTGGTCCGCGCGAGACCCGTGCGGCGCTGGTTGAGAACGGCGCGCTCACCGAAATCCACATCGAGCGCGCCAGCAAGCGCGGCCTGGTGGGCAACATCTACAAGGGCCGGGTGTCGCGGGTGCTGCCCGGCATGCAGGCGGCATTCATCGATGTGGGCCTGGAGCGTACGGCCTTCCTGCATGTGGCGGACATCGCGCTGGTCAGGCCGGACGATACCGTCGTCAGTCTGCCGCCCATCGATGACATCCGGCGCCTGGTGACCCAGGGCGATGAGCTGCTGGTGCAGGTGGTCAAGGACCCCATGGGCACCAAGGGCGCGCGGCTCACCACCTTCGTCGCGCTGCCCTCGCGTTACCTGGTGTTCATGCCGCGCGGCGAAGGCATCGGCGTCTCCGCGCGCATCGAGGATGATGCAACCCGGCAGCGCCTGAAGGCCTCGATCGCGGCGGTGCTGCCGCCACAGGCCGTGGGTGGTTACATCGTGCGCACCGCGGCGCAGACCGCCGATGCGGCCGGACTGCGCGAGGATGTGGCCTACCTGGAGAAGCTTTGGCGCCATGTACGCGAGGTCTCCTCACGCGTGGAGGCCGGCAACATCGTGCATGCGGACCTGCCGCTGCCGCTGCGGGTGCTGCGCGATGAGCTGGTGCCGGAGGTGTCCAAGGTGCTGGTGGACTCGGCGGCGGAACTGGCGGCCATGCAGGAGTTCGCGCGCACCTTCCTGCCTGACAGTCCGGTGCAGATCGAACTGTACAGTGGCCAGCGCCCGCTGTTCGACATGCATGGCGTGGAGGAGGAGCTGTCGCGGGCCCTGGATCGCAAGGTGCCGCTGAAATCCGGCGGCCACCTGATCATCGATCAGACCGAGGCGATGACCACCATCGATGTGAACACCGGCGGCTACGTCGGACACCGCAACCTCGAGGAAACGATCTTCCGCACCAACCTCGAGGCCGCGGTGGCGATTGCCAGGCAGCTGCGGCTGCGCAATCTCGGCGGCATCATCATCATCGATTTCATCGACATGGCCGATACCGCGCACCGCCGCCAGGTGCTGCAGGCTCTGGAGCGGGCGCTGGCCACGGATCGCGCCCAGACGCACATCGTGTCGCTCTCGCCCCTGGGTCTGGTGGAGATGACCCGCAAGCGCACCCGCGAGAGCCTCGAGCATCTGCTGTGCAAGGCCTGCCCGGCCTGCGAGGGCCGCGGCTTCATCAAGACCCCGGAGACCGTGGCGCACGAGGTGTTCCGGGAAATCATGCGCCAGAGCCGCCAGTTCGCCAGTCGCGAGGTGCTGATCCTGGCGCACCAGGAAGTGGTCGACCATCTGCTCGAAAACGAATCAGCCAGTCTCGCCGAGCTTGAACATCAGGTGGGACGCCCCATACGCATGCAGGTCGAGGCGTTATATGGTGTGGATCAGTTCGACGTGGTGCCGATTTGAAAGTCGCGACGATTCAGATGAATTCCACCCCGGATGTGACCCAGAACCTGGGCGTCGCCGGGACACTGCTGTCGGAGGCCGCCGCGGGCGGCGCGGTCCTGGCGGTATTGCCGGAGAACTTCGCCATCATGGGGGCCCGCGAAGCGGACCGCTTGGCCGTGGCGGAGGCGCCCGGCGCCGGTCCCATTCAGGACGCGCTGGCCGAGCTCGCCCAGAAGCTTTCGCTGTGGATCGTCGCCGGGACCCTGCCCATCCGCGGTCAGACGGCCAAGCGAGTCGCGCCGGCCGCGGTGGTGTTCGATGCCAACGGGCGGCAGGTCGCGCGCTACGACAAGATGCACCTGTTCGACGTCGACATTCCGGAAAAGAAGGAGATCTACCGCGAATCTGCGACATTTGAGCCGGGAAAGGAGCCGATCCTCGTCGAAACGCCCGCCGGAAAGCTCGGGCTATCGGTGTGTTACGACCTGCGCTTTCCGGAGCTGTACCGGCAGCTGTCGGCGCGCGGCGCGCAGCTTCTGGCGGTGCCGGCCGCCTTCACGGTGCCCACGGGCCTGGCGCATTGGGAGGTGCTGCTGCGGGCCCGTGCCGTGGAAAACCTCTGTTATGTCCTGGCGGCGGCCCAGTGGGGCCTGCACGCCAACGGCCGTGAGACCTACGGCGACGCCATGATCGTGGATTACTGGGGCAGGGTGCTGGCCCGCCGGGCCGCAGGCGCCGGGGTGGTGCTGGCCGAGATCGACGGCGCGGCGCAGGCGAGCGTGCGCGAGGGCTTCCCCGCGCTCAAGCATCGGGTGCTGTAATCTGAAGCCAATGGTTTTTTGAAGGATTGAAGATGGCCACCTCCGCCCTACCGGTTGATTCGCTCAGCATCGCGCGCCAGGTGATTCTTGCGCCCAGCGGTCTGGATGAAGCGCAGCTGGACCGGGTGTTCGGCCAGGTGATGTCCCATTCGGTGGATTACGCGGACCTGTACTTCCAGCTGGCGCATGAGGAGTCCTGGGCGCTGGAGGACAGCATCGTCAAGGAGGGCAGTGCGGCCATCGAGCAGGGAGTGGGCGTGCGCGCTCTGTCGGGTGAGAAGACCGGCTTTGCCTATTCGGATGAGATCATGCTGCCGGCGCTCGAGGATGCCTCGCGCGCGGCGCGTGCCATTGCCGCACAGGGCAACGGGCGCTCGCTTGCCGTGTGGCAGGCGCGCAGCGGCCACCAGCTGTATCTGCCTGATGACCCGGTCGCCGCGCTCAGCGATGCCGACAAGGTCGCCTGGTTGATGCGGGTGGACAAGGAAACCCGCGCGCTCGATCCGCGCGTCATGCAGGTCATGGCCAGTGTCACGGCCGTGCATGAGGTCGTGCTGGTGGCCAACAGCGATGGCGAACTGGCGGCCGATGTGCGCCCGCTGGTGCGCTTCAACGTGTCGGTGATCGTCGAGCAGAACGGGCGCCGCGAGCAGGGCTACTGCGGCTGCGGGGGCCGCTTCTCCTTGAGCGAGCTGGTGGCGGAGGATCGTCCGCTGCAGCTGGGCCGTGAAGCGGTGCGGCAGGCGCTGGTGAACCTGGAGGCCATTGCCGCTCCGGCCGGACCCATGACCGTGGTCCTGGGGCCTGGCTGGCCGGGCGTGCTGCTGCACGAGGCCATCGGCCATGGACTGGAAGGGGATTTCAACCGCAAGGGCACCTCGGCCTTCGCCAATCGGGTGGGCGAGCGCGTGGCCACCGAGGCGTGCACCGTGGTCGATGACGGCACTCTGTCACGCCGTCGCGGCTCGTTGAACATCGACGATGAAGGCACGGCGACCGGCTGCACCACGCTGATCGAGAACGGCATCCTGCGTGGCTACATGCAGGACAAGCTCAATGCGCGCCTGATGGGCACCCGCTCCACGGGCAATGGCCGGCGCGAATCCTTTGCCCATGTGACGCTGCCGCGCATGACCAATACCTACATGCGCCCCGGTCCGCATGCGCCCGAGGACATCATCAAGTCGGTGGCGCGCGGCATCTATGCCGTGAACTTCGGCGGCGGCCAGGTGGACATCACCTCGGGCAAGTTTGTGTTCTCCGCCAGCGAGGCCTATGCCATCGAGAACGGCAAGCTTGGAGCGCCGCTGAAGGGCGCGACACTCATCGGCAATGGTCCGGATGTACTCACCCGGGTCAGCATGGTGGGCAATGACCTTAAGCTCGACGAGGGCGTGGGGACCTGCGGCAAGGAAGGCCAGAACGTTCCGGTCGGCGTGGGCCAGCCCACCTTACGGGTGGACGGGTTGACCGTCGGCGGAACCGGCTAGTCCTCGACATAACTCGAACCGCCTGCCGACTGCGCCTGAGAAAAATGGCGCCATCCTCCTACAGTCGGAAAAGCGTGACGTGCGGCACACTTTGACCCCCCGCATTCCCCGTACGGTGTCCGCAGAACATTTCGGCCCCAGCAGGCGACCCCCGCCCAAAGGATGTAGACATGGCTCCCGAGTCCAGGACCGAATCCGAACTGACACTGCCCAAGGATCTGCTGACCGAGGTGCAGCGCCACATGCCGGCCCGTCGCGGCGATTTCAAGGTGGAAGGCTGGAAGCCCTCCCTGGTGTCAAAGATGTTCGGGTTCCTCGATCGGGGGCGCTCGCGCGAGTGAGCTGAAGGCGGTTAAGCTTGTGTCATGAGCCGCGCTCATCACAAGTTGTCGCGCCCGGTCTATGAGGGCCTGCCCTGGGCCTATCTGCTGGGCGGGCTGGTTGCGCTCATCGTCAGCTATTGGCAGAGCTCACCGACGCTGAGCGTGCTGCTGGGCCTGCCCGGTCTGCTGGCGGTGCTGGCCGGCGTGGTGGTGCTGCTGCGGCGGCGCAGCTATCGGCGCCTGCGTGCCCAGTATGACGCACCGGAGGCGTTGGATGAGGCGACGGCCGGCATGGTCGCCCCGCCTGATGATCCGGCGCCGCACGAGGATGCGGCCTAACGCCGGTTTGCGGCGCGATCAGGATCCACGACGGTTTCAGTATGGGCACTGTCGTCGAGCGCCTTATCCAGCGTCGGCACGACCGGCGCACCTTCGGATGAGCTCAAGCGCGCGCGCGCCAGGCGTTCATCGACATACATGATCTCGTGCTTGCCGATCACGACCACATCGCCATCGTTGAGGTTGTAGCGGCGCACGCGCCGGCCCTGCACGAAGATGCCGTTGGTGCTGTTGAGATCCTCGATGACGCTGCCTTCGGCACCGGTGATGATCTGGCAGTGATGCCGGCTCACGAAGCGGCTGTCCACCTGCAGATCATTGTCGATCGTGCGTCCGATGATGACGCGCCCCACCTTCAGCGGCAGTTCGCGGCTGGTGTGCCCTTCGGTGGCCAGTATGACGCGGCCCACGAGCTCGCCGGCCCCATCGCCCGGCGGCCCCGAGCGCGGTTCGGCACGCTGGCCCTCGCGCACGACCTTATGGGTGTCCGTGAGGCTGGCATTGGTTTCAAAACCGCGCGCGACATGTCCCGGGATGCTCGGCTGGGCCTGCGGCTCGCGCCAGTGCAGTTCCTCCACCGAACTGTTGATGTCCTCGAGCACGATCTGGTCGCGGTTCTGGCCATAGGCCGCGAGCATCGCGGTGTCGCACAGGGTATTCACCAGACGCGGCACACCGCCGGTGAAGCGATAGATCACCGGGTAGGTGTCTTCGGCGAAGATCTGGCGATCCCCGGCGCCCGCCACTTCCAGCCGGTGATGGATGTAGGCGTGCATCTCGGTCGCCGAGAGCGTGCCCAGATGGAAGCGCAGGCGGACGCGCTGCGCCAGCTGCACCAGTTCCGGGGCATCAAGCTTCTGGTTCAGTTCCGGCTGGCCGGCCAGGATGATCCGCAGCACCTTCTCCTTGGTGGTCTCGACCCCGGAGAGCATGCGGACCTCCTCCAGGACCTTCAGCGACAGATTCTGCGCCTCATCCACGATCAGCAGCACCTTGCGCCCGGCCGCGTACTGCTCCACCAGGAAGCTGTTCAGGGTCGCGATCAGCTCGGCCTTCTTCATCTTGAAGGGTGAGAAACCGAACTGCACCAGCACCGATTGCAGGAAATCAATCGCCGAGACCTGGGTCTGACTGATCTGTGCGACCACCACGTCGCGCTGCAGTTCCTGGAGGAAGGATTCGATGAGGGTGGTTTTGCCTGAACCGATCTCACCGGTGATCACGACGAAGCCATCGGTGAACCAGATCGTCGACTCCATGTACGCCTTGGCGCGTGCATGCTGTTTGCTCAAATAAAGGAACTGCGGGTCCGGGCTTAGCCGGAACGGTAGTTCCCGAAGCTTGAACAGTTCAAGGTACATGGCGACTCGATTCTAGGGGATGTGAATCTCAGGGGCCAATTCGGCCATGAGCTGGCGCGCCCGCCGCTGGCAACGCGCTGAATCCTGTTCTACCACAGTCAGGTGTCCGAGCTTGCGCCCGGGGCGCGCATCCTTTCCGTAATCATGCAGGTGCACACCGGGTTGGCGCAGCAGGTCCGATCGGCCCGGCATGGTGCCGATCAGATTGATCATGGCGCTGTAACCTCTGGCGCGGGTCGCGCCCAGCGGCAGCCCCAGAATGGCCCGCAGATGGTTCTCAAACTGGCTGGTCACCGCGCCCTCGATGGTCCAGTGACCGGAGTTATGTACCCGGGGCGCCATTTCATTGGCCACCAGGCGACCCTTGCGGACGAAGTATTCGAGGGTCAACACCCCCACATAGTGCAGGTGTTCCATCACGGCCAGGACCTGCTTGCGCGCCAGCCGGTTCAGGCGCGCCTGGTCGCAGGGTGCGCGCGTCAGCCGCAGTATGCCGCCGGCGTGCAGGTTGTGATTCAAAGGATAGACCTGGCACTGGCCATCGCGGCCGCGCACCCCGATGACGGAGACTTCCATATCAAAGGGGACGAGCTCCTCGTACAGCAGCGGCACCTGCCCCAATGCGGCCCAGGCCCTTTCCACATCGGCGGCCGTGCGCAGCAGCGCCTGGCCCTTGCCGTCATAGCCCATGCGCCGGGTCTTCAGCATGCCCGGCAGGCCTATGTCGCGCACTGCCGCCGACAACTGCGCGCGGCTGCTCACCGCGCGCCAGCGCGTGGTGGGGATGCCGAGCTTTTCAAACAGACGCTTTTCACTGGCGCGATCCTGGGCCGCTGCGATCGCCGCCGGCGGCGGGCTTACGCGGGTCTCACGCCCAAGCTCGCGCAGCGCCGCAACCGACACGTTCTCCCAGTCGATGGTCACCACTTCGCAGCGGGCCGCCAGGGCCGCGAGCGCGGTGCTGTTGCTGAAGTCGCTCTTGAGCACCGGGGCCAGCGCCGCCGCCGGAGGCCGCTCGGCCGGATCCAGAAACAGGAAGTCCAGCCCCAGGGGGTAGCCGGCCAGGGCCATCATGCGGCCCAGCTGACCGGCGCCGACGATGCCGACTGTCATGGGCGGCTGGTGCGCGGATCAGGCTGTTCAAGCACCCTGGCGGTCTGCTTGTCGCGGAAGCCCTCCAGCCGCGGCAGGACTTCCGGATGCCGGTTGGCGATGATGGCGGCCGCCATCAGGGCGGCATTGGTCGCCCCGGCCACACCGATGGCGAAGGTAGCCACGGGAATGCCCGCGGGCATCTGCACGATGGACAGCAGTGAATCCATGCCATTGAGGGCCTTGGACTGCACCGGCACACCCAGTACCGGAACGCTGGTCTTCGCCGCCGTCATCCCCGGCAGATGCGCGGCGCCCCCGGCACCGGCGATGATGGCCTCGAGGCCGCGCGCGCGCGCGCTGGCCGCGTATTCAAACAGCAGATCCGGCGTGCGATGGGCTGAGACCACCCGTACCTCATGGGCAATGCTCAGGGCATCCAGTACTTCCGCGGCAGGGCGCATCGTCTCCCAGTCCGACGCCGAACCCATGATGATGCCAACCCACACTGACACTGGACTACTCCTTAACGGGGCCTGCTTGGGCGCCGCCGCAATCGCACATTGTAGCTGAGCGAAGCTAGTCGAGCAGTTCCCGCAGCGCCCTGAACAGCTCACGGGAGGCAGCGCCAACGGCCCCGGTGCGCTGGCGTTCGCTGCGGGCGGCCGTCAGCCGTTTGAGCCATTGCGCCTCGTCCAGGGCCGGATAAGCGGCGCGCAGCGCCGTGAGGGCCTCCGGGCCGCCCTCCAGCAGTCGGTTGCGCCAGCCCTCGGCACGCTGGAAGCGCTGGGCCTCCTGCGCGGATTTGGCCGCCTTTGCCCCCAAGGCCTCGCGCACCTGTGTCAGGTCAATCTCACGCATCAGCTTGCCGATGTACTGGCGCTGCCGGGCTCCGCCGCCGCGGCTGCTGATGCTGCGGGCGGCGACAATGGCCTCGTACAGGGGTTCGGGCAGCTGCAGGGCCCGAAGCTCCGCATCCTTGAGCGCGATCAGTTCCTCACCCAACGCCTGGGCCCGATGCGCTTCGCGCTTGAGCACGCTCTTGCTGGGGCCGTCGAACAGCGGCGGTGAATCCGCATCCGGTTCGGGTCTGGAAAATCGCTTCACGTGGGTACCATGCTCCTTGGGCTACAATTCTGCATCAAAGCAGCGGCAGGGCATATGCAGCAGGAAGTCGACGCCTCCCGGATTCCGGAGCTTAAAGCAGTCATCGAGCAGGTGCTGGCGGAAGCCAAGCGAGCCGGGGCCTACCAGTGCGAGGCGGATGCCAGCCTGCAGCGCGGCCTGACCGCCACGGTGCGTCTGGGCGAGGTGGATACGGTGGAGTACCAGCGCGACCGCGGCCTGGGACTGACCGTGTACTTCGGCAAGCGCAAGGGCTCGGCGAGCACCGGGGATCTGAGTGCGGCGGCGGTGCGCGCCACGGTGCAGAAGGCCTGCGCCATCGCCCGCTACACCGCCGCGGATGACTGTGCGGGTCTGGCGGATCCGGAAGACCTGGCCCGCGAGGTGCCGGATCTGGATCTGTATCACCGCTGGGACCTTGAGCCTGATCAGGCGGTGGAACTGGCGCGCCGTTGCGAGGCGGCCGGTTTGGCGGTGGACCGGCGGCTCACCAATTCCGAGGGCGCCTCGGTGGGCAACCAGCGCGGCGTGCGGGTCTACGGCAACTCGCATGGCTTTCTGTCCGGCTTCGCGAGCAGCTCGCATTCCATGAGCTGCGTGCTGCTGGCCAGTCAGGATGAGGACATGCAGCGGGACTTCTGGTACTCGAGCGCCAGGGATCCGCAGGACCTCGAGGACGCCGCGGCGATCGGTCGACGCGCGGGCGAGAACGCGATTTCACGGCTGGGCGCGGTGCGCCTGCCGACGCAGCGCGCGCCGGTCGTGTTCATTCCGGAGATGGCCCGCGGCCTGTTCCGCAGCTTCATCGGCGCGATACGCGGCGGCAGCCAGTACCGCAAGAGCAGCTTTCTGCTGGATATCGCCGGCAAGCCGGTATTTCCCGACTTCGTGCAGATCGAGGAGCGGCCGCATATCGCCAAGGCCCTGGCCAGCAGTCCCTTTGATGGCGAGGGCGTCGCCACGCGTGACCGGCAGCTGGTCGTGGACGGTGTGGCGCAGGGCTATGTGCTCGACAGCTACTCAGCCCGCAAGCTTGGACTGAAGACCACGGGCAATGCTGATGGCGTGCACAACCTTTTCATCCGTTCCTCGAAGTCGGCCCCGACCCGTGAGCAGCTGCTGCGCACGATGGGCCGGGGACTTCTGGTCACCGAGCTGATGGGCCAGGGCGTGAATCCGGTGACCGGTGACTACTCGCGCGGGGCCAGCGGCTTCTGGGTCGAAAATGGGGTGATCGCCCATCCGGTGCACGAGATCACCATCGCGGGCAATCTGCGCGACATGTTCAAGGGCATCGCGGCGATCGGCGGTGATGTGGATGACCGCGGTGCGCTGCACACCGGGTCGGTGCTCATCGACGATCTGACGATAGCCGGCGAGTAGCATCGGGGGGCGGGGAGGGCGCCGGCCATTCGCCGCTTTCACCGCTCGCTGCTTCGGACACCAGCAGGGGACTGGTCTGCAGCAGCTCCTGCAGCGTCTGGCCGGCGCAACTGGCGCGCCGCGCCGCATCCACCTGCGCCACCAGCTGGCTGACGCCCGGTACGCCCAGCGCGCGGCTCACCGGCTTGCCGCTGTGCAGGTGGCGGGCCGCCTCGATGATGTCAGCGATGGCCAGCCGCGCCGGATCACGCGCCAGCAGCAGCTCCTCGCCGGAGAGCTTCAGCACTCGGGCATTCTCCAGGGCGCCTATGAGGGGCGCGAGCGCAAGACCGGTGACGCCCAGGTGCGTCGCCACCGCGTCCAGGGTATAGCGCGGACGCCCGGTCCCGGCGTTGTGGCCGACCAGGAAGGTCACGGTGAGCGCCAGCTGCTCCAGTTCGGCGGCCGACAACTGCAGCTGGCGCAGGCCGAAGCGCAGATAGCTGGGATTTTGTATGTAGAAGGACAGCTGCGCGCCGGTCAGCAGGATCAGCCAGCCGAAGTAGGTCCACATCACCACCGCGATGACGGCCGCGAATCCGGCGTACACCAGGGTCAGGCGCGCGCTGTATTCCACGAAGCGCGTGAAGAGAATGCCGACCGCCGCCCAGGCAATGCCGGCGACCACCGCTCCGATCAGCGCGGGCCCCAGACGTACCCGGGTATTGGGGATGAACATGTACAGGAAGGTGAACAGGACCGTCACCATCGCATAGGGCGCGACATGCACGCCGACATTCATCAGGCGGTTGATCAGCGGCAGCGAGTTGGCCAGCTGCAGCGGCCCGGCGAGCAGCGCCGTGTGGGAGAGCGCGATGAATCCGCCCAGCAGCACCGGACCGATCACCAGCAGGCTGAGGAACTCCCCGACGCGGCGCGCCAGGCTGCGGGGCTGGGGTACCCGCCATACATAGTTGAAGCTGTCCTCGACCTTCTGGATCGTGCCAATGAGCGACCAGGCCAGCAGCGCGATGCCGACGATGCCCACCACACCGCGGCGCATCCGGCCGGCGAACTCCAGCACCTGGCGTGTCATGTCATCGGCACCGGCGCCCACGGGACGGAAGAACTCCAGCACGATGGGCTGCAGATCACGCCCGGCATGATGCCCGCCAAGCTCACGGATGATGATGAAACTAAAGGCCAGCAGCGGCACCAGTGACAGCACCGTGGTGAACACCAGGGCGGTGGCGCGCATGTTGATCTGGCCGCCGGCGACATCGCGCAGGACGGCATAGGGATAGCGGCCGATCCGCGCCAGCTTGCGCAGCACCCCGGGCCGTCCGGAAGCCCGGCTGAAGACCACGGCATCCAGGTAATCCCATGGCCAGTTGGACATGTGCTGGCGTCTTAGGCGGTGAGTCGCCGCAGGGCTTCGAGATAATTGTCGCGGGTACGCATGATCACCTCGTCGGGCAGCGTCGGTCCGGGTGCCTGCTTGTTCCAGCCCAGCGATTCCAGATAGTCACGCAGATACTGTTTGTCGAAGCTGGGCGGACTGATGCCGACGCGGTAGGTGTCGGCGGGCCAGAAGCGCGAGGAGTCCGGTGTCAGAACCTCGTCCATCAGCGTGAGCTGACCGGCTTCATCCAGTCCGAACTCGAATTTGGTATCCGCGATGATGATGCCGCGCGCACGGGCGTAGTCGGCGGCGAACTGGTACAGCGCCAGCGCCGTCGCCCGCACCTGCTGCGCCAGCGTCGCACCGAGCAGCACGCTCGCCTCGGCAAAGGAGATGTTCTCATCATGCGCGCCCACATCGGCCTTGGTCGCGGGTGTGAAGATCGGGGTGGGCAGACGCTGCGCCTGCGACAGGCCCTCGGGCAGCTCGATGCCGCAGATGTTGCCGCTGCGCTGGTAGTCCTTCCAGCCCGAGCCGATCAGGTAGCCGCGCACGACCGCCTCCAGGGGCAGGGGCTTGAGGCGTTTGACGATTACTGAGCGGCCTTCCAGTGTCGCAAGCTCGGCGGCCGGCAGCGGCAACTGCGCCACGGGCCGCCCGGTCAGGTGATTCGGTACGATGTGGCGGGTGCGGTCGAACCAGAAATTGGAGATCTGGGTGAGCACCCAGCCCTTGCGCGGGATGGGATCGGGCAATATCACATCGAAGGCCGACATGCGATCGGTGGTGACGATGAGCATGTTTTGCTCATCCACGGCATAGTTGTCCCGAACCTTCCCCGCGTGCAGGAGTTTCATGCCGCTCAGGGCGGTTCGGTAGACGGTCCCGGAAGTCATCGTTTTTTCAGCAATTTAGCCTCGTTGCTAATATATCAGCGTATGCAATGGATCGGGAAAACAGTCGGCGGACTCATCGGCCTCGCTGCCGGTGGCCCCATCGGCGCGGCGATCGGCGTCTTCATTGGTCATCAGTTCGATGCCAATGCCACCCCGAGCATCGCCAGGCGCCCTGGCGTGGGCAGTGCGTCGGGCGCCACGGCGACTCAGATCGGCGAGCAGTTCTTTCGCACCACCTTCCAGGTCATGGGTCATGTGGCCAAGGCCGATGGGCGCGTGTCCGAGCAGGAAATCCAGGCCGCGCGCGCCGTGATGTCGCAGCTGCGTCTGAGCGCCGAGCAGGTGCGGGTGGCGATCGCCTGCTTCACCGAGGGCAAGTCCGCGCCGTTCTCGCTGGATGCGGCGCTGGCCGCCCTGTATCGCAGCTGCGGGGGCCGTCCTGATCTGATGCGCGCCTTCATCGAGATCCAGATGCGCGCGGCGTTGATGGGCAATGACCTGCAGCCGCAGGCGCGCCGCGTGTTGCAGCACCTGTCCTCGGTGCTGGGCCTGGGTGGCATGGAGTTCGCACATATCGAGGCGGTACTGCGGATGCGCCGTGGCGCTTATGCCGACGGCATGGGCAATGCCGCGGGCGTGAACAGCGAAACGCAGCTCGCCGAGGCCTACAAGGTGCTCGAATGCACCCCCCAGAACAGCAACGAGGAACTCTCCCTGGCCTATCGGCGGCAGCTTAGCCGGCATCACCCCGACAAGCTCAAAGCCAACGGTCTTCCGGAATCCATGATCGAGCACGCCAAGCAGCGCACCCAGCAGATCATCGAGGCCTGGGAACTGGTGCGCGAACGCCGCGGTATTTGATACTGGTAGACTCAGGCAATGGAAACCAGCTGGATTGCCCCGTCCATCCTGTCCGCAGACTTCGCGCGCCTTGGCGAGGAAGTGGATGCCGTGCTGCACGCCGGGGCGGACCTGATCCATTTTGACGTCATGGACAATCATTACGTGCCCAATCTCACCATCGGCCCCATGGTGTGCGAGGCGCTGCACCGGCATTCCCCTGATGCCATGATCGATGTGCACCTGATGGTGAGTCCGGTGGACCGCATCGTCACGGACTTCGCGCGCGCCGGGGCCACGTACATCAGTTTCCATCCTGAGGCCACCGAACACGTGGACCGCACCATCGAGCTGATCCACGACCAGGGCTGCCGTGCGGGCCTGGTGTTCAATCCGGCGACGCCGCTGCAGTGGCTGGACTACACCCTGGGCAAGCTCGATCTGGTGCTGATCATGTCCGTGAACCCCGGTTTTGGTGGCCAGAAGTTCATCGCGCAGTCGCTGGAGAAGCTCAAGAGCGTGCGCACGCGCATCGATGTGCAGTCGCGCCCGGTGCGCCTGGAGATCGACGGTGGCGTGAAGGTTGAGAACATCGGCCTGATCGCAGCGGCCGGAGCGGACACTTTTGTGGCCGGCTCCGCCGTCTTCGGCAGTGCCGATTATGTGGCGACGATCAAGGCCATGCGCGCCGCCATCGACGCCGCCCGCTAGGGCGGCGAGCAGCACCTATTCGTCGTCCTCATCGTCCTCGTCATCGTCTTCTTCAACGCGCGCGGTGCGCGCGCCCAGCGGCTTGGAAGTGGCCGGAACGATGACGGGGCGGGTCTTGGTCTTGGGCCGGGCGTTGAAGACCACGATGGTCTTGCCGGTGGCCCGCAGCAGCCCCTGGTCTTCCAACACCTTCAGCACCCGGCCGGCCATTTCGCGTGAGCAGCCCACCAGCCGCGACAGCTCCTGGCGGCTGACCTTGATCTGCATGCCCTCCGGGTGCGTCATGGCATCCGGTTCGCCGCAAAGGTCCATGATGGCGTGCGCCACCCGGCCGGTGACATCCACGAAGGCGAGATCACCCAGCTTGCGGTTGGTACGGTCGAGGCGCGTCGCCAGCTGCGTGGCCAGCTCGAAAATCAGCCCCGGGCTCTCCGCGGCGATCTGCCGGAACCGCGGATAGGTCATCTCAGCCAGCTCGCACTGGTTGCGGGTGCGGACCCAGGCGCTGCGCGTGGGCTGTTCGTAGAACAGCCCCATTTCGCCGAAGAACTGGCCCTTGTTGAGGTAGGCGAGAACCATCTCGTTGCCTTCCTCATCCTCGATCATGACTTCGACCGAGCCGCTGATGATGTAGTACAGAACGTCAGGCAGATCGCCCGCATGGATTACCACGGTCTTCGAGGGCACCGTGCGAATACGGCAGTAGCTCAGAAAGCGATTGATCGCCGGTATGTCACTGAGCGGTTTGACGTTCTCATCCATAATCAAATCCCCCGAGCGCGTGCGCTGTGGTCAGGTTTTTATACATAAGCCCGAAGAACTGCAAGCCGGCAGTGCGCGGGGCAATCAAAAGTCTTGGTTCAGATCCAGTACGCAGTCATCGTCATGACCTTCGCCGTGCCGCGCATCACTGCGCGCACGATGCCCGGCAGCTCCACTGCGCCCGCCGCGCGTGCCGTGGCCGCATGCGCAATTTCATCCTTGCGCATGGCGTCCACCACGGCGCGGCTGGTCGAATCGGCCGTCGGCAGGCGCCGCAGATGCCCATCCAGATGGCCCTCAACCTGACGTTCGGTCTCGGCGACGAACCCCAGACTGGCGCCATCACCAAATGCCGCGGCCATGGCGCCGATGGCGAAGGAGCCGGCGTACCACAGCGGATTGAGCAGGCTGGGTCCTGATCCCAGTTCCCGCAAGCGCTGTTCACACCACCCCAGGTGATCGGCCTCTTCACGGGCGGCCTTGAGGAGCAATTCACGGGTGGCCGGGGTGCGCGCCGCCAGGGCCTGGCCGTGATAGAGCGCCTGCGCGGCGACTTCGCCGGCATGATTGACCCGCATCAGGGCTGCCGATTCGCGGCGTTGGGCGTCATCCAAGCTGGAGGTTCCCAGGGAACCGGGGTAGGGGCGGGAGGCATGAGCCGGGGCGGCTATGGCCCGCAGGGCCCGGTCGGCAGCGGCGATTAGAGGATCGAGGAGGCGCTCAGAACCCATGGGCAGGCCGCAAACCTGTAAGCATCCCCGCACTATAGCAGCCGTAGGGGTCATAATGCCGGCCGAAGCTCGGCAACGCCTGCCAAGTCCAGGTCACAGATCCCAGTGCGGTGCAGCAATTATGCGGACTGGCAGGGGGCTCTTCTGGCAGGCCTACGACGCTTTATATAAGGGTGGGCGCGCAGCCGAGGGGCGATGCGGCGGCCCTGGGGCGCTTTGCAATGGCCGGGCTGCTTGAGTACACTTGCCGGCCTTTTTTGGCACGGCCGAAGGCCTGCTGCCGGAGTTTTTAGGAAATGCTTACGACGACAACCGTATTCGCCAAATCGGGCGCAGTCCGGGGCGACTGGTTCCTGGTGGATGCCAGCGGCAAGACCCTGGGCCGGCTCTCTTCCCAGATCGCGCATCGCCTGAAGGGCAAGCACAAGGTGGATTACTCGCCCCACGTGGACATGGGCGACCATATCGTCGTGGTCAACGCAGAGAAGGTGCGCGTCACCGGCCGCAAGCTCTCGGACAAGATCTACTACCATCACACCGGAGCCATCGGCGGCATCAAGTCGATCGCGCTGGACAAGCTGTTGAAGGAGCATCCGGAGCGCGCGATCGAGATCGCCGTGAAGGGCATGCTGCCGAAGAACCCGCTGGGCCGTCGCATGTTCAAGAAACTGCATGTGTTCGCCGGGGGCAAGCACCCGCACAGCGCGCAGCAGCCGAAACCTCTAGAGATTCAGGAAGCTTAATACTCATGGCCATCAGTCAGAACTACGGCACCGGCCGCCGCAAGACCGCCACCGCCCGGGTCTACATGACCCCCGGCACCGGCAACATCACCGTCAACGGCCGCGCGCTGGACGAGTTTTTCGGCCGCGTCACGGGGCGCATGATCGTCCGCCAGCCGCTTGAGACGACTGAGATGCTGAACCGTTTCGACTTCAAGGTGCATGTTGCCGGCGGTGGCATCACCGGCCAGGCCGGCGCCATTCGCCACGGCATCACCCGCGCGCTCATCCAGTACGATGAGAGCCTGCGTAAGCCGCTGCGTGTCGCCGGGTTCGTGACCCGCGATGCCCGTGAGGTCGAGCGTAAGAAGGTCGGCCATCGCAAGGCCCGCCGCGGAACCCAGTACTCCAAGCGCTAAGGGCAACGGCCGCGAGAGGTCCTGTTTTGGGGGATCGTCTAGTGGTAGGACAACGGACTCTGACTCCGTTT
>DATHMK010000015.1:0-169182 GCA_035487155.1 Steroidobacteraceae bacterium
GCCGTCCACGGCGCCGCCCGCACCGCCCGTCGCGGTGAGGTTCGAATAGGCGTGCCCGCCCGTGGCGGTCGCCTCGGTGGCCGTGGCCGAACCGCTGGTCACCGAACCGCCGGCCACTCCATTGCCGGCGCCGCTGACGCCACTCGCGCCGGCGGTGAGGGACAGGTATCCCCTGGCGTTGAATGTACCGGTCGTCGAGCTGATGGCCGTCGAACTGCCTGAGGCATTGCCGCCTTGGCCGCCGATGGTTCCATTGGTGGCGCCGCCACCATTCCCGCCCGTGGCTGTGGCGCGGGCATAGGTGTATTCAGCGCCTTTCATCGAAAGGCCTACGGTCCCGGCGCCACCGGCGCCACCGGCACCGGCAGTGCCACCGCTACCGCCGGCGCCACCCTGGCCGGTCGCGTAGCCATTCACACTCGCCGACTTGGTGGCGTTGGTCGTGTCATCAAAGGTGAGGTTGCTGATGCCCGCGCCGCCGGCGCCGCCGGCGCCGCCGCTGCTATACCCACCCGTGCCGCCGGCGGCGTTCTGATGCAGTCTCTCGCTTCCGCCGGTGGAACTGGCCATCACATCATTCGTGAGGGTGCTTGAGGCTCCGGCACCGCCGCTGGCGCCCGAATACCCTCGGCCGCCGCCGCCACCGGTCTGGTCGGCAGTCTCCGCGATGCTGAAGCCGCTCGCCGACACCGTGCCCAAACTCCCGGCGCCGCCATTGCCTGCCGTCATGCCGGTGCCGAAGGCGCGCCCGCCGATGCCGCCGGTGGCATAGCCGCCGGCATTCGCCGTCGCCGATGTCCCGGAGGCGGTAGCGGTCACTCCAGTGACCGTCCCCATGCCCGCCAGACCCCCGTTGCCGCCGGCGGTACCCGAGCCTCCGCCGCCGCCATTGCCGCCTGTGGCGCGTGCCGTCGCCGAGGCAGAAGTCGTCCCCGTCGCAGCACTGGTGGCCTGCGCATTGCCGCCGGCGCCGCCGGCGCCGCTGGTGCCGGTACCACTGACGCCGACGCCGCCTATTCCGCCAGTGGCTTGCGCCAGCGCCTGCGCTACCCCCGAGGTGTTGTTCGAGGTTGCGTTGGCGACGGCGTTTCCTCCGGCGCCGCCGGCCGCACCGTTGCCGCTGCCCGAGACCGCACCGGCGTTGCCGCCGGCACCGCCGGTCGCATAACCACTGGCAACCAGGGTCGAGCCCGTGGGCTGAGTGGTGGTGATTGAAGACTTTGCATAGCCACCCGCCCCGCCTGCACCAGCGGCGCCATTGGGCGCGCTGCCGGCGCCGCCGGTGCCACCCCCACCGCCCGTCACATGCTGGACATCGTCGGTCTGACCCGCGATGCCAGTGTAGTTGTAGGACTGGGTCTCGCCCGTGCCCCCGGTGCCCCCGGCGCCGCTGGTGCCGGTGCCGTTGGTGCCAGGAGTTCCTACCGTGCCGGTGTAGTAATGGGTAGCCATGACAACTTACCTTCTAAGACCCCCACTTGCAGTGGGCTGATGTTGTGATTGCGAACGTATGTGGATCGGAGGCGCCGGGCTGCGCCCGGTTGCCGGAATCAGCTGAACGTCGGAGGGCATTTCATGTGCGCAGCGCGCACCCTGGCATTGCCGTAGCGGTGGAACGTATTCATCCCGGTGCCCTCAGAAGTGCTCTGCAGCTTTCGTTATGGTTGCGAGCGCGCCGCTCCCCCCGGAGCGGGCGCACATAATCCAGCAGAGCCGTAGCAAATTTCATGCACAGATTTATGTCGCGCACTTCGTGCATCGCGACGGCGAACCGCCGGCGGCAATCGAATGCGGTTTCAGCGAGCCACTAGAGTCCGACAATTCATGGAGTTAAGTTTCAAATGTCGCGTCGCGCAGGAACGCGTCGGTCATCTGAAATTTTGTCGTGGTCGCGAGGCGTGAATGAGACGTCGACCATCGAGAAAATGGTCGTCGTAAGAAAATCCGTCGATGATTGTGCGCAGCGGCAGCGATGAACAGAACTGCCCTGGCTGATCAACGCTCGCGCAGCGCCTCGCCGGCAGTGGTCATCAGCGGACTGAGGAAATACTCCGCCACGGAGCGCGTGCCGGTGCGGATTTCCGCCTTCACTTCCATTCCCGGAGTCATGTTGACCCACTTGTGCTCAACCCGGAATTGCTTGCCCGGGATCTTGACCCGCACGACGAAATACAGACCGTTGTGCTTGTCGGACACCGCATCGTTGGAAATATCCACGACCGTTCCCTGCAGGTAACCGAAGCGCGTGTACGGAAAGGCATCCACTTTCACAATCGCCGATTGACCGACCTCGACAAAGCCGATGTCCTTGTTCTCCAGGCGAGCCTCCACCTCAAGCGCATCGTCCGGCACGATCTCCAGCAAGGGTTGGGCGGTGGTCACCACCCCGCCTACGGTATGGACCGACAGTTGCTGCACCGTGCCAGAAACAGGGGCCACCAACCGCATGAACGCCTGGCGGACCTCGGCCTTGGTTTGATCATTGCTCGCCTGCGACAGGATCTCCTGGGCCTTTCCCAGATCCTCCAAGGCATTGCGGCGGAAGGTTGCGGCGGTTGTCTGGATGTCGCCTTTTTGCTCCGCGATCGCCGCCTGCAGCTCATGCGAATGACTGATGCGCGCGGCAAGTTCGCCCTTCTGGGTCAGGGCGCTCTCCTGCTTGTCGAGATAGTCATGCCGGGCGACGTAATTGTCGGTGGACAGCGCCTTGTAGTCATCGGCCTGCTGCTGGGCGAGCGGCGCCGTGGCGTTCAACTGCGCAATATCGGCGTCGGTGGTGGCCAATTCCGCCTCGCGTTTCTCCAGTTCGGCCTGCAACGAGGTCATCTTGGCGCGATATTCGCCGTAGATGCCGTCCGCGAACGCCTGGGTCTGATTCTGGCGAGCGTCCGGGGCGTTCGGCACGACCGCGACGACCGGTTTGGCGTTCTTGCTCTGCGCCTGCAGCAGTGCCTGCGAGCGCGCCATCGTCAGTTGCGCGTCGAGGCGGGTTGCGGTCGCCTTGTCGGTATCGGCCGCCGCCTGCGTGGGATCAAGCTCCATCAGCAGCTGTCCGGCCTGAACCCGCATCCCGTCACGTACCAGGATGCTGCGCACCACGCCGGTCACGGCCGGCTGCACGACTTTCACGCGTGCATTGGGTACCAGCTTGCCCGGCGCCACGGCGACGATGTCGAGTCGGCCAAAAATCGTCAGCACCAGGGCACCCAGCGCCAGCAGTGCGCAGATGCGTGCGGTCCAGCGCGGCGCCGGATGAACCGGGGTCTCGACGATTTCCAGATGCGCCGGCAGGAAGGCGATTTCCACGGGCAGCTTCGCTTTGGCATCGAGCTCATGACGCACCCGCCAGCTCTGACGCCATACGGCACCGTAGCGCTGCAGGAGCGCGGCGATCGCGTTGAGTCTCGGATGCTGCATTGCCGTACCTTTGCCGATTACGGATTCTGCAGGGCGACCAGGTGGGCGTAGGGTCCACTGCGCTTGATCAGATCATCGTGCCGACCGGACTCGACGATCGTGCCCTTTTCCATGGTAAGGATCCGGTCAGCATTGCGGATGGTGGACAGCCGGTGCGAGATCACGATGACTGTTCGGCCACGGCACAGCGCCGGCATGTTCTGCTGCAGCGTACGTTCGGTCTCGTAGTCCAAGGCGCTGGTGGCCTCATCGAAGATGAGGATGCGGGGGTTGCTGGCCAGGGCGCGCGCGATGGCAATGCGCTGGCGTTGGCCGCCCGAAAGGCCGCAGCCATGCTCACCGACCATGGAATCGTAGCCCTCCCGCAGTTCACAGATGAACTCGTGTGCGCCGGCTAGCTTGGCGATCGGGATGATGGCCTCCAGCGGCATTCCCGGGTCGGCCACCGCGATGTTCTCGCGGATCGAGCGGTTGAACAGCAGGTTCTCCTGCAGCACCACCCCGACCTGACGGCGCAGCCATGCCGGATCGGCCAGGGCCAGATCGATTCCGTCGATGCGTATGCGTCCACGCTCGGGCACGTACAGGCGCTGTAGCAGCTTTGCCAGGGTGCTCTTGCCCGAGCCGGAACGCCCGACGATGCCAACCAGCTCGCCCGGATTGATGTGCAGGCTGATATCGTGAACGATGACCGGTCCGTCCGGCTTGTAGCGGAACTGGACGTCCTCCAGGTCGATGGCACCCTGGATCGTCGGCAGCGCATGCGAACTCGTCGGAACCTCGGTGCGCGTGTTGAGGATGTCGCCCAGCCGCTGCATCGACACACTGACCTGCTGGAACTCCTGCCACAGCTGCGCCAGCCGCAATATCGGGGTCGCCACCCGCTGCGCCAGCATGTTGAATGCCACCAGCTGGCCGATGGTCATTTTTCCGTTGATGACCTGATAGGCGCCCAGGAACAGGATGGCCAGGGTCACGAGCTTTCCGACCAGCTGGATCAGCTGCTGGCCGAGGTTGGCGAGGGTGGTGACGCGAAAGCCGGCGGTCACGTACGCCGCCAGCAACGTGTCCCACTTGCGCGCGAACTGCGGTTCCACCGCATGTGCCTTGACGGTCTCGCAACCCGAAACGGTCTCGACCAGAAAGGAATTGTTGTCGGCGCCGCGCGCGAACTTGACATCCAGCGCCTTACGAAACGCCGGATTGATCGCCGCGGAAATCGCGACGTAGAACACCAGCGACAGCACCACGATCAGGGTCAGCTTGACGCTGTACAACGCCATCACGGCAATGAAAATTACCGAGAACACGACATCAAGAGAGGCGGTCAGGGCCTGCCCGGTGAGGAAATTGCGGATGTTTTCCAGTTCTCGCACCCGCGATACCGAATCCCCGACGCGACGCGCCGCGAAATAGGCCAACGGCAGCTGCACCAGATGGCGGAACAGGCGGGCCCCCAGTTCGACATCCATCCGATTGGTGGTATGGGCGAAGATGTAGTTGCGCAGTCCGGTGAGCAGGGTCTCGAACACGGCTGCCAGCAGCATGGCGACGGCGACCACGCTGAGCGTGTCGTACGCCCGGTTGGTCAGCACCTTGTCCATGATCACCTGGAACATCAGCGGCGGCACCAGACCGAAGGTCTGAATCAGGAAGGAGATGCCGAGCACTTCCAGCAGCAAGCGCCGGTATTTCACCACCGCCGGGATGAACCAGGAAAAATCGAAGCGCGCCAGTTCGCCCACCAGTGAAGCGCGTGAGGCGACCAGCAGCGCGTGGCCGTTGCTGCGCCCATTGAGCTGCGTCAGGGTCATGATCTGGGGCGCGGAGCAATCCCCGTCCTGAATCAGGGCGCGCTCCTCGGACAGCTTTGCCAGGACGAAGTGCCTTTCATTTGAATCAAACAGCAGCGCCGGCAGGGTCATCTGGCTCAAGCGCTGCGGATCGATGGCGACGATCCTGGCCTTCAGGCCCAGGGCTTTCGCGGCGCGCAGCAACTCGCGCTCGCTGAAGCGTATTTCACCGAGCCCCGACCGGTGACGCATCTGCGCCTCGTCCGTCGCGATGCCGTGCATGCGTGCGATCAATGCCAGCGCGGTCAGTCCAGGATCACTGATTCTCGCGCTGCCGGTGCGGTCGCCGGAATCGACGTTTCTGCTGTCGGTGGCGGCTGAACTGGAGACGTCGTTCATTTGAAATTACTTATTTCTTGTTGCGACGCATCGACTCTGAATTGGCCGCCGCTACATTCATCCGGCCCTTTCTTCTTTGTGCCAGTATGCGACGATCGGTCATTCGGAGTCCATGAAAACTGTGTGACTCGATGTGACGTAAGGCGCCGGTCGTTTAGGATCCATAAATAGAAGAAAGGTGACCCCGTGGTCCGCGCACTGTTAATTCTGCTGCTCGCTTCGCTGTTTGCAGTCACCGCCGCGGTGGCCGGTGAGGCGCGTGAAATTCCGGCCACTCCGGCATCGCCGTTGCTGGCCGGGACGAACCTCCCCGACCCTTGCGCGCTCGCAGTGAGCATGCCCCTGACGCTGGGCGACGCCATCGGCCGGGCGCTGTGCGCGAATCCCAAGACGCGCAGCGCCTGGGTGGCGATCAAGCTCTATGCCGCGCAGGTCCGGAGCGTGAGGGAAAGCTATCTGCCCACGCTCAGCGCTACCGGAAAGGAGACTGAAAGCAAGACCGAAACCCGGATCAACGATGACCCGCTGCTCAATACCGACGCCCAGGACGACTATCCGGCATGGCGTGTCGATCTGAGCTGGGTTCTGTACGACTTCGGCCAGCGCGGTAACCAGTTGGACTCCGCCCGCGATTTGCTGGCGGCGGCGCGTGCCAACCTTGACGTCGCCTTGCAGCAGGTCTTTCTGCGTGCCGCGGCTGATTATTACGACGCCCAGGCGGCACAGGCCAGCCTGGATGCGGCCACACAGATCGAGGATTTGACCCAGAAAAGCCTCGAGGCCGCTCATGCGCGCATGGAGCGCGGGGTCGCGCCGGTCAGCGACGAGCTTCAGGCGCGAACCGCGCACGCCCAGGCGGTGCTCACGCGGGTCAAGGCCCAGGCCGACCTCGATACCAAACTCGGGGCGGTGGCCATCGACATGGGTCTGGATCCGGATATCGCGCTGAAGGTGCCTGCGGCCGACCTCAACCTCACCGTGCGCCGCGATTTCACCGACTCGCTGCACGAACTGATCGCCGCGGCCAAGAAAAGCCATCCCAGCGTCGCGGAAGCGGAAGCGGAGTTGGCGGCCGCCCGCGCCGATGAACGTGTCGCGCGGGCGCGCGGCTATCCAACCATCGGCCTGGTGGGTGATATCGGCCGCACCAACCAGCCGCTGACGCCCAGTCTGGGCAGCCCGACGGTTCCCGGCAGCGTCAGCGACCGCGCCATCGGCATCGAGATCACGGTGCCGATTTCTGATCCGTTGTGGAAGCGCGGCACCATCGCGCAGGCGCATGCGCATGTGGAAATGCAGCAGGAGGCGATGAACGCCGCCGAACAGCAGGTCGCCGCCAACGTCTGGGATGCCTATACGGTGCTGCAGGCCGATACCGCCAATCTGGACAATTCGCAGACGCTTCTGGACAGTGCGCGGGCGGCCTTCGAGGCCGGGCAGCGTCGCTATGAAGGTGGCGCGGGCAATATTCTGGAGCTACTGACCTCACAGACGGCCTACGCCAACGCGCAGCAGCAGCGCATCCAGTCCTTGTCGGACTGGCGCATCGCTCGCCTGACACTTGCCGGAAGTCTCGGCCGACTCGGGATGTGGGCCGTGGATGAGGCGCCATAAAGGCGCAGTGGCCATGTTAGTCTTTGCCTCAGGGGCCAGATAACCAGAGAACAATATGCAAAACGGCATCCACTTCATTTCCGGGCTGCCGCGCTCCGGGTCCACGCTGCTGGGTGCGATCCTGCGGCAGAATCCGCGCTTCCATGCCGGCATGACGAGCCCGGTGGGCTCGCTCTTCATGACCATGCAGGGCGCCATGAGCCGGCGCAACGAGGGTGCTGTCTTCATCGAAGAAGCGCAGAAGCGCGAGTTACTGCAAGGCGTGTTCACCAACTATTACTTCAAGGTGCATCCCAAGCAGCTCGTGTTCGAGACCAATCGCGCCTGGTGCACCAAGCTGCCCACGCTGGTGCAGCTGTTTCCAAAATCCAAGGTGATCTGCTGCGTCCGCCATGTGCCCTGGATCATGGACAGCATCGAGCGGCTGATCCGTCAGAATGCCTTCGAGCTGTCGGGAATCTTCGGCTACGAGCCTTCCAATACGGTGTACACGCGGGTGGCGCGTCTGGCCACCAGTGAGGGGCTTGTGGGTTTCGCACTCGATGCGCTGCGCGAGGCATTCTGGGGGGAACACGCCGATCGGCTGATTCTCGTCGGCTATGAAACACTGGCCAAATATCCCGAGGATACGCTGCGCCAGCTCTACGATTTTCTCGGCGAACCCTGGTTCGAGCACGACTTGGACAATGTTGAATACGCGGCCGATGAATTTGATCTGGCGCTGGGCACGCCCAAGCTCCATACGGTGCGCCGCAAGGTGAGCTGGATCGATCGCGCGTCGGTGCTGCCGCCTGAACTGTTCAATCGATTCATCAATGATGCCTTCTGGACCAACCCGGACCTCAACACCCGCAACGTGCGGGTAATCCTGCGGCGCGACTAGCGTTCCGGCCTGGGCACTTGGTGGTGTCGTGATTCTTTACGCTCCTCCGGACGCCGCAGACGCGGTTCCCCATAACTCATTGACGGATATGGCCCATGACTGTCTGGCACCAAACTTGCTGCCTGCAGTGTTGGGGAGTCGCAGACATAGCGCGGCGCAGGAATAATAAATGAAGCCTTTCAGAATATTGACCGTTCTGGCCGCTCTTGGCGTGGTTGCGTTTGGCACAGCACAGGCGCAAACGACCGCCAACTTCAATTTCAACAGCCTGGATCCGACTGAGAATCCGACCGGCAGTATTACCAGCACTCCGTTCAGCCTGACTTCCAGTGGCGTGACCGCGACGTTCTCATCGCCGGCCGATCCGGGCGCCTTTTCGGTGCTATCTCCGGCCGGCTTCCTGTCCTTCACCGATGATGTGCTCATCTCCAGTCCGGGCGGCGGTGCCGGACCGGCCCTGGAAGTGGACTTCAGCCAACCGCTGTCGTCCTTCACGGGTGACTTCGCCACTTTTGGCGATGGAGCGTTGACCGTCACGGCGCTGTCCGGCCCGGGCGGCAGCATGGTCGGCGGCAGTTCCGCGACCGGGACAGTCAGCGTCACTGATCCTGTCGACTTTCCATTTCCGGAGGGCACGATTACGTTCAATGGTGGAACCTTCAGTTCCATCATCCTTTCCGATGCCACCGACCCTGCCTTCGCACTGGGTGATTTCTCCGTCACAACGGCCCCCACGCATGTCCCGGAGCCCTCCACTCTGGCGCTGATGGGACTGGGCCTTGCCGCCGCCGCGCTCTTCGGTCGCCGCCGTCAGCTGCAAATCTGATTTCATCGCGGCGGGGCGTCCCAGCGCCTTCGGCAGGCGCAAACTTGTGTCATAGTCGGACGTATCGCCAACGTCTCGAAGTGCAGTTATGCGAGGCACAGTCGGCTTCCTGATCGCGGCTTGCCTGTTGAGCGGATGCGGGGCATCCGGGCAGCGCGCCCATGTGCAGGCGGCCAGTGCCGCGGCCGGGCGCGGCGACTATCGCAGCGCGGAACTCCAACTCGTCGCCGCCCTGCACTCAACCCCGCGCGATGCTGACACCTGGCTGCAGATCTGCGAGGTTCAGTTGCAGCTCGGCAGCTACGAGGCCGCGAAGCATGCGCTGATTGAGGCCGGCAAGCTCGCCGCCCCGGATTTGCGGATTGCGGAACTCCGGGTGCGTATCGATCTGGCACTGCTGCAGGCCGACGCCGCACTGCATGACGCGGCGGATCGCACCATCCCGGCACTCGACCAGGCGGTGTTTCGCGGCCGCGCCGATCTGGCACTGGAGCGCTTTGGCGATGCCGAGGCGGCGTACCGCGCCGCCCTTGCGCTCGAGCCCGCAGCGTTTGAGGCTCATCTGGGACTGGCCGATGTCCTGATCAGGCAGGGAAATGCCGCCCAGGCGGCGCAGGAGCTGGATGAGCTCGAGGCCCGCCATCCAGGTCGCGCCGAAGTGTGGCGCCTGCGTGCCAGTCTCTGGGCCCTTGCCGGTCGACGCGACATGGTCGAGCAGGCGCTGGCGACGGCGGCGCAATTCCGGGTGGGTCAGCTGGACCGGCCGCAGACCGTGTCGCTGCTGGCTGCCCTCGTTCAATCGCAGCTGCAGCTTGGTCACATCGATGCGGCCAGCAGGACCGCCGAACAGATGGGCGCGATTTCACCGCAATCGCCCGCCACGCAGCTCATGTCGGGCGATGTTGCACTGGCTGCGGGAGACTTCGCCGACGCGACCAGGCACCTGCAGATGGTTACGGTCATGGCCCCCACTGTTCTGGATGCTCACCGGGCGCTTGGCCGCTCGCTGCTGGCGCAAAGTGAACTGCAGGACAGCGAGCGGGAATTTCAGTTCATCCTGCACAGCCGTCCGGGCGATGCGGACGCGCGCCATGAGCTGGCCATCGTGCGCTTGCAGAAGGGATGGCCCGCTGGCGCCAAGGAAATCCTGACGCCGCTGCTGGAGGCGACACCGCAGGATCCGCAAGCCGAACGACTCGCTGCGATGGCCGAGATGCGCCTCGACGAGCAGCCGCAGGCCATCGCCCGACTGCTGCACCTTGCGGATACCAATCCGCGCGACTTGCGCGCCCAGTTGCCGTTGCTCGCAACCTATCTGTCGACCGGCGCGGGTCAGCTGGCAGATGAGCGCATCGCACCGTTGCTTCTGGCCTACCAGGCCGATGCTGCGGCGCTGGATGCGCTCGGTGCCATGCTGATCGAGAACGGTGAGTTCGTTCGCGCCGACCGGGTGCTCACGCAGGCGCTTCAGGCGGACGCAAACAATAGCCAAACCCTGCTGCTGCGCGCTGAACTGGCCTTGGCGCGCGGCACCGTCGCCCCGGCGCGCGCGCAGCTGGAGGCGCTGCGGCACCTGGACGCCGCTTCGGTCCCTGCGCGCCTGGTCCTGGCACAGGCGGACCTGCGCGCTGGACGCATCGCCGATGCACGGGCGGTTCTACAGGAGATCTCCGTAACCGGCCCGGACGCGGCCGCGACGCAGGACAGCATCGGCCACGTCTGGCTGGATGCCGGGCGCTTTGCCGAAGCCGCCGCGTGTTTCAGGGCCGCGAGCGCCCTGGACCCACGCAAGGCCAATTACTGGGTGGACATCGCGGCCGCCGCCACCGGTCTCAACGACCTGAAGGCGGCCGCCGCGGCGGTGGGTCACAGTCTGAGTGTTGACCCCAAGTTCCCGGCAGCGCTGCGCGCGCAGGTGTACATCCAGTTGCGCGGCAAGCTCCCGGACGCGGCACTGAAGTCCGCTGAGGCGGCGACCATCGCCCTGCCCGACAGCGCGACCGTCTGGGAGGTCGAAGGTGATGTACACCAGGCGCGCGCTGAGTACGGTGCGGCCGCGCTGGACTATGAGCAGGCCGCGCGGCTTGCCCCAAGCGCGGCGTTGGCATTGAAATCCTTTCGGGCCAAGCGTCCGAATGATCTGGACGGGGCGCTTCAGGCCCTGCTGCAGTGGCTCAAACAGCACCCCGGAGACATGCCGGTGCGGCAGGCGCTGGCGCAGGCGTACGAGAGTGCCGGTTCGTATGGCGATGCCGTGGTGCAGTACCAGGTCATGGTGGACAAAGGGTATGAAGCACCCTCGATGCTGTCCGCTCTGGCGTTGCTTTATCTGCATCAGCATGACCCTCGATCCGTGTCCGTGGCCCGCCGCGCGTATGAGCTGGATCCGAACTCGGCTGCCTCGGCTGATACCTACGGGTGGGTACTGCTGCAGTCCGGCCAGGTGGCGCCAGGATTGAACCTGCTCCAGGCAACCGCCCAATCACCTGGCGCCAGCGGCGACATGCGGCTTCACTATGCCGTGGCGCTCGCCCGCAGTGGGGATCGAAAACAGGCGCGGGAGATTATCGCCACTTTGCTCTCAGGCAATTCGGCGCTATCGGATCGGACCCAGGCCGAGCAGCTGCTCAAGGAGCTGTAAGGCGCGTGCCGGTCGTCAGCCAGTCATTGGCATCCAGAAATGCCAGCGCGCGCGCGCGCGCAGCCTCGCAGTCTGGCGCACACGCTGCGCGTACGGCGAAAGCGCGCACCGGCGGTGAGCCGAACAGCGCGCTCCAGGCATACGCAAGCTGCGCGTCGACGACTGAAGCCGTCGCCAGGTTGCCGACGGCATAGCCGCTGAGCAACACGCTGTGCCGGCCGCCGCTGTCGATCACCTCGAGTTCACTGACCTGCTTGCGCCGCTGCGCCGGGCGAACGAGCGCAGTCTCACTCGTGTCGGTCCACTCGTTTGCGACACTCTGCAGCTTGCTGCTATCTGACTGCCGCGCATACTGCGCGAGGTAGACGCTGACCTCCCCCGCGGCCATCCGGTACGTTCCCAGCTCTTCAAGATCGGCTCGAGTGAATGAAGGGTGCCATGAGCCGACGTAGGCATAGGGTCCGTTCCAGCCGCTGGCCGGTCGCAACAGCTGCGAAACCGGCGGCAGGGAGCGATGTTCGATGATCGCCGCCCAGGCCGGACCCACGCCCGCCACGAGCACCGCCAGAGCCGCCTTAGGCACCAGGTACGGCGTGGCCGTCGATCGATGCTCGGCACGCGTGAGCGACGGGCCGGCAGCGGGGCGTGCTGGGAAAAGCCAACGGGCCAGCGCGGTGAACGTCACCATGCAGACCCCGAACACCAGCCAGCCAAAGGAATTGTGCGAGACGCGCACCAGATAGGACTGCATATGGGTGAGCTGCCCGGCCACAATGACGGTGAATACGCGCACCCAGTTGGACACTATGGCGCAGACCCCTGCCAGCAGCAGCAACCCGAGGCGCCGCCGCGCCGACTCTCGCCATGCATCGCCGCAGTACGCGGCCACGGCCAGAGCGACGAGCAGGTACGCCGCACCGGCGCAACCGCCTTGAATCAGAAAATTGCCCGCCGGGATCTGCACCACATCCCCGGTAATGTCCGCCGGGATACCCACGAGCGGCAGCGCAATCCCCATGACCGCGATGGTCAGTCGTTGCAGCGAGGGTATGCACCACTGCCACACTGGAATCGCGAAATACAGAAATCCGATTGGAAAGGCACAGTGCGCGGCGGCGGCGCGGCCGAACAGCGCATAGACCATTGCGATCAGTACCAGCGGAAGCATTGCCTCATGCGCGACCTGGATCGTGCTCTGGTAAGCGATCAGCCAGGCCAGGCTCAGCAGCAGCAGCGTCGGTAGCGCCAGGGGCCGCGGCGCCCAGGGAGTCTGTGCCAACACCCGGCGGCGTGCGATCAATGCAAGGACCACCAGTCCCGCGATCAGATCACCATGTGTGTAGTATTCCGAACCAAATGCATTCCAGGTGCGCAGCAGAATCAGGGTGGTCGGGGCGTACAGCACCAATGTCATGCACAGGGCGGCATAGAGCGCAGGCGTACATGACAGCGCGCTGATTCCCGTGACGCCACGAGAGCAGGCTGGAGCCGTTTCGGGATGCGCTAGCCGAGGAATCATCGGGAGGTATCGGAGGGCGCGATTCGCTGCAGCATGTCGTATAGGGTTGGACGGGTGATTCCGAGCAGTTCGGCCGCGCGCGTCAGGTTACCGTCAGACAATGCCAACGCCCGGCGCACTGCCTGCATTTCAGCGCGCTGGCGCACCTGTCGAAGGGGCGGAAACTCAGCCGCGGTGGCTACGGCAGGCTGCAGCGACAGGTCCTCGGGCGTGACGATCCGGTCATCGGCCATGACCGCCGCCGCGTTCACGCGATTTGCCAGCTCACGCACATTGCCGGGCCAGGAGTAGGCCTCGATCGCCTGGGCGGCCTCGGGCGACAGCCGCAGCCTTGGTCTGCCGTGGCGCTCACAGGCCTGTTGCAGCAGGTGGTTCGCTATGAGCACGCTGTCGGAGCCGCGCTCGCGCAACGGCGGAATGGTCACGGCGACCTCGTTGATCCGATAGTACAGGTCCTCGCGGAAGGTCTTCTGCTCGATTGCCAGCCGCAGATCGCGATTGGTGGCGGCCACGATGCGCACGTCAACCCGAATCAGCTCGCGTCCCCCGACGCGCTCAATGACACGTTCCTGCAGGAAGCGCAGCAGCTTCGATTGCAGCGGCAGCGGCATGTCGCCGATCTCATCCAGAAAAAGCGTGCCGCCCGCCGCGCGCTCCACCTTGCCTATGGTCTGCTTGACTGCGCCGGTGAATGCCCCCCGTTCGTGACCGAATAGTTCGCTCTCGAGCAGGTTTTCCGGGATCGCGGCGCAATTGATGGCGACCAGCGGTTTTGCCGCACGTGGACTGAGCTCATGCAGGGCCTGCGCGATCAACTCCTTGCCGGTGCCACTTTCGCCGAGCAGCAGCACGGTGATCTGGGTTTCCGCCAGCCTGCGGATCATCCGCCAGACCTTCTGCATGGAATCGCTGGCGGCAATCACTCCTCGCAGCAGCGCGGGTGAGCGGGTTTCGCTCAGACTGTCGTTTTCGCTCTCCAGCTGCTGGATGCGCAAGGCACGGTCGACGATCATCGACAGGACATTGGTGTCGACCGGCTTCTGGCAGTAATCGAAGGCGCCCAGTCCTATCGCCCGCACCGCGTGTTCCCGGCCTTCGCGTCCGGTGATGACGATGATCTTGCTGTCCGGGGCGAGGCGTTGGATTTCCTCGATGGTCGCAAAGCCTTCCTCCACGCCATTCGGGTCGGGCGGCAGGCCGAGATCCTGCAATACGATCGAGGGTCCGCAGCGCCGTACGGAGTTGAGCGCCTCCTCGCGGGTGGCGACGCAGTCGACTTCGAAGTCGTCAAAGGCCCACTTGAGCTGGCGCTGCAGCCCAGCGTCGTCCTCAATGATCAACAGCCTGGCACGTTTAGCTTTCATGAGTCGCCAGCGTCTCTGCAGTCCCCAGCGTAGGCGCCAGGGGAAGTTTGATGATGAAGCGCGTTCCTTGTCCGGGCATGCTCTCCACGTCGACACCCCCGCCGCACTGACGAACGAACTCGCGCGCTTCATAGGCGCCGATTCCGAATCCGCGTTTGCCCTTGGTGGTGTTGAAGGGCCGAAACAAACGACTGCGGATGAACTCGGGGTCCATGCCGCTTCCCGTATCGCCCACCTCGATTACCGCGCGCGGGGCGGCGCGGCGCAGGGTGACCCGCACCGAGCCATCGCTCGGTGTCGCATCCTGCGCATTGCGTATCAGATGTTCGAGCACATGCAGCAGCCGCTCGCCGTTGGCGATAACCTCGGCGCCGCGGTCGTGTATGTGCAGAGTCGGCACCGGGTGCCGCGACGCGCAGCGCTGCACCGCCTGCGCGCAGGCCTCGCTCAGTTCGGTTCGATGGGGCTGCTCGATGAGCATGCCGGTGCGCAGCGAATCCATGAGGCCGGTCATGCGCTTGACCGAGTCGCTGATGGTGAGGATGGCGTCGTCGAAGAACGCCGGATTGCCGCGGTGCCGCTGCGCGTTCTGGACCACCAGGGCCTGTTGTGCGACGAGATGTCGCAGATCGTGCATGAGGATGGCGGACAGGCGATTCATGGCTTCAAACTGATGCGCTTCCGCCAGGCGTTTGGCGGCCTGCTCGAATGCCAGAAAACTCGCCACCTGTCGGCCTGCCGCGCGCAGCAGGTCGATCTCCTCCCAGGAGAACCGCACGGCGGTCATCGGTTGGCCGACGGCCACGAACCCGACCATGACGGTCTCGCATATCAGCGGCACGATCAGCCAAATCCTGGCGTTGGCGAGCATCCACGACGGTGGCTGGGGCAGGCGCTCGCGATGGCGCCGTGACTCGCGCACCGCGTCCAGGTCGTAGATCCACTCGCGTTGCAACATGAATTCGAAGAATTCCGTGCAGGCCGCCTCGCGGGGCGCCTCGGGGGGCGCGAGCGCCCCGCCGACAGGCAGGTAGCTACCGTCCGGATCGCGTAACCATAGACCGCCCGCCGTGCCACCCATGAACCCCGCCATGGTGTGCACGATGCGCTCATAGACCGGCGTCTCATCGGTTTCCGACAGCGCCCGGGTGAGTTTCTGCCACTCTCTGCGGTAGTCGTAGCGATAGGGCAGCATGTGCTGCGCCAGCGCGACACGTGCCCAGGCCCGGAATCGCTCCGACATCACGGTGACGACCAGCACCAGGGTGGCTGCCGCAAGGAACAGAATCTGGCCGATGGCGCCCCAGGAGGCCCCGACTTGTCGCACCAGGGTACTGGCTGCGGCCATGGCGAACAGGTACAGCGCCGCGCCCAGCAGCGTAGCCTTGAAGAACATGGCGCGCGGGGAGAGGAAGGCGGCCGCTTCCCAGCGATCAATCCGGCTCAGGCCCAGCGCCAGCAAGGGTGCAATCAGCGCGTTGATGTAACCGCGCGCGGCCCAGAATGCCGGCGCCGTGGGTCCGTGCAGGAGGGTGCTGGAGAACAGGCACAGATCCCAGGCGTACATGGCACCGATGGCCAGCCATATATGCTTCAGGCGCGAGTGCTGGGCCGATCGGATGTTGCGTGCGACCTGCTCGACAAGCACCAGGCCGATGATCGAGAGAGCGAATGCACCCCACAGCCAGTTCTGAACCAGGAACCGCGCCAGGGCAGGCGGCTGTTCCACGGCCGCAGCCTCGGCGGTGCACAGCAGCACGACGACTACGATGGCTCCAAGCACTCGGCGCACGCCACGGATGGCGCTGATGTCCGTGGCGTTTCCCAGCCATCGCAAGAGCACGAGGGTCCACGCCACTGAGCGCAGAAACTCCACCAGCACTATCAGTGTAGAGGGAACTCTGCCGCTATGCGCATTCTCGGCCAGCACGGCGCACCAGCCGACCTGTATGGCAAGCGCCACGGCCAGGCCGGACCCCAGCAGGTGCCGTCTGCGCAACGTAAGACAGGCGACCAGCAACAGGCCGTATACAGCAGCCGAGATGAGATAACCGACCACGTCCCCGAATTCTGTTCGTATTTGAATGATTCAGTCACCGCAACGGTGACTGAATTGATCTTAGTCCAGACGCGTGCAAAACGCTGAAACGTTCGCGATTGAATTTGACGATATCGTTGCTGTCTTTTCAAAGCCGCGTTCATGAAGCTGTCACGCACTGCCGGGTAGGGGCGCAGCAACGCAGCCAAAATGCTTCATCGCACAACGAGTATTGAACCCGTAAGGTACGGGAAAGTTGCCGTGAATATGACAACTGGGCTTGTGCGGATATTCGAATCGCGCGCGGCGCCCTTGCTAGTACAGACCCGGTATCAGCCGCGCCGTGCGCTGCATGTACTGGCGGTAGCGTTCACCGAAGGCAGCGGCCAGTGCCATCTCTTCCACGTGGATGCGATACAGGAACGCGGCCGTGGATCCAACGACCATGATCGCCAGCGATACCCAGTTCTGGGTACACAGCGCCAGCCCCAGAAATGCCATCAGGGCACCGGTGTATGACGGGTGGCGCAACCGTCGATAGGGACCGGAGTCAATGAGCTGGTGGTCCGTGGCGATCTCGACGTTGACCGTGAAGAATCGTCCCAGATAGATGATCGAATACCAGCGCAGGGCGAGGCCGGCAATCACGATCGCGATGCCCAGAATGTTGATCCAAGGCTGGTATACCCAGCTTGCCTGGGGCAGGCTGAATTCGAACTGAAAGCCAAAAAACATGCTCAACGGGATGAGTATCCACAGCACCCGCGTGGAGCTGCGGTCCGCCGGGCTCCTGGCGCCGGCCTTGGCGGGCCTCAGGAGTCCGAGCAGGAATTCGGATCCGAAGTAGAGCAGGGCCAGGTAACCGGCGACGGGCATCGAGTTCATCGGGGCCCCATGACCGCGGCACGTCGCGCCAGACTTTCCGCCGGCCACAGCTCGGCCGACTTGTAATACTCGGCGAAGGCCGGCACACCGGGTGGCAGCAGCACCCACGGCTGCTTGGACTGGGTGAAGATGTGCACCTCCGGCGGGCAACGATCCGGCTCATCGAGCGTCCCGACGCGCACGAAGCGTATGGCGTCACCGCCGCCGCCGTAGTTGCTCCACAGCGCGATGCGACAGGTTGGACAGCGCGAGATGCGCTGGCCCTTGCCGCTGTTGGAGGGAGTATTGATGACTTCGACGGTGCCACCCGTGAGCTCCATGCGATTGAACTCGATGAGCGCATTGAGCGCGAAGGCTGCCCCGGTTTCGCGCTGGCACCAGCGGCAGTGGCAGCAATGGATGAACATGGGCCGGTCGGTGAGGCGGTAGCGTACCGCCCGGCAGGTACAGCCCCCGGTGTAGTCGTTCATGCGCAATTATATTGCGCCCCGGGCGTCAGCGCACTCCGACCCTCGGGGCCGTGTTGTGGACATTGTGGAATCGCCCGCGGCGGGTAGTCTCCCAAGGATGCGAACTCGCGCCGGAAGCAACGCCATGCACCGCGTCACGGATGAGATCCACGACGCCCTGACCGACACCGCGGATGATCTGGACGGCAGGCTGCCCGAAGGCGCCGGATACCATCGTGCGGTCATGCTGGCGGTCGTTGCGGTGGGTTTTTTCATGCTCGGCATGGCCTGGGCGCGCCGCGACTGATTTCATGGGACATCGCCACGGTCGAAGGCCGCGGCCATTTCGGTGATGGCGCGGGCCGTGTCAGCCGCGAGCGCCGGCGGGCCCGGCGGCAGGAACACCGGATAGACCCGAAGCGCCAGCGCCGCGATGCCCAGGGGATTTTGCGGCACGCTGCCAGGCGGGAAGTTCGCACCCCCGGTGCGGATGAAGCCTGCGGCGGCGCCTATCGCGGCATGCGCCTGCTGGTCCTCCTCACAGGAGAACCTGAAGCACCATTGCTGCACTCTCCGGTTGATCACGGCCTTGTCGGCACCCCCGGCCTGCATGCCGGCCGCGCTGAAGACGCGGCAGTCATAGTCCAGGCAGGTTTGGGGTCGCTGGGCGTATATCGAGCACTGGCCGCAGCTCAACATCGGGCACGCGCCATCCGCCTTCGGTCGTAGGGTCCAGTTGGCCGATGTTCCGCGGGAACGATGCAGCGAGCCGACCGGCATCCGCTCCAGCGCCTTGGCATCGGTTGGGCGCACCTCTAGGGAATACCCGGAGGTGCAACAGCCGGTGCAGTCGCCGCAGGGAACCCTGGTTCCGGCAACGCCGCGCAGCGCTGCCCGGGCCTGTAGCAGCCAGGCCCCGAAGTCACCGGCATCGATACCGGACATGCGCCTGCGCCGTAATCCTCAACCCTTGGGTTTGCGGAATACGAACACCGTCTGATCGGTCAGGCCGCGAAGCCCCGCTGCGAATACCAGCTGCGTGTGATCATCCTCCGGATGGGCCAGAAGCTTGCTTTCCGTGACCAGCTTGAAGCCTGCCGCGGTCACTTCCTGGCGAATCACTGCCGGATCGATGCGATGCAGCTTCGGCGTATCGGTGGTTCCTGAACCCTTCCTCGCATTGTGATCGACAACGAGGAATATGCCACCGGGCTTGAGCGCATTGAAGATGCGCGAATCAAGGCTTGCCGTGTCGATCTTGTTGATGAACAGGTCATGGTAGTAGAGCACCATGAACACCTCGTCCACCTTCTGCGGCAGCTCCAGGGTGTTGTAGTCGACGAGCTGGTACTTCGAATTCGGATGCGCGGCGACGAAGGCGCGGCTGGCCTCACCGGCACGTTTTTCGGTGTATGGGAGGTCATACATGTACACCATGCCCTTCGGCCCCACGATGTCGGACAGGAAGGTCGTGAAGTACTGACCGAAGGAGGCGAATTCCACCACGGTGTTCCCGGGACGAATGCCTGACATCATCAGCAGTTCAGCCGGCTTGCGATTGGCGTCCCGTGCCCGCTGTTCGGGCGAGCGCGATGGATCGTCGATGGCCGCCCGTATATAGCCGGGTGTGTCGGCCGGCAGGTTGTACGCCGGTGCATCCTCGGCCAGGGCCGGCAGGGTTGCGAAGACGAGTATTCCTGCGATAACCAGCGCCATGGCGGCGCGGACCGTTCGACGCATCATGCCCCCTCTCCTCAATGTGTTCGTATCCGCGGCAGAATATCCCAGCGTATTCTTCGAGGATAGGCCAAAAGGACAGCGCATGAACCCGGTAACCCGACGTGAAGTTCTGAAGTGGGCGGCGGGCGCGCTGCTCAATGGCGCCACGGCCGCGCTGGCGGCGGCCGGCGACCGGCTCATCATCTCCGGCGCCTCCGGACAGCTGGGTGGGCAGGCCATCCGGGATCTTCTGGAGCGGGGAGTTGCGGCCAAGAATCTGATCCTGGTCAGCCGCACGCCCGAGGCGCTGGCGCAGTACGCAAGAATCGGTGCCGCCACGCGCTTCGGTGATTTCTCAAAACCGGATTCGCTGCCGACCGCCTTCGCTGGCGGCACGCGCATGCTGCTGATCAGCATCGGCGGCGGTGCCGGACCCAGGCCGGTCGCGCATGGACATGCCATCGAGGCCGCCAAGAGCGCTGGCGTGAAACAGATCGCGTATACATCGTGGCTGGGAATCAGCAAAGGCGACACCGCAGGCATCGCCGCCGACCATCTCGCCACGGAGGAGCTGCTGCGCCGGAGCGGCATCGCCTACACCTTCCTGCGCAACTCCTTATATATGGAGATCCTGCTGCCGCAGGCAGCCCGGATGGTGGCCGTGGGCACGGCGCTCGTGCCGAATGGTGAAACTGCGATGGGCTATGTCAGTCGCGGTGATTGCGCGGCCGCCGCGGCCGCGGTGCTGTGCACGGCGGGTCATGACAACAAGAGCTACGACATCACCGGACCTGAGCTCATCGGCGTACGGCAAATCGCCGCGGCAGCCAGCGCTGCGACGGGCAAGGCCATCAGCGTGGTTGCCGCTGCCCCTGATGCTCCGGCGGCCCGTGGCTTCGGCGGAGCTTCCCTCGCCGTCGTCAGTACTGCCGTCGCGGATCTGACCGGCCGCAAGGCGACCACGATTGCCGCCTTCCTCGCCGCGAACCGCGACAAGCTGTCGGCATAGGGATTCGCAGCAGAATGTCAGCGGGCGGCCTGTGGCTGCTCGGCCAGGTATGCGGCACTGAGCGTGCCTTTTTTCTCGGCGATGGGCAGCAACGTCGGGTAGAACTGCACGAACGTGGTGTCCACCGCCGCATGGTCCTTGTGACAGCTGTAGCAATCCGCCGTATAGGGAATCTGCCGCGCGGGTTTGCCCCCATTGTCGGCGAAGAATGCCCAGCCGCCCTGGAAGCGCGTGTCCTTCACGTGCACCTCCAGTCCCATGATGGCGGAGTTCTGGTAAAGCCCTTGCTTGTTGATCGAGCCTTTGCCGGTGGCGCCGCGCACCTCCAGCACCAGCATGGTCTTGTCCGGCCAGATTCCGCTGCGCTGAAATTCCCGGTACGCCTCGGGCTTCACGAACACGTTTGAAAACATGTCGTGACCCATGCCCGCCAGGCGCTTGATATAACTCATGTTCAAGCCCGTGCTCAGATAGATCCATTCGCGATACTGCGTCGGCGGCACGAGCTCACCGGCGGCGCTGTAGACCGGATCCTGGGACGCAGCGAGCGTCTGTGCAGGCGCGGACGTTGCGATCAGAAACGGCAAGGTCAGGGCCGTCAGAATCAGAGCGGTTCGAGACATTCAAGGCTCCGCGTTCGTTCTTGGTTTCAGCAATGCATTTTCGATGCGCCGGTCGGGAATGAACCACAACAGGGCCACCAGCAGGTACAGCGCCTGCGAGACCCACGGCTTCCAGAATGATACAGCGATGCCCAGCGCATACAGAGCCGGGGAGAGCTTGCCCTTCCAATCATGCCCCACCGCCCGCCGCAGCAGCGACTGCGGACCCTGTACCGCGATGATCATCCGTTGCAGCAGCCAGTATGCCAGCGCTGCCAGCATCAGGACCACTCCGTAGCAGGCCGTGGGCACGCTGGCGGTGTGATTCTCACCCACCCAGTTGGTCACCACGGGAAACATCGACAGCCAGAACAGCAGGTTGAGATTGGCCCAAAGTATCGAGCCGCTCACCTGCCTGGTGGCGTGCAACAGATGATGATGGTTGTTCCAGTAGATTCCGACGTAGAGGAAGCTCAGCACGTAGCCCATGAACGGCGGAATCATCGGGACCAGGGCCGCCAGGTCGGTGCCGCGCGGGACCTTCAGCTCCAGCACCATGATGGTGATGATGATGGCGATCACGCCGTCGCTGAACGCCTCGATCCGGCTGGTATTCATGGCGGGGCATTCTAGTGCACGGCGTGGCGCGACACGCTACTCTGCGGCCATGGGTCACATACAGCGCGTGACATCAGGACCGTTGGCGGATTTCGTCGACTACCTGTGGCTGTCGGAAGGCTATGCCCCCGCACATGGCGCCGAGCGCATCCTGCCGACGGGACGGATGGGCCTGGTGCTGGATGTCGGCGGTGACGCCGGCTCAGCGGGCTTCGTTTCCGGGGCCCGGACTACCTCCTTCGTTCTGGATACCTCAAGACCCTTGAGTCTCATTGGCGCCGGGTTCAAGGCAGGCGGAGGCTATGCCTTCTTCGGCCTGCCCGCCGGGGAGTTGCAGGAGCTTTCCGTACCGCTTGATGCAGTTTGGGGCAGCGCCGCGCAGTTGCTCAGGGCGCAGCTGCTCGAGACACCCGGCACTGCGACCCGATTCGGCATTCTGGAGCGTTACCTGGTGGCGCGGTTGCGCGGTTCGCCGCCGCGCAGCGCGCTCGTGAGCTTTGCGCTGCAGGCATTTCAGAGTCCCCAAGGCCGCGTGTCGGTGGGTGAAATCGTCGATCGGACCGGGGTCAGCGCGCGACGGTTCATCGCGCAGTTCCGGCAGCAGGTGGGCCTGGCGCCGAAGGCCTTCTGCCGCATCCAGCGTTTTCGGCAGGTGTTGCGTTGCATCAGCGACGCCACCGAAGTGGATTGGACGCAGACAGCGCTAGCCTGCGGCTACTACGACCAGGCGCATTTCAATCACGAGTTTCGCGAATTCGCCGGCGTCAGCCCTTCGGCCTACCTGGCGTGCCGGACCGCCAGTTTGAATCATTTGCGAATTCCGGACCGTTAACGGCCCTCACCGGCGCAGGCGCTGCGGCAACCGTGTCGCCCGGCATCGGGTAAAATCCACGTGCACGATGTTGCCCTCGCGAAAAGGAATGGGCGCCGCCTGCGACGCCAGCAACTCATCGATCAGCACCACCACCTGCAGGTAACGACGGGTCTCCCAAGGCGCTGCGTGCTCGGCGTCGAGTTCCTCCTGCACCCACTCACGAACTTTTGCCAGTTCATCATTCATGGCGTTTGCATAGTTTTCGGCACAATCGGGATTTGCTTAAGGCGTTTGAGTCCTGAAGCTTTGAAGGTGCATTCCTACGGCTACATCCTCCCCTGAAGGTGGCAATTTTCTACAATCGCGTGCCACCCAACCGGCTCAGACTGCAGCGCCAATTCGCCATCAAGGAGTCGCGATGTCTGGCTATTCCACCCCACGGATTGCACCGTATCTTCTGTACGAGGACCTGCAGGGCGCCTGGCAATGGCTGGAAAAGGCCTTCGGCTTCCGCCTGCGAAATCCCGTACCCAGCGCTGCCGTGACCCATGTGGAGATGGCCGTCGAGGATGACGGAGTGGTCATGATGGGCAGCCCTGGCGCGGGATATCTGAATCCCAAGCACCTGGGTCGCTACACGCAGAATCTATATGTGCGCATTAGCGATCTCGACCGGCATTTCGAGCGTGCCGTGACGGCCGGCGCAGTAGTCCTCGAAAAGCCCGCCGACCAACCCTATGGTGACCGGCGCTACGCCGTCGAGGATCCCGAAGGACACCGCTGGTACTTCGCGCAGAGCATTGGCGGCTGAAGCGCCACTCAGGTGGCACGCCGTCCGGTGTTGACGGCGAGCCGCGCGCCGGCAATTCCCGCCACCAGCTTCAGCAGCATGGTGATGCCAAACCCGAGGGTCAGGACGCCTTTGAATCCCGCGCTCGCGCCATCAAGAAGGCCATAGCCGATCACCACCGCCAGCGCGAAGGCGAGGGCGTTCCGCTGCGGATTGCGCCGCGCGGACCACCAGCAGGCGCCGAAGACCAGTGCGGTGCCCGCAATCCGGGTGGACACCAGGGCCAGCGGAATACCTGCGGTCTGGTAGTAGGTGCGCGAATGGCCGGGCACCACGAAAATGCTCCAGGCATAGACGACCGCGACCGCCAGCAGGATATCCAGGATCAGGACCACCGTCGCAATGCCGGCTGCCTTTGCGTAATCGATTGGCTTCATGCCTTCCCCGCAAGCCCTTACTTCATGCGGTAGACATCATGGCAGGCGTTGCAGGCCGCCTCAATGCGGCCTATGGCCCGAAGTGCCGCGACCTCATCGTCGGCGGCGGCCGCGGCGGCGAGCTCATCGGCTGCCAGGGTCAGGTCGTCGGCCTTCGAGACAAACTGCGGAAATGTGGTCCAGATACTCTCGAGCGCGCGGGTATTCACTGCGAAGGCACGCGTGTCCTTGCTGAAAACCTCGGGAATCAGTGATGACAGCGTCTGCAATCGGGTGGCGCTGGTCCGCAGCACGCCCGCGTCCAGCGGGAGGCGGCGTTGCAACATCATGTTCAAGGGCAGATTGACGAAGCTCAGGTTCAAAAACAATCCCTGGCGCACGCTCACCGCCACTGCGGCCTGCATTTCGGCGGTCTGGGGCACTCCTGCAACGATGGCGGGCGCGATTACCTGGGTCGCGATTGGTGGCGCATCGCTCGGCGCCGGCAGGACCTGCAGCGCCGCCGGCTCGGGCACCGGCTGCTGCGCCGCAATCGGGGCTGCTGCCGCGTTGTAGCGCGGTTGGCCGGCACGTGCCGCAACGCCGGGTGGTCCTGGCACCTGCGCAGGACGCACCGGCGAGGACACCGGCAGGGATTTTTCCGGCGGTGCAGTGTTTGCAGGGCTGGTCGTGTTCGCGAACCAGTCTTGCCAAACACGGCGGCCGGGCGGGGATGCGAGCGCGAAGGCGGCTGCGCAGATGGCCAATCCCAGAATCAGTCGTGATCGATAGCGACGCGTTGGTGCCGGCCGGTCCAGCTGCCATTTAAGCCGGCTCGCAAACTCCGCCGGCGGCTCGCGGCGCAATCGATGCAGAAACTGGTCATCCATTGTCATGCTCCTGCTACCACTGCGATCGGAGCCGTTCGACGATTCGCTGCAGTGTCGTGCCCACATTGGACTCACTGAGGCCGCTGATCCGGGCAATCATCCTGTTGTTGAGGGCGGCACCGTACTTGAGTGCGATGAGTTCCTGGTGCTGCTGCGGCAGGCCGGCCGTCAGTAGCCTCAGCCGCGCCATGTCGGAGCCTTGCGTGGCCTTGTCCTCCGGTGTCAATTGCTCGACCGCCTCGGGCAGCGTCGCGGCCCTGATACGCAGCGCGTCCGAGCGCTGGTGGTCCGTTGCCACATTGCGTGCTATGGCAAACAGCCAGGTGGAAAATCCAGCCAGGTCGCGCCGGTACTGGGCGCGCTTGCGCCATGCCTTCTCGAAGGTGCGCGCGGTCAGCTCTTCGACGTCGTGTGCGCCACCCGCTCGAAAGCGGAAATAGTTGTAAATCCGCGGCAGCTGATCGGCATACACCGCATTCCAGTCGAGCTCCAGGGGCGGTGCCCCGGAACGCTGCAGGGGTTTAGCGTCTGGTACCGGCATACTGCAATATACGGTCCAACCGACGATGTATCACAAGCCCTCTGGAGTATCGATGGGCCCGCATAAGACGACCCGGGTAGACGGCATCGATGTCCTGCGGGGCCTTGCGATCTTCTTCGTGCTCATGAATCACGTGAACATGCGCCTGCTGCACGCCAAGGTGCCGTATACAACAGGGCTGCCCGAGCAGCTGGTGTCCTCCCTGGTGTGGAAGGGCCAGTACGCGGTGCAGATGTTCTTCGCCCTGTCGGGGTTTCTGATCACCATGACGGCGCTGCGCCGCTGGGGTGGGCTTGCCAGGGTGGATGTGCGCGACTTCTATGTGCTGCGTTGCGCGCGTATTGCGCCCCTGCTGTTGCTGCTGCTGGCGGTTCTTTGCGCCCTGCATTTTGCGCACCTCGGGGACTTTGTCGTGCCCGATGGCAGGGGTGGTCTGGGGCGGGCGCTCTTGGCGGCCCTGACCTTTCGCATCAATGTTCTGGAGGCGCATCGCGGCTACCTGCCTGCGAACTGGGACATCCTCTGGTCGCTGTCGGTGGAGGAAGTGTTCTACCTTGGTTTTCCGCTGCTGTGCAGGCTGCCGGGCGGCGGCCGACTGCTGAGCGTGGTGCTGCTGGGGTTCGCGCTCATCGGACCCTTCGCACGTACGGTCTTTGCACACGGCAACGAGGTCTGGCAGGAATACTCCTATCTGGGTGGCATGGACGCCATCGCGCTGGGCTGCCTGGCGGCCATGCTGTGTTTCGGCAGGTCGTGGTCAACGCTTGCGTTGCGGGTACTGGGTACGCTGGGCATCACGATCCTTGTATTCAGTTTCGGTTGTTCGATTTTCGCCAACTCATTGGGCCTGGCCCGCACCGGGCTCAACATGACGCTGCTGGCACTGGGCACCTGCATGATCGCCATCGCCAGCAGCCGCAGCGGCTGGCGCAGGCCCGGGTTCATTGCGCCTTTCCTGCTTCTTGGCCAGCGCAGCTACGAGATCTATCTGACGCATATGTTCGTCGTGTTTGCCTTCTTCAATCTATTTGTTTATGGCGGCATGAGTTTGAGCAGCGTGCCGTTTCTCTTCGTCGCCACCGTGTTCTGCGCCGCGGTGCTGGGCGATCTGGTGGCGCGCTTCTATTCGGAACCAATGAACTGGCTGCTGCGCCGTCAGTGGCGCGGCAAGGCGTCGCTGGCTTCGGTAGTCACGGCTTAGGACTGCGCGCCCGGCGCTTCAAGTTCCAACGCGGGCAGCTCCTGCTGGGCAAGGCCCTGAAGGTCTCCGGCAACGCCGAGCAGCTCGGCCACCCCGCTCTGCAGCTGCTTTTCGCGTCGTGCCCAGCGCTGCTGGGTGACCGAACGCTCCGACTCCAGCTCCTCACGCATTTTCTGGAAGGCACCGTAGACGGCCTTGAGCTTGTGCGCGAACTGGGGCGAAGTCAGGTAGTCATAGACGGCTTCCATTTTCTCGCCCTTGCCGGCGGAAATGAGTCGCTGCTTGTGCACATCAAGCAATCCGGCGCGCAGCACGGCGGCGAGCTGCATGGCGGCGGACCAGGTCGTCACCCAGACCTCATCGTGAAGCCCGAACAGCTGCCCCTCGCTCCAATCTTTCGGCACCGCGCTCCCCATGCTGACCAGAATCCCGATCTCTGCGCCGCTGCCGCGCATGTCCTCTTTCAGCTTGGCGATCCAGGCCGGACTCCAGTCCCTGGCGCGTTTGGATTCCCACAGCATGACGCCGGCCGCCTGACCGGAACGCGACATCACCCGGTGGATAACATCGCCTCCGCGCGCGCCTTTTTTCACTTCCTCGATCACGTCGAGCGCGAAGCTGCGCCGCAGACCATCCTCGATGGCAAGTTCCAGAACCTCGCCCTGCAGTTGCTGGGACCCCTGTTCCATCTTGCGCTGGGCTGCGGCCAGCTGCGCTACGGCGTCATCGAGCTTCTTTTGCAGCTCCGCCTTGTCCAGTTTCGATTTTTCCTGTTCCTGGGTTCGCACCGTCGATTCGCGTTCACTCAGCCTGGCATCAACCTGCTTCTGAACTTCAAGCGCCAGCGCATCCTTTTCGTCCCGCAGCCTCTGGCGCTCCTCGCGCAATGCAAGCTGCTCGTCGCGCAATTGCTTCAATTGCGCGTGACTCTCGGCCAAGCGCTGCTCGTAGTCACGACGCTCGGCAGCGACCAGCTCCACGACGCGGGTCGCGGCGGCTTCCTGCACCCGCGTCTCGATGCCCTGTTCACGCAAGGTGATGGCCGCTTCGCGCTGATCCAGCGCAGCCAGCTTGTTCTGGCTGGTTGCGAGCTGCTCCTTCAGCGCTTCCAGCTGCTGCATGGAGGACCGCTCGGTCACGGCGCGCATTTGCGCCAATGCCTGGGAATGCGCATCGGCCTGGGTCTTGAGGATTGCCTGCAGATCCTCCACCCGGCGTTGCGCCGCCTTGGCCTGTTCCCCGGCGAGTTGCTGCGCACGCTTCTCGACCGCGGCGCGTTCCTGATCCTTCAGCTGCGCCAGGGCGCTGGCACTGGCGCTCTCGACAGCTTCCAGGGCCTGCCGGGCAAAGCCCTGCTCCAGCGAGTATTCCTGATCACAGGCCGGGCAGGTCACACGGGTATCGGGAGCCAGCAGCAGGGATTTGCTATTCATGTTAGGTCCGGCCCTCCCGCGATCCGCATATCGCGCTCCGGAGTATAAGGTCGCGGGCTCTAGAAAGGCGCACGGTGGAGTACACTGCCGGGGCGCGACACTTGAGGGGGTACCCATGCTCTTTCCGACGACTCTGGTAGGCAGTTATCCGCAACCTGAATGGCTGATCGACCGCGCCAATCTCGCGGGACGCTTTCCGCCACGGGTGAGAATGCAGGCTCTGTGGCGTGTGCCGGCCGAATTCCTGGGTCAGGCCCAGGATGACGCCACCATCCTGGCGATCCGCGCCCAGGAGGAGGCCGGGATCGACATCATTTCCGACGGTGAGATCCGCCGCGAGAGCTATTCGAATCGCTTCGCCACGGCCCTTGAAGGGGTGGATCTGGAGAATCCGGGGACGGCACTGGACCGCTCGGGTCATCCCAATCCCGTGCCGCGCATCGTCGGCAAGATTCGCCGTAGGCACGCGGTGCAGGTCGAGGACTTGAAATTTCTGCAGCGCCATACCACCCGGCGCGTGAAGATCACGGTGCCGGGTCCCTTTACGATGACCCAGCAGGCGCAGAACGATTTCTATACCCACGAGGAAGACGCCGCGATGGACTATGCGGCGGCCGTCAACCAGGAGATCAAGGATCTGTTCGCCGCCGGCGCGGATGTCGTTCAGATCGACGAGCCCTATCTGCAGGCGCGGCCGGAGAAGGCCCGGCAGTATGGGCTAAAGGCGCTCAACCGCGCCCTCGAGGGGGTAACCGGGACGACCACGGTACACATCTGCTTCGGCTACGCCGCCATCATTCACGCGCGTCCGAGCGGCTATTCGTTTCTGACCGAGCTTGCGGATTGCAGCTGCAAGCAGATCTCCATCGAAACGGCCCAGTCGAACCTTGATTGCTCGGTCCTGAAGACGCTGCCCGGCAAGTCCATCATGGTCGGTGCGATCGATCTGTCGGACATGAAGGTGGAGACTGCCGAGATTGTCGCCGCGCGCATCCGCCGGGCGCTCGAGCACATGCCGGCGGACAAGGTCATTGTCGCGCCGGACTGTGGCATGAAGTACCTGCCTCACGATGTTGCCTTCGGCAAGATGCAGGCCATGGTCGAGGGTGCGAGGATCCTGCGTCGCGAGTACATGGCCCCCGCCGCATGATCCGCAGCGGCGGCCATCAGGCGGTGCGCATCGTCAGCTCCACATCGCCCGCGAACGGCACCGACAGGTAGCCGTTCGCGCGCTCGCGCACCCGCGCGAGATATTCCGGGCACCAGTCGGCATTGTCGGCAACGATCATGGCGCCGTTGCGCAAGTGCGGTTCGAGCAGTGCCAGCACCTTCAGATACAGCGGCTTGGCGCCATCGAGCAATACCAGGTCAATCTGCGGCAGGTCGCAGACGAGAGTCTGCAGCGCATCGCCCTCGCGAATCTCCACCAGGTCCTGAAGCTTCGCGGCCTGGAGATTCTCGCGTGCGTGGGCGATCTTGGAGGGTTCGAACTCCGTGGTGATGACACGGCCGCCGCCGTTGTCCTTGAGCGCCGCCGCAATATGCAGCGTCGAGATGCCGAAGGAGGTGCCGAACTCGACGGCATTGCGCGCTGCCATGCTGCGCGCAAGCATGTACATCAAGTTACCGGTCTCCGGTGATACCGCCAGGTGATAGTCCTTGTAGCGCGAATAGAAGGCCAGGTAATCGCCCGACTGCGCGCCGCGCGCGGCCGAATCAGCGGGTGAATTCGCACGTTCCTGGCGCATCCTGGCGCTGCTGGCCTCGGCGTCGGCGAACAGTCGTTGCAGCAGCGGCGCAAGCGGTGCGGTGGTCAGTGTGTTCATGGTCTAGTCTCCTGTGGTCCTGGAATGCTCAGGCCCAGGGGGCCAATGTGCGCGCGAAGTCGATGAAGGCCCGCAGCGGAGCCGGCAGGTAACGACTGCGGGGAAAGTAGAGGAACGGCCCCGAAAAGCGTTGCCACCATGGTTCCAGCACCGCCTCCAGGGCGCCGCTGTCCAAATACGGTTGCAGCCAGCCTTCGAACAGATGAATGACTCCGGTGCCTGCGAGGGCGGCGTCGACGCTCAGTTCGGTCGCGGCGCCGACTCTGACGATCAGCGGTCCGCTGGGTTCGAGCTTCACGACTTCCCCTTCGCGTTCGAATTCCCAGGCCGTCATGGCACCGCTGGCAAAGCGGCCGCGCAGGCAGGCATGCTGGAGCAGATCACGTGGATGGGCGGGACGTCCATGGCGGTTGAGATAGTCCGGCGCTGCGGCGGTGGCGAAGCGCTGCACGCGCGGCCCGATGGGGATGGCGACCATGTCGTTCTCCAGTCGCTCCTCGTAACGTATGCCCGCATCGCACCCGGCTGCCAGGACGTCGACGAAGCTGTCCTCCGCAATCACCTCCAGGTGAATGTCCGGATAGGCGGCGAGAAAGGGCGGCACGATACGGGACAGGACCAGGCGCGCCGCGCTGACCGGGACATTCAACCGCAAAGTGCCGGCCGGCCGATCACGGAAACCATTGACGACATCCAGTGCCGCCTCGATTTCCTTGAGCGCCGGATCAAGCCGCTCCAGCAGCCGCGCGCCCGCTTCGGTGGGCGCCACACTGCGCGTCGAGCGACTGAGCAATTGCACGCCCAGCCGCGCTTCAAGTCTGCGCACTGCCTCGCTTAAGCTTGAGGCACTGCCGCCCCTGCCCTTGGCCGCTTCACGAAAGCCCGCGGCGCGAGCGACCGCGGAGAAGGCCTTCAGGTCATCAAGGTCCGCCATTGTCCGAATTTACATACAACCTGTACGGATTATGCTGGATTATCGCACGCCTGAAGGGTGTGTACAGTCGTTCCGCCTTCAGGAGACGCACTATGGTTCAAAGTAACGGCGGAACATTCAAGCTCGGCGGTCACCGGGTGCAGCGCATCGGCTATGGCGCCATGCAGCTGGCGGGTCCGGGAGTCTTTGGGCCACCCAAGGATCACCAGGCAGCCCTTGCCGTGCTGCGTGCAGCGGTGGCGAGCGGTGTCGATCATATCGATACCAGCGATTTCTATGGTCCCCACATCACCAACCAGCTGATCCGCGAAGCCCTTCATCCCTACCCGAAGGATCTGCTCATCGTCACCAAGATCAGCGCGCGGCGCGGTGCGGACGGCTCATGGCTGCCGGCGTTTTCGCGCCCGGAACTGATCCAGGCAGTGCACGACAATCTTCGGAATCTGGGACTTGATGTGCTCGAGGTGGTGAACCTGCGCAGCATGTTCGGGATCCACGGCCCCGCCGAAGGGTCAATCGAGGCGCCCCTCACGGTGCTCGCCGAACTGCAGCAGCAGGGGCTGATCCGTCACATCGGGCTGAGCAATGTCACGCCCGCGCAGATTGCCGAGGGCCAGCGGCTTTGCGAGATCGTCTGTGTGCAGAATCTGTATAACCTGGCCAACCGGGCCGACGATGCCCTGATCGAGTCCCTCGGTCGCGGTGGCATTGCCTATGTGCCGTTCTTCCCGCTCGGGGGCTTCACCCCGCTGCAGTCCACCCGGCTCGATGCAGTCGCGAAGCAGCTGGCTGCAACGCCGATGCAGGTGGCGCTGGCGTGGCTGCTGCAGCGGGCACCGAACATTCTGCTCATACCCGGGACCTCCTCGGTCGGACACCTGCGCGAGAATCTCGCCGTTGCCAAACTGAAGCTGCCGCCCGAGGCCGTGGCGGTATTGGATCAGATCGGGGGCGGCCCCTGCGAACGCTAGTCGACGTCGCGGGCTCTGGATCAGGGGCGCCCGCCGGGTGCCTGTGGTGTCGAGCGGGCGATGCAGCGGGTGATCACCGCGACGATTGGCGGCAGCACAAAACACCACATGTGCAGGGTGTGGAACAACAACGCCGCCAGCGCCGCGCCCAGCGCGAAACTCGCAATGGCTCTGCTCAACCGACCCATACGCTGTCGCGTCGCCGCGCGCTGCTCGGGCGCCAGGCCGTGCAGCGAATCGGCGATGTCGATCATCAGTTGCGTGGTGGTGCCGGTCATGAGAGTGGTCGGAGGTTCGGTGCCCAGATGCAGGCGGTGCGCAGCGTTCTGAATCGCCATGGCCGCCACGAAGGTCATGCCGGTGAGGAGTGCGGCCGGGCTGTCGCCATTGGGAAAGGGTCCGAGCCCAATGGCCAGGGCGGCGCCGATGATCAGCAGCACCAGCTTCAAGGTCAGCATGGAACGCAGCTGCGGCCACTTGCCTGCGGTAGCGCCGTAGCTCACCCAGCGGGTGAGGATGATGACTCCGCAGAACACGGGCAGCGCCAGCAGCTTGCTGAGGATTCCGGTCGTGCCCATGACCAGCGCCGCGCCCAGCGTCACGAAGTTCCCGGTCACATGGGCCGTGAACAATCCCTGAAGCGCAAGAAAGCCGGCGGTGTCGAGGTACCCGCCGTTAAAGCTCAGTAGAACCGGAATGGTGAGTTTCACTCACCTACGGTACTCCGCCGCGCTGCAGACTCGCTAGCCGGCCCGTCGCATCGGCGCGTGGTCGGCTTCGTCGGTCCAGACCTTGAACAGCTGCAAACAGGCTGGGCCGAAGGCCGTGCTGATCGCGACATCCCCGGCATCGCGACCGCGTGCGATGAGGATGCGGCCGATCCGCCGCTCATTATTGCGCGGGTCGAACAGGTGCCATTGGTCCCCCAGGTACACTTCCATGCAGCCGGCGAAATCCATGGGGGATTCGGCGGCGGGGACGCCGATGTCGCCCAGATACCCGGTGCAGTAACGCGCCGGAATGTTCAGGCAGCGGCACAGGGCAATGGCCAGGTGCGCAAAGTCGCGGCATACGCCCTGGCGCTCGAAGTAGGTTTCCGATGCCGTGCGCGTCGAGCGGGCATAGCGGTAGTGAAAGTCGATGTGCTTGTGGACGAAGTCGCAGATGGCCTGCACCCGATTCCAACCCGGCGGCACATGCCCGAACAGACGCCAGGCTTCCGCCATCAGCACTTCCGTATCGCAATAGCGGCTGCTCAGCAGGAACTGCAGTACCTCACTTGGCAGCTCGCGCACCGGGTGTTCCTGCGCCGCCATGGCGATCGGCTCAATGGCCCCCGAATCCTCGATCAGCGCATCGGCGCTGATGCTGGTGGGCCCGCTGGGCAGTTCCAGTCGGGTGCAGCTATTGCCGAAATCATCGATGTAGACCTGCAGCGGCACATTGCGGCTCAGCTGCATTTTGTCGGCCACCACATAGGTCTGGCCACGACTGAGCTGGGTACTGAGCATCAGGATCATGTGGGTCGGCACGGGGGTCGAGTAGAGCAGCTCGTAGCCGAATCGGATATGCATCGTGGGCGTACCTTGGTTTGCGGTGCAAAATAACAATGGTGGCGAGCGTCGGGCCATGAGCCGTAAGGCCTCGGTGGCCTAGGACAATTCCTACCCGGGCGCACGGCCCCGCCCGGTTGAGCGATGCGACCGGGGCGCGCAGCGCCGCCCCGGTCCTGTCGGTCGAGTTACTTGCCGCTGCGTGAGGGGTCGTTACCCTTCTGGCCGCCCTGATGACCTGGATTGCCCTGGCTGCCCTGCTGGCCGCCCGGCTGGGCACGGTCCGGTTGCATTCCCTGCTGCTGCCCGCCTTGGGGCGTGCCCGCGCCGTGTTGGGTACCGGGCTTGCGATTGTTGGGATCGGATCGGTCCCGCGACGGGTCCGGACGCTCACCCGCTCGGGATGAGTTGGTGTGGGCATCATCCTGGGCCTGCTGCGGCTGCTGTTGGCCACCCTTGGGTGACTTGGGATCGTTGGGGTTCTGGCTCTGATTGCTCATGGATCTCATCCTCGGTTGGTTGCACTTCGAGCCTGAACACTGTCCCAGTTGGCCGTGGTGTACCGCAGCAGAAGGGGGTGGCACGTAGGGTAGGAGTTGACCGTCAGACGCCTATTTGGTGGTCACGCCCTCTGCGGCCGCGATGGTGTTGATCGCCTTGAGATGCCCTTGAACGGTCGGCAGCACGGATTTGGCGAAGTCCTTCGCATCCGAATCCTGACCGGTGGCGATTTCCTTGCGCAGCAACCGCAGCGCCGCCCGATGTGCGCTGACCTGATCCTTGATGTACGCCTTGTCGAAGGTGTCGCCAGACTCCAGCTTCAACTTCGCATGCGTTGCCATCTCGGTGACGCTGGCGCTGGTGGGCAAGCTGATGCCCTTGGTACCGGCCAGGGCCGAGAGCTTGTCATTCGCCGCCGAGTGATCCTTGATCATCATCGCGGCGAAGTCCTTGAGTTTCGGATCCGTCGCACTCTGTGTGGCAAGCGTGGCATCGCTGACCTCGGCGAGTCCCGCTTCGGCGATGTTCTTGTAGAAGCTGCTGTCCGGGTTGTCGGCAGCATAGGCAACCAATGGCAGCGCACAGGCGAGGATCAATACGTGGCGTTTCATGAGCGTTCCCTTACGGTAAATGGGAACGCAGTATCAGGATTTACGATGAGGTACGAACCCGGTGAGCGGGCCGTCCGGACGTCAGCGCGCTCCCACGGTCAGGGCAGCGGCGCAGTCCATGGCAAAGGTACGAAGATGCCCTTGAGGGCCCCCAGCTGATGGCGACCGAAATCTCAGTCCTTCCTGCCCCCCACTGCCAGCAGCACACCGCCCAGCACGATTCCGCCTATGCCCGCCCACATCGGTACATTGATGGTGTGCTTCTCCTCGGCATTGATTGAGATCGGGCCCACCTTCGCCACCGTTTTGTCCTGGGTATAGCTGAAACCGCCGTAGGCAAGGCCCAGAACGCCCCCGATGATCAGCAGCGCCGCAATCAATTTGACTGGATTCATGTGGATGTCCCCGCTCAGACGGCCAGTTGCGAGCGCGGGATGCGCTCCGATTCCACAATAGCAAAACTGCGCTCGAGCGCCGGCGCCACTCAGGTGATATGAACCCGATTGAGTCTGTGGCAGGCCGGGCATCTGACCAAGACCTTCAGTTCGAGCTCAAACCATGAACGACCGCAGTCACAGCGCATTCTGAACAGGTGCTGCGCGGTCGCCGAGCTGAGCTCCTCCTCCTGAACCAGGATGCCATCGGATTCGCGCGGCGTGGGCGGCAGATGTGAGCGTAGCGAGCGGACGTTGCCGGGTCGCGCATTCGTTTGTTTCATGCCGCACCTCGATCTCGAGTGGTTTGCATGGAAACCTCCCCTTCTTCTTGTTCTGAAGGGAAATTTACGGCGCCGCCTGCGTTATGTCAATCACGGCGGCTTACGGCCGATGCGGCAGCGCAGGACGGTCGGCAACGCTGCACTGCAGCGCGAGTCTAGATGTCCAGATTCATGACCGAGAGCGCGTTCTTCTCGATGAATTCGCGGCGTGGCTCGACCTGGTCACCCATCAGCGTGGTGAAGATGTCATCCGCGGCCACGGCATCCTCGATCCGCACCTGCATCAGCCGTCGGGTCTCCGGATTGATGGTGGTGTCCCACAGCTGCTCGGGATTCATCTCGCCCAGGCCCTTGTAGCGCTGGATGCTCTGCTTGCGACGGGCCTGCTCGAACAACCACTTCATGGCGTCCTTGAAGCTGCCCACTTCGTGCCGATCGTCCTCGCGCGTCACATAGGCGCCCTCGCCGATCAATCCCGACAGGGTTCGACCCAGGTCCGCGATGCGCTGGTATTCGGCCGACTCGAAGAACTCCCGCGGCAGGTTCTTGAAACTGTCGCTGCCATGCTGGCTCTTGCTGACCACGATCCGCGTCGCATGGGCGTCGTTGGCCGCGCGAACCTCGATACGGAAGCTTCGCGTGCCATCGTTCAGGCTGTTCATGCGCAGATGCAGGTCGCGCGCCCAGTCGCGCAGCCAGTCGATGCGGTCGAAATCCGCCGACTTCACTTCGGGCATGTAGATCAACTGGTCCAGCAGCCTATCGTCATAGCGTCGCGACCAGCGCTTGATGATGGCCTGCACTTCCGTGTACTTGCGGGCAAGCTGTTCCAGGCCCTGGCCGCTCAGCGGCGGTGCCCCTGAGTTCACAAACAGGGCAGCGTTGTCCAATGCGGCACTCAGCAACAAAGCCGTCAGTTCCGCATCATCCTTCACGTACTGTTCCTGTTTGCCCCGCTTGAGTTTGTACAGCGGCGGCTGCGCGATGTAGATGTGCCCGTTTTCAATCAGCATCGGGATCTGCCGATAGAAGAAAGTCAGCAGCAGGGTGCGGATATGGCTGCCATCAACGTCGGCGTCGGTATTGTGGCAGCACAGGCCGCCCATGCCGGCGACGAAGTTCTCGTCGCCTGCCACTGAGAAATCGTAGACCTGACCGTTGCCCGCGACCACCTCTTCGATGCTGTTGATGGTCAGCGACATAAGGTCACCATCCAGTCGCTCGAAGCGTCGATTGAGCCCGGGCGCCTTGATGCCGGCGAGATGTTCGGCGAGCGCAGCCGCACCGCTGTGGTCGTTCCACACCGGGCGCAGATCAGCCAATTCCTCGGCAGCAGAAACCGTGATCGTCCAGCATGGGCGGCCGGTCCTGCACGGGGCGCCCCGGATCATGCGCACGACCCCATCCGGCTGGTGCTCAGACAGCGAGGCTACCGTGCCGCGGCTCGACAGCAGATACATCAGGCCACTCGCGACGTCGTACGAGCTCGTGGCCCAGACAACATGACCACTGCTTACCGTGCCATCGCCGAGCAGGTAGCCGCGTAGGAACGCGGCACGCAGATCCTCGGACACATTGAAGACGAGATCGGGGATGCGCTTTGAGTGGGATTCTGCGCCCGCAAACCCGAACAGCGTTTGCCAGGCGAGAGCCGCAACTCGATGTACCAGCTTCAGCTCCGGGCAACGGCCTGCCGAGCAGTGCAATTGCGGCGCGATGCCAAATACGCGCTGCAGGCGCTGCGCCATCTCCTCGGCGAACCGGCTGTTGCCGGCACCGATCGACAGTCGTATGCCACTGCGAGCTGAGCATGAGCCCTCCGCCAGGTAGCAGCCCAGTAGGGTCAGAAGGTCCTCATCCACCGGCAGATAACGCGAGAGCGCGAGCTGCGCATAATGTTCCGCCGACAGCGTCACATCGTCGCGCGCATCCAGAAAGGCGAGCTCCTCGGCGTTGATCTCGGCGAGGCGGATCCAGGGAGGTGCCTCGTGGGCGCCGCAGCCGCGATACTGGGTGGTCCACTGATGCTGCAGACGGCTCTCGCCGACGGCAACTTTGTCCATGACCGTTGCCACATCGGCACCCAGCGCCTGCCCGTAGCCGATGACGTGCGTCAGGGGCTGCGGCTCAGTGAGTTCCGGCCGCGCGGCATGCCGGGTCCCGACCCGCCCGCGGCGCAGCGCTTCGACTGCCGGCCCGCGCAGCCAGGTCTGCCGTGCCGCCGTCGCATCGGCATGCAGCGCGCGCAGGAGATCCAGGCGTGCTGGCGCACCGGTTGGCAACGGCAGTCGGCGGGGGGCGACCACGCGGTCACCGACCTTCAGATCAGCACCCTTCTTCAGCGTTATGGCACCTGCCTCGTGCACGAAGACGCTGTGACTGGAAGTGACACGAACGGAACGTCCGTAGGCCGTGCGCACCTTGAAGAGTTTCTCATCGAGCGGGTGGCGGATGACGGCCTTGATGGGCCGAAAGCGGATCGCGCGATTGTCCACACCGAAGCACAGCACTTCTCCGAGGGCAGCACCGGTAAGCTTCGTCACCCCATCCGCCGCTGGTGCAGTGCCTGCGAGCGCCCGATCGATGAATTCGCCAATGCGCACCATTCGCGTGCCCTGGCCTGCGTCGCGCACGAACACGTGATCATCGCCGTCCACGCTCATGATGATGATTCGGTGATAGCGCAGCTTGGTGATGTCGAAGTCGTCACGCCCGATGCCACAGCCCAGGGCGGTGATCAGGGTGCCGACTTCCGCCGAGCCCAGCATCTTGTCGAAGCGCGCCTTCTCGACGTTCAGAATCTTGCCCTTCAGCGGCAGTATGGCCTGGGTGCGTCGGTCGCGGCCCTGCTTGGCGGAGCCTCCGGCCGAGTCACCCTCGACGATGAAGATCTCGGACAGCGCCGGATCCTTCTCCTGGCAGTCGGCGAGCTTGCCGGGCAGGCCGGCGATGTCCAGTGCGCCCTTGCGACGGGTCATTTCCCGCGCCTTGCGCGCAGCCTCGCGGGCCCGCGCGGCCTCGATGATCTTGTTGACGATCAGCCGTGCTTCCGTGGGGTGTTCCAGCAGGAACTCGCCCAGCTTCTGGTTCAGCGCCGACTCGACGATACCTTTGACCTCGCTCGAGACCAGCTTGTCCTTGGTCTGCGAGGAGAACTTCGGATCCGGAAGCTTCACGGACAGGATGGCCGTGAGGCCCTCGCGCGCATCATCACCGGTGGTGTCGAGCTTGTCCTTCTTCGCCGAGAGTTCCTTCTCGATGTAGTCGTTCAGCGTGCGCGTGAGCGCGCTGCGGAAGCCCGCAAGGTGGGTGCCGCCATCCTTCTGCGGAATGTTGTTGGTGTAGCAGTACATGCTCTCCTGATAGGAGTCATTCCACTGTATGGCCACCTCGACGCTGACCGGCCCATCCTGGGTGCGGAACCAGAACACCGAATCGTGAACCGGCACCCGGGTGCGGTTCAGATACTTCACGAAGGCCTGCAGGCCGCCTTCATGCTGGAAGACTTCCGATTTAGTCTCGCGCTCGTCATTGAACTCGATGCGCACGCCGGAGTTCAGGAACGACAGCTCGCGCAGGCGCTTGGCGAGGATGTCGAAATGAAACTGGATGTTGGTGAAGATCTGCGCGCTGGGTCTGAAGCGAATGGTCGTGCCGCGCTCCGTGGTCGGACCCACCGTCTTCATCGGCGCCGCCGGCTCACCCAGGTGGTACTCCTGCTGATGCATCATGCCGTCGCGACAGACGGTGAGCAGCAGGTAGTCGGACAAGGCGTTGACGACTGACACACCCACGCCATGCAGACCGCCTGAGACCTTGTACGAGGTGTCGTCGAACTTCCCGCCCGAGTGCAGCACCGTCATGATGACTTCGGCCGCCGAGACTCCTTCCTCGGGGTGTATATCCACGGGGATCCCGCGGCCATTGTCCGCGACCGTGACGCTTTCGTCGGCGTGAATGGTCACCTGCACCCGGTCGCAGTAACCGGCGAGGGCTTCGTCGATGGAGTTGTCGACAACTTCGAAGACCATGTGATGCAGGCCGGTACCGTCATCGGTATCGCCGATGTACATGCCGGGTCGCTTTCGGACGGCGTCGAGGCCCTTCAAGACTTTGATTTTGCTGGAATCGTAGACGTCGTTTTGCGACATGCGGGAACTCGTTTGGATGACCCGCCATTATAGCCCTCCACAGCCTCCCAAGTCATGGATAAGTTTCATCATAAGGCTTTGTTTGATCTATGTTTTTCCGGGGTGCGGCCGGCTCTTGAAGAAGGCCGGTACCGGGGGCGATCGAGTGATTGGAGGCTCACTCTGACAAATCCATCAGTGCCAATCGCATGTTCGCCTCATGATCACGGAAAATAGGCGCTGATCGCGCCTCTTACGCGCCAGTTACGAACATTTTCTACGGAAGCGGCCCGGCCAGTGGTGGCCCCGGCGCGGCTAGCCCTCCAACACCCTTCCCTGTTCCACGTGGAACATCCGATCCGGCTGCCCGAAGGGCTGGCCTCCCGCCGTCAGCGCGGTCAGGACCAGCTGGCAGCGCAGGGGCGCGACCTCGCTGATGAAGGCGCTGAGCCGTTCCGGATCCAGCTCGGCCGCCGGATCATCCAGCAGTAAAGTCGGGGGCTCGGGCAAGAGCTGGCCTAACAGTCGCAGTTGGGCCAGGATCATCGACACTGCCGCGAGCTTCTGCTGCCCCCGCGACAGAGTGTCGCGGGCGAGCTTGCCATTCAGTTTGAGCAGCACATCGGCGCGATGAGGTCCCACTTGGGTGCTGCCGCGGGTGAGGTCGCGCTCGCGGGAACTCTGCAGTGCCATGGCAAGCGTGCTGTCGCGGGCCCAGCCCTGGAAGTACACCAACTCCATCTTCAGTCCGGACAGCGCCCGTACGCTCTCCTGCCAGTGCGGCTGCAGGGCTTCGAGCATGCGTCGACGCGACTGCGCCAGGTGTTCCCCCCATTGCGCGAGTTCGATATCCCACGCGACTAACTGCGGGCTGCCCGCTACCCCATTGGCCAGCAGCTGCTTCAAGGCGGCATTGCGCTGTTTCAGTGTCCGGGTGTAGTTCGCCCAGACCTCCACAAAACCCTGTTCCACGTGGAACGTGGCCCAATCCATCCATCTCCGGCGACGAAAGGCACTGTCCTCGACCAGCTTGTGCACCCCAGGATCGATGACCTGCACGGGGAGCACTTCCGAGAGGTTTGCCAGCGTCTGGGTGAACTCACCCTGAATCTTCGCCACCGTGGGTTCGCCCCGCGCAACCTGAATGCCCAGCGCCGTGGGAATGCCGGAATCCCCCGACGGCACAGTCCGACCGAACACCACCAGGCGAGACTCGCCGTGAGTAATCAGGCGCTCTGAGTTTCGGGTGCGAAAGGAACGCCCCCGGCCGAGGAGGAAAATTGCCTCGAGCAATGAAGTCTTGCCCGAGCCATTGGCCCCGATGATGAGCGTACGGCCCGGGTGCAGGTCGAGTTCGGCCTGATGAATACACCGTAGGTTCTGAATCGACAGCTGGCCCAGGCTCATTGCTGTTCCACGTGGAACACGTGGACCTCAGCGGCCTTACAGCCGCATCGGCATGACGACGTACTTGGTATCCGTGGAATCCGGAAGGCGAACCAGACAGCTGCTATTGGCGTCCGAGAGGCCGATTTCGACCGTTTCCCCGTCCAGCGCACCCAGGGCATCCAGGAGGTAATTCACATTGAACCCGATCTCCAGGTCCTCCCCGTCGTAGCTGACCTCAACCTGATCTTCGGCTTCCTCCTGTTCCGGGTTATGCGCCTGAACCGTCAACAACCCGGCTTTGAGCGCCAGGCGGATGCCCCGATATTTCTCATTGGACAGGATGGCCGTGCGCTGGAAGGCCTGGCGCAACTGTTCACGTTCGGCATGAATCCTCTTGGTCGGACTGGCCGGGACTACGCGGCCGTATTCCGGGAAACGCCCATCGATCAGCTTGGAAGTGAAGCGAATTTCGCCGATCTGGGCGCGAACGTGATTGGTACCAATCGCCAATTCCACCGTTCCTTCCGGGCTGAGTATGCGTTGCAGTTCCAAAACACCCTTGCGCGGCACGATGACCTGCTGAGCCGTTCGGGCCATGGTGGGCAATTGCGCTTCGCACAGTGCCAGGCGATGGCCGTCGGTGGCCACCGCCCGCAGGGTCTTGCCCTCGGTCTCCAGCAGCATGCCGTTGAGGTAGTAGCGAACATCCTGCTGCGCCATCGCGAAATGCGTCTTGTCGATGAGGCGGCGCAGGTCGGCCTGGCTGATGGTCAGCGTCTGCTGCGCGTTGATGTCATCCACCACCGGGAACTCCGCGGCAGGAAGACTCGATAGCGCAAAGCGACTGCGCCCGGCGCGTATGCTCACGCGATCCCCTTCGGCGCTCAGTGTCACGGCGGTCTTCTCCGGCAGTGCCCGGAATATATCCAGCAGCTTGCGCCCCGGGATGGTCACATCCCCTGTTTGCTGGCTGCTGACCTGGCGTGAGGCCACCAGTTCAACCTCCAGATCAGAACCGGTCATGCTCAACCGGTCCTCACGCACTGACAGCAGCACGTTGGCCAGTATGGGCATGGTCTGACGGCGCTCGACCACACCGATGACGCTTTGCAGCGGGGTCAGGAAATCTTCACGTGCGGCAGTGAGCTTCATGGCGTGCTCTTAATAGTCTTAAGTCTTAAAAGAAGATTGTAGTAGTAGCTACAGGTCCTGTGGATACCGGGATAACTTCTGGTTGTCCGATGCCCATCATGAACTTGCATTCACTCCGAGTCACCGAGTAAGTACCCCATGGTCCTGTCCATTGCCTGTGAGCCGAATGTGCATAACTCGCAAACCTGAATTGTCCCCAGACTTTCCACATCATCCTGTCAGGGTTCTCAACAGGTTCAAATAGTCTTCGCTCACTCTCTGGTCCGAAGTGCGCAGCTCGGCGATCTTCGCGCAGGCGTGCAGCACCGTGGTGTGGTCGCGGCCACCGAAAGCATCGCCGATTTCCGGCAGGCTGTGGGTGGTCAATTCGCGCGCGAGCGCCATGGCAACCTGGCGCGGGCGTGCGATGGAGCGGTTGCGGCGCTTGGACAGAAGATCTGCCACGCGGACCTTGAAGTAGTCGGCAACGGTGCGCTGGATATTCTCGATAGTGACGAGTTTTGCCTGTAATTGCAGCAGATCGCGCAAGGCTTCCTTGGCGAAGTCGAGCGTGATGGGCTGGCCCGTGAAGCGCGAATTGGCGATCACGCGGCGCAGCGCGCCTTCGAGTTCGCGGATATTCGAGCGAATGCGCTTGGCCACGAAGAAGGCGACTTCCTCGGGCAAAGCGACGCCGACGTTGTGCGCCTTGGTCATCAGGATCGCCACGCAGGTCTCCAGCTCCGGGGGCTCTATGGCAACGGTGAGTCCCCAGCCGAAGCGCGATTTCAAGCGCTCCTCAAGCCCGCTGACTTCCTTCGGATAACGGTCGCAGGTGAGAATCACCTGGCGCTGGCCCTCGAGAAGCTCGTTGAAGGTATGGAAGAACTCCTCCTGCGAACGATCCTTGTTGGCGAAGAACTGAATATCATCGATCAGCAGCGCATCCAGCGACCGGTAGGCCGCCTTGAAGTCGTTCATGGTGTTGTGCTGCAGGGCGCGCACCATGTCGCCCACGAAGCGTTCGGAGTGCACATAGGCCACCTTGGCCTCGCCGTTGCGCTGCTTCATCAGGTGCCCGACGGCGTGCATGAGGTGAGTCTTGCCCAGACCCACACCACCATATAGGAACAGCGGGTTGTAGGCCTTGCCGGGATTTTCGCCGACCTGCTGGGAGGCCGCGCGCGCCAGCTGATTGCTCTTGCCTTCGACGAAGTTTGCGAAGTCGTAATCAGGGTTGAGGCGGGCGCCGACCACCAGCCCTTCCACCCGCCGCGCCGGGGCGATGACCGGCGCTGCGACCACGGGCGTCGCAGGCGCTTCGGAGCGCACGCGCGAGCCGATTTCCACGGTGATGATCGGCGCGCCGCCCGCAGTCGCCCCGCGCAGCAGCTCCCCGATTCGCCGCAGCAGATTATTGTTCACCCAGTCGACCACGAAGCGGTTGGGCGCCAGCAATTTCAGGACGCCTTCACCCTCGATGGCCTGCAACGGACGCACCCAGGTGTTGAATTCTTGCTCGGCCAATTCCGCTTCAAGCGTCGATATGCAAATTGACCACAAAGACGCCACTGGCTGCCTACTCCCCCTACCGACACGCAAACTTGAGGAAAAAGAGGCGCAGTCTACCCCTAAGACCCAAGGTTTAAGTACTGGCGATATTGACACCCTCGGGCGCGGGACGTAGCCTTCCCGCCCCTCTTCGGAAGCGTAAGACGATGAAACGCACTTATCAGCCCAGCAAAGTACGCCGCGCGCGTACCCATGGGTTCCGCGCCCGCATGGCCACGGCCAATGGCCGAGCGGTCCTGAATCGGCGTCGCGCAAAAGGTCGCAAGAAGCTGATTCCTTAAGGCCCGCCTTTGTCCGTGGCCCAGGCCGACCGCGAGCGACTGACCTTTCCCGCCGCGCGGCGGCTGCGGCGTAAATGGGAATTCGATCAGCTCTACGCCCGCGGCAAGCGCCTGGGGAACAGCCATTTCGGAATGACGGTGCACCCGAACACCCAGGGACAGGCGCGCCTTGGCCTGGCGGTGGCCTCGAAGCCCTTCGGCGGCTCGGTACCCCGCAACCGCATCCGGCGTCTGATCCGCGAATCCTTCAGGCTGCGCCAGCACGAGCTGCCCGGTGTCGACATGGTCGTCAGTGCCCGGCCCGGCGCCAGACAGGCCTCGCCCGCCGAGCTTCGGGCGAGCCTCGATGGATTGTGGGATAAAGTCAAAGTCCAATGCGCGCCCTCCTCACAGCCCTGATCCGCCTCTACCAGTGGACCCTGAGCCCGCTTCTGGGTCCCCGGTGCCGTTTCCATCCCTCGTGCTCGCATTACGCCCTCGAGGCCATCGATCGTTTCGGTATCCTTCACGGCGGCTGGCTCACCCTGCGAAGACTGGGCCGCTGCCATCCCTGGCACCCTGGTGGCATAGACCCCGTGCCCGCCAACGGCTGCATGCATTCTCACTATGAACATGACAAGTAACTATCCCCGCTACGCGCTCTGGATCGTGCTGCTCTTTGCCATTGGGCTGAACTATCAGGCGTGGCAAAAGGATTACGCCGCGGTCGACGCGGCCGCCACCGCTGCCGCGGCCCATGCGCCGGCCGGCAGCCTGCAGTTGCAGATTCCGCAATCCAGCGGTGCCGCGGCGAGCGCGGCCAGTTCCGGCGCGGTCAGCGACTCCGCCAGTGGCGTGGCCCCGGTCCCGGTAGCCGCCGGGTCACTGGCCTCTGCCGCGGCCGGGCCGGCCGTGCATATCCGTACCGACCTGCTGGACTTGTATGTCAGCCTCGCCGGCGGCACGATCGTCCAGGCGGACCTGAATGATTATTCGCGCGCGAAAGGGCAGCCGCAGCGAGTGCGTCTCGAGAACCACGACAGCCCCGAAACGCTGTACCTGCTGCAGGTGGCCCTGTCAGGGCCGCCGGGCCCGAATCGCCTGGATGAGCTGTCGACGTACACCAGTCCACAGTCCGATTTCCAGATGGCGGCGGGCCAGGAGGAGCTGCGGGTGCCGCTGCACTGGAGCAATGGCCAGGGCGTGGAGGTCACGAAGGAGTTCGTGTTCCATCGTGGCAACTACGCCATCAACGTCGTGCAGACCGTGGACAATCATTCCAGCGCGCCCTGGGCCACGACGCCGTACGCGCAGATTCTGCGCGATGACCCGCCGATTCATACCTCGATGTTCAGCGCCAACACCGAGCGCTTCTCCACCCGCGGTCCGGCAATCTGGGACGGCACCTTCCGCAAGCTCAAGATCACCGACGATGACGACAAGCGCCTGAAGGTCGATGTGAAGAATGGCTGGATCGCCGCCATCCAGCATCAGTTCGTGACGGCGGTGGTGCCGCCGGCCAATGCGGACTACCGCTTTACGTTGAACGCCCAGGGCAATGAATACCTGCTGGCGGCCTCCGGCGCAGCGGCGACGCAAGTCCCGGCCGGCGGTTCGGCGAACTTCGCCATGACGGTTTTCCTGGGACCCAAACTTCAGACGCAACTCGCCGCCGCAGGTCCGAATCTGCAGCGCGCCACCGACTTCGGCAGGCTGTTCGTCATCGCCCAGCCGCTGTTCAGTGCCTTGAGCTGGGTGCATGCGGTGACCGGCAACTGGGGTGTGGCCATTATCGTCATCACCTGCCTGCTGAAGCTGATCTTTTATCCACTGTCCGAAGCCAGCGGCAAGTCCATGGCCAAGATGCGCGCACTGCAGCCGCGCATCAAGAACATCCAGGAACAGTACAAGGACGACAAGGAGAAGCTCAGTCGCGCGACCATGGAGCTCTACCAGCGCGAAAAGGTCAACCCGGTGAGTGGTTGCCTGCCCGTGCTGATCACGATTCCGGTGTTCTTCGCCTTCTACTATGTACTGGTGGAAAGCGTGGAGATGCGCCAGGCGCCTTTCGCGCTGTGGCTGAATGATCTGTCTTCGCCGGATCCGTACTACATCCTGCCAATTCTCATGGCCGGCGCGATGTTCGTCCAGCAGCGCCTGAATCCCACCTCTCCGGACCCCGTGCAGGCGAAGGTGATGATGTTCATGCCCATCTTCATGTCGGCGCTGTTCATCTTCCTGCCGTCGGGCCTGGTGCTGTACTACGTGGTGAACACCGCGCTCGGGGTGCTGCAGCAGTGGAACATCAACCGCCGCATTGCCGCGGCGTCGGCGCGCAAGACCTGACGCCAAGCGCTCCGATGAGCGATCCGGACACCATCGTTGCGGTGGCGACACCGCCGGGACGAGGGGGGATTGGCGTCGTGCGTCTGTCCGGACCTGCTGCGCAGAGCATCGCCGCGGCGGTTCTTGGCGCCCTGCCAGCGGCGCGTCGCGCCGTGTTCGCGGCCTTCCGCGACGCCGGGCATCAGACCCTGGATGCGGGCCTGGCGCTGTTCTTCCCGGGCCCGCATTCCTATACCGGGGAAGATGTCGTGGAGTTCCATGGCCATGGCGGCCCGGTCATTCTCGAGTCCCTGGTGGCACGCCTGGTGGAGCTTGGCGCGCGTCGCGCGGCCGCCGGTGAGTTCACGCAGCGCGCCTTCCTGAACGACAAGCTGGACCTGGCACAGGCCGAGGCGGTCGCGGACCTTATCGACGCCGGCTCACGCGAGGCCGCACGCGCCGCCATGCGCTCCCTGCAGGGCGAGTTCTCCACCATGATCCAGGTGCTCACCGGCGCGGTGATCGAGCTTCGCACCCATGTGGAGGCCGCCATCGATTTTCCCGAGGAAGAGGTCGACTTTCTCGCCGACAAGGCGCTCGCCCAGCGCCTGACCACGGTGCGCCAGCACTTCGATGCCGTCACCCGCAGCGCCGGCCAGGGACGCCTGCTGCGCGATGGCATGACCGTGGTTCTGGCCGGTGCGCCCAATGCCGGCAAGTCAAGCCTCCTGAATCGTCTGGCGGGCTACGACGCCGCCATCGTCACCGCGGTTCCCGGCACGACGCGCGATGTGCTGCGCGAGCGCATCCATGTGGATGGCATGCCGCTGCATATACTCGACACGGCCGGTCTGCGTATCGCGCTGGACGCGGTGGAGGAAGAGGGCATACGGCGTGCACAGCTGGAAATGTCACGCGCCGATCGTGTGCTGTTCGTGATCGACGGTGCCCTTGATCCATCGGCCCAGGCGTACCGTGAACTGGCGGGCACGCTGCCCGCGCAGGTGCCCGTCACGCTTGTCTACAACAAGAGCGACATCACCGATGCCGGTGCCGTCTCGGCGCCGAGCGGCGTGCCACGCATCGATGTCTCGGCACTGACGGGAGAGGGTCTGGATACCCTGCGCTCACACCTTAAGTCCTGCATGGGGTATCACACCCTGGAAAGCGGCAGCGTCTCCGCGCGCCAGCGGCACCTTGAGGCACTGGCGCGGGCGCGGGCGAGCATCGAGGCGGCGGCCGAGACATTGCAGGAGACGCGCGCCGGCGAGCTCGTCGCCCAGGAGCTGCGCAGCGCGCAGCGCGCGCTCGATGAGATCAGCGGCGAGTTCACCAGCGAGGATCTTCTGGGGCGTATTTTTTCAAGTTTCTGCATCGGCAAGTAGTCACCCGGCCCGGCGATATGGCGCAGCAGTTCGGCTGACGGACCGTGGCGCTCAGCCAGTTACCGAGGATCGTCATAGGCCACATGGGTAGGGCCGATTTCGCGCCAGCAGCAGCGGCTTCAGGTGGCCGATGACCTCCTCGACCCTGCGCCGCTAAGGAATTGCCGCGTCAAATGCGGCATCCTTGGCGGCGTGAGCGACAGCTCTTCAAGGATCTCCGCCGTACAGGGCCAGCATTGGCGGCAGCTGCGTGCTCAGGGTGAACAGGTACGCGCGCATCTGTCCGCAAGTGCCACGCTCATCAAGGCCGATGCGCTGGCGTGGCTGCATGAGCTGCCGCCCTGCTCGATCCATGCGGTGGTGACTGACCCACCGTATGCGCTGATCGAGTACGCCGCGCGCGACCACGGCAAGCTTCGCGCCGGACGGGGTGGCGTGTGGCGCATCCCGCCGATGTTGGATGGAGTACGTCGTCGGCCCCTGCCGCGCTTCACGGTGTTGTCAGGGCCGGAGCTTGAACAACTCACCCGGTTCTTCTCGGAATTGGGGACCGCACTGCATCGGGTGCTGGTGCCTGGCGGCCATGTGTTCCTCGCCTCCAATCCGCTGCTGTCGACGCTGACTTTTCATGCCCTGCAACAGGTGGGCCTGGAAAAGCGCGGCGAAGTGGTCCGCCTGGTGCAGACGCTGCGCGGCGGGGATCGGCCCAAGGGCGCCGAGCGCGAGTTCGCGGACGTATCGGTGATGGCGCGTGCCGGCTGGGAGCCCTGGGGGATATTTCGCAAGTCCCCTGAAGGCACCGTGGCCCAGAACCTGAAACGCTGGGGCACCGGCGGTCTGCGTCGTCTCGGCGCCGCCGCGCCCTTCAAGGATGTGATCGCGAGCGCGCCGACGGGCCGTGCCGAACGCGCCATCGCGCCCCATCCTTCGCTCAAGCCGCAGGCCTTCCTGCGTCAGCTGGTTCGCGCGTCGCTGCCGCTGGGAACCGGCATTGTCTACGATCCTTTTGCCGGCAGTGCTTCCACGCTGGCGGCGGCGCAGGCCCTCGGATATCGCGCGATCGGGACCGAACGCGACGCCAGGTATTACCGCATGGGATGCCGCGCCTTCGAGAAACTGGCGGCGTTGAGGGTCAAGCAGGCGAACCGAGATCCCTAGGCGCTGCGTTCGGCAATTCCGCCCACGCACTGTCGCGCCAGGCGCCTACACGGCAGTGCTCAAGCCCCCGTACCATCGAAGGTCACAAGAGGGGAATTACATGTCAATCATTGCTTGGATCGTTTTGGGATTGATCGCTGGATTCATTGGCAGCAAGATCGTCAACAAGACCGGCGAAGGCGTGTTGCTGGACATCGTTCTGGGTGTTGTCGGTGCCCTCGTCGGGGGATTTCTGTTCCAGACTTTCGGCATGGCCGGGGTCTCCGGGGTGAACCTGTACAGCATTCTGGTCGCCGTCGTAGGCGCCATCGTCGTGCTCGTTCTCTATCACGCGATATTCCGCCGCCGCTAGTGCCGAGGCCGGCGCTCAGCCGGCCAGCTCTGCCATCAGCACGTTCTTGCGCGCGGCCAATTGCGCGCCAAGCGCCTTCAGATCCATCTTGCTGCTGCCGCGAGCCTCGGCAAACATTCCATCAGGCTGCTCTTCCTCCTTGACGTGGTGCTTGATCATCTCCGACAGCACATGCACCTTGGAGTCGTAATAACCATCGCCAGGACTCGAGGCTTGAATCTGTGCAATCAGATTCTTCGCGCCCGCGTGCTCGATCACGGCCTCGTGGTGCATGTCCGTGTCCCGGGTTGCGGCCAGGAAGGCGGGATAAAAGATCTCCTCCTCGAGCCTTGTATGAACGGTCAGCGCATTGCAGATGTCCGTCGCCAGCCGCTTTTTTCTTGCCGGCGAGCGTGCCTTCTCGAACGCTTCGAACCATTGCTTCACCTGCTTGTGATCGGCCTTCAGGAGAGTGACGGCATCTGCTGCAGGACCCGGAGATCTGGAGGGGCGTGTACGCATGGGAATTGTGCTCGCGAAAGGTACGGGGGGGGGTCGCGGGGTATTGTGCTGAATGATGCAGCGCGCTTATGTAGGTGCAACCCACGCCATCGGGACTTGAATTCCTACCCCGCTGCCCACACCTGTGGCCGATGAGTACTGCCGCGCCTGCTGCCGGAGCTGCCGATAACGCCGGGTTACTGGACGCCTATTCGAACGCCGTGACCGGCGCTGCACGCGTGGCAGCGCCGGCGGTGGTGCACCTGGAAGCACGCCAGGATTCACGGGGCGGCCGCCGCGGTACCGGCTCGGGATTCTTTTTTACGCCCGATGGCCTGCTGCTCACCAACAGCCACGTCGTCCGCAAGTCCAAAGAGCTTTGGGTGTCCACCAGCGAGGGCGAGCGAGTTTCGGCCTACCTGGTGGGAGATGATCCGGATTCGGATCTTGCGGTGCTGCGTGCCAGTGTCGATGCCGTGCCCCACATCGCCCTGGGCAACTCAGCGGCTTTGCAGATTGGCCAACTTGCGATTGCCATCGGCAATCCGCTCGGGTTCGAGCATACCGTCACGGCCGGTGTCGTCAGCGCGCTGGGCCGAACCCTGCGCTCCAGCACCGGTCGGCTGATCGAGAATGTCATCCAGACCGATGCCGCACTCAATCCAGGCAACTCTGGCGGACCGCTGCTTGACTCTCACGGTGCAGTCATCGGTGTGAACACCGCCATCATCTCCGGCGCCCAGGGGCTTTGCTTTGCGACCGCCAGCGACACCGCTCAATGGGTTCTGACCCAACTCATCCGGCACGGTCGCGTGCTGCGCGCGTGGCTCGGCTTGACCGCGACCAACACCGCGATCAATCGCAGGCTGACGCTGCACCATGGGTTGGAGCAGGAATCCGGGGTGCGTGTACAGAGCGTGGAGCGCGGCAGCCCGGCCGAGGCCGCAGGTCTGGAATCCGGCGACCTCATCGTGTCGTACGATCTTGAGCCGACCACGAGCATCGATCGACTGCAGCAGATCCTCGATTCCCGCCGCATCAAGAAGGCGTGTGAGATGGTCTGTCTGCGACGCGGACAGAAGCTGGTGCTGACCGCCATGGCGATCGAGCGGCCTGAGGGGTCGTCTTCCTGACGGCATTGCGCCTCAATGGTTGGAATATGGCTGAGCATGGTCTAATCTCGGTCTGTTTTTGGTCAGATTGTGGTGTGGAGGTCCCCGAATCGCAGCCATGCAGGCGCCAGCTCGAAGTGCTCTCTTTGGCACCGTCCCGTCTCGGGATTATCTTCAGTTCTGGCAGTCGGGGCGATTCCAGCCCCAGCGTGTGGCCCGGTTTCTGGGTATGAACAAAGTCGACCTGGCACAGCTGGCCGCGGTGGCTCCGGCATCGGTGCGCTTTGATGACAAGGCGCCAAGGGTGCTGCGCGAGCGCCTGATGGACATCGCCGCAACCTGCGAGCTCGTCGCCCAGGCGTTCGAAGGCAATACCACCAAGACGGCGCTGTGGTTCATGACCTCCAATCCCAACCTCGGCAATCTTTCACCCTCTGATCTGCTGCGTCGGGGCGGGCATGAGGTCCTTCAGCGGCAGGTGCTCGAAGCCACAGCGCAGGGCGGGCCTGCCCCGGCCGCGCCGCCACCGGACGCACAACCCCTGTTCGCCGCCATTCCCCCGGGCCGTGCACTTCTGGATGCGCGCCGGGATGAGATCGCGCACCTGTGCCAGCGGTATGCGGTGCGCAGCCTTGCCGTGTTTGCCTCTGCCTTGCGGGAAGACTTCGATCCCGACCACAGCGACATCGATCTGGCGGCACAGTTTGCCGCCTCGGCTGAGTGTTCCCCCGACCGTCAGTACGCGGACTTCAAGGCGGAGCTGGAGCAGCTGCTGAAATGCCGCGTCGACCTGGTTGCATTGACCGCCCTGCCTGAATCGCGGCTGCGCCGCCATATCCTCCTCACTCAGACGCTGCTGTATGACGCGGCAGTCTGATGTGCAGCAACCGCCAGTGAGGCAGGGGGCTTCACGGGCGAAAGTCGGTGCACGGCAGGTGGTCACACGCGGCATCAGCCCAGCGATTTTCCAGGATCTCTATCACTACCTGATGACGGTGACCTGGCCGCGTCTGTTCGCCGCCATCGGCGCTTTTTTCCTGGTCTTCGATTTCCTGTTCGGCTGCCTGTACTACCTGCAGCCAGGTTCGGTGGCGAATCTGAGTCCACCCGGATTTGCGGGCGCATTCTTCTTCAGCGTCGAAACGCTGGCCACCGTGGGCTACGGTGAAATGCATCCGTACTCGCTGTACGGACATATCGTGTCCATGGTGGAGGTATTCGTCGGCCTCATGATGCTCGCGCTGGTCACCGGCCTGATGTTCGCGCGTTTCTCCAGACCCAGGGCCCGTTTCCTGTTCGCACGCTACGCGGTGATTCGACCGGTGGATGGTCGGCCCATGCTCATGTTCCGCGCTGCCAACGCCCGGCAGAATGTCGTGCAGGAGGCTTCCGCGAAGCTGCGCATGATACGAGATGAAGTCACTCGTGAAGGGCTTGAACTGCGACGCATCACGGACTTGAAGCTGGTTCGCGACCAGCACCCCGCCTTCTTCATCGGTTGGACGATCATGCACGTGATCGACGACTCCAGCCCCCTCAAAGCCGAGAGCGAAGAGTCACTGCGGCAGTCCGGCGCCTCGTTCGTGCTAAGCCTCAGCGGCACGGATGAAACCACCGGCCACACGCTCATGGCCCGGGAGGACTACCCGGCGAGCGCGATTCTTTGGAACAAGGCGTTTCGCGACGTTCTGGATGTGACCGAGGATGGCGTAGTACTCTTTGACTACACCCTGTTTCATGACGTGCAAGACCTCCCCAAAGCGGCGCCCTAGGAGCGTATTCTTTGCCGAACCGTCGGAGTCACGAATTACCATGAGCGCCGGGAAATTTGCCGATGGCCTGGTCGTGCTGCACAGCCAGCGCGGCGTCGAGGACGTGATCAGCCGGCTCAGGCAGATGATGGCGGCCCGTAACCTCAGAATCTTTGCCGACCTGGATTTCAGCGCCGATGCGGCAGCCGAGGGCATGCAGCTGCGCCCGACGCGCATGCTGATCGCCGGCAATCCCAAGGCAGGTACGCCGCTCATCGAGGCAGTGCCCAGCGTCGCCATAGATCTGCCCCTCAAAGTTCTGGTGTGGTCGCCGGGGGAGGGTCAGACCTGCGTGGCCTACAACGATCCGCAATACTTCGGCCACCGACACGGCCTGCCGCCGGAGCTGGTGCGCAACATTGCCAGCTTCGGTCTCCTGGTGGAGAAGGCCGCCGGCGAGGCGCCCTGAACCAAGCGCGCGGCGCAAGACGGCCGTCAAAGGCCTTCCAGAACAGCCTCTGCGATACCGAGCACGACGAGCACAGCGACCAGGACCAGGCCCTGGACATAACCCGTGACTACGGTGAAGTCGACGTAGGCGTCCCGTGGCAACTTCTTGTCCGAGGTGCACCTCGCCCGGCGGGGTACTTGCTGCAGGCTTTTTGCGCTGTTTTCCAAGACAGGACTCCGTGCCCTGCATGCAGAATGCATCGCACCGCAGCGACTCTCTTGGATAAACGTGCCGTGTTCATGGTCCGCCACGCTCCCCCGTCGAGATCGCATGACGGACGCGCGGTCACGGAGCTGCCGGCAGCAACGTTCCGGCTGGCCGGAACAGCGGGTCGGCATTTGCGCGATTTCAGTGTGCATGCCGGGAGGCATGGTTCACCAGTGTCGAAGCGTGCCGAGAGTGGATACGATCGCTACCCCGACCACGAGCGCCATCAGAAACCCCACAACCACGGTGCCGAACAGAAACGCTCTGAGGACCAGGGTCGGATCCATGTCGTGCGACTTCGCCTCCACGGTGACAGCCGCGCGGTTTGAACCATGCCCCGAGGCAGGCTGCCCCGGATACACAGGCCTGGCTCGTGACGCCCGCCACCCGTGGGGGATGCCATACGGCCGGCGTAAATCAAACGGAGCGCGCTGGTCCATGCTGCCCCTACCCTCAGCCAGAGCGGCGTGCTCTATTGGTCGCGAGGCGCTCTTCCTCGATCGCCCGCTGTACGGCTTCCACGGCGCTCTGAATACGCGAAATGGCCTCGCCCGTCAGCTGTTCGGGGGCGGCCCGGAGCAGGCTTGAGACCAGCGCGCGGCGTCGTGCTACCAGTCTGTCGCGCAGGATTGTCAGATTCTCGATATCGCTCATGGCATCACTCCGACGCTGCGTGTTGGCCAAAGTTAACCAGAGGCGTACCAGCGGAACAATTCAGCGCAAGAATATCCAGCATTTCCGACTCAGAAACCTGGGGGCGTGTGAACTCAGGCGCGCAAGCAATGCGCAGCCGGCAGTGGCGCGGCGCACAGGGCTGGCGCGCGCCGCGGCCGCTGGCAAGAAATCGGCGGGCCAAACGGCCCGCCGCCAAGGTTCCCGCCGTGCGGGGGACACGCGGGTGATGGGACGGCCGGCACGGGGGGGTTGTGCGATGACCGTCCAGAAGCAGTGTAGAAATGCGTCGCGATGGGAACAATCCGCGGCGAGTTGATGCTGGGTTTCACGCCAGTAAACCTCGAATCGCCGCAGTTTCCTGCCGCAAGACACTGCATGTCGATTTCGCACCTTGCCGGCATGCGTCCGCGCACCCAGCCTGTCAGCACCGCAGGGCATTCCCATGCAGTCGACAACTGGCGATGAGCGGTGGCGAACCTGGCTCGTTGACTATAGTGCGGCAAGAGCGAAAGCCGTCGAAAGGCTCGGAGATCGCTACCTTCTGGCCAGGCCGATCAATCGAAGCACCGCCAGGGATTTGCAGAAATCTCAGCCATGCAAGCCGGGGCCGCCTCAGGCGATCTCGCCGACACGAATCACGACCTTGCCGACGTGACGGCCGGACTCGAGATACTTCAGCGCCGACACGATGTCCCGCATCTCGAAGGTCCGGTCGATTACCGGTCTGATCTGCAGCGCTTCCAACGTGCCAATCATCCGGTCGAGCATTTCGACTGATCCTGCGACGATGCCCTGAAGATTGAGCGTCTTTCTGAGGATCGGCAGCGTGTCGAAGGTTCCATAGGCTCCGGTCAACATGCCGATGACGCTGATGCAACCCCCGACCGCCGCCGACTTGATCGATTGGTCCAGGGTACCCGACCCCCCGGTCTCGATGATGTGATCGACACCACTCCCGCCGGTAAGTTCGAGTACGTGCCGGCTCCAGTCACTGTGTTGTTTCCAGTTGATGACATGTGCGGCACCGAGCTCGCGCAATGCACGGCACTTCAGGTCGCTGGAGGTGGTCGCGATCACGCGCGCGCCAGCGGCAAGCGCAAACTGCAGCGCGAATATGCTCACGCCACCTGAGCCTTGCACCAGCACGGTCTTTCCCGTCTTCAGGTTTCCGCTTTCAAAAAGGGCATTCCACGCGGTGAGCGCGGCACATGGCAGCGTCGCCGCCTCCTCGAAGGAGAACTCCCTGGGGATGCCAACGAAACCGTGCTGATCCGCAGTGAAGTACTGACCCAGGACCCCGTCCAGGCAGCTACCGAGCGCCGAAGTCATTACCTCATCGGTGAAAGGTCCACTGATCCAGGCCGGCAGTGGCGCTCCCACCACACGGTCGCCGATGCCGAAGCGACGGACGTCCCGTCCGATGGCAGTCACCTCACCCGCGCAATCCGAGAGCAATACCAACGGTAGCGGTGCCATGGGCGTGAATCCGCCGCGGGCTATGAGCAGGTCGCGATGATTCAACGACGCGGCGCGCACGCGCACGCGGATCTGCGAGGGCGCCAGGCCCTGCAAGGGCCTGGCGCTGATGATGACATTGTCCAGCCCGAAGTCGTTGAGCAGTGCGACGACATTCGAGCGTGATTCATGGCCGCCCGCAAACATGGCCGAACGTTACAACGGGCTTACCAGCGGTAACACCATGCGTCTCCTGACGCTGCATTTCGCGGCAGGAAATCATTCGCCGGTTTCAGGGGCTCGACGAAAACACGGCGCGGCGTAAACTAGCTGGAGTGGATACGTTGGTAAGCATCAAAGTCTTTCAGCAGGTCGTCCAGGACGGAAGCTTTGTTGCGGCTGCCGAGCATCTCGACCTCTCGACCGCGAGTGTCAGCAAGCACGTTATGAGCCTGGAGAAACGACTTGGCGTGCGGTTACTCAGCCGCAGCAGTCGCGCGTTGAGCTTGACGGAGCCCGGAAGAGTGTACTTCGAGCGCTCCAAGACCATCGTCGATGACCTTGAAACGGCGGAGCTGGAACTGGGCTCGTTGAATAGCGCCGCGCGCGGCACGCTGCGGGTCACTGCTCCCACCTGGCTTGCAGGACAGCGCCTGGCGGACCTGGTGGCGCGCTATCAAAGACTCTATCCGGACATCGTCCTGGACGTTTCCTTCGATGACCGCGTCGTCGACCTGGTCGCTGAGGGTTATGATCTGGCATTGCGCGTTGTGCCTCACCACCTGTTGCCAGCGGGGTTGATCGCCCGACCATTACGGGATGTGACGAGTGTTCTGGGCGGATCGCGCGAATACCTCAAGCGGCTGGGCACTCCGGCCTCGCCCGAGGACCTGCGCAATCACCGATTCGTGGCGGTGGGTGGCAGTGATGTGCTGTCACTGGCCGGTCCCACAGGCCTGATCGACGTGCCCATGAAGGTCGTCATGCGCTATCGATCGGTGATGGGAGTTGCCAACGCCGTCGCTGCCGGCATAGGACTGGCGCCCTTGCCCGATATCTTCTTCGAAGACCAGATGTTCAAGCCGCTGGTCAAACCCGTTCTCCCGGCTTACCGCATGCCGACGCGGACGGCGCACCTTGTCTATGTCAGCCGCAAGTACGTGCCGTTCAAGATCCGCAGTTTTGTGGATTTCGCGCTGGACCCGGTCAACCGGGTATCCACGCCTACCATTGAAGGCGTGGATTGACGGCGCCGGTGATCACGGTGCCGTATCCGCAGTCTGAACCGGGGCGCTCCCGGTACCGCTGGCCGGAGGCGGGGCCAAGGAGGCAGCGGGGCAGCTCGGGCGGTCGTTCGCGGCGCTGATGCCCGCTTGGATTGCCTCCGCTGCGGCATCACCCGGGCTGATCCATACCTCACCGCCAGCGGCACAACCTTGCGCATAGTCGAACAATGCCCGCACATGCTCATAGCCAAAGTCCAATGTGTCGCCATAGGGATATTGGTCCGGGATGGATGCCACGTGCACATTCATGCCATTGTGAATCGCGAACCCATAGGCCAGCGCGAATTCGGCGCGCAAGGCGCTGTGAGTCATGGCGTCCAGGCCGCGTTTGATGATGGGCAGCGTCCCCAGCCTGGTGGTTTGTTGCGTACCGCCAAGCTGGCCATTGATGATGACGTATAGATTGTAGCCATGCAGCCAGCGAACCGATTCCATGGGGAAGAGCGCAGCCTCGGGAGCCACAAAGAGCGAGGCGGTCGTGCCGCCGTCGGCGTGCATTTCCTCGAAGCTGGACCCGGCTCGCTGCACCTGAATCATCACCGGAGGAAAGATACCTGGAATGCTCGCAGCGGCGATCAGGACGTCCCGAAACAGCCGTCGGGCAGGTTCGTCGCCCTGGCGCGCGATGGCACCCAGATCCCAGATGACCGTCGCCTGCTTGTCCAGATCCGTGGTGGCGACCAGCAGCAATCGTCCCTTGGATGACTCACGAGCGACCGCCTGCAGCAGCTGCGCCGTAACGAAGCCATCAACCAGATCATGAAGCGGCTTGCCGCGATACAGGCTGGCGCCAAACAAGGTTGTCAGCAGACTGCGCTGCAGCAGGTGTTCGAGACGGGAACGCGGGAAGGCCTGAACAAGCTGGTCGTCCCACGAGGACCCGAGGAAGGCGAACGGCGCATACAAGGCGCCGACGCTCACGCCGGTCACGATGTCAAAGTCCGGTCGCGTGCCTTGCCGGCTCCAGCCCACCAGCACGCCTGCTCCGAAACTGCCGCCCGCGCCGCCTCCCGAGAGCGCGAGCATATTGATGGGTCGCTCGCCATTGGCCTGCTGCAGCTGCGCCGTCACCCGCTGCGAGCGCATCCGAAAGGTCGCCTGACTCTCATCGATATAGCGCACAGTCTCCCGAAAGCCCGGCAGCGTCGCTTCTGCTGCGCCGGCCGGGGGATCAGGTCTTCGTGGCAGCTCGGTGCAACCGAGCAGAGTCAGCGAGAGCGCCACCAGCATGATTGCAGCAAGCCCCGAGCGCATAGCCGGTCGTGCAATCGAGTCGACTGCACCGCAATTCACCGCCGCCTGTGAGCTCCTGCACCGCATGATCCTGAGTACGCCTTTTGCCGGGGATCAGCATTTGCCTTAGGCGCGGTTGGCACAACGCCTGGAGCGAATATGCAACATTTCGCTTCGGGTAACTTTGGGTATAAGGGCGGAACTGTTCTCTCTCAAACGAGAGAGGCGAATGTCGCTCCAAAGCGTCCGTACCCGCAGTCCAAGCTGACGCTGCTGCCCGAGACGCTTTCGCGTCACGAAATGCATCCTCAACGTAACTGCAATTGTGCGGCCCAGCGCCGCTCAATAAGCTCGCCGCCATGTCCAGGACTGCCGCAGTGCCGATGCTTTTTACCCTGACAAGGCTGTCTGTCGCGGCGGTGCTTGTCCTGGTCGTCATCGCCTACTTCCTCGTCGCATTGGGCATGCAGGAGTACCAGGCGATCCGGCCGCGCGGGGTCACCTTGCAGAGGAGGTGACCGGGAGGATGCCGGGGAACCGTTTTCCGCCGGCGGCTCGATCGGGACTTGGCGGAGCGCGCGGCGTCCGCTTCGCGCGAGCCGTTGGTGGAACCCGCGCTACCCGCGCATCAGTTCGATGAGGCTGTTCGCATCGCGCGGCCCGTCATAGCGCTCACCATTCAGAAACAGGCACGGCGTCCCGTTCACACCGCTGCGCACCCCGCTGCTGAAGTCGTGTTGAACGCGGGCCGCGAATTGGCCGCCCAGTGCGGACTCGATCAGCTGCGCGTCCATATCCAGACGTTTTGCATAGGACATCAGGTGCCGATCCGTGAGCGCCTGCTGATTCTCGTACAGCAGGTCATGCATCTCCCAGAACTTGCCGACGGTCGCGGCGGCTTCTGCGAACTCCGCGGCCCGCTCCGCATGCGGATGCGCCTGACGCAGCGGAAAGTGTCGAAAGACGAAGCACAGCGCATCACCCATGGTTTCCTTGACCGCCTTGAGCTCCGGATAGGCTTCCCCGCAATATGGGCATTCGAAGTCTCCATATTCGATCAATACGATGCGCGCATTGAGCGGACCTTGAAAGTGATCCTGCGTCGCGGATACCGGTGCCAAGCGGCTCATGTCTGACCTCCTGCGGATTTCTGCGGTAATTTCTCCAGCGCATCCAGGATGCCGTCCGCTCCTGGATTGATACCGATGGGTGAGAGGTAACTCCAGCGGATGACACCTTCGGCATCAATCACGAACAGCGCTCGTTCGCTTACGCCGGCATCGCTGTGATACACGCCGTACCGGCGCGCAACCTCGCCTTTGGGTTCGAAGTCCGCCAGCAGTGGAAAGCGCAGCTTGCGGTCATGGGTGAAGGCCGCGTGGCACCAGCTTCCGTCGACCGATATCCCGACAATCTGCGCGCCGAATTTCTCGAATTCGCTGAGCAACTCGTTGTAGAGCCCAATCTGGTCCCCGCACACCGGACTCCAGTCGGCCGGATAAAAGACCAGTATCACGGGCCGACCCCGCAACTCGGCCAGCGACAGCGTCTGATCCGGCGTGGCGTGCAGCGTGAAGGCGGGCGCGGATTGCCCGGCACCCAGGAGCGGGGCGGACGGGGTCGGCATGACGCTTTCCTTGGCAGGCGTGGGACCGCATTATCCCATCGTCAGCGCGCATTGTCTCAACCCAGCAGCTTCTCGCGGTGGTAGAGCCGGCCGGCCGCCAGGGCAGCCAGCACGCCCAGCAGCAGCGTGACGCTCACCGACAGCGCCACATACCAGGCGGCGACCGGTTCGGCGCGCAGCAACCCCATCAGCATGAAATGCTGGCTGAGCGCCGGCACCATCATCAGCCAGGCGGTGGGCTGCAGTCCGAGCGCGCCGGCGAAGATCAGCGGGAACGTCGGCAGTGCCAGGATCAGGCCCACGTATGTCTGGGCTTCCCGATAGCTGCGGGTAAAGGCGGCCACGATGGTCATCAGTGAGGCGCCAAGCGGAGCCAGGGGCGCGCAGGAGGCGATCATCTTCAGCACCGTGGCGACACTCATGTTCTGATTCATGCCAAGCCTATCGAGTCCCGCGTGACGCAGCGCCAGCGCCATGACGCATACACTCAGGCTCAGCGATATGAGCATGAACACGCAGGCGGCCAGGATCTTGCCGTAGATCAGCTGCTCGCGCCGCACCGGCGTCGTCAACAGCGGTTCCAGAGAGCCGCGCTCGCGCTCTCCGGCCGTGGCATCCAGCACGATATGCAGGCCACCCATGAGCATGGTCATCAGGATGATGGCGGTAAGGGTGCCCAGAATCAGCACCGAGCGACTGGTCGGGGTGGCGACGTCGATATCCTGCACCGCGATGGCCGACAGGACCGTCGGATCCACGCCCCTGGCCATGAGTCGCAGCCGCGCTATGCCGAAGCCATACTGGCCCAGAACGGCACGCACGCGCCCGAGATCATTGCCCGCCGCAGCATCCGAGGAATCGCTGTACAGCAGGATGGGCGCCGGCATCCCGGCTGACAGCTGGCTGGCGTAGTTGTCGGGGATCCACAGCACCATGTGGAATCGCTGCCGATGCACGGCGGCGCGGGCCGCGGCATCGTCCAGATCGCTGGCCAGGACGTCGATGCGGTACTGGCGCAGATACGCCAGCAGGTTCGGCGCCCGTTCGCCATGAACCACGGCCAGCGTCACCGACTTGTTGTCCTGCTCCTGGGTGCGGTGCACCGTCAGATTCACCAGCACCGCCACCAGCAGCGGCATCAGCACGGTGCCGAACAGCAAGGCGGAGACCAGGGTGCGCCGGTCACGCAGATTTTCGCGCAATTCCTTGCGCAGCACGATGAGGACCGAGCGCATCAGTCCCGGCCTGCCGATTCCAGGAAGCGCACGAAGGCCTCCTCCAGATCAGCGGTTCCGGCCCTCGCGCGCAGTTCCTCGGGGGTGCCGCAGGCCACGACCTTGCCGGCGGCGATGACCACGACCTCGTCACATACAGCGCTGACCTCCTGCATCACATGGCTTGAAAAAAGGATGCAGCGCCCCGTGGCCTTCAGCTTCAGGAGCAGCGCGCGCAAGTTGCGCACCGCCATCACATCAAGGCCGTTGGTCGGCTCATCGAGCAGGATGTTCTGCGGGCCATGCACCAGCGCGCGGGCCAGGGCGGTCTTGAGCCGCTGGCCCTGCGAAAAACCCTTGGCCTGACGATCCGCAAAATCCGCCATTTCCAAAAGCTCGATCATCTGCGCCGCGCGCTGTTCGCAGTCGCTGCGGTCGAGGCCGTGCAGCGCGCCGAAATATTGGATGTTCTCCCGGGCGGTGAGGTGCGGATAGACGCCCGCGCCATGCGGCAGCACGCCCATGCGCCGCCGCGCATCGAGCGAGCGCTCCGCGGTGCTGATGCCATCGATGAAAGCATCGCCGCTGTCAGGCTGCAGCACGGTGTACAGCATGCGCAGGGTGGTGGATTTGCCGGCGCCGTTGGGGCCCAGCAGGCCGGTGATTCGGCCATCCCCGGCGGTCAATGACACGTCCTGCACCGCGGTGATGGCGCCAAAGCGTTTGTGCAGATGCCGCGCTTCGATCATGGCGGCGGTCCTGTAAAGGAGGTGGCAAAGGCGGTGGGTACGCTCTGGTGCAGGCAGGCCAGTTCCGGCTCCAGGCCCTTGATGCTGGCCGAGTCGACGAAGCTGCTCAACAGCCTTGCGGCGCAGGGTGCCGTAATCTGCCCGTGGCTCATGCCCTGGACCACCACCTGCAGGCTGTTGCCGAGGCCGCGCGCCGCCTGCGCCGCATAGTCAGGCGGCGTCACGGGGTCATTGCTGCCCGACAGCAGCAGCACCGGCCGGTCGGAACTCAAGGGCTGATGGAAGTCGGCATCCACCGGACCGCGCGGCCACACAGCGCAGATGGCTGCAAAGGCTTCCAGTGGCGCAGTACCCATGTAGGTCTGTGCCAGCTGCGCCTGGTCCTGCGCTCGTATGCCGTACGCGGGCACATCCTCCGAGCACACCACGGTGTTGTGCATGCCCACGGCGATGAGATTGTCCAGCGAGTGAGTGACCTGCAGCAGCAGGCTCGCCAGTGGCGTGAAATTGGCGTGTGCCTGGGCTTCATCCAGCACCAGGGGCAGGAGCGCGGACTGCTCGGTGGAATAACTGGACAGGCGCACCACGGTGCCGAGGTCGCCGGCGTCGAAGGTCAGCTGGCGATTCTGTCCGGTGAAAGGATCGGGCACCGTGACCGCCACGGGCTGGGTCTTGAGTCGGCCCAGCAGGGCATCGAAGGTCCGCTGCGGATCGCCGAAGCGTGCGCGGCAGGGGGCAGCGGCGGCACAGCGTGCAAACAGGCGTTGCAGGGCGCTTTGCGCATCCATGGCCAGTGAGGCGCCGAGCGTCATCTGCGGCGGCACTACGCCGTCGAGTATCACGGCGCGAACGTGTTGGGGATAGCGGCGCAGATACTGCTGCGCCACGCGCGTACCGTACGAGCCGCCGTAGAGATTGATGGTCTGATAGCCCAGCGCGGCGCGCACCGCGTCAAGATCACCCACCGCAATCGATGTGGTGTAGGCGGCCACATTCGCATGGGTCGCCAGCATCGTCAGACAGTCCCGCGCCGCCCGGGTGAGTACTGCGGGAGTATCCGGCGCGTCCGGGTCGCTGTCCTGCGGGCAGTTCAGCGCGTTGGAGCCGCCGGTGCCGCGCTGATCCACCAGCACGATGTCCCGGTCGCGGTGGATGCGCTCAAAGACCGGCGCCACCCCGGTGTAGAAAGTGGTGGCCGCAAGGCCCGGCCCGCCGGCCAGCAGGAACAGTGGGTCCGGATGACCGCGTTCGTTGATGGCCGCAATGCGCGCCACGAACAGCTGGATGCGTCGGCCGCCGGGCGCCTGGGGATCTTCGGCTACCTCGAACCTGCCGCACTGGGCCGGCACCGACAGCAGCTGGCTGGGGTGGGTGAGGCGGCAGGGGGTCAGTTTCAGGGCCGCTGCCGGCGGCGCGGCGCTGACTTCGAACGGCCCCAGCACGCCCAGGGCGCCCACGACGGCAAGCACCGGAATGCGGCTCAAGACGCGTCGATATATCGGGGCGGGCCGCATACAATAGGCTCCAATTATAAGCCCTTGAAGCGACTTGGATTCCATGCGATTCGCGCACACTTTTGAAGTTATCGTCATCGGCGGCGGCCATGCCGGCACCGAAGCGGCCCTGGCCTGTGCGCGGCGCGGGGCGCGCACGCTGCTGCTCACCCACAGCATCGATACCTTGGGCCAGATGAGCTGCAACCCGGCGATCGGAGGCATCGGCAAGGGACATCTGGTTCGGGAGATCGATGCCCTCGGGGGCATCATGGCGCGCGCCGCGGATCATGCGGGCATCCAGTTCCGGACCCTGAACGGCAGCAAGGGACCCGCGGTTCGGGCCACCCGTGCCCAGGCCGACCGGCAACGCTACCGGCAGTTCATCCGCCACAGCCTCGAGAACGCGCCCCACCTCAGTCTGTTCCAGCAGGAAGCCGCCGACCTGGTGATCGAAGCGGGTCGCATCCGGGGTGTGGTCACGGTCTCGGGCATCGTGTTCGAGGCGCCCGCCGTGGTGCTGACGGTGGGCACCTTCCTGGGCGGGCGCATCCATGTCGGGCTCAGCCAGCACCAGGGTGGGCGTGCCGGTGATCCTCCTTCCAATCGTCTGGCCGAGCGCCTGCGGGGCCTGAACCTGCGGGTCGGCCGGCTCAAGACCGGCACCCCGCCGCGTCTCGATGGCCGCAGCATCGACTACTCCCAGCTGGTGGCTCAGCCGGGCGACGAGCCCGTTCCCGTGTTTTCGTTCCTTGGACGCGCCAGTGATCATCCCAGGCAGGTCAATTGTTTCATCACTGCAACGAACCAGCGCACCCACGATATCATCCGCGCGGCCACCGACCGCTCGCCGATGTTCACCGGCGTGATCGAAGGGGTAGGTCCGCGCTACTGTCCTTCGGTGGAGGACAAGGTCGTCCGCTTCGCCGACAAGACCTCGCATCAGATCTTCGTCGAGCCCGAGGGCCTGGACACCCATGAGGTGTACCCGAATGGCATCTCCACCAGCCTGCCCTTCGATGTGCAGTACGAACTGGTGCGCAGCATCCGCGGCTTCGAGTCAGCGCACCTGACCCGACCCGGCTATGCCATCGAATATGATTTCTTCGACCCCCGCGACCTGTCGGCCTCGCTGGAAACGCGCGCCATCGAAGGGCTGTTCTTTGCCGGCCAGATCAATGGCACCACCGGTTACGAGGAGGCGGCGGCCCAGGGCCTGCTCGCCGGGATCAATGCCGTACAGAAGGTCCGCAGCCAGCAGCCTTGGATTCCCCAGCGCAGCGAGGCCTACCTCGGCGTGCTGGTGGATGATCTGATCACCCGCGGTGCGCCTGAGCCCTACCGCATGTTCACCAGTCGTGCCGAGCATCGGCTGCTGCTGCGCGAAGACAACGCCGATGCGCGCCTGACCCCCAAGGGGCGCGAGCTCGGGCTGGTGGACGAGGAGCGCTGGGAGCTGTTCAACGCGCGCATGCGCCTGGCCCGCGAGGAATCCGCACGGCTGTCAGTCACGCGGGTGAAGCCTGAGCAGGTGCCGCCGGACTGGACCGAGCGGGTGCTGGAGTCGCCCCTGGCGCGCGACCACAGCGCCCTGGAGTTGCTGCGCCGTCCGGGCGTGGCCTACCACGATCTGCTCGAGCTGGTGGGGGCGCCGGCCTGGGGCGAGGTCGATGAGCGGCTGCCCGCGCTGGTGGCCGTGCAGATGGAGGTGAGCGCCAAGTACGCCGGCTACATCGAGCGCCAGCAGCAGGAGGTCGAACGCCAGGTGCGCGGCGAGTCGACCCGGATGCCGGTGGACCTGGACTACACCCAGGTGCCCGGCCTGTCCACGGAGGTGCGCCAGCGCCTGAGCGAGACCTGCCCGGCAACGCTGGGGCAGGCCGGGCGCATCCCCGGGGTCACGCCGGCGGCCATTTCAATCCTGCTGGTGTATCTGAAGAAACACATGGCGAGCCGCGTCGCATGACATTCCTCGAGCAGCTCAAGGCCGCCTGGGCGCGCAACGACTCCCTGGTGTGCGTTGGATTGGATCCTGAACTGGAGAAATTCCCCGCCCGACTCTCGGGTCAGCCCTCGCCGATCTTCCAGTTCAATCGCGCCATCATCGATGCCACCGCGGACCTGGTCTGTGCCTACAAGCCGCAGTTCGCGCATTACGCGGCCTACGAGGCCGAGGACCAGCTCGAGCGCACCATCGAGTACATCCACCAGCAGCACCCCGGCATTCCGGTCATCCTCGACAGCAAGCGCGGCGATGTGGGCAATACCGCCCAGCGTTATGCGCTGGAGGCCTTCGAGCGCTATGGCGCCGATGCGGTCACGGTCAATCCCTATCTGGGCACGGATTCCCTGGAGCCCTTCCTGGCCTACGCGGAGCGCGGCGTGATCGTGCTGTGCCGGACCTCAAATCCGGGCGCCGCTGACCTGCAGGACCTGGACACCGGCGGCCGCAAACTCTACCAGGTGGTGGCGCAGCTGGCGGCGAGCCGCTGGAACTCGCGCGGCAACTGCGCGCTGGTGGTCGGCGCCACCTATCCCAAGGAACTGGCACAGGTGCGCGCCCTGACCGGCGACATGCCCTTTCTGGTGCCTGGAGTGGGGGCGCAGGGCGGTGATGTGCAAGGCGTGGTGAGCAATGGTCAGACCGCAGCCGGCGATGGACTCATGATCAGTTCGTCGCGCGCCATCCTCTACGCCGCCAGTGATGACAGCTGGATCGAGGCGGCGCGCGCCGCCACCCAGAAGTTGCGCGATCAGATCAATCAGCACCGGGCGGGCCGGCGGACCTAGCGCACCTGCAGCGACCCCATGCAGGGCCTGAACACCACTTCACGCGGTTCACCGGAGTCCAGATCCACCGGAGCGAGTTCCGCGCCGATGTCCTGCATGAAGTGACCCACCAGAGTGAGCGTGGTGTCGCAGGCCTGACGCGCCAGGCTCTGGGCCGGCATATGCACCACGATCCGCGCCTTCAGCGCCCGCGCCTGAGGTGCCGCGGCGCGCAGTGTTTCGACGCAGCGGTCCAGCAGCAGCAGCTCGCTGGCGAGCGTGGTATCGGTGGCGTCGGGATTGCGGCCCGGACGCGCCACGCAGCGCAGGTGCAGCAGCGCGCCGGCCTCATCCACGGTATCGAACACGCACACCGCGATGGCGCTGTCCAGGCGTGTGCGCAGGATCAGGTCCTCGGTGATCACTTCGAACTGGTCGGAACCGACCAGGATTTCGCGAGTCGATGCGCTCATGCGGGCGGTACAGCTATTTGCGCCAAAAAGTCTGGGTGAACAGCACCAGAACGCTGAAGATCTCCAGCCGCCCCAGCAGCATGGCGGCGGTGCAGATCCAGGCCTGGAAATCGGTGAGTGCCTGGTAGGTATGTCCCGGGCCCACACCGCCAAGACCGGTGCCGGTGTTGTTCAATGATGCCAGTATTGCACCCATTGCGGTTTGAAAGTCCAGACCCGACAGCAACAGGGCGAAGATCAGCGCCGCCGCTGTCATAAAATATAAAAAAATAAACGCCAGCACCGAGTTGCACACCCGGTCCGGGACCGGTCGGCCGCCGATGCGTACCGGCGCCACGGCGCTGGGGTGCACCAGCAGCTTCAGCTCCCTGCCGGCCTGGCGTGCCAGCAGCAGGGTGCGGAACATCTTGATGCCGCCGCCGGCGGAACCGGTGCTGGAGACAATGCAGGACAGGAACACCATCCAGTAGGGGGCGAACACCGGCCATTTCGAATAGTCCTGCGACACCAGCCCCGATGTCGTGGCCACCGATACCACGTTGAACAGTGCATGGCGCAGTCCCAGGCCGAAGGTGGCATAGGTATGGTGGAACTCGAGCACCATGGCTATGCCCAGCACGCTCACCGTCAGGACCAGCAGCACCGCGCGTGCTTCAGGATCGCGCGTGTAGGGCGCCAGCGACAGCTGGCGCAGCGCCAGGAAGTGCCGCGAGAAGCTCAGCGAGGCGACGATGATCAGCGCGCACAGGGTGAGCTCGATGGCCGGGGAATTGAAATAGGCGACATTGGCGTCGTGGGTGGAGAAGGCGCCCAGGCCGACGGCCGAAAAACAATGACAGACCGCATCCAGCCAGGACATGCCCGCCAGCCGCAGCGCAATGATGCCCACCGCCGTGATGGCGCAGTAGACCAGCCACAGCGACTTGGCCGTGCCGGTGATGCGCGGCGTGATCTTGTCGTCCTTCATCGGGCCCGGCGTCTCCGCCTTGTACAGCTGCATGCCGCCAACGCCCAGCAGCGGCAGCACCGCCACCGCCAGCACGATGATGCCCAGGCCCCCGAACCAGTGCAGCGAGCAGCGCCAGACATTGATGGCCGGCGCCAGCTGGTCCAGTCCCGTCAGCATGGTCGCGCCGGTGGTGGTCAGCCCGGACATGGCCTCGAAATAGGCATCGGTGAAGGTCAGCCGCGGAATCAGCAGCAGCAGCGGCATGGTGGCTGCGGCGGACATCAGGGCCCAGCCCAGGGTCACCAGCAGGAAGCCATCGCGCGGCTTGAGCTCCCGGGCGTGGCGCCGGGTGGCCGCGGCAATGCCGTAGCCCGCTCCGGCCGTGACGGCCCCGCACAGCAGGAAGTACCCGGCGGTGCCGTCCTGCGCGATCAGCGCGGTCAGCAGCGGCAGGGCGAAGGTGGCGCCGAACGCAGTGAGGATCAGGCCCAGGACATGGATGACGCCGAGCAAGCGTAACCCTAGCGCGCCGGACCGGTGAACAGTCGCTCGATGGCATCCACGTGGCGCCGGTCCGCGAGGAACAGGATCACGTGGTCGTCGGCCTGCACCACCGTGTCATGGTGGCACATGATCACCTCGTCGCCGCGCACGATGGCGCCAATCGAGGCGCCCTCGGGAAGCTTCAGTTCCTCGACGCGCCGGCCGATGACGCGCGAGGTGACCTCGGTGCCATGCACGATGGCCTCCAGGGCCTCGGCCGAGCCGCGCCGCAGGGAATGCACCTTCACCACATCCCCGCGGCGCACGTGCTCGAGCAGCGAGCCTATGGTGATGGTCTGCGGGGAGATTGCGATGTCGATGCTGCCGCTCTCCATCAGCTCCGCGTAGGAGGGCTTGTTGATCAGCGCCATGACCTTGCGCGCGCCCAGGCGCTTGGCCAGCATCGCCGAGAGTATGTTCGCCTCCTCGGAGTTCGTCAGTGCGGCGAACACATCCGTGCTGTCGATGTTCTCCTCGATCAGCAGCTCCTCGTCGGCGGCATCACCATGCAGCACTATGGTGCTTTCGAGCAGCTCCGCCACCCGCCGCGCGCGCTGCGCGTCGCGTTCGATGAGCTTCACCTGGCTGGTCTTCTCCAGCGCGCGCGCCAGCCGCAAGCCGATATTGCCGGCACCGGCGATCACTATGCGGCGCATCGGACTCTCATCCTTGCGCATCTCGCCCATGACGCGGCGTATGTAGTCGCGGCCGGCGAGAAAGAACACCTCATCGCCATCCTCGATGATGGTTTCCCCGTCCGGACGCACCGCGCCGGTATTGCGGTAGATGGCCACGATGCGCGCCTCGGTGCTGGGGATGTGTTCGCGCAGCTCGCGCAGCCGCTGTCCGACCAGTTTGCCGTCCTTGCGCGCGCGCACGCCCACCAGACGCACCTTGCCGTCGGCGAAATCCAGCACCTGCAGGGTGCCGGGGAAATTGACCAGGCGTTCGATGTACTCGGTGACCAGCCGCTCCGGACTGATGAAGAAGTCCACCGCCAACGCATCGTCACTGAACAGTTCAGGGCGGGCGGTGTATTCGGCCGAGCGTATGCGTGCGATCTTGGTGGGGGTGCGGAACAGCGTGTCCGCGACCTCGCAGGCCAGGATGTTCACTTCATCGCTGTTGGTCAGGGCGATGAGGATGTCGGCCTCGGCCGCGCCCGCAGCTTCCAGCACCGAAGGGTAGGCGCCGTTGCCAGCGACGGTGCGGATGTCGATGCGGTCCTGCAGGTCACGCAGGATGTCCTCGTTCACATCCACCACGGTGACCTCATTGGCCTCTTCTCGGGACAGCTGGTAGGCCACCGTTCTGCCGACCTGCCCCGCTCCCAGGATGACGATTTTCATGTGGAACTTATGTCAGACGGGCTCGAGGTTTGCGTACTGCAGCATAAGCCACTTGGTACCCTCCTGCTCAAAATTCACCTGCACGCGCGCGTGCGCGCCATTGCCTTCCAGGTTGAGTATCACGCCTTCGCCAAACTTGCCGTGCCGCACCCTGGCACCCAGGCCCATGCCGGGCTGGCCGTTACCAACCGGTTCACGCAGCGCCGCGCCGCGCAGCGTCCCTGGTGCACTGAAACGCCCGCTCATCATCGGCCGCGCCACCGGCACCCGCGCCCTGACCTCTTCAATCAGCTCACCGGGAATTTCCTTGATGAAACGCGATGCCGCGCCGTAGGTGTCCATGCCATGCAGCCGCCGCTGCTCGGCATAGGTGAGGTACAGCTGCTGCATCGCGCGGGTCATGCCCACGTAGGCCAGGCGACGCTCTTCCTCCAGGCCCTCGATGTCATTCAATGAGCGCTGGTGCGGGAACAGGCCGTCCTCCATTCCCGAGAGGAACACCACCGGAAATTCCAGTCCCTTCGCGGTATGCAGCGTCATCATCTGTATGCAGTCCTCCCAGGCATCCGCCTGGCCCTCGCCGGACTCCAGCACGGCGTGGGCCAGAAACGCCGCCAGCGGCGGCAGATCCTCGCTGCCCTCGCCGGTGAAACCGCGGGCCGCGCTCACCAGTTCCTCGAGGTTCTCCACGCGCGCCTCGCCGCGATCGGCCTTTTCGCGCCGATGATGCTCGATGAGGCCGCTGTGATTGATGACATGGTCGACCTGTTCGTGCAGCGCCAGGCCCTGGATCTCGCGCTCCAGGCGTTCGATCAGCTGCATGAAGCCGTGCACGGCCGCGGCCGCCTTGGGTCCCAGCGCCTCGCCGATGCAGGCGCCGGCTGCGTCCCACAGACTCTGTCCGGAGCCCTTGGCCGCCTCGCGCACGATGTCCAGGCTCCTGGTGCCTATGCCGCGGGTGGGCAGGTTCACCACGCGTTCGAACGAAGCATCATCCAGGCGGTTGCAGATGAGCCGCAGGTAGGCGAGCGCATCCTTGATTTCGGCACGCTCGAAGAACCGCAGGCCGCCATAGACCTTGTAGGGAATCCGCGCCGAGAGAAACACCTCTTCAAACACCCGCGACTGCGCATTGGAGCGATACAGGATGGCCACCTGGCTGCGCAGTCCACCACGCTGGGTCCAGTCGCGAATGCGCTGCAGCACGAACTCGGCCTCGTCGCGCTCATTGAACGCGGCGTAGACGTGTATGGGATCGCCGTGCGCGCCATCGGTCCACAAGGTCTTGCCCAGACGTCCGGCGTTGTGGGCGATCAGCGCATTGGCGCCGTTGAGTATGGTGGCGGTGGAGCGGTAGTTCTGTTCCAGCCGAAACAGCTTGGCATGCGGAAAGTCGCGCCGGAACTGGTGCAGGTTCTCGACCCGGGCGCCGCGCCAGCGATAGATGGACTGGTCATCATCACCCACCGCGAAGGGCTGCACCACGCTGCCGGCCAGCAGCTTCATCCAGCCGTACTGGATGGCGTTGGTGTCCTGGAACTCATCGATCAGCACGTGCCGGAATCGGTTGCGATAATGATCCAGCAGCGCCGGCTGATCGCGCCACAGCTCGAAGGCGCGCAGCAGCAGCTCGGCGAAGTCGACCACGCCGGCGCGCGCGCAGGCCTCCTCATAGTCCGCATACAGGCGTATCAGCTGCCGGCGCGTCGGGTCATTGCCGTCCTTCAGATGCTTCGGCCGATGGCCCTCGTCCTTGTTCGAGTTGATGAAGCCCTGCACCTCGCGGGGCACCCAGCGGCTCTCATCCAGGCCCTGCGTCTTGATCAGTTTCTTCAGCAAACGCAGCTGGTCCTCGGAATCCAGGATCTGAAACCCCTGCACCAGGCCCGCCTCGCGCCAGTGCATGCGCAACAGCCGGTGCGCGATCCCATGGAAGGTCCCGATCCACAGCGACTGGGCCGAGTAGCCGAGCAGGCTCTCGATTCTGGCGCGCATCTCGCCGGCCGCCTTGTTGGTGAAAGTCACCGCGAGGATGCTGTAGGGGGAGACATTTTCGACCTGGCACAGCCACGCCAGACGGTGGATGAGCACGCGCGTCTTGCCGCTGCCGGCGCCGGCGAGTACCAGCACCGGGCCGACGGGGGCGGTAACGGCGGCACGCTGTGCGTCGTTCAGCGACGCTAGGATGGGAGACAAATCCATGGGACGCGCATTCTATACCACGGGCGCCCGCATCAATGGGGGTGAGGGGTGACGTCGGTGAAGGACCGAACGATCTCCACCACCAGGCTGATCAGCACCGGCCCGACCACGAAGCCTATGAAGCCAAAGGCACTGACCCCGCCTATGGCGCCGACGAACACCGCCAGGGCGGAAACCTTGGCGTGGCGGGAGGTCAGCAGGGGGCGCAGGAACTGCTCACCCAGCGCCAGCAGGCCGCACCACACCAGCAGAAACACCGCGGCGCCCCAGCGGCCGATGAACATCAGGTAGAGGATGGCCGGCACCAGCACCGTGGCCGAGCCGATCGCGGGAATGAAGGAGGCGGCCGCGGCGAGCGCGCCGAAGACCACCGGCGAGGGCAGGCCGATGATGGCAAAGCCGATGCCGATGAGCACCCCCTGCAGCAGCGCCGTCATGGTCGTGCCATACACCACGGCGCGCATCACCGACACCAGGTTGTTGATCAGCTGGTCGCTGCGCTCGGTCTCCACCGGAATCAGCCGCGCCAGGTGCCGGATGATGCTGCGGCCGTCGAGCAGCGCGAAGAACAGCAGGAACAGCATCAGTACAAACTGCACCACGGTGCCCGCCACTTCCATGGCGAAGTCGCCACTCAAGGCGGCAGCCGTCTGCAGCGCGGCGTGCGCGGTCTGGGTGGCCCAATCCTGCACCTGAACGGCACTGATGGGCAGGCTCTCCTGCAGCAGCCGCACCACCGGGCCGATCACCGGATAGCTCGCCAGATCCCCGCTCAGGCCGGGAATCGACAGCGTGCCCTGCTTGAAGCCGGTGATCAGACTGCCAACCTGCCGGGCGAACACCAGGGCCAGCATGCTCAATGGCGCGATGATCACGAAGGGCGTCAGGATGGTGATCAGCACCGCGGAGAGCTCGCGGCGGTGTTTCAGCGCCCGCGACAGCCGCACCTGCACCGGATACAGCAGGAAGGCCAGGACCGTGGCCGACATCAGGGCAGCGGCCAGGGGTGCCAGCATCCGCAGCAGCAGGTAGCCCAGCAGGCCTAGGGTCACCAGGGCAAAGGCGCCACGGTAGAAGGGCGAGTAGCGTTGCACGGCGCAGAGCCTAACCGGATTGGCGCTGGACGGCGAGCGTCCCGGCGCTGGCGTACCCCAAGGCCCATGGCGGATACTGGGCGCCATGTTGACGCTGTACGATTACCTGGATTCGGGGAACGGCTTCAAGATCCGGCTGCTGCTCTCGCAGCTGACGCGGCAGTATCGCTGGGTCGAGCGCGACATCATGGCGGGGGAGACCCGTACTCCTGATTTCCTCGCCAGAAATCCCAACGGCTGCATCCCGGTCATCGAGACCGACGATGGTGTGTGCCTGGCCGAGTCCAACGCCATTCTCTTCTATCTGGCCGAGGGGACACGATTCCTGCCCGAGAACCCGATGCTGCGCGCGCAGGCGCTGCAGTGGATGTTCTTCGAGCAGTACAGCCATGAACCCTACGTCGCCACGCCGCGTTTCATCATCAAGCATCTGCCCGCGGATTCTCCCCGCCACGCGGAGCTGCCGCGGCGGCTGGCGCAGGGCCGCAAGGCACTGGGGATCATGGACCAGCATCTGAATGGTCGTCAGTTCATGGTGGCTGAGCGCTACAGCATCGCCGACATCGCCCTGTACGCCTATACCCACGTTGCCGAGGAAGCAACGCTGGATCTGAGCCCCTACCCGCATGTGAGCGCCTGGCTCAAACGGGTCGCCGAGCAGCCTTATTACATACCGATCACGTTCCGGCCGGCGGTAGTCTGACGGCGCGTCGGGCGTTGAAGGCCGCCTGCAGCAGTCGCTCGACCTCATCCGGATCGACCGGCTTGGTCAGATGATGGTCAAAGCCCGCGGCCGCCGCGCGCGCCTTGTCATCCTCCTGTCCCCACCCCGTGACCGCGATCAGACAGATGTCCTGTCCCCAGGGCGCGGCGCGGATCTTGGCCGCGACTTCGTAGCCGGTCATGTCGGGCATGCCGACATCCAGGATGGCCACATGCGGCGCGGCGCCGCGGACCATCTCGAGGGCCTGGGTGCCGCCGTAGCCGACCGACACCTGGTAACCCTGTGACTGCAGCAGCATCGCCAGGCTGTCGGCGGCATCGCGATTGTCATCGGCCACCACGATGCGGCAGGCCAGCGTGCCGGTCCGGGGTTGTGCCGGGGTCTGCGCCGGGTCCTCGCCGGGTGCGAAGGACAGGACGGATCGCGGCAGGTGCATCACGAACTCGCTGCCCCGTCCCACCCCGGGGCTGTGCGCCTCGACGGTTCCGGAGTGCAGGCCAATCAGCCCCTTGACCAGCGCCAGACCGATGCCCAGGCCGCCCTCCGAGCGGGCCACGGCGGAGCTGGCCTGCGAAAACATCTCAAACAGATGCGCCGCGGTCTCGGGCGCAAAACCGATGCCGTTGTCCTGCACCGCAAGGATCAGCTCATCCTCCAGCACCCGGGCCGTCAGCCTGATCTGGCCCTGGCCATCGGTGTACTTGGCGCTGTTGGTGAGAAGGTTCGCCAGTGATTGGGAAATCCGCAATGGATCCACCCTCAGCAGCACCGGAGTTGCCGGCAGCTCCATGGTCAGCTGGTGATGCCGGGAATCGATCAGCGGCCGGGCAATCTCCACCGCCGCATCGACAATGGACTCCAGGGTTACGGTTTCGAGCTTCAGCTGCAGGCGGCCGCGGGTGATCCGCGACACATCCAGCAGATCATCCAGCAGCAGCGCCATGCGCCGTACCTGCCGGGCGATGACATCCCGTGCCCACTTCTCCTTCACCCCATCGAGCGATCGCGACTCCAGCAGCCGCGCCGCATGGCGGATCGGCGCCAGAGGATTGCGCAATTCATGGGCCAGGGTCGCCAGGAATTCATCCTTGCGCCGGTCGGCATCGCGCAGCGCCTCCTGCGCGGCCTTGCGCACTTCGATCTCATCGCTCAGTGCGCGATTGGAGGTTTCCAGCGCCCGGGCGCGCGTCTGCACCTCCTCGAGCATGTTGTTGAAGGCATCCACGACCACGCCGATCTCATCCTCGGAGGTCTTCTTCGCGCGCGAGGAGTAGTCGCGCCGCCTGACGATGGCATTGGCGATGCCGGCGATGTCATCCAGGGGCTGCAGAATGGCCTGCTGCAGGCGCCGGGACAGCAGCAGCGCCACCAGCATGCTCAGGAGCGTGACCAGCACGAAGATCAGCAGATAGTCCTCGACACGCCCCAGGGTGTCGTAGCGCGCCTGCAGGTAGATGCTGCCCAGGTGCTCGCCATTGCGCTCGATGGGACGCGAATACTCAGCGCGCTCGCCGGAGGTGAACATGCCCGGTAGCGGTACGCGCTGCGGCAATGCCAGGCTGCCAGATCGTGTGAAGGATGCGTAGAGGGCGCCATTGGCCGAGTACAGTGCCGCGGCCATCACCTGCGGCCGCACCTTCAGCGCGCTCAGATCGCGAATCGCGGCGTCATGATCGTTGAAGGCCACGGCCGGTGCCAGCGAGACCGCGAGAATGGAAGCCTCCGACGCCAGGTCCTGGGTCCAGGATTGCTGATAGCGCTTGATATCGACGCTGAGCATCAAGGTGCCCGCCACGCACAGGGCAATGACGGTGGTGATCAGCACCACGCGCATCAGCTTGCCGCGCACCGAGCGGCGCACACCCGCGAAGCTTGAAAGCGGCGTGAAGCTCATCCGAGCTGCCCATGGCCGCCCTGAACGCGCACGGCGACGCCGAGCAGATCGGCGCTGATCTTAAGTCCCCAGCGCTCGGCCGCGGCGAGAGACACTTCGAAGCGCACGTTGCTGTCGACGGTGAGGAAATTGATGACGCTGCCGTCGCCCAGGCCACCCTCCTCGGCCGTGACCAGCAACAGTGCCGAGCGGCCCTGGGGGCGCAGCTCCCGCAGCAGCTGGGCGCGGCCCTCGGCCACATAGAGTATCTGCGCGTTGCCGACATCCTGCAGCCTTGAGACCTCGCGCACCAGCGTCATGCGTCCATTGATCGAGTGTGAGGCCAGGATGCGGCGCAGCTCGCGCGCCATGGCCGGTGAATCCATCACATCGATGACGAAGGGGGCATCGGCCGCTGCGCCATCCGGCCAGGCGACGTAGCCGGCGAAGCGATACAGATAGGCGGCCCGCACCGCATCCTCCGAGGGGGCCTCCGCGGCGAGGCCGCCACGAAACGCGGCGGCGAGGGCCATGAGCCCGAGGAGCATCACCCTCGGGAGCATCATGCGCGCTTCACATCGCCGGCCGTACATCATGGAGGTTCAGAAGTTGCAGCGGGCTTCAGCGATCACGGAACGGGTGATCTCTTCGCCAGCGGCCGCCGGAAGTTCGTAATGCCGCGCATGCAGCAGGTTCGCGCCACGCAGCGAGAACTCCACGGTGCGGTTCATGCGCCATCCCAGGCGCGTATCCAGCTCGGTGTAATGAGGCAGTGCGGGGGATGGCAGGGCTCCCACATAGCGCAGCATCGCATCCAGGGTCAGATGGTGCGGCAGGTTCATCGAGGAGCTGAGCGAGGCATGCGAACCGGGATCATCCCCGGCCTGGACCGTTCCCAGAAGTCCGCTGGCACCGGGACTGAATGTCAGACGCTCGCGCACCCAGGTCACGCCCGGAGACAGACGCCACCAGTCGGTGACCTGCCAGCTGGCCCAGCTGTCGATGCCGAAGGTGTTGCCGCGCATCATGTTGCCCCAGTACAGGGGCACGAAGCTCGTCGCGGAGTTGGGTTCAACGGTGCGCAGATCGTCATAGTGATCGTGGAAGCCGGCGATGCTGAAGGACAGTGAGTCGGTGGGCTGAGCGCGCGTACCGATCTCCAAGGCGCGCACTTCTTCGGGGCGAAAGTCCGGATTGCCATGCAGAAAGACTTCCGTTCCGACCTTCTCCTGCACATCCGTATCAAAGGGTGTCGGTGAGCGTATCCCACGGGAGGCAGCGGCCCAGGTCGTCATCCGATCATTGATCGCCCAGGACAGGCGCGCATCAGGCAGCGGTGTCCAGCCGGAGAACGGGTCATCCTCGGCCTTCATGCCCAGCACCGCATTCACAGTGCCGGTCAGGGCGATGGTGTCCTGCAGGAACGCATTGGCCAGCGTCAGGTCGCGACTGGCCGGAACGAAAAGCAGTTCGGTCTCATTGGTGATGCCATAGGTGTACAGGCGTTCACCCCCGCCCCACACGATGCGGTTGCGGGAGCCGAGCATGAGCGCATCCTGCAGGGAAACGTCGTAGGTGTGCACGGTGAAGCCGCTGCTGCCCCCGGGTCCGAGCTGCTCGCTCTGGTCGATATAGGCCTGGACCTGCAGATCCGAGAGCGAGTCGTGATGCTCGTAACGGCCAAGAAGATTGCCGCCCAGCAGCACCCCGTCGAGACTGTTCAGAACGTTTTCCGTGGCGCGATAGAAATCCCCCTGAACCGTCAGCGTGTCCTGCGCGAGGCCCCAGTCGCTGCGAAACCCCGCCTGGCCCTTGGACCAGCCATCGCCCGCGCCGGAGGCGTCGGCCAGCTCCATCGCCCCGCGATGAAAGCCAAAACCATAGACCCGCACGGCGCCATCGTCGCCGACGCCGGCGCCGTAGCGGCCATCGCCGAACTGCTGCTGATTGCCGCCGCCTAAGTCGGCGTACGAGCCTTTGGTCAGGTAGGAAGGACGCGTGATGATGTTGATGACCCCGTTCATGGCATTTGCGCCCCACAATGTCGCGCCGACGCCGCTTATTACTTCAATACGGTCTATGTCCTCCAGCATGACGTCGATCGTGTCGGCGTAGATGCCCGAATACAGGGGCGTGTAGACCGAGCGTCCGTCGATGAGTATCAGCAGCTTGTTCGAGAAGTTCTGTGCGGTGGGGTTGCCGCCCAGGCCGCGTGCCGATATCACATAGGCACTGGCGGAGCTCTGCGTCACCAGCAGATTGGGTGCCAGGCGCAGCGCCTCGGGCACACTGGTCACTCCGGATCTGACGATGTCATCGTGGGAGATCACATAGATGGTGGCCGCGGCGCGCTGCAGGACTTCGTTGGTTTTCGAAACCGAGGTGACTTCGACCTTGGCGAGGTCCGAGAGCGACATCGCCGTGAGGTCACCATCGGCGGTGGCGTCCGTGGCATTGCAGGACAGCGGGCCGAGCAGCGCCGCCGCGATGCCAAGCGCAAGCCAGCGCACTGTCGCGGCGCTTCGGTGGGCAGGAAAATGCATGGTTTTTGGGACCCCTGAAGACGTCTGCGCGCGAACGGCTGTTTTCTTGTTGCTGGACGCAGTCTCAATGAAAACGGCCGATCCGGCTGTCGGACAGGGCCTACAAACCTCAGGGAGTGCGATCCGTCAGGCTGCCCAGGAATGCCTCCAGCTCGTCACGCTCGCTGGCATCGAGGCTGAAGGTGCGCAGGCGCGGGTCGCGCCGGCCACCGTGGCGGCTGTCGGGCCTGTGCCCCACGCGCTGATAGTGCTCCAGCACCGCATCCAGCGTGGCGAAACGCCCGTCATGCATGTATGGCGCGGTAAGCGCGATGTTGCGCAGCGTCGGTACGCGCACCGGCCCCACTCCCAGGCCGTCGTCGGCACGTGTGGCCTTGCCCGTGGCCCCCGCGCTGTCGCGCCAGTTGCCGGAGAAGTTGAATCCCGAATGGCAGCCCGAGCACCCCAGGCGGCTGGAGAAGAACAGCGCCATGCCGCGCTTGGCCGGCGCCGACAGCGCCTGGTGTTCACCGCCAAAGACGTAGGCGTCGAAGGCCGATCGACCGCCGATCAGGGTGCGCTCGAAGGCCGCGATGGCCTTGATCACCCGCTGCACCGTGATGGCGGCGCCGAAGGCGGCGGCGAACTGCTGCCGGTAGCTCGGATCGGCGGCCAGCGTGTCGACCAGGCTGTGCTCGCGCCCGCTCAGGCCGATCTCCACCGGATGGCGATTGAACAATGGCTGGCGCATCTGCTGTTCCAGGGAACTCACCCCGGGGCTCTGCCAGCCATAGGAGAGGTTGTAGACCACATTGACCAGTGACATGGCACTGCGCGTCAGCGTCGCGCCGGTCGCACCCACCGCCAGCGCGCGGCCGTCGGTGTAGCTGCGCGCCGGGTCGTGGCAACTGGCGCAGCTGTACCGGCCGGTCACCGACAGTTGGGTTTCCCGGAACAGGCGCTGGCCGAGACTGACCTTCGCCGCCGACATCGGGTTGTCGGCCGGTACGAAGGGCGTGGGAAAACCGCGCGGCAGATGCCATTCGAACGCGGGGGGATCCGGCGGAGCCGCCGACGCCAGGGCTGCCATGGCCGAACCGCGCCGGACCTCAGCGCCAGCTGGCCGCGGCGCCGGCGCGGGTCAGTGCCGCAGTCTGGGTGGCAATCTGGCTGCGCTCCTGCACCCATTGCTCAAGATCCGTCAGGACGCTGGCATCCACCGCGGAAGCGCCGCGCTGAGTCTTCAGCCAGCTCCTCATGGACTCGAGCAAGGTGGCGGCAATGGTGCGATTGGTGGCGAACAGATCCAGGTAGGCCTGCTTGGCCTCCTGGATGCGGTTCATGCGCAGATAGGCCTCGCCGCGGTACTCCAGCGCTTCTGGATAACCGGGCTTCAGCTCCAGCGCCCTGGCGTACGAGGCCAGGGCATCATCGTAGGCGCCGAGTCTGCGCTGGGTGTAGCCCAGGGCATTCCAGGCTTCGGCGATCTGCGGCGAGCGGGCGACCAGTGACTGCAGCTTGGTGCGCGCACTGGCATAGGCCTCGCGGGCATCGGCCCGCCCTTGCAGGTCATCCCCCTGCTTCATCAGTTTGAGCGCGTCGGTGTAGAGCGCGCTGTCCTGCGCCGAGGGGGCGGCCTTGGGCGCGGAGCTGTCATCCTCCAGCGAGGGGCTGGGAATTGCCCAGACCAGCGGGGCCGCCAGCAGCAGCGCGGCGCTGAACGTCACAAGAGCTCGGGTGCGCATGAAAATGTCTCCGTTTGCTGGGCCTACCAGGCGTTGCGCAGCTCGCGCAGTTTCAGGAACACGGCTTTGGGATCGGGGTGTTCGCCAAGATCCGGGAAACGCTCGCTGAGCCCTTTGATGATGCGCGGATTGTGCAATCTGAAGAAGGTGTTGATGCGCTTCTCCTGCCCCAGTGTGGTCACCGGCAGTGCTTCGGGCGCCGTGCCCTGCGCCACTGCCAGCAACTGCGCGGCTTCCTGGTTGTCCGGCTCGCGGTCCAGGGTGAATTCCAGGTTGCGGGCCAGGTATTCATGGCCCGGATACAGGCGGGTGGAGTCCGGCAGCCGCGCCAGTTGCGTGACAAAAGTGTCGTAGAGCAGTTCGGGCCGGCCGGTGCTGTGGCAGTTGCCGGCGCCGGCATTGAACAGAGTGTCCCCGGAGAACAGCGCGGGCGCTTCGCCATGGGCGAAGAGACAGATGTGCGAGAGCGTATGGCCCGGGGTATCCAGGCATTCAAGTTCGACGGTGCGTCCGACACGGATCACATCACCGCGCTGCAGGCCCTGATCCACGCCGCCGATACGGCTGGCCGCCTGCGCATGCGCCAGGACCCTGGCATGGGTGGCCGCCACCAAAGCGGCGTTGCCGCCGGTGTGGTCGGGATGTTCGTGGGTGTTCAGGATCTGGGTGATGGTCCAGCCCTGCTCGCGCGCCGCCGCCAGGCACAGCCCCCACTCCAGAGGATCGATCGCCAGCGCCTCGCCGGTTTGCGGGCAGGCGATGAGGAAGTGGAAGTTCCGCAAATCGTTGCCGGACCAGATGCGTTTGATGATCATGACGCGGCCGCTCTCACAGCAGGTGCTGGGTCGTGGGCAGGTAGTGATCCACGAGCAGCGCCGCGAACATCCACATCAGGTAGTTGACCGAGAAGCGGAACACCCGCATCGGCAGCTCCTGGCGGGTGGAAATCTTCAGCACCAGGGCGTGGTAGAGAAACAGTCCATCCAGCACCAGCGCCGCAGCCAGGTAGATCAGACCGCTCATCCGGGTCATGAAGGGCAGCAGCGTCACCAGCACCAGCAGCACCGTGTACAGCAGCACCTGCAGGCGCGTGTGGGCCACGCCGTGCGTGACCGGCAGCATGGGGATTCCGGCGCGCGCATATTCATCGCGGCGCGCGATGGCCAGCGCCCAGAAGTGCGGCGGCGTCCAGGCGAAGATGATCAGGAACAGCAGCAGCGCATCGGCATCCACATGACCGGTCACCGCCGTCCAGCCCAGCACCGGTGGTGCGGCACCCGCAGCACCGCCGATCACGATGTTCTGCGAGGTTGCCCGCTTCAACCACGCCGTATAGATGATGGCGTAGCCGATCAGCGAGGCAAATGTCAGCGCCGCGGTCAGCAGGTTGACCAGCAGCCCCAGCACCGCCATGGAAGCAAAGCCGAGTATGGCGGCAAAGGTCAGGGCCTGGCGCTCGGTTAAGCCCCCGGTGGGCAGCGGCCGGCCACGCGTGCGCGACATCTGCGCGTCGATGCGCCGGTCGAGCACATGGTTGATGGCGGCGGCGCTCGCCGAGGCCAGCGCAATTCCGAGATTTCCCCACAGCAGTGCATGCACCGGCGGCAACCCGGGCGTCGACAGCAAGGTGCCGACGATGGCGGTGAACACGATCAGCGCGACCACCCGTGGCTTGGTCAGCGCCAGGTACAGCCGCCAGTGCGCCTGGGGCAGTACATATCCGGATTGCAGTGCCATGGCGTGGTTCCGTCAGGCGCGCTGGCCCGCCGCCAGCAGCCGATGGTTGAGTGCCAGGGTTGCCAGCAGCAGCAGTGCGGCACCGCCGTTGTGGGCGGTGGCGAGCCACAGCGGGAATCCCTTCAGCACCATGCTGATGCCGATCGTCAGCTGCAGCAGCAGCGCGGCTAGCACCGCGATGGCCGCCGGGCGGGCGCGCGCCAGGGCCGTTTCGCGCAGTGTCCACCCGGCCGCGAGCAGCAGCGCCAGGGTTGCGACCAGCGCGCCCAAGCGGTGCGTGAAATGAATCGCGATGCGCGCGGGATTGCCGAGAACGCCGCCCTCGTAGTTCACGGTCGGCGCATGCCACAGCACGAAGGCACTGCCGAAGTCCATGTGCGGCCACCATGAGGCCTGGCAGGTTGGAAAATCAGGGCAGGCGATGGCCGCGTAGTTGGTGCTGGTCCAGCCACCCAGTGCGATCTGCAGGCCCAGGGCAACCAGGCCGAGGAGCGCCAGTCGGCCGCTGAGCCGATGCGAGGGTGCCCAGCGCACCCCTGGACTGCGTCCCAATTCCGGCACCGCCGTGCGCGGCACGCGCGCATCGAGGTTGAGCCACAACCACCACAGCAGACCCAGGGTGGTCATGCCGAACAGCAGATGCAGGGTCACGATCTGCGGGGCGACCTGCCAGGTCACCGTCAGCATCCCCAGCAGCGCCTGGATGAAGATGGTCGCGACCACCGCCAGCACAAACGCCAGGCTGGCTCCGCCGCTGTTGCGGGCATGGCGCCGCATGAATGCCAGCACCGCCAGAACCAGGGTCAGTACCACCAGCGAGCCGGCGAGGTAGCGGTGGATCATTTCCCGCCAGGCCTTGCCCACATCGGCCGCGGCGGCGGTGGGCGTTGCATGGCCGTAACAGCCCGGCCAGTCCGGACACCCCAGGCCCGCCGTCGTCAAACGCACATAAGCCCCCAGCACCACCACGCCAAAGGCGAGCAGCACGGCGACCAGGGCGACCCGGCGCATCAGGGTGAGAAGTAGTGGGGATTCGCGAAGCATGGGATCAGCCAATCTGGGACAGCTGCAGCAGCCGCTTCAGATCCTCGAGCAGGCCCCTGGGCGGCTGTCGAGCATCGTAGCGCATCATGAGGTTTCCCAAGGGATCCACGATGTACAGCCCCTGCGCACGTCCCTGCGGCTCGAACAGCGCCAGCAGCGGCTGTGCAGCAGGCGCTGATGCGTCAAATACCCGCAGGCCCGGATGCTCGGCCGCCAGGTACGCGCGGTCACAGCACTGCCCCGTGCTCAGGAACACCCTTTGCACCCGCGTCATCTCATTGTTGAGCGACAGGCGCGTCTGGCGCATGAAGAACAGAGTGGTGCGACAGTTGTCATCGCAGGCCCCGTCGCCCACATACACCAGGCTCCACTTGCCGGAAAAAATGTGCTGCGCCGGCACTGCGTCCTCACCCGCCAGGGTGATGTCGGGCAGCGGCCGCGGCGGCACGATCAGTTCCCCGTGATTGGCCGTGCCCTGGGGGCGCCAGTGCAGGCCGTAGTACAGCCAGAATGACAATAGCAGCGGCAGCAGAAACAGCCCGCCCAGGGCGAATACGGTACGGAAGTTGCGGCGGTGCAGTTCGGGGTCGATGACGCTGCTCATGAACCTTTTGGCTCCTGCCGCGGGGCGCTCATGATCCCCCAGATGATCACCAGCGTCACGGCGAATCCCCACCATTGAATGGCATAGGCCCAATGACGCAGGGGTGACAGGCCGGGCGGCTGCCACTGCCTGAGGAAACCATCGGCAGTGGTCGGATCCAGCAGCAGCATCCACGGTTCCACCGGATGTTTCAGCGCCGCCGCCAGTTCCGCGAACGTTGGGAAACTGGTGACCTTGGGCCAGCTCGCATCCGCCGCGGGCGCCGCATGGCCCAGTGCCAGACCGCCGGCCGGCAGGTTGTCCAGGCGCCCGGTCAGCGCCACCTGTCCCGGATCACGCAGCGTGATGTCCGGCAGATGCGCCCGCGAGCCGGTGAAGGGCACCCAGCCGCGGTCCACCAGCAGCAACCGGTCGCCGGGCAGGCGCAGTGGCGTCAGGACTTCATAGCCCGGCAGGCCCTGATGCGAGCGGTTGTCGAGCAGGAACTGGCGGGCGGCGTCCCACTGACCCGCCACGCTGATGCGTGTGAAACGGGGCAGGGATTTGAGCGGCTGGGCCCCGGGTGCGATGGGCGAATCCGCGCCGCGGGCGAACGCATCCCACTCGGCCTGGCGATACACACCCTTGTGCCACTGCCATTCGCCCAGCCTCACGAACAGCACGCACAGCCCGATGCTCAGCAGCGTCATCCACCACGAGGGTGCGAAGCGGCGTCTATAATGCGGCGATGGCGCAGACGGCATTCAAGGTCCTGGTTGTCCTGATCTTCGTGGCAATCGTCGCGAGCCTGGGGTCGGCGCTGTTCCACCTGTCCCGCAGCGGTGGTGATTCGCGCAAGATGTTCCGCGCGCTGGCGCTGCGCGTAGGGCTGTCCGTGGGCCTGTTCATCCTGCTGATGGTGGCCTGGGCACTGGGGCTGATCTCGCCCCACGGCCTATGAGGGGAAACCGGCTACAGCCAGTACACGAACACGAACAGGCCCAGCCAGACCACGTCGACGAAGTGCCAGTACCAGGCCACGGCCTCGAAGGCGAAGTGCTTCTCCGGCGTGAAGTGACCGCGCAGTACCCGCAGCCACACCACCGTCAGCATGATGGCACCGATGGTGACGTGCAGGCCGTGGAAGCCGGTGAGCATGAAGAAGGTCGAGCCGTAGATACCGGTGCTCAGTTTCAGGCCCAACTCGCGGTAAGCCTCACCGTACTCGTGCGCCTGCATCGTGACGAAGCTGAATCCCAGGAGGAACGTCAGCGCCAGGAACACCTTCAGCACGCCGCGGTGACCCGCACGCAGCGCATGATGCGCGATGGTGACGGTGACGCCGCTGGTGAGCAGGATGATGGTATTCAGGGCCGGCACGCCGAACGCCGGCACGGTTTCGAAGGTACCGTCCGCATGACCCCCGACGTGGCCCGGCCCATTGGTCGGCCAGGTGCCGTCGTAATGGGGCCACAGCAGAATGTTCGTGAAGATGTGGACCGAGCGTCCGCCAAGCCAGGCGGTGGAGAGTACGCGCGCATAGAACAGCGCGCCGAAGAAGGCGGCGAAGAACATCACTTCGGAGAAGATGAACCACATCATTCCCATGCGAAATGAGCGATCCACCTGGCTGTTGAATATTCCCTGCTGGTCTTCTCCGATGACGGAGTAGAACCAGCCGAAGAAGGTGCAGGCGATCAGGGTGAAGCCAGGCACCAGGGAAATGGGTCCGGTCCAGTCATTGAAGTACGAAACGGTGCCCAGCATGATCGAGAACAGCGACACCGACCCGACGATGGGCCAGAGGCTGTGGTGCGGCACGTAGTAGTGGCTGGTGTCCGGGGCGTGAGCCTGTGACATTGTCATTTCTCGGGTTTGATCATGGTCGACGAATCGTAGAACGTGTAGGTCAGCGTCACACGATCGATGTACTTGGGCAGCGCGGGATCCACGAAGAAGCGCACCGGCATCACCCGTTCCTGGTTGACGCTGAAATGCTGCGGCGAGAAGCAGAAGCACTCGGTCTTGCGAAACCAGGCGACGGCCTTCGACGGGGAGATATCCGGCACCGCCTGGGCCACGGTGTCATGACCCATCAGATTGTGTGCATAGAATTGAGTCAGGTACAGCTGGCCCGGATGCACCTGCATGCTCTTGACCATGGGGTGGAATTCCCAGTTGCCCACGGCCGGCACGTCGGTCAGGAAGTCCACGGTGACCAGTCGATTCAGATCCGGGTGCTCGCTCACCGTGGCGGCGCGCGCCAGCGAGGACTGGTCGCCCTGGCCCGTCACCGCGCACAGCACGTTGTACAGCGGCACCAGCGCGAATCCGAAGCCGAAGCTTCCCAGCGCGAACATCAGCAGCTTTGCAGTCAGTGACCGGTTGGTCTTGCCCGCCCTGTCGCGCTCCAGGCTCATCGCGAAGCCCGCCAGATCATCATGATGATGAAGCCCACGTAGAACACCGCGGCGATGATGCCCAGCAGCACTGCGCTGCGTCGCACCTCGCGGCGGCGTTTGCCGGCGTCAGGGGCTGCGGGGACGTCCGTGGTCATCAATGCGCCGCACCGCGCTGGATGATGGCGTCAGAGGGCGGCTCGGTCCAGGAATGGAAAGGCGGCGGCGAAGGCAGCTCCCATTCCAGGCCATGCGCGCCTTCCCAGGCGCGGTTGCCGATGCGCACGCCACCGCGCACGCACTTCCAGATGATGTACGGGAACAGGAACTGCGACAGACCGAAGGCGAAGCCGCCGATCGAGGACACCTGGTTCCAGTCGGTGAACTGCACGGCATAGTCCGGAATGCGCCGCGGCATCCCCGCCAGGCCCAGGAAGTGCTGCGGGAAGAACAGCACGTTCACGAAGATGGTCGACAGCCAGAAGTGCCACTTGGCGAGCTTCTGGTCATACATGTTGCCGGTCCATTTCGGCAGCCAGTAGTAGACGGCGCCCATGATGGCGAAGATGGCACCGGGCACCAGCACGTAGTGGAAATGCGCCACGACGAAATAGGTGTCCTGGTACTGGTAGTCGGCGGGCACGATGGCCAGCATCAGTCCGGAGAGGCCGCCGATGGTGAACAGGAACAGGAACGAGAGCGCAAACAGCATCGGCGGCTCGAAGCTGAGCGAACCCTTGTACATGGTCGCCGTCCAGTTGAAGACCTTCACGCCGGTGGGAATGGCGATCAGCATGGTCGAGAGCATGAAGAACAGCTGTCCGGCCAGCGGCATGCCCACGGTGAACATGTGGTGGGCCCAGACGATGAACGACAGGAAGGCGATCGAGGCGGTGGCATACACCATGGCGTCATAGCCGAACAGCGGCTTGCGCGAGAAGGTCGGGATGATCTCCGAGACCACGCCGAAGGCCGGCAGGATCAGGATGTAAGCCTCGGGATGGCCGAAGAACCAGAAGATATGCTGGAACATGACCGGATCACCACCGCCGGCGGCGGTGAAGAAAGTGGTGCCGAAGAAATGATCGGTCAGCAGCATGGTCACAGCCCCGGCCAGCACCGGCATCACCGCGATCAGCAGGTACGCGGTGATCAGCCAGGTCCACACGAACAGCGGCATGCGCAGCAGCGTCATGCCGGGCGCGCGCAGATTCATGATGGTGACCACGACATTGATCGCACCCAGGATGGAGGAGATACCCATCATGTGGATGGCGAAGATGGTCATGGGGAAGCTCGCGCCGCCCTGCAGCATCAGCGGCGGATACATGGTCCAGCCACCCGCGGGCGCGCCCCCTGGAACGAACAGCGTCGCCAGCAGCAGCGTGAAGGCGAAGGGCAGGATCCAGAAGCTGAAATTGTTCAGACGCGGCAGCGCCATGTCGGGCGCACCCACCTGCATCGGAATCATCCAGTTCGCAAGGCCGGTCCAGGCCGGCATGACGGCGCCGAAGATCATCTCCAGCGCATGCATGGTGGTCATGCTGTTGAAGAACTGCGGATCCAGGAACTGCATGCCCGGCTTGAACAGCTCCAGGCGGATGAGCATGGCCATCGAGCCGCCGATGAAGAAGCTGATGCCCGCGAACACCAGGTACATCGTGCCGATGTCCTTGTGATTGGTCGCGTACACCCAGCGGCGCCAGCCATGCGGTTTGTGATCATGCGCATCATGGTCGTGCGCGGTGGCTGCCTGATCGTTGTATGCCATGTTCGTGTCTCTATTGAATAGGTGTGCTGGCGGTTACTGGGCCGCCGGAGCCGACGCTGCGGCAGCAGCCGGTGCCGACGCGTCCGCCGCGGGCGGATGCTCCGCGGCCTGTTCGCCCTTCAGCCAGGCCTGGAAATCTTCCTTGGAGCGCGCATCGACCACGATCGGCATGAAGCCATGGTCACGGCCACACAGCTCGGCGCAGTTGCCGCGGTAGAGGCCGGGTTTATCGGCATCGACGTTGAACCAGGCTTCATTCACAAAGCCGGGGATGGCGTCCTTCTTGACGCCGAAGGCCGGCACCCACCAGGAATGGATCACATCGTTGGCGGTCACCAGCAGACGCACCTTGGTGCCCACCGGCACCACCAGCGGCTTGTCGACGTTGAGCAGGTAATGCGGAACGGTGGTGACATCCACGCCCGAACCCAGCTGCCGGGCCGCATCGCTGGCCCGATCCAGGCGCGAGAAGTAGTTCACCCCGTTGTTGAGGTACTCGTAGTTCCAGCCCCACTGAAAGCCGGTCACCCGGATGGTCAGCTGCGAGTTGCGCAGGTCCTCGGTCTTGATCAGCGTGGTGGCGGCGGGAACCGCGGTTGCCACCAGGATTGCGATCGGCAGGATGGTCCAGATGATCTCCACCGTGGTGCTGTGGACCAGGGTGGTATCGGCGATGGCGCCGCGGGATTTGCGGAAGGCAAAGATGGAATAGGCCATCACGCCGAAGACCACCACCGCGATCCCGACGCACAGCCAGAACATCAGCATGTGCAGGCCGTAGATCTGGCGCGACATCGCGGTCACGCCCTGAGTCATGTTCAGCTGGCTCCAGCCCGAATCGGCATGGGCCACCGGCGCCAGGCTCAGGGCCAGGGCCGCGACGGTGGCTAGCGGGGAAAGGAATTTACGCATCATGTTTTATGTATCTCATGGCCTGCAGCCATCAAAAACCTCGGGCCTCACCTGCATACCCTAGCGCCGGCGACTCGTTTACGCGGCCGATAAGCCCGTGCAGCTTACCGTAGAGGCCGCGGCGTTCTTCCTCGGTCAGAAAGTCACCGACTGGGCACTGCCGGCCGTGCGATTCGATGACCAGTCGGCTCGGATGCAGGCGCAACGCAGAGCGGCGCAGTTTAACCTGTGCCCAGTGCCGCGGAAACACAACCTCACTATGGATCTTGCCAATTCTTGACTGTACCGCGACATCTGACTCGGAAATGACGATCGTCTGGTGGTGATGACGGCGCGCCAGGCTCAGGCGCAGGGCCACGCCGAGAAGCAGCATTTCCAGCCCGGCAAAGGGCAGAACCGGCCAGAATCCCAGATAGGTCAACAGCCCCGCGATGCCAAAACAGGGAAAACACGCGACCAGAAAAAAGATCACCGCGCCACGCACGCTGAGCGAGCAGTTCGGAGCAATCACGATTCGGGCCTGCGCTGACTCCACCGGTTCATGGTACAGACGGAATATATTTATTCAAGTCAACCGCTTACGTGCTGCCGCCTGCTCCAGGGCGGTGACCGCCGCGGCCGGCAGTCGAGCCTGGACAGCACCGTTCGGGGCATGCGCCACGACGGCGATGGGCGGTGTGCCGATATGCTGCTCGAGGGTGTGCAGATTTTCACTCATGCGGGCAAAGCCTGGATCGATCTGGTTGCCGATCCAGCCCGCCAGCTTCAGGCGCCGCTGGCGTATGGCGCCCACGGTGAGCAGCGCATGATTGAGGCAACCCAGTCGCAGACCCACCACGAGCAGCACCGGCAGATCCAGCGCCGCGGCCAGATCCGCCACGAATTCACTCTCGTTGAGCGGCGCGAACCAGCCCCCCGCGCCTTCGACGATCACATAGTCCGAAGCCTGCGCCAGCGTGCCGAAGGCGTGCACCAGTCGCGGCAGTTGGACCGTGATGCCGGCGGCGCGCGCCGCCAGATGCGGTGCCACCGGCGCCTCCAGGCAGTAGGGATTTACCATCTCGTACGGCATATCCACGTTGCTGTCCGCAATCAGCCCCAACGCGTCCTCGCTGCGCGGCCCCTGCGCGCCGCCGACGCTGCCCGCGGCCACGGGCTTCATGACCGCCACGCGAACACCTGTGGCGGCGAGGGAGCGCACGATCAGCCGCGCGATGACTGTCTTGCCCACCTCGGTGTCGGTGCCGGTGACGAACAGGCCCGCCGCCATCTAGATTTCCCGGCGCCGGCGTATGACATGCACCGGAATGTGCACCTCACCGCCAATGGCCGGCATGGCGGGGCGCCCGAGCGCGCCCCAGGCCGCACCGTAGACCACCTCGTAGGTCGCGGGCAGCAGCCCCGCCTGGCGCAAAGTCTCATAGGCCTCGGTCATCGCCCGCCAGCGGCCCTTGCCGGTCAGACCGCGGCTGCGCGCCGCGGTGGCGTTGCGCGCGCCGATGACCTTCAGGTCGCGGCTGATTGCCGCAACGTCCGGATAGACCAGGGTCAGGCGCTCCACGTCCATCACCGGCTCGGCCAGGCCGGCGCGGGTCACGGCGTCCCCGATGTCATGCATGTCGCGAAAGCCGCTGACATGCGTGCCGCCATCGGCCGCCGCCCAGGCCTGGCGCAGCTCCCGCAGCGTATCCGGGCCGAAGGTGCTGAAGGCAAAGAAGCCCCCTGGGGCAAGAACGCGGCGAACCTCGCGCAAGGCGCCGTCAAGGTCATCACACCACTGCAGCATCAGATTGCTGAACATCAGCTCGACCGCACCGTCCCTGAAGGGCAGCTGGTAGACATCGGCGCACACCCGCTGCAGCGGACGCAGCCAGCCGCCGCGGCGCCTGGCTTCGCGCAGCATGCCGGGCGCCAGGTCCAGCCCGATCACGCTCGCCGCGCGGTAACGGTCCTTCAGAGCACGGGTGCCGAGCCCGGTACCGCAGCCCAGGTCGACCACCACCTGCGGTGCCAGGCGTATCAGGTCCAGCCGCGACAGCAGCTCCTCGCGCACGCGAGTCTGCACCACCGCGGCCGCATCGTAGGTGGCGCTGGCGCGCTCGAAGTGCGCCCGTACCGCACGGCGATCGAGGATGAAGGGATCAGGCGGCTGCATGGGGCAGGTCCGGCGTCGTGCGCAGCGCCTGGTCGAGCGCCTCAAGCAGGGCATCCACCTGCTGTTCGGTGTGTGAGGCGCACAGCGTGATGCGCAGCCGCGCCGACCCCCTGGGCACCGTGGGCGGGCGGATTGCGGCCACCCATAACCCGCTCGCGAACAGCTGCTCGCTCACCGCCAGCGTGCGCGCGCTCGATCCCAGTACCACCGGCTGAATCGGCGTGATCGACGGCAGCAGCGGTATCGCCAACTGCGCGGCGCCGTGGCGCAGGCGCGCGACCAGTTCGAGCAGCCGTTCGCGCCGCCAGGGCTCCGCGGCCGTCACGGCCAGCGCCGCGCGCGCGGCGGCGGCGACCGGCTGCGGCAGCGCCGTGGTGTAGAGGTAGCTGCGCGCCGTCTGCAACAGCCACTCGATGTAGTCCTCCTGCGCCGCGACGAAGGCGCCGAAGCAGCCGAACGCCTTGCCCAGGGTGCCGACCAGGATTGGCACCGCCTGAGGGTCGAGACCGAAATGCTCCAGGCAGCCGCGGCCGGTCGCACCCATCACGCCCAGGCCATGGGCGTCATCGACGATGAGACAGGCATTCTCCGCTGCGGCCTGCTGCGCCAGTTGCGGCAGCGGCGCCAGATCTCCGTCCATGCTGAACACGCCATCGGTCACCAGCAGATCTGCGCCCTGGCTCTCGCCGGCGCGCAACATCACAGCGGCGGCGGCGCAATCAGCGTGCGCATAGCGCTTCAGGCGCGCGCCCGACAGTCGCGCGGCATCGATCAGCGAGGCATGGCACAGGCGATCCATGACCACCCGCCCATCGCGCTCCGCCAGGCAGGTGATGGCGGCGAGGTTGGCCATGTAGCCCGTCGAGAACAGCAGCGCGCGCGCCCGTCCGGTGAAGTGCGCCAGCGCCTGTTCCAGCCTTTCATGCTCAATGCCGTGGCCGCTGACCAGGTGCGAGGCGCCGCTGCCGGCGCCGGCGACGGCCGCGCATTGGCTCATCGCCAGCGCCAGCGCCGGATGGGAGGCCAGGCCCAGATAGTCGTTGCCGCAGAAATTGACCAGTCGGCGGCCATCCACCACAACGGCCGGCCCGGCGCCGGACTGGAGCGCCGTGACGGTGCGCCGCCGGCGCTGCAGGTGCTGTGCCGCCAGCTGCGACAGCCGCGCCCGCAGTGCCGCGGGCTTCATGCGGCAACGTGCTGGTGCACGGGTGTCAGCGGCGGCGCTTCGGCGGTCAGACCCAGGCGCACCAGCAGCTCGCGGTCCTTTTCGACATCCGGATTGCCGGTGGTGAGCAGCTTCTCGCCGTAGAAGATGGAGTTGGCGCCGGCCATGAAGCACAACGCCTGCATCTCATCGCTCATTTGGGTCCGCCCCGCCGACAGGCGCACATGGGAGCGCGGCAGAACGAGGCGCGCCACGGCAATGGTGCGGATGAAATCGAAGGGATCCACCGCCGCCACGCCATGCAGCGGCGTACCGGGTACCTGGACCAGCTCATTGATGGGCACGCTCTCCGGGTGCTGCGGCAATCCGGCAAGGGTGGCCAGCATGGAGGCGCGGTCGCGCGTGGATTCGCCCATGCCGACGATGCCGCCGCAGCACACCTTCAGGCCCGCCGCGCGCACCGCCGACAAGGTGTCCAGACGGTCCTGGAAGGTACGGGTGGTGATGATCTCCCCGTAGAACTCCGGGGAGGTGTCGAGGTTGTGGTTGTAGAAGTCCAGCCCCGCGTCCTTCAACTGCCGGGCCTGTGCAGGCTCCAGCATCCCCAGGGTGGCGCAGCTCTCCAGGCCCAGCGCGCGAACCTCGCGGACCATGGCGCAGATGACCTCGAGGTCGCGCGCCTTGGGCGAGCGATAGGCCGCGCCCATGCAGAACCGGGTCGCCCCGGCCGCCTTGGCGCGCTCGGCACTTTCCTTCACCGCGGCGACTTCCATCAGCGCTTCGCGTGACAGGCCGGTATCGTAGCGGACGCTTTGCGGGCAGTAGGCGCAGTCCTCGGGGCAGGCGCCGGTCTTGATCGACAGCAGCGTGCTCATCTGCACCGTGTTGGGCGTGAAATGCTGGCGGTGGACGCGCTGCGCCTCCAGCAGCAGATCCATGAAGGGTTGGGCGAACAGCCCCTCGATCTCGGCCACGGTCCAGTCATGTCGGGGGGCGCTGTGCATCGTCGGTTCCTGCATACCTTTGGTTTTGACGCCAGGGCATGTTCCGGGGCGCCCCGGTCCGTGTCAACCGCAAGCCTGCCAATGGGGTGACAATTGGTGTTTTTTTGACCACGGGTGCTTTGAATCCGGGGGCCGCGCATTGGGGGTATGATCCGCGGGTTTTTCCTTCACGAGGAAGTCCGACATGAGCCGCAAGCCACCCAGCAGCGAAGACTCCAGCTCACCCGGTTCCCTGAGCCGTCGCAGTTTCATGGGTGCGGTGGCCGGTGCCGGCGCAGGCGCCGCGGCCGGAATCGGCGGCCTGGTAATGCCCGACAGTGCCCGGGCCGAGGTGCTGTTCCCCAAGGACCGTAGCGGTTTCGGCGGCGGCGGCAGCGCCATGGGCGCCGTCTACCGCTCTGAAAATGACCTGTACGACTGCGAAGTCGACGGCACGCTGCCGAAGGACCTGGACGGCATCTTCTTTCGTGTCGGGCCGGATCCGCAGTACCCGAAGCCTGAAATTTACGCGCACGACATCCCCTTCGATGGCGAGGGCATGGTCGGTGCCTTCCGCATCAAGGACGGGCATGTGGATTTTCGCAGCCGCTACGTGCGCACCCAGCGCTACAAGGCGCAGCACGAGGCGCGCCGCTCGCTGTTCGGCATGTACCGCAATCCGACCACGGATGACCCGAGCGTCAAGGACCTCAGCCGCGGTACCGCCAACACCCAGATCTTCTATCACCACAATCTGCTGCTGGCGATGAAGGAAGACAGCCCGCCCGTGGCGCTCAATCCCCTGACCCTCGAAACCATCGATGACTACTACACCTTCAATGGCGGCCTGAAGGGCCGGACCTTCACCGCGCATCCCAAGGTTGACCCGCACACCGGGGAACTGGTCGCCTTTGGCTATGAGGCCAAGGGACTGGCCACGGATGATGTGTTCGTGTTCTCCGCCGATCCCAAAGGCGCGGTGAACTGGTCGGCATGGATCAAGGTGCCCTATGCGGGAATGATCCACGACTTCGGCGTGACGCAGCAGTACGTGATCTTCTACGTGAGCCCCATGGCCACGAACCTGGAGATCATCAAGAACGGCGGCCCGCATTTCGCATGGGACTCCACCCTGCCGACCTGGCTGGGCATCATGCGGCGTGGCGGTGACGGCACCGACCTGCGCTGGTTCAAGGGCCCCGGCTACATGGCTACGCACACCATGGGCGCGTGGAACGAGGGGCAGAAGATCTACTTCGACGTTGATGGGGCCGATTCCAACCAGTTCCCGTTCTTCCCGCAGCTGCACGAGAAGTTCGATCCGGTGAAGGCCGCCGGCCGGGTCATGCGTTACAGCGTGAATCTCGCCAACCGCAGGCAGACCAGCTACGAGATCGAGAACATGTACGCCGGCGTCAGCGGGGCGCTGTCGCGCCAGGATGATCGCTACCACACGGTGCCCTATCGCTATGGCTTCCTGCTCAGCAGCGATCCGGCGGTCGGCAGCCGCTGGGCCATGTTCGATCACATGACCCGCACCGCGAAATTCTTCTCGCTGGGGAAGGAAGCGAGCCTTGCGGAGATGTGCTTCGTGCCGCGACACAAAGGTGCCGCGGAGGGCGATGGCTACCTGATCGGCGTGGCCTCACACCCGCGCGAAGGCGGGCGTGCGGACCTGGTGCTGGTGGATACGCAGCATCTGGAGGACGGCCCGGTGGCAACCGTCAAGCTGCCCTACCGGATCGCCGGACAGATTCACGGCTTCTGGGTGCCCGGGGATCAGCTGCCCGCGTAGAGGTACTGCAGCAGGATGCCGGCGAAGATCGCCACGCCGGTGTAATTGTTGTTCTGGAACGCCTGCAGGCTGGCATTCGGATCGCGATCGCGTATCAGCCACTGCTGGTAGCTGAAGGTTGCGGCGGCCACGACCAGGCCGCCGTAGAACCAGGCACCGAAGTGCAGGGTGCGGCCCACCAGTGCCAGCGCCGCCAGCATCAGCACCTGCAGGATGCCGAGCATGGCCCGGTCCATGTCGGCGAAGGCGATGGCCGTGGAGTGCACGCCGACCTTCAAGTCATCCTCGCGATCCACCATGGCGTATTGCGTGTCGTAGATCACCGCCCACACCACCGCGGCCATGAATACCAGCCAGGCGATTCGCGGCACCTGACCGCTCTGGGCGGCAAAGGCCATGGGCACGCCCCAGCCGCCGAAGGAAATCCCCAGATACAGCTGCGGCAGCGGAAAGAAACGCTTCACGAAGGGATAGCTCACGGTGAGCGCGGCGCCCACCACAGACAGACGCAAGGTGAGCGCATCCAGCTGCAGAACCAGGCACAGCGCCGCCGCGCACAGCAGCACGAACAGCACCAGGGCCTCGTACGGGGTGACGCGGCGTGCCGCCAGCGGCCGCTGCCGCGTGCGCCGGATGCGCGGATCGATGTTGCGGTCGGCCAGATCGTTGATGACGCAGCCGGCGGTGCGCATGATGAAAACGCCCAGCACGAAAACGATGAGCACCCGGGGCGCAGGGTGACCTGAACCGGCGATCCACATTGCCCACAGCACCGGCCACAGCAGCAGCCAGATGCCGATGGGACGATCGAACCGCGCCAGCAGCGCGTATTCGTGGAGCCTGCGACCCAGGCGATAGGAAATCGGCGCCGTCCTGGGTCGTGGCACCAGCTCCAGCGGGTTCGCACCAAGGTTTTCAGCCAACGGTTCCGTAGCGTTCACCCTCACCGATCCAGCGTGCAGTCAGCGGCGTAATGTTATCCGGATAATCGCGCAGCATCAGCTCGGCGGTCTTCTGTACCAGCGGCAGCAGGTCGGTGTCGCGCGCCAGGTCCGCGACCCGCAGCTGCGCCAATCCGGTCTGACGGGTACCGAGCAGCTCTCCGGGTCCGCGCAATTCCAGATCGCGCCGCGCGATCTCGAAGCCATCGGTGGTTTCGCGGATGGTATGCAGCCGCGCGCGCGCCAGTTGCGACAGCGGTGCGCGATACAGCAGCACGCAGGTGGAAGCGGCAGCGCCGCGACCGACGCGGCCGCGCAGCTGGTGCAGCTGCGCCAGGCCCATGCGTTCGGCATTCTCGATGACCATGAGCGTGGCATTGGGAACATCCACTCCCACCTCGATCACCGTGGTGGCCACCAGCAGCTGCACGCGATTGGCCTTGAAGGCCGCCATGGTCGCCTCCTTGCGGGCGGCCGGCTGCCGTCCATGCACCAGCTCCACCGTCAGTTCCGGCAGCGCCTCGCGCAAGGCCGCCGCGGTTTCCTCCGCCGCCTGGTAGCGCAGCTCCTCGGACTCATCGATCAGCGGACACACCCAGTAGGCCTGGCGCCCGGCGCGACAGGCCAGCAGGATGCGCTCGACCACCTCGTGACGGCGCTGCTCCGCCATCACCACGGTCACCACCGGCGTGCGGCCCGGTGGCAGCTCATCGATGACCGAGATGTCCAGGTCCGCATAGGCAGTCATGGCCAGGGTGCGTGGAATCGGAGTCGCGGTCATGATCAGCTGATGTGGCATGACTCCGGCGGCGCGACCCTTCTCCTGCAAAGTCATGCGCTGCTCGACCCCGAAACGGTGCTGCTCATCCACGACGATCAGGGCCAGTTTCGCAAAATTGATTCCCTTTTGAAACAATGCATGCGTTCCAACGACGATCTGGATCTCACCTGAGGCAATAGCCTCCTCGGCACTGCGCCGGGTGCGCGCGGGCTGCGACCCGGTCAAAAGCGCCACGGGCAGGTTCAAGGTCTTGAACCAGCCACTGAGGCTGCGCCAATGCTGCTCGGCCAGAAGCTCCGTCGGGGCCATCAGCGCCACCTGCTGACCGCTGCCGATGGCGCGCGCGGCCGCCAGCGCCGCGACCACGGTCTTGCCGCAGCCGACATCGCCTTGCAGAAGCCGCAGCATCGGATGCCGGCCCATGAGATCGGCGTCGATTTCGGCGCAGGCGCGCTGTTGCGCGCCGGTGAGCCGGAACGGCAGAGCCGCGAGCAGCCGTGCCACCAGGCCCTCATGGTCCTCCAGCGGCAGGCCCGGGTCGGCCGCGGTGCGCAGCTTGCGCAGCCGCAGACTCAACTGGTGTGCCAGCAGCTCCTCGAAGGCGAGCCGGCGCTGCGCCGGGTGATGCCCGGTCAGAAGCTGCGTGTGGTCCTGCTCGCGCGGTGGCCTATGCAACAGCTCCAGGGCATCGCGCAGCGCCGGCAGTTTCAAGGAGCGCTGCACGTCGGCGGGCAGCCAGTCGCGCACCGCAATCGCGTTTCCGGCTTCACCCAGTGCCTGGGCGATCAGCATGCGCAGGCGCGGCTGGGTCAGGCCCTCGGTGGCCGGATACATCGGCGTCAGGGATTCCGCCAGCGCCTCCTGATCCGGGTTTGCCCGGCGGTATTCCGGGTGCACCATCTCCAGGCCCAGCGGGCCGCGGCGCACTTCGCCATAGCAGCGCAGGCGCAGCCCGCGGGCCATGGCGTTGTGCTGCACCGTGGTGAAGTAGAAGAAGCGCAGCGTCAGGAATCCTGAGCCGTCGCTGATCCGGCACAGCAGCTGGCGGCGTCGGCGGTAGGTCACTTCGGTGAGCTGTATCTCGCCTTCCACCACGGCGTGCTCGCCCGGTTTCAGCGCCCCGAGCGGCACTATGCGCGTGCGATCCTCGTAGCGGGTCGGCAGCAGGAACAGCAGGTCCTGCACCCGGGTGATGCCGAGTTTCGCGAGGCGCTCGGCGAGGGCGGCGCCGACGCCCCTGAGGGAGGTGACCGGGCGCTGTTCGGCGGCCTCACTCAAGGCAGAGGATGCACTCGATTTCCACGCGCGCGCCGCGGGGCAGCTGCGCGACGCCCACGGCGGCCCGCGCCGGGTAGGGCTGCCGGAAATACGTCGCCATGACCTCGTTGACCTTGGGGAAGTGCACCAGGTCGGTCAGGAACACCGTGACCTTGGCGACCTGCGAGAAGGTGCCGTCCGCGGCCGTCACGATCGCCAGGAGATTGTCGAAGGCGCGGCGGATCTCCGCTTCGATATCGCCGCTGACCAGTTCGCCGCTGCGCGGATCCAGCGGAATCTGGCCCGACACATAGACCGTCTTGCCCACGCGTACGGCCTGCGAATAGGTGCCGATGGCCTTGGGTGCGCTGTCGGTGTGGATGATGGTGTGGCTCATGATTTGTCTTCCGGGCGCTTGCGTGAATGGGCCGCCAGGGTGCGTGTGACGCGCAGTATGTCAGGCATGCGGCGGATGGTGCGGATGACGACGGCCAGCTGCGCGCGGTCGCGCACCCGCAGTTCGAAGTCCAGCACCGAGCTTTCCGATTCGCGTTCCTCCACCGATACCCGCTCGATATTGGTTTCGGTGGCGGCAATCGCCGCCGCCACGGCGGCGAGTATGCCCATGCGGTTGGGCACATCGACCCGTATCTGCGAGCTGAAGACCCGCTCGTGGGTGGCCTGCCAGGAGACCGGCAGCCATTTTTCAGGGTGTTTGCGATAGTCCTCGACGTTGACGCAGGCCTCACGATGCACGACCACGCCGCGGCCGCTGGACAGAAAGGCGATCACCGGGTCGTTGGGAATGGGGAAACAACAGCGCGCATAGGTGACCAGCAGCCCCTCGGTTCCGGCGATGGCCATGGCCCCGGGTGCAACGACCTCAGCGCCGGCTTCCTGTGGTGCCGCGGGCAACAGGCGCCGGCCCACCAGCGGCGCCAGCCGCTCGCCCATGCCGATACGCTCGAACAGCTCGTCGATATCCTTCATGCCGAACTCGGCGACGGCCGCCTGCATCAGTGCCGGCGTGACATCCTCCAGGGCGAGATGGAATTCCCCGAGCGACTGGTTCAGCAGGCGCTTCCCCAGGGCGATGGCCTCGGAGCGGCGCAGGCCCTTGAGGTAGTGACGGATGGCATTGCGCGCCTTGGCGGTGACCACGAAGTTCACCCAGGAGGGATTGGGCATGGCGCCCTTCGCAGTGATGATCTCAACCGTCTGGCCGTTGCGCAGCACCGTGCGCAGCGGCGTCAGGCGCCGGTCCACCTTGGCCGCCACACAGCGGTTGCCGATGTCGGTGTGCACCGAGTAGGCGAAGTCGACCACGGTGGCGCCACTGGGCAGGCGCAGGATTTCGCCCTTGGGCGTGAACACGTACACCTTGTCCGGGAACAGGTCGACCTTGACGCTCTCCAGGAACTCCTCGGAGCTGCTGCCGCCGTCCTGCAGTTCCACCAGCCGCGACAGCCATTCGCGCGCGCGTTCCTGCTGCGAGGAGCCGACGCTTTCCCCGGTCTTGTAGCGCCAATGCGCGGCGATGCCGCTTTGCGCCACGCTGTTCATGTCCTCGGTGCGGATCTGCACTTCGATGGGGACGCCATTGGGGCCGAACAGCGTCGTGTGCAGCGACTGGTAGCCATTCACCCGCGGAATGGCGATGTAATCCTTGAACCGTCCCGGCATGGGCTTGAAGACGCTGTGCACGCTGCCCAGGGCGCGATAGCAGGTGTCGGCCCGGTCGACCACGATCCGCAGTCCATAGACGTCCACTATTTCATTGAGCGTGGAGCGCTTGCGCTGCATCTTGCGGTAGATGCTGTACAGGTGCTTCTCGCGCGCCGCGACCCTGGCGGCGATCTCGTTCTTCATCAGCGCCGCGGTCAGCTGCTGCTCGATCTTCTTCAGGAACTCCTTCTGATTGCCGCGGGCGCGCTTGAGCGCACGCTCCAGCACCCGATAGCGCTGCGGATACAGGGCCGCGAACCCCAGGTCCTCCAGTTCCAGTTTCAGGTCGTACAGGCCGAGGCGTTCGGCGATCGGCGCATAGATTTCAAGTGTCTCGCGGGCGATGGCGCGGCGCCGGGGCACGGCCATGGCCTCGATGGTGCGCATGTTGTGGGTGCGGTCGGCGAGCTTGACCAGCACCACGCGCAGGTCGCGCACCATGGCGAGCAGCATCTTGCGGAAGCTTTCCGCCTGGGCCTCCTCGCGGCTCTTGAACTTGATCTGGTCGAGCTTGGTGACACCGTCGACGATTTCGGCGACATCGGCACCGAAGCGCTGGGCCAGCTGGTCCTTCGGGGTGGGCGTGTCCTCGATGACGTCATGGAGGATGGCCGCGATGATGGTATCGGTGTCCAGGTGCAGCTCGGCGAGAATCGCCGCCGCGGCCACCGGATGGGCGATGAAGGGTTCGCCGCTCAGACGGGTCTGGCCCTTGTGCGCCGAGGCACCAAACTCGGCAGCCTCCCGGATCCGCTCCACCTGCTCGGGCGGCAGGTAGGTGCCCACCGTGGCCAGCAGATCCTTAAGCCCCGGCGTGGCGCGCCTTGCACCGGGGATCAGTCCCAGGAGCGAAGACGCATAGTCCATAGTTCACGCCTCGGAGTCAGTCTCCAAGACCGAATTGGGGGGCTCGGAATGCCATGGATTCGGCATCCGGCATGGGGGCCTCGACCGGCGGCGGCTCCGGTTCGCGCAGCATCTCGGCCGTGATCGAGCCTTCGGCTATTTCGCGCAGGGCCACAACCGTGGGCTTGTCGTTTTCCCAGGGTACGGTGGGCTCGGCGCCATTGGCCAGGCGTCGGGCACGCTGGGAGGCCAGCAGCACGAGCTGGAACAGGTTATCCACGTTCTGTAGACAGTCTTCGACGGTGATTCGGGCCATATCCTGCTGACTTTGGTGATGACCGCCGCAACGGGCGGGTAGAGGTTCAGAAGTCTACGGCAACCCGACCCGCTTTGGCCAGACCGGCGTTACGGGGCTCCCAGCAGGTCCGTGAGCAGCGGTTCGAGCTCCGGGCGATCGCTGGTGAGCGCCTGGCCGGTGCCCGCCAGGATGCTTTCAAGCTGCCGGCAGGCGGTATCGAAATCGTCATTGACCACCACATAGCCGAACTCGTGGTAGTGGGACATGTCGCCGACGGCGTCCTGCAGGCGTCGCGCGATCACGGCGTCGGAATCCGTCTGTCGGTTGCGCAGCCGTTCCTCAAGCGCGGCGCGTGAGGGCGGCAGAATGAAAATGGTGGTGCATCCGGGTGCGGACTGACGAACCTGGCGCGCACCCTGCCAGTCGATCTCCAGGATCACATCGCGTCCCGCGGCCAGCAGCGCTTCGACCGTCGCGCGGCCGGTGCCATAGAAGTTGTCAAACACGCGGGCGTGTTCCAGAAACTCACCGCGCGCCAGATGCTCCTGGAACTGCGCGGTCGTTACGAACCAATACTCGCGACCCGCCACTTCATTGGCCCGCTTCGGACGCGTGGTGTGCGACACGGAAACGGTCAGCGCCGGATTGCGTTCCAGCAGGGCCTTCACCAGCGAGGTTTTGCCCGCGCCCGAGGGTGCTGAAATCACAAACAGACCGCCGGAGCGCAAGCTCTGTTTCCCGGGAGTCATGACTGCATGCTGCTGCACCCCGACATTGTATCCAAACCGCGGTTTTTAGCTTTTATCTGTATTGCGCCAATGTGTCCGAGTCCTCATTCTGGCGCAGCCTGGCTTTCAGGTCGCCGACCTAAGGAAAATCACCAATGCGCCGGCACTGGACAGGGATGTTCGTCACGCTGTGCACCATCGCCGGCGCGCGCTGCGCGCTGGCGGAGAATGCGCCAGCGGATGTCGCCCCGCCGGACCTGAACGAGGTGGTCGTGACCGCGACCCGTATAGCGCAGGAAAGCCTGACACTGCCGATGTCCGTGGACCGCATCAGCCGCGCCGAGATTCACGACGGTCAATCCCAGGTCAATCTCTCCGAGTCGCTCGAGACCGTACCCGGCGTGTCGGTGCAGAGCCGCCAGAACTATGCGCAGGACCTGCAGATCTCCTCGCGCGGTTTCGGCGCCCGCTCCGCCTTCGGCGTGCGCGGTGTGCGCCTGTACTCGGATGGCATTCCGGGCACCATGCCCGATGGCCAGGGTCAGTTTTCGCAGTTCGACCTGGGCAGCGCCGATCACATCGAAGTGCTGCGCGGACCTTTCTCGGCGCTGTACGGAAATTCCTCAGGCGGCGTCATCGCCGTCTTTACCGAGGACGCACCCCCGGGATTCGAGCTTGGCTCCACGCTTGAATACGGTTCCTTGAATACCCAGCGTTATGCGGCGCTGCTGGGCGGTGACACCGGTGCGGTCAACTACATCATGGATGTCTCGCACTTCCAGACCGACGGCTACCGCCGACACAGCGAAGCCCAGCGCAATCTTCTGAACAGCAAGGTGCGCGTGAAGCTCGACGAGCTATCGACGCTGACCTTCATCGCCAATGCCATCGAGACGCCCTTCGTCCAGGATCCGCTGGGACTTACCGCGGCACAGCTGGCCGCCGATCCGATCCAGGCGGGCACCGGTGCCGACATGTTCAACACCAGAAAATCCCTCGCCCAGGAGCAGTTGGGTGTGATCTACGACCGTGAGTTGAACGACAATGACAGCCTGGTCGCGATGCTCTACAGCGGCCATCGGCAGACGACCCAGTTCCAGGCCATTCCGCTCGCCACCCAGGCCGTAGCCACCAGTCCCGGCGGGGTCGTCGATCTGGCGCGCGGCTACAGCGGCACCGACGTGCACCTGAGCGACCACCGCGATCTATGGGGCACCACCTTGATTACGACGGCGGGCTTCAGCTATGACGATCTGGATGAGCACCGTCGCGGTTATCTCAACTACATCGGCGCCGACCTGGGCGTGGAGGGCGCGCTGCGCCGTTACGAGACCAACCTGGTGCACGACCTGGATGAGTACCTGCAGGAGCAGTGGGATCTGACCCCGCACCTGCACGCCACGGCGGGCATTCGCAACAGTGTCGTGGATATCAGCGACCACAGCCACCTGTCGGTCAGCGGCGCGCTGCCCTTGAGCGGCACCCGCTACTCGGCCACCAATCCCGTCGCCGGATTGAGTTACGAGCTCACCAGAGACCTGAGTACCTATGCCTCCTTTGGTCGGGGTTTTGAGACACCGACCCTGAACGAGCTGGCGTACCGTTCCGTGACCGGCAATCTCCCGGGCCTGAACTTCGGCCTGCAACCGGCACGCAGCAGTGACTACGAAGTCGGCGTGAAGACACGGGGGGCGAACTTCCGGCTCGATGCGTCGCTGTTCTTCATCCGCACCGAAAATGAACTGGGCGTGCTGCAAAGTTCCGGGGGACGTTCGGTCTACGAGAACATCGGCGCGACGCAGCGCGAGGGCGCCGAGCTTGGCGTGACGGCGGACCTGCCGGGTAACTTCGAGACGCGCCTCGCCTATTCCTATCTCAAGGCCGTCGTCGAGGATGCCTACGCCGGATGTGCGGGTACGCCCTGCGCGCCTGATGTCATTCCAGCAGGCAGTGTGCTGCCCGCCATTCCCCAGAACATACTGTACGCCGGGCTGACCTGGCGCTATCCGGCCACGGGGTTCTTCGCCACCGCCGAAACCCTCGCGCGTTCAGGAATCTATGCGGATGACCGCAACACCGGCTACGCCGGAGGTTACTGGACCGAGAACCTGCGTGCCGGCTTCGAGCACAAAAGCAGCGGCTGGCAGACCAGCGAGTTCGTGCGCATCGAGAACATGTTCAACAAGGCCTATGTGGGCTCGGTCATCGTCAACGACGCCAACTCACGGTTCTTTGAACCGGCTCCGGGGTTCAGCGTGTTCGTGATGTTTGAAGCCAAGTACCTGGATCCCAGGGGCTGAGCCGCCGCGGTGAACCTTTCCGCCGGAAAGGGGAACTCAGTGGCAGTGGTCGTCCTACGCAACGTCGCAGTCGCCTCTCCTGCCGATGGCAGCGTCGCGCTTCGCGACCTGCGCCTCGAATCGCGGGACTCTCCTCTTTGTGCATTCGAGAAGGACCTGCGTGGCCACGTGGTGCTGCCCGCCCTGATCAATGCGCATGACCACCTGCACCAGAATGGCGTTCCGCCACTGCCGCAGTGCGCACCATTCAGCAACAGCTACCAATGGGCCGCCGCCTTCCAGGGCCATTTTCAGAACCCGGCCGTCACGGCGGCACTGGCCAGGCCGCTGACGCTGCGCCTGTGGCAGGGGGCCCTGAAGAACTCACTCAGTGGTGCCACGGTCGTCATGCACCACGACTCTTCCTATGGCCTTTGCGAGGACATGGCGTTCCCGGTTCGTGTGGCACGGCCTTGTACCTGGGCACACTCGCTGCACCAGGGTTACGGCCCGGACGTGGTCGCCAGTTACCATGCCTCACCAGGTCACGTTCCCTGGTTCATTCATCTTGCAGAAGGGGTGGACCCGCTCGCCTGCGGTGAGCTGCAGGAACTGCGTCAGCTCGGATGCCTGGGCGGCAACACCGTCCTGGTCCATGCAGTGGGTCTGGATGATGAGGATATCGAGCACATCCTGCGCGCGGGCGCCGGCGTGGTGTGGTGTCCGTCGAGCAATCTTTCAATGCTCGGGCGGACCATTGCGCCGCACCGCCTGCGCATTCTCTTTGATGCCGGTCGCCTGGCCCTGGGCACCGACTCGCGACTGACCGGTGCGCGCGACCTGCTGGCAGAGCTCGAGGTGGCGCAGGCTCACAGTGATTTCTCGCCGCGCGAACTGCTGCAGCTGGTCACCGATCATGCCCGTCGTGTGCTGCGAATCGCGGCCGACGAGGACTGCATCATCGTTCGTGATCAGCACGCCGACCCGTTTGGCACCCTCAAGGGGCTGCAGCGCGCACAGCTGCGGGCAGTGGTACGCAATGGCCAGCCCTTCATAACCGATCCGGATTTCAAGCAGTGGTTCGCAGCGCTTGGCATCCGCTGCACCGCCGTGAGTCTGGATGGTCAGCCGAAGCTGTGCCGAACCGAAGCCCTGTGGCCGCAGACCGCGCCCTCGTTCTCCCTGGAGCCGGGGCTGACAGTGCAGTGAACGACACGCAGCAACTTGATCCGGTGGCAGGCTACGCATTGTGGGCGGCGAACTATCCGCCGTTTCCCCACAACCCCTTCATGCTCGCCGAAGAGCGCGCGATGCTGGCGCAGCTGCCGCCAAGCCTGCACGGAGCGCATCTGCTGGATGTGGGCTGTGGCAGTGGCCGCTACCTGCTGCATGGACGCCGTCGCGGTGCCGCGCTGTGCGGCGTGGACCGATCCGCGCAGATGCTGGCAGTGGCCCGCGCGCAGGATCTGCCGGTGGTGCAAGGTTCGGTCACGCGCGTGCCCGTGACCGATGCCTGGGCAGACCTGGTCGTGTGCGCCCTGACCCTGGGGCATGTCGCGGACCTCAAGGGCGCGCTGATCGAGCTGGCGCGCGTGCTCAAGGATTCAGGAACCCTGCTGTGCAGTGACTTTCATCCCATGGCGGATGCCCTGGGGTGGCAGCGCACTTTCAGCCACAAGGGCGCGCGCTACGCGGTGCGTTACACCACGCATCGCTACGCCGACTGGCATGCCGCGAGCAAGGCGGCCGGTCTGCAGATCGAGGAGGTCATCGAGCCGCTGCTGGATCCCGCCGACATCCCGGCGGGCCAGCACTTCGATCCGCGCGCGCTTGGCGTACCGGTTGCCATCGTACTGAGGATGAGCAAAACCGTTTCTCCCTAGTGCTCGTCCGGACAGGGCTGACAGTTGTGCGAACGCACCTGATCAAGGCAAGGTTCGAAGCTGCTGATCGAACAGTAGCGCACACCGGCATGATCCGTGCGCTGTCCGACGACGAGTTTAGCCAGTTGCTTCGGATCCTTGACCGCCACGGTCACGACCGTACCGGTCTGGTCGTCGCGCAACGTCAGGGTGCCATGCGCGGTGTCAATGGACACGATGGAGCAACAGTCGTCGGCCGCAGATGCCTGGGGAGCAGGCAGCGCGGAAAATGCAGCGAGCGTGATCAGCAGACCGACAGACTTCGCACCGGTGCTGAAGATGTTCATGATCGACCTCCTATGGGGCCAGCCACCTTGAGTATTCTCCTGCCAGAGCTCGTCGCCGGTAGAAATTAAATTTTTGTGGCTGAGCCACAACCTTCGCCGGGTCTGCTTCACCCTGGCATGCTTCACTTCGCGATTCCGAAGCGGGCCATCGGTGAAATAAAACCGCGGATCAGACTCAGCCGCGAGTTCACTACGCCGCCCCTTCAGTGGCTGACCCAGCCGATTTCCCGGGCCGTGGCAGGTCCGACGCGCTCCTCTTCGAGACCGTCGGGCAGGGCTGCCTCGGTTGGACTGAGCGGCATCCTCGCCGCCATGATCTCCGCCAGGTGCTGCGGATAGCGCGGCGAGAGTTGCGGCTCGACGAAACCATCCGGATACAAAGGCAAACCCGTGGCCAGATCGTATCTATCCGTGGCACCGAAGGTATGCAGCAGTTCGTGAGTCATCACGATGCGGTTCTGCGCCTCCTGCGAACGGCTGGCGAACAGGTGCACCACGGCACTCAGGCCCCGTTGCAGTCCCGCCGAGTGCGGCAGGGTTTGGGTCAGCGCCGGATCGTGATACAGCAGGAACAGCACAATCTGCGGACGCGGGCCTGAAACCGAGGCGAGCGCCCGGGACCGGTAATACCGCAGCCTCAGGCTCCAGAATATTCGCGTGAACACCCCGGCGCCCGGCTCCAGCGCCGGCGGCGGCACCCTCAGGGTCGGGTACAGCTGCAGCTGGATCGGCTCATCGATGCCCACTGCGTAGTGCCGTGCCTGGGCCTTCAGGAAGTCGGCGACGCCCTCGATGCTTCCCTGATCCAGCTGCACCACATAGCGCGCCGTGACCTCGCTCGAATCGGTATTCACCGGGAAGGCACCCACCAGGATCGTGCGCTGCCAGCTGGTGGTGCTGAAGCGGTCGATCCACGCCTGGCCGGCCACGACCAGCAGTACCAGCAAGAGAAGGATGATGCGCAGTGCTCGCCACATGGGAAATAGCCGCTCAACCCTCGTGCGCCGGCGCTGCCTGCGGCAGCGGCGCGAGCGCGACGGCCTTGCGGAGATTTTGGTCGCGTCGGTCGAATATGTCGCGATAGGCGACGAAGTTGAACACTCCCAGGAAAACCAGGAACGCTGCGGCCGTCATGCCATAGGCAGGCGCCACCGATGCCACCGCGTTGGCACCTACGGCGACGATGGCCACGAAGATCCAGGTCGGCCAATCGCCATTGATCCGTGCCGCCTTCCTTGAGAGATGACGCGCATCACCGGGTGACAACTCCGGCCCAAGGACCAGCAGTGGGAAATAGCACAGTCCAACGAAGACGCAGGTGATGAGCACGTTCGCCGCGATCGACTCCATGAACTCACCCGGGTGTTGTAAGGAGACCTGAGGGCCCTGGGCCCGCAGGGGCACAACTCCTGCGAGCATCAGTCTGACCAGCCACTGCATGATCACGATCGTGGCACCCGTGCTCAAGGTGCCCAACCACACCTGCCGGCGCCGCAGGGCGCTCAGGGCTTCCCAGGTTCTATGCGAGTCATCAGCGCCGCGGGAGACCGCGCTGACAATCATCCATAATATGGGCAGCAGCAGGGTGCCGATCCGATCGATCCAGATCTTGGGCACCACGTAGCCGTCCGCGAGCTTCACCGCGGAGGTATCGATCCAACCCAGGGCGGCAATCAGTATTCCGAACCGTACCGGTGAGCGCGCGAAAAGTTGCAGCGTCAGACGCAGCCAACGCGGGATGAACGGTTTATCGACCTCTCTGGGTTCGAAGGGCGTGGCCATGAGCCTGCATCTTCCGGCTCTATTTCAACCTGGCAAGCTTTACTTCGCGATCCTGAAGTTCCAGGCCCACGACTTGCCCGTGAGCGTCGCGGTCGAAGGTGATGACCTCCTCGCCACCGGTGAAATAAAACTGCGTATCAGACTCGGCCGTGAGTTCATTTTCCTGATCCGCTATGACTGCGAACAGCTTGGCGCCCCGCCGCAGGATCTGAACGACGGGGACTGTCAGCCCATAGGCGCCGACGCATTTCTGCAGTTCGCCGGCCGGCACCGTCACCGGACGCAGCACCTGCCGGGGATCCAGCTTCAAGGCCGCATAGTCCACACCCATGGAGCGGGCCTGCGGCGCCAGCAGCAGTGCTTTTGTCAGGTATTGCGTGGCCTTTGCCGTGTCACCCCGGTCGAAGTACAGCCGCCCGGCGGTCAACAGCGTACTGACATCGTTCGGATGCAGCTCCAGCGTGTGCAGAATCACCTGCTCCGCCTCGGCCACACGCTTCTGGCGGTACAACGAGAAAGCAGGTGACAGAAGAACTCCCGCGGGAACGGCGACCGGAAAGCCGAAGCGCGAGGACAGCGCGGCGTAGTGCTTGTCGATGGCCGCGAGCCCACCTTGCTCGTACAGCGCAAAGGCATCCGGAACCGGCCAGCCATCGAAAATGAATTCCAATCCGTCGTAGACACTCTTCAGGGTAACGGTGCCGTGGGATTCCTCAGGGTAGCGTCGATAGGTGAAGGACAAATGCGGATCTCGTGAAGCCAGTGTCTGCAGGTCCGCCGACAGCTCCCAGTTGCCGCTGAGGAATTCGCCGCCCTCATCCGCCGTGGTGACGTAGATGCTGGCCGCGAGATCCTTCTGTTGTTCGAGGAATGAGGCGACGGTCTTGGGTAAGGCGCGATTCTCCCGTTCGAGCGTCGGACTGGCGAGGATGTAACCTTTGAACACCTGCGGCGCCTGCATCAAGGCGTACAGGCCGAACAGGCTTCCATACGAATGGCCGACCAGAATCCGGTAGGGCTGCGTGCGGAAGTCCCGATCTATCTTCGGGATCAGTTCGGTCGCGAGGAATTTCAGGAAATTCTCCGACCCGCTGCCGGGCACCAACGGAATCATGTCACGATTCCGATCGGTGTTCGGAATGCCCACGACCAGCAGGGAGGGAATGCGCCCCGCATCCGCCAGAAGATCCGCGGTCGTGCTGGCTAGCTGGAAATCACCCGCACCGTCCAGTACCACCAGCACCGGATAGCGGGCGCTGCTCAGATCGTAATCCTCGGGACGGTGCACGAAATAGCTGCGCGTCTCGCCGGTGGCCTGCGAGTGCAGCTCGTACCGCTCGCCGATCACGATCGGATGGCTGTCCGTCTCCGGCGCCGCCGCCCGGCACAGGGCCGCAAGGCCAATCACCAGGGTTGCCAGAGACATCTTCAGCGCCGAATTCAGTGCCATGCCGACTCCCGAAGCCATGGAATCGAATCTTAGCGCCCGCGGACGACCGCGTTTCGGTTATCGCCGATGGCCACCCGGCGCATGCACATCTGCTGCGAAGCATCATGGCCGGCGGCCGATCGAGAGCGGCCCCTTGAGCGCTGTAATACAATGGGCCACTCACGCTCCTGTCCACCTGCCCGTGGAGCTCAATGCGATGCAAACGGTTCAGCTGTTTCAACGGCGCGTGGCTTTCGGCGCTTTGGGATTGACGTTTAGTGCTGCGCTCATTGCGTGGTGTTTCGATGACTACAGAACCTTTGCAAACATTGCGGGCCAGGCCTTGTTTTCCTGTTTGCTGGTCTACGGCGCCGTGAAGCGCCGCAGGCTGTAGCGCAAGCCGCACGACCTGGGCGGCAGGAACGCTCCGTCGCGGCGGGAAGTACCATCCTGCGGGGAAGGTCAACTGAGATAACGGGATTCCAGATGCCGTCGAAAGTGCGCGGGATTCAGCGACTCCCCGCTGGCCCGGCGCACCAGCTGCGACGTCTCCCAGCGGCTGGCCTGCGACCAGATGCGATCGCGTAGCCAATCGAACAAGCCGCCCAGTTCGCCGCGCGCAATCTGTTGATCAAGACCGCTCAGGTCCCGGCGCATCGATGCAAACCATTGCGCGGCATAGAGCGCACCGAGCGTGTAGGTGGGAAAATAGCCGAACAGCCCCTGTGCCCAGTGCACGTCCTGCATGCAGCCGTCACGGTAATTGCCGCGAGTGTCGAGTCCGAAGAGCTGTTGCATACCCGAATCCCACAGACCCGGAATGTCTTCGACTTCGATTTGCCCCTCGATCAGCGGCCGTTCGATTTCATAACGCAGGATGACGTGCGCCGGGTAGCTCACCTCGTCGGCATCCACGCGGATCAGTCCGCGGCGCGCGCGGGTCAACAGGCGCGTGAGATTGTCCGGTGCGAACGCCGGCTGCTCGCCCAGGTGGCGCACCAGCAGCGGTCGCAGGCAGTGCGCAAAACCCGGATGGCGCGCGAGCTGCATCTCGAAGGAGAGGCTCTGGCTCTCATGGATACCCATCGAGCGTGCCTGGGCGACCGGTAATCCGAGCCACTCCCGCGGCAGGTTCTGTTCGTAGCGCCCGTGACCCGTTTCGTGTATGACGCCCATCAGCGCGCCGAGGAAGTCCGCCTCATTGTAGCGAGTCGTCAGGCGCACATCCTGCGGCACGCCACCGCAGAAGGGGTGGGCACTTTCATCGAGTCGGCCCGCGGCGAAGTTGAAACCGATGAGCTGCATGGTTTCCAGGCCCAGGGCGCGCTGCGCAGCTTTCGGAAACGGCCCTTGCGGCGCGATGACACTCCGCTCCCGCTGCCGCAGCAACACCTCCTGCATCAGCGCCGGCAGCCACGACTTCAGATCCGCGAACAGCCGATCGATATCGGCGCAGCGCGCGCCCGGCTCGTACAGATCCAGCAGCGCCTCGTAGGGCGAGCGGTCCGTGCCGTCGGCCAGGCAACGTGCCTGCTCACGTGCAAGGCGCACCACCTCGCGCAGGTTGGGCACGAAGCCCTGCCAATCGTTGTTGGTGCGCTGGGAACGCCATGCGTGTTCGCAGCGCGAGCCCGCCAAGGTACTTTCCTTCACCAGCGCATCCGGCAGCGCCGTTGCCGTGCGCCAGGCGCGGGTCATTTCGCGCAGATTCGCGCTTTGCACCTCGTCCAAAGGTTCATTGGATGCGCGCTTGAGCAGCGCACCGAGCGCGGCGCTGGTGGCGATCTCGTGCTGCATGCCCTCCAGTTCGGCCAGGGCGTATGCGCGCGCCTCGTTGCCCTGCGGCGGCATGTTGGCCATCTGATCCCAGCGGGTGATGGCGTTGAGGTGGGCGAGGCGATCCAGGCGCCGGAAATGTCCGCAGGCATCTTCATACGCAGTCATGGCGATTGTCGGCTCCCCTTGCATCTGCGGATGAGTCTACCGTGGGGCGCGAAGGGGGGCCATGTGGCGAAGGTGACGCGAACCTTGCGTCTTGAAATCCTGCCGGAGGCCCCAACAGCCTGTGCATGCGCGACACGCCCCACCTCGTCTGTCCCCACTGCCACACCATCAATCGCATTCCGACCGCGCGGTTGAGCGAGGCCCCCAAATGTGGGCAGTGTCATCAGCCCTTGTTCACCGGCCATCCCGTCGAGCTCAACGGCGAGACCTTCCGCCGTCATATCGAGCACAGTGATATTCCGGTGGTCGTGGACTTCTGGGCATCCTGGTGCGGCCCGTGTCGGGCGATGGCGCCCCAGTACGCCCAGGCGGCGGCGGAGCTGGAACCGGCGGTGCGTCTGGCCAAGCTGGACACGGACGCTGCGCAGAACATTGCCGCCGAGTTTGGTATCCGCAGCATTCCCACCCTGATCGTCTTCAAGTCGGGGCGCGAAGTGGCGCGCCAGGCCGGCGCCATGGGCAAGGCGGACATCATCCGCTGGGTGCGCACACAGGCTTAGCGGACAGAACCCTCCGGGGGCGGCCCGGTACTCACGAGGACCATGCCACCGCCCCTGGGAAACCATCGAAGGCGCCGCTGCGGAACCGGGGGACCTGAACCTTCCTCCCCGCCGTGGGTACTCAATCTAAGGGCCTGGTAGCGCGCGGGTTTCCTGATGTTGTCGGTTCTGGTTAGTCATTCTTACTTTCTGCGGTTCGACCCCAAGCAATTCCAGCGCGCCAAGCCTTACCCTCCGCTTGCCACGCTTCAGGTCGCGGGGATGCTGCGGCGCCATGGCCACCAGGTGGCGCTGTTCGACGCCATGCTGGCGGATGGCCTGGAGGACTACTTCCGCTGCCTTCGGGAGCACTCCCCCCAGCTGCTGATCATCTACGAGGACAATTTCAATTTCCTGAGCAAGATGTGCCTGGGCGCCATGCGGCGCGCCGCCTGCGACATGATCCGCGCCGCGCGGGAGCGTGGCGCCCGCATCATCGTGGCCGGCTCCGACGCCAGCGACGCGCCGGATCCCTATCTCGGCGCCGGTGCGGATGCGGTGCTCGCAGGCGAGGGACTGGAGGCGCTGCGACAGCTGGTGCAGCGTCTGGATGCCGACCCGACGCTGGATCGTGAGCGCCTGGTGTCCGGTATTCCCGGTATCGCCGGGGGCGGCAGCATCAAGGCAAAAGCACAGCCCGTCGCGCGGCGTATGGATAGCAGTCAGACGGAACGGCCGGCCTGGGATCTCATCGACATCGAAAGCTACCGGCGCACCTGGCAGGCGGCGCATGGCTACTTCAGCATGAACATGGCCTCTTCGCGGGGCTGTTCGTTCCGTTGCGCCTGGTGCGCGAAACCGATCTGGGGCAATCGCTATCTGCAGCGAGAACCCGGCGCGGTCGCCGAGGAGCTGCTGCATCTGAAGCGCCACTTTGCACCCGATCACATCTGGTTTGCCGATGACATATTCGGCTTCCGCGCGGACTGGGTGCAGGCCTTCGCCCGGGCGGCCCGGGCCGGCGGTGGCGCCGTGCCTTTCACCATCCAGACGCGCGCGGACCTGATCACTCCGGCCATGGCAGCCGCATTGAGCGAGGCGGGCTGCCAGGAGGCGTGGCTCGGCGCCGAGAGCGGCAGTCAGCGGGTCCTGGATGCCATGAACAAGGGCGTGCAGGTCGCCGAGATCCATACCGCGCGGGCGCGCCTCAAGGCCGCCGGGATCCGCGTGGGCTTTTTCATCCAGCTCGGGTACCTCGGCGAGCAGCTCGAGGACATTCTGGCGACCCGCGAACTGATCGACACCGCCTGTCCGGACGACATCGGCATCAGCGTCTCCTATCCATTACCCGGCACCGTCTTCTACGAGCAGGTCAAGGCGCAGCTGGGAGCCAAGACTCATTGGCAGGACAGCAATGATCTGGCGATGATGTTTCAGGGGACCTACGGTTCGGAGTTCTATCGGGCCGTGCGCGACCTGCTGCACGAACAGGTAAAGCTGCAATCCAACCTCGGAGTTGCCGAGGCTGAGCCCGCCCGCCAGCAGCTGCGCCGCTCCTGGCAGCGCCTGGTCGCGCGGGAGGGCGAGTGCCGCACCTAGCGCACATATTGCTCGTCAACCCGACGATCACCTCCCGCCGCAGCGCGCGTTTTCCGCTGGCCGCGCTCAACCTGTCGGCCGCGCTCGACGGCCGCTACGCCTCGAGCATTCTGGATGGCAACGTGGACCGCGATTTCGTGTCCACCGCGCTGAGCCGGATCGAATCCGGTGGCGTCGATGCCGTTGGCGTGAGCGTCATGGGCGGTCCGCAGCTGCGCACCGCCATCGCCCTATCGCAGGCGGTGCGCGCGCGCTTTCCGCAGATCCCCATCATCTGGGGGGGGCACTTCCCCACCATCTGCGCCGCGGCCTGCCTGGCCGAAGCCTTCGTCGACTATGCCATCCGCGGCCAGGGTGAGCAGACCTTCATCGAGCTGCTGGACGCATTGTTCGGACACCGCCTGGATTGCCTGCCGGACATTTCCGGGCTGTCCTGGCGCGCCGGTAACCGGGTCATCCACAACCGCAATCGCCCGTTCTCGACCGCGGGACTGGCGCGTGAACTGCCCTTTGAACGGCTGGGGAATCCGCGCCGCTACCTGGGCAGGACCTATCTGGGGCAGCGTACAACGGGCTACCAGGCCGCACTGGGCTGCCGTTTCCGCTGCACCTTCTGTGGCGTGGCCGCGATGTTCCGCGGTCGTACGGCGCTGCCGCCGGCGCAGCGCCTGCACCAGGATCTGCGCTACCTGCGCGATGAGTTCGGGGCCGATTCGATCCAGTTCTACGATCACAATTTCTTTGATCGCGAAGAGGACACCTTACCGCTGCTTGAGGTACTGGCTGACATTCAACTGCCCTGGTGGTGCTTCGCGCGCTCGGATGCCCTGCTGAATCTGTCGGCGCAGGGCTGGGCGCAGGTGCGCAGAAGCCGCCTGAGCATGGCCTACATCGGCGCCGAGTCGCCCAGCGACTGGCTGCTGCACGATATCCGCAAGGGCACCAAGACCGATCAAACCCTGGAGGTCGTGGAGAAGTGCCGCAGCAACGGCGTCATCCCCGAACTGTCCTTCATGCTCGCGCCGCCGCAGGATCCGGAGGGCGAGACCGAACGGACCTTTGAATTCATCCGCCGCATCAAGCGCGTGCATCCACGCACGGAAATCATGCTGTACATCTATGCGCCGCTGCCGCCGGCACCGGGCAGCAGCAATCCGCACGTGGAGCGCTCGGTCGCCAATCTTCGCGGCGCGGATGGGCAGCCACTGCAGTTTCCGACCACCGCGCAGCAATGGGCCGAGCAGGCCTGGGTGCAGTACTGGTGCCACACCAACACCCCGTGGATCTCCCCGCAACTGCGCCAGCGCATCAACGATTTCACCACGGTGCTCGGGTGTCGCTTCCCCACCATCACCGATGTGCGCTCCCCGCCTTGGGGCAAGTCCGCGCTGCGCGCCCTGGCTTCCTGGCGCTATCGCTTTCGACGCTACGGGCGGCCCTGGGAGCTGGATGCGTCGCAACGTTTCATAAAACTTTGGGACCCGCGGGTCTCAGGTTTGTAGTGACGCCGCGCCGCCATCACGACAGCTCCGATCCGCATCCTGATCCGTTCGCCGAACGCACGCGGATGCGGGCGGCGGTGTCGCGACCACTGCTGGGCGGCCGGTTTCGTTTCGAGAGCAGCAGCGCCGAGCTCTTAGGCCTGGTGCAGTGGGCCTACGGCGGTCTCCCCGAGCACATCTTCAAGGCGCCCGCCCCGCGCTTCACCGTGCGCCTGGTTCTGAATGGCAACGATCCGCCCCGCTCGCGCAGCGGGCCCTCGGCGTTGAGGCTCATGGGGGGCGGGGGAGTTCTCGGCGGCGTGACCGGCTGCGCGAGCTTCGTGGCACTGGCCCCTGAGGCGGCCGGCGCGCTGGTGGCCGTATCGGGCGCAATGCTCAAGTATCCCTACCATGCGCGTTACGAGCTGCTTGAATTCGCGGTGTTCACCCTGGCAACCCGCGCGCAGCAGCTCACGCCATTGCATGCCGCGTGTGTGAGCCTGCATGACCGTGGCGCGCTGCTGATGGGCGCGAGCGGCGCCGGAAAATCCACCCTGGCGCTGCACTGTGCGCTGCGCCAGCTGGACTTCGTGGCCGAGGACGCTGTGTTCGTGACGGCCAAGGAACTGCTCGCTACAGGCATCGCCAATTTCCTGCATGTGCGCCCCGACAGCCTGCGCTGGCTGTCGCAGCAGCAGGCGCTCACGATCCGCAGCGCACCGACCATCAAGCGCCGCAGCGGCGTGCGCAAGTTCGAAGTCGACCTGCGTCGCGACCCGTATCGCCTGGCCGCGCGCCCGCCGCAGCTGCGCGCGGTCGTGTTCCTCTCGCCCCGGGCGGGCGGCCGGGACCTTCTTCGGCCGCTGTCCGCCGCTGACACACGCGCGAGGCTGTCGGCTGCTCAACCGTATGCCGCGGGCCAGTCCAGCTGGAAGCCGTTTGCATCCAGCGTGCGAGCGCTTCGTGGCTACGAACTGCGCCGTGGCCGGCACCCCCAGGAGGGTGCCGAAGTCCTGCACGAACTGCTGGCGGGCGAGCGATGAGCTCAGAGTTTCTGGAAGGCCACGGCCCGGTAGCGCTCGCGCTCGCCGCTCATCAGCTGGTTGTTTCGATCGAAGAGCACATCCGGCGCGAGGTGCTTCGGATCCGCTTCGCAGACGACATTGAAGTGCGCCGCCACGGCGGTATCGCAAAAGCGGAAGTTGGTCGTGTGCAATACCAGCAGCCCTCCGGGCTTCAGGCAGCGGGCAAAATCGCCAATCAACCGATCGAAGGTCTCGAACCGCAGCAACGGATCGCTGCGCTGTGCCTTCGAGGTGGTCAGATCGCCATTCAACAGCACCGCGAGGCAGAAGATCGCATCGTAGGATCCGCTGGCCTCGCCAGCGGTCGTCGCCGCCAGCTCGAATGTGCCATTGGCAAATCCTATGGCGCGTGCGCGCGCCTGGCAGCGGGCGATGTTGCGCGCATTGATGTCGATGCCCTTGATGTTGGCAGCAGGAAAATAGCGCCGCAGGCTGAACACCTCCTCGCCGCGCGAACAGCCAAACGACAGAATGCGCAGGTTCTCGCGCGGCCCGATGTGCTCGGCCGCAAACCCGAACAGCCACGGATAGCGATCCGTCCGCGTGTAGGTGTAAGGCTGGAATTCACCCGGCGCCGGGCGGCGCACCAGGCGCGTCAGCGACAGGCCAACATCCCAGACCGCATGGCGTCCCCAGCGGGCTGCGCCCTTGAACGAAACGAGATTTGGAATTTTCATGGTGCGCCCGATGCGGCAGTGAATTATATCCCGCGACCAGGCCTGCAGACATCCTAAAGACACCCATGGCCATAGCAACATCTTCCCCGCCGCCCCTGCGCCTGCTGGTGATTGGCGCCGGACCGGCACCCGATGCGCTGCACCTGCCGCTGCTTTCGCGGCTGCGCGACCGCGGCCAGGTCGAGCTGTCGGTGGTGTGCGATATCCGGCGCGAACGCGCGGCGGGCGCCCGTAAGAAATTCGGCTTTCAGCAGGACAGCGGCGAGGCGGTGGCGGCGCTGGAGCGTCCCGATATAGATGCCGTATACATTTTCGGCAGCGCTCAGCTGCACTATGAATATGGAAAGCTGGCGCTGCGCAATGACAAGCACCTGTTCGTCGAGAAGCCCGTCGCACCCAGCTTTGCGCAGGCGCGCGAGCTGGCGGATCTTGCCGGCCAGCGTGGCCTGATTGCCGCCGCCGGTCTTAATCGGCGGTTCCTGAAATCCTTCGCCGCGGTTCGTGCCCGCGCCGGGCAAGCCGGCTGGAGATTTGCCGAAGCCGTGTTCCACAAGAGCGAGTTCGCCAATCCAGCCTCATTCGGGGCCCTAACCTGGCTGGGCGCCAACGGCATCCATGCTCTGGATGCACTGGTGTTCATGATGGGTGGTCTGCCCGAGCAGCTCACGGCGCTGGCTGGCGAGAGTGCCGCGGCGCAGCCGGGCGCCTTTTCGGCCCTGATGCGCTGGCGCGACGGCGCCCAGGGCGTATTTCTCTGCAACAACAACGCTGGCTCGCGGCGCGAGGAGTACGTCTTCCACGCGCCTGATGAGACCTGCACGGTCGCCGCGGCGGGACTCACGATTGAACACAAAGGACAGGCTGCCAGCTTCATACCGCTGCCCATGCAGGGTGACGGCTTTGCGCTGGAGCACGAGGCCTTCGTGGAGGCGATTCGCAGCGGCAGCGCGCCGCCGCACAGCATCGCCGCGGTCGCCCCCTCGATGTTTCTTGCCGAACTGATTGAAAGCGGCTTCAGCGGGCGCGTCGAGCTGCCCAAGACCGAGCCTCGCGCGCTCCCGCGCTGGCCGAGCGCCGAGCGCTCGATACTGGTCGTGCAGCCGGCCGAACTGCAGGCGGCGCTCTCGGATCTGCTCCCGCAATACCGCTTTGTGTCACTGGATGACATAGGCGCATCCGCCGCTGCACGTCCGGATGTGGTGGCGGCCATATTGGGCCGCGGCTCGGCCGCGCTATCCGCGCAAATCCTGGACAAGCTGCCACAGCTTGCGGTGGTCGGAATCTCAGGTCAGTCGGTGGCGCGTCATGAACCCGAGGCGCTGCTGGCGCGCAACATCACCCTCATCAACGCCAGCGATGCCTACGCAGACAGTGTCGCGGAATTCGCGCTCGGGCTGGCCATCCTCGGCCGCCGCCGTGCCTTTGTCTCGCACGATGTCATGCGTGCCGGTGGGTGGGGAATCACCCCGCGCATACCCGGGTTCAAGTGCCTGTTGAACCGCAGCGCCCGCAGTGTGTATCCCATCGTCAGGGCAATCGGTCTTCATACGGTGCTTCTCAAGCTGTGGCGTGCCGCATCGCCATGGGTGGGTGCCCCGCAGTGGGGCGCGGGGCGGGCGCGCGATCTGCAGGGGGCGATGGTGGGGCTCATCGGCTGGGGCCCCAATGCGCGCGCCTTTGCCGAGCGTCTGGTTGGCTGCAAGGCGCAGGTACTGGTGTATTCAGAACATGCCCACCCGCAGGACATTCGCGGCAGCGGTGCGCAGCCCGCCTCCCTTGGCGAAGTGCTGGCGGCCGATATCGTGTCCTTGCATCGCGGACTCACGGCGAGCACGCGGCATCGTCTGGGCGCCGCCGAACTTGCCAGGCTGCGTCCCGGTGCGGTGCTCATCAATGTCGCGCGCGGCGCGCTGCTCGAACCCGAAGCGCTCCTGGCCAGATTGCAGCGCGGTGACATCTACGCCTGCCTGGACACCCTCGAAGGGGAGCCCCCAAGCCCTGCACACCCGTTGAGACGTCTGCCGAATGTATTTCTCACCTCGCACATCGCGGGCGGTTCGCCCGACAACTATGCGGCGGCGAACCTGGAGGTGGTGCGCAAAGTCGCGGCTCACCTGGCCGGCAATGGCAGCCAGGCCATTTCCGCGGAACGTCTACGCACCATGTCCTGAGGGCACCAGCGCCAGCAGTTCCTGTACCGCTTCGGGCCTGAGCGGCGCGACATGGCGTTCGCACAGCTCAGCCGCGCGAGTGCCGGCGGCGCAATCCTGATGTGCGTCGGCATAGTCGATCCGGTCAATGAACTCCTCGGGGGCAGTTACGCATTCGCGCCAGTCATGCAGCGCATGCAGGCAGTCGAACGGCAGCTCGCCGGTGCGCGCAAGGTAGTAGGGGCGTATGCCCGCGCGCACCGCATGCAATGCCGCCGAGGAACCACGGTAGAGACAGTAGCGCGCCTGCGCCAGATCCTGCTCCAGCGGCCTGTCTGCCGACAGCACGACATTGCCCGGCAAGCTTGCCAATGCCGGCAGACGCCGGCGCAGCGATCCGGTATCGACCATGGGATGCGGGCGCAGGATGAAGCCCAAGTCCGGGCACCTGCGCGCACAGCGCAAGGCGAAGTCAAACAGTGTCACGCATTCAGGATGGCTAGCATCCGGCAGTACCAGGCAGCTGCGCGGGCGGCCGTGCGGCGCCGGCAGCGCGGGCAGCGTTGCGCGCCGGTGTGACCCATACTGAATGAACCGCACTGCGCGAAGTTCAGGACTGCTGGCGAGCATCGCCTGCGGGATTGGCCCCAGCGTCAGAATGACATCCGGATCGCAATCGAGGCCGGGGGCCGCAACCGGCCGCCGGATCGCATGAGCGCGCCTTAGGATCATGGCATGCTGATATCCCACGCACAGCGGCCGTCGTCCCGAGTCGCGCGCGGCGTGCCAGATCAACCTTTCGGCGACCGTGCCTTCGTAGGTGGTGATGACCATCTTTGGGGCAACCGCCCGGCAAAGGTCGGCAAGAGCGGCATGCATCCGCAGATTGGCCGCCGCCGCGGATGACACGGCCTGCCGGCCTGCGAGCCTGGCAACTGCAGTGTCGAGGGCGCTGCCCGCAGCGGCGGCCTCCCGGCTCAGGGCCCGCCAGGCGCGCGCGCCTTCGCGCCAGATACGAGCCTCCGTCGCCAGCGCTACCGTGCCCGGCAACACCACGCGTGCATTGGCGCCGCGCCGCTCCTGGAGTTGCGGTGTGTCCGGCAGATGGCTGATCAGAACCAGCAGTGATGTCGCCCCCTGATCCTGCAACCGGTCCTGCAGAGCGCCGAAATAGAAATCCTGGTCCTGTTGGAGCTGCTCAGGCCTTAGCAGGTGGGAGACGATCACGACATCCGCCGGCGCCGCCCTCAGGGGCGGGCGCCCCGCCGCCGCGCGCGCCAGTGCGCGTGCGGCGCGAACCAGGGTCCCTGGAGCCTCGGCAAGACCCCCGAGGGGACGTCCCGACAGCACGCACCGGTACTGAGCCAGGGAACTGGGATGTTCGTTCAGGAAATGCAGCGCCGGGATCGCCAGTCGCGCAAGGCTGGTATCCGCAGCGCGCAACCGCCGGTCGCAGGCCGCGGCGATGCTGGCATATTCCTCCTCGGTCATCCGCGGCGCCTCATGAGGCTGACGGAAAGGGCCGGCCGTGGCGGGTTCTGAAGTGCTGATAGATTCCGCTGGTGTGAAAGAACTGCGCCGCATCGGCAAACGACTGGTCCGAGGCGATTGCGGTGACGAAGAAGGTGTGCGAGCCGATGGTTTCAAAGTCCAGAATCGAGCACTCGCGCACCCGCAGTGCACTGGCGGGATAGGGCAGCGAAAACCGGGTCGATCGCACCGTCTCGAAGGGCAGCTGGTCCCAGGCGACCATCGCATTCTTATGATGAACACCAAGCTTGTAGGCCAGCGCATAGTCGCGGGCCGGGACGTCCGACAAAGTCACCCGGCGGGCGCTCTTCATCGTGGCTATCGACGGACTGGTACTGCGCAGCGCCAGTGTAAAACGGTCGGCGGTCACCGGGCCTATCAGATCCATCGGGAAAATATTGCTGTGCGCGCCATCTTCCACGGACACCAGCACCACCGGGCGCGGGCAGATGTAGAAGATCATTTGCTGCTGCACGGCTTCCGGAGGCATGAAGAAATTATTCGGATCAGTATTACGGCGCATCCTGCGGTTCTGCAACCAACGGTTCCAGGGCCGGTAGGGCCAGCCCAGGCAGCGCTGAGTACCGCTTCGAACTTCGAACAAACCGATGGCCGCCCCTGATGTGTGCCAGGTCCTGAGGTGGCGCAACTGCAGCAGCCCCACGGTGCGGCGGGATTCCTGATCCACGAATTGCAGCTCCGGTGGGCCGCCCTCAGCGACCGCGGCGATGCGCTGCGAGTCAAGGCCCACGGCCAGCGTCAGTGGTCGCAACGCGGCCACGACCGCAGCACCGGTTACATCGAAGTCAGCGCTGCCCGTCATCAGGCGGACCTGCACGGCATCCTGGGGCTGACGCAGCGCGACCGGCGGCCATTGCGGCAAGGGCCGCAGCCACTGCTTCAATACCTTTGGTACCCGTCGCGCCATGATCAGCGTGTCTTTTCAAAGACCAGAAACAGGTAGCGGGATCTGGCCGCGTGCAGCCAGGAAAATCGACCGTCACGGCGTGGATCGATGCCGAGCATGCTCTGCAGCCGGAAATGCGCTGCGCTGGCCGCGCGGAAGTGACGCAGCAGACGCCGGTAGTGTGGCGCCTGGGGTCCGGGCATGAACAGCTGTCCATCGCGCCACAGACGCGGTGCCTCACGCCACCACCAGCGGTGGCGCATTTCGCCGAGGAACAGTGGATTGAGCACGCTGGCCAGGACCCTGCCCTGGGGGAGGGTCAGCGCCTGGAATTTCGCAAACAGCTCGGGCAGATCATCGATGAGGTTGAGCGGCGCGAAATTCGATATCACCAGCTCGCATCCGCGCTCGTTGTCCTTGGCTTCAAGAAAATCCCGATAGGCTCTGCCATCAAGGGTGATGCGACCTGTGCCCATGAGGTCGCGGCAATGCTCGGCGAAGAAATCCCGCATTCTCGGATCCACTTCGTAGGCATCGACCGTGAAGCCGCGCTCGGCGAAAAACCGCGCATCGATGCCGGGGCCCGCACCGAAGTCGAACAGCCTGGCGCCCGGCGCGACCATGCGCAGCACCAGGTCCCGAAAGGCCGCGCGTGTGCGGCGGTCGGCGCATTGGGCGTTGATCTGACGGACATACTCCGCGCCCGCCGGCGTGTGCTGAACATAGCGCAGGTCGGAATCATCGCGCGCGGCGCTCATCAGACCCGCTCCAGTTCCAGAAGATAATGATCCGCCAACCGCGGCAGCGGCCAGCGTGTCTCGAAGCGACGTTCAATTCGCTCCAGGGTGTCGAGCAGGCGCGGATACCGGCGCAGAGTGCCTTCCGTGTAGGGCGGGGGCAGCAGCGCTCCGATGGCAGAGACGCGCAGTGGCCGGAAGCCGGGCGCAAAGGCTGCCGTGGCTGCGCCAATGGATGGATAGCGGATCGTGACCCCGGCCCATTCGCGGCTGCGATGCAAACGGCGAAACGCCGCTGCGGGACGGCCGCGCGCCAGGAACCACAGCCACTCCCACGGTACGTGCGGTCCCATGATGCACAGAATCGCCGTGGCACCGGGCCTGAGGCGCCCGGCCAGGGCGCAAGCCGCGCCCTTCAGGTCGGACACGCAATTCAGACCCCCGAAATTCGAGAGCATGCCATCGAAGGGTCCGGCATCAAGGCCGCCGAGCTCTTCCCAGGCCAGCCTCCGGAACTGCACGGCAGCCCTCTGCGGCTGCGCATCGAGCTTGCGGTGCGCGACCTCAATCATGCGCGCGGATATGTCAGTTGCCAGAACCTGCATTCCCTGATTCGCCAGCCAGCCGGCGTCCTCCCCGGTGCCGCAGTTCATCTCCAGGATCCTGAAGCCGGGCCGGAAGCGCGCCGCGCAGCGCGCCCAAACGGCCGCGCGCATGGCTGCGCCGATGCGGGTGTGCGTGAACTGGCCGTCGTACGCTTCCGCGACAGAGTCGAACACGTACTCTCGCGCGGCCAGATCAGGCCTCCGTTTCGGCGGCGAGCCCCAGCATCGACTCGCGCGCGTCGCGGGCCGCGGCGCGCTTCCGGGCGGCGGCCAACGGGTCCTGGGTGGCGATGCGCGTGGCTTCCACCTCGTTGCGCAGCCAGGCATCGGCCTGCTTGTAGTAGCCGCGCGAATGCCGGCCCCGGATGCGAAAGTCGCGGTCCGTGGCCGCGGCCCAGTCCTTCTCCAGCACCACGGACTGCGCGGTCTTTTGAAAGTAGGCGGTGTTCTTGATCGGATAGGCCACCGTCGTCAGGTAAATGTCCGGCTGGCATTCCTTCACCAGCTCGACGGTGGCCGCGATGTCCTCGATCTGCTCACCGCTGTAGCCCCACATCAGGAACATGCCGACCTGGATGCCATAGCGCTTGGCCGCCTTCGCCGCCCAGGTCACCTCCTCGATGGTGACCCCGCGTTCCATGGCATCCAGAATCCGCTGGCTGCCGCTCTCCGAGCCAATCCAGATGCGATAGCAGCCCATCTGCGCGAGCGTCTCCAGAACCTCGTCCTTGAGCATCCGGTCGGCACGCGAAATGGTCTCGAAGGGCACGCGCAGATTGCGGCGCTTCAGTTCCTTGGCATAGCCGTACAACCAGGGATGGCTGATGGTGAAGACATCATCCGCATACCAAACCTGGTCAGGCCGCCAGGTCTGCATGATGTGCTCGAGTTCTGCCGCGCAGTCCATGAAACTGCGTCGCCGGTGGGTATAGCCATACACGGCGTGGGAACACCAGTTGCAGCGATAGGGACAGCCGCGCGCGGTGATCATGTTGACACTGCCCATGCCGTGCTTCTCGCGCCAGACATCGACATAGCGCGCCTGGTCGATGCGGCCGCGATCCGGCCATGGCAGGGAGTCCAGGTCCGCGATCTTGACCCGCTCGGGGTTCGTGAGCACCACTCCCTGTTCGTCGCGGAAGGTGCAGCCCGCGACCCCATGCAGGCGATGGGGTCCGCGTGCAGCCAGTGCCGGCAACAGTTCCTCCAGGGTGGTTTCCCCTTCCCCCGTCACGATGACATCCGCGCCATGCGCCAGGTATTCGCCCGGATAGTTGGCGCACTCCGGCCCACCCAGCACCACCGTCCAGCCATGCCGCTTGGCGACGGCGATGATGTCCAGGACCGGGCGGCGGGTCATGAGATTGGTGTAGATGCCCAGCACCCCCCGGGTGTTTGCCAGCCGTTCGAAGAGCTGGCCGCGCTCGGCGAAGGTGGAATCGAAAATATCGACCGCAAAGCCCGCCCGGCGCAGGTAGGCTGAGAGATACAAGAGACCCAGGGTGGGGTAGGGACGCATGATCTGCAGTTCCTTTTCGTCTTCGAAAAGGAAATAGCCATGGGTCAGCAGCAGCTCGCACATCCCCGTAGGTGCCACTTTCGTGCCACGCGGTTCAACGGCTGGGCAACCAGGCTGCCGTAGGTCGCGCGCCGCGCGACCCTTAAGTCGTTGAATTCACTCTGGTCATCGCCATCTCGACCGATACCGGATCCCAGGTACGACCGCCATCACCCGACAGCTCCGTGCTGTAGGTGAAGTGGTTCTTGTCGGTCAACCGATAGCGTTCCCGAATCTGGGTCTTGCCGTTGTCTGAAATGACCACGATGGTGCCGGCATCCTCGCTCACCGACCCCGAATGCGGGTTTACCTGTCTGCGTATGAAGGAATTCGAGACATTCAGGTACTCAATGATCCAGGCTTGGCGCTTCGAGTCGAACTGCCGAAAGCTGATCCCCAGATACGGCTTGCCATCCGGACCCAGCGAGTGGATCTCATCCGCTATGGCCATGCCGTCCAGGATGTATCGGCCGATCCAAGTCAACTCGAAGCGAGCTTGGCCTCCATCCGCAAGCCTGGTGCTGCCGGTACCTTGCCACTTGCCCACCAGGAACGAAAACAAATCAAGCTGCGCGGGTGCCTGGGCGTTCCTTGCGCCGAAGGTCGTGATGGGCGCTTCACCGGCCCTGCCGTGAGACGCAGTTCCGAGGTAGATGGCGCAGGCCGTGATGAGAACGATGAGCCGTCGACTTGCCAAGATGGTTGGCCTCTCGAACCATTTGTTATACAATATAAAAGATATGAAGAAGGGTCAAGATCCACTCGGCTCCCTGGAGCACGTCGTGCTGCTTTCCGTGATGCGTCTGGGTACGAACGCCTACGGAGTGTCGGTACGCAGGGATATCCAGGGTACGACCGGGCGCGACATTTCAATCGGCGCCGTGTACGCCACGCTGATGCGGATGCAGTCCAAGGGCTTCATCAGGTCATACACCGGAGAACCCACTGCGGAACGCGGTGGTCGGGCGAAGCGTTACTTCCGCATGACCGCAGGCGGAGAGAGCGCATTGCGCAACACGCATGAGATCATCCTGAAGATGAGCGCCGGCCTCAAAGGTCTGCAGGTCAGCTGATGCACAATCGAGCTGTGCGGTGGGTGGGGTGGGTATTTTCCTGGCTGGTGCCCGCAAATGAGCGCGAGGCTTTGCTGGGCGATCTGGCGGAGGAGTACGCGCTGCGCGCGCAGGGCGCCTCCTGCGCGGCGGCTTTCCGATGGTATCTGCGACAGGTCTGCGTATCTGCTCCGCCGCTGCTGTGGGTCAGGGTGGCGCGCGCTGCGTGGCCTGGCACGGTCGGCGTGGCGTTGCTGGCGTATGTCGCCGTCGCGGTCGTTGAGATAACTGTCAATTGGGCGATCGCCCACTTATCGGCAGTGGGCGCAGCCGCCTACAACCCGCTTGGGATGGCCCTGACCTTCCCGATGGTGGTTTTGATTGGCTATTTCGCCGCAGGGTATCGGCGCAGCGCCGCCATCGTTCTGGCGGTGATGATGCTGCTCGCGGTTTCGGTCATGACCCTAACCACGACTGAGCACGTCCCCCTCTGGTACCGGGTCGCGTACTTCCTCGTGGGGCCCGCGGCGGCGTTCATTGGCAGCGGGCTAAGCAGGGGCCGGTCGGGCCGCTGATGAGCCGGGCCCCAGGGCCCGGCTCATCGCCTGCGTTGTCGGTCTCAGTCCTTGAACACACGTCGGGCCGCATTGATGGCCCCATCGATATGGCCGATGGCGCGGTCCCTGAGCCCGTTTGCGAACCCGTTGTTTTCGGCGCCCGAGACATCGGCGCGCGCCTTGCGCAGATACTCCACGGCCTCATGGATCCGACCACGATGATCGGGGTGTTCATCCAGCGGCGGGTGATCGGCGAGGTTCTTGCCATCATCGATCGAAGCGTGCTTGATTTCATTGATGGCCGCGTCGATCCGACGCACCGCCTCCATTTCGTCGCCGGTCTGGGCCCAGTCACCGGGCCGATGCTCGATCAGCCAACGCGCCGCGCGCAGATCCGTCAGCGCGTGCAGGTAGGCAGGATGATGCGCCTGCGGCGCTGGCGGTGGCGGCGGTGCGGCGACGCATCCGGCCAGTGTCGCGACGACTATTAGAACCAAACCCACTAACGTCGTGTTCTTTCGACAAGCTTTCATCGTATATGCTCCCGTTCGATGGCGTTCAAATGGTGCGGCATCGTACGCAGCGCCGTGTGCGGCGCAGAAGTCCAATGCGCCGGAACTGTGACCGGAACGACATAAAGCAAATAGATCTCAAGGGGGCTTATGGACATGTGCGGCGGCTCGCGGCCAGAAGTTGTCCCTCGACTGTGCGAACTCACAACCTGCAAGCGGCCGTTCGATTCATGGAAAAACAACGGGCGCCGACACCAGCCATTTATGAGACCGGACCCGCGGCAGACGTGATGGCACAACAAAAACAACCGCTTGCGACCGTCCGATGTGGCGCTGCAGATGTTTGATAGAGGCGAGCCGAAGACAATGTAGACACTGTGGAGCGCGCCAAGGGATAAGAGGCGTGGTTAGTCCTCAGGTCTGGAAACGACGAGATGACGGAACCATCAACGCCCCCGCAGGGAGAGGCCAGGGAACCACCGCCAGCTGCCAGTGCGCCGCAGGCAGCCGCCACTTCCCCCGCAAACCTTTGGGTGAGGCTCTGGGAGCATAAGGTCCTCCAGTGGAGCCTTGCCTATCTGGGCGCTGCAATCGCGATCGCGCACGGTCAGGAGCTCGTGGCGGAGGCGTTCGAATGGCCACACCTGATCGGACGGCTCCTCATGAGCCTTCTTGTGGTTGGGTTTCCCATCGTGATCACACTCGCGTGGTACCACGGCCACAAGCGGCTGAAGCAAATCGGTGCAGGTGAGCTGGGAATTATATCGGTGCTGGTTGTTATCGCGGCGGGGCTGCTCGTGGTCTTCGTGCGCCTACCGGGGGAGCAAGTGCAAGCTCGGATGGAGCAAACTTCACATCAAGACATTTCACAATCTCCGCGAACGGCGATGACCGTGCCTGCGGGAGTGTCAATCGCCGTACTGCCGTTCGTCGATATGTCTCCCGAGCACAATCAAGACTACTTCTCCGACGGGCTCTCAGAAGAAGTGCTAAATCAGCTGGCGCAAATCAAGGAGCTGAGGGTGACCGGACGTACCTCGAGCTTCTCGTTCAAGGGCAAGAACGAGGACCTGCGCGTAATCGGAGAGAAGCTCGGTGTTAATCATCTGTTGGAAGGCAGCGTGCGCAAGTCCGATAAGCGCTTGCGCGTCACCGCGCAGCTCATCAACGCTGCTGACGGCACTCATCTGTGGTCACACAGCTATGACAGCGAGTTGACCGATGTCTTCGCAGTTCAGGAACAAATCGCGATTGCCGTCGCTCAAGCCCTGAGCATTACGCTGGATGTCGGTGAGATGTCACGGGCCAAGGGTGGTACAACCAATGTTGAGGCTTACGACAGATATCTACAGGCCCGTACGATCTCTAATCGGGGTTACGGACGTCAAGATCTCCTGAGGGCCACGGAACTGTACCGCGAGGCGCTGGCGATTGATCCTAAGTTCGCGCGCGCCTGGAGCGCTCTGTACTCTGTGCTGGCAGCCACGTTGATCTATCTCCCAGAGAATGCCACTTCAGCACGTAAGGAGATGGCCGACGCGAGCGCGCACATGATTGCGCTAGCGCCGGATGCCTGGTGGACGCAGGCTATGCGCGCCAGGCAGCTTACAGAGAACCACAGATGGGCAGACGCTGAAGCCGCTTCGAACGCCGCGCAGGCGGCAGCGCCAGTCTCTGAAGTCGAAGCTGTCGAAGCGTATTCCATCTTTCTGTGGACCGTTGGGCGCGCGACCGAGGCGACTGAAGTCGGGGAGCGTGTCCGTCAGAGAGATCCATTGTCGCTTGGACTCTCATACCTACTGCAGATAAGTCTCTGCATGTCCGATCGCATGGAGGATTATCAGGCGGAATATCAGCGGAGCAAGGGGTTGGCCGGCGACCACGTCGAGATAGATAGACTTGCGGCAACGTGCCACAGAACCGTGGCACTGGACTCGACACTGGACTCGCTGCACCAAAACTACGTCGCACAGAATGGCACGAATATCGGCATTATGTGGATCTTGAGCAAGAACGGCCTGCGCACTAATCCGCGTTTCAAGGGTCTGCTGCGCGATCTGGGCTTGGTGGAATACTTCCGAGCCAGCGGGAAGTGGGGGGATTTCTGCAAGCCGGTTGGCACGGATGATTTCGAGTGTCACTGAAGCAGCCAAGAGTTGAATCATCCGTTTTCTGATGCCCGATAGTTGCCATTGACGACGGTCAGCTTCGGGTGCACAACCGGACATTCGGAGTGCGACGGCCCGGGCAGCAGGTGTCGGGAACTATATTCGGCGCCTTCGGCCAATAGGGGCTGTTGGAGGTCAGCCTTTGGCCGCCCGAAAAATGCGGCTCGCTGGGGCTGCATCGGATGTCAGGGTTTTAAACTTCATTAAGCGGTGATGTTCTGTGACGCATTAGTCACCAACAACAGCAAGGGAAGGATATCGAACGTGCCAGACACGGAATACGAAATCTATCGGCCAGCCTTCGCCTACTTGGATCTAGTTCGAGTAGCGCTAGGGACACTTGTTGATGGTGAGCACTTCTTTGACTGTGTCGCTGACGATATCGTCTATGAGGTCCTCTACGACTTTCCTGGATGGCCCCGACTCATCAACGGACGAGCCGACCTGTTAAAGAGTTTCCGTGGATACGTACAGCACATCAAGCTGCATTCCGCAGATCATCTGATAAAGCATTCGGCCGATAATGGACAGGTCATGGTGATCGAGTACGAAGTTCACGGGACAATTCTCGCCACCGGCGTCGCGTACAACAATCGCTTCTGTTCGATCATCAAACTTGAGACACGAAAGATTGCGCATTGGAGGGACTATATGGACTCTCTCGCCGCCTGGAACGCGTTGACGTTCGGCGCATCTTAGGTGCCCCAGGCAATGGCGCAAGGCATCGACAGCGCCAAGGGCGGCCAGGAGTACCCGTGCGTCAGCAACAAGACGATTCGGTTTCGATCGCCTCACACTGGCAGACTGCGTGTTCGTGCCTGGACGCTTGTCCGTCGAGTATGTCCTGCCGGCGGTTCGCGTCGAGACGCCAATCCCGGAAATTTCAAAAGTCGCTGCCTATTGGACTGAAATCCAGAATACCGAACACGCAAGCAGCGTGTCGTTCGAACTGAACATCGGTCTCGAAGAACGCCGTGAAGAAATCCGCAGCGGCGCCTGGGAGCGGTTCAAGGCCGAGAGGGCCGTGGTGCAGAAGGCGACGGATGCGGAAATGTTATGGGTTGCCAGTCGCGCGAATTCGATAGGCGCTCTTACTGGTCAACGAATGCGGGTTCAGGCCTGAAAGGGCCAGGTGTGCTCTACGCGGAAAGAAAACGGTAAACCTTGTGCTTTGAAGCAAGTCGATTACGTGATTCGGGCGATGGCAGATCGGGGCTCATGTGCGCCAAGTCAACTTCCCGATAGCTGCCGGTCGCATCCATCAGCAGTGGGAGCACCTTCGCAAATAATCCGTTCCTCCGTCTCCAAGGGATGTCGAGCCGGTGTGAATCATCCGCCGGCAACCGAGCAGGATGCGTCGACGGAACCAAGGGCGCAAAAGTCGGTCAGATGGAGTTTGCAGGTGAAATGGGAGAGTATCCGTGCCGGTAAACCGACGAACTTTCTTGGCAATCGGAGCCTCCAGTTTGCTCGCTGACGCTGGCGCGTCCACCAGCTCGGGCCAGACCACCAAGTGGTCTCACATCAAGGCGGTCGCTTTCGATGCCTTCCCGGTGTTTGACTCCAGACCGATACTTCGTGCCTGCGAGGAGCAGTTCCCTGGCCTGGGCACTGAATTGAACGCTGCGTGGCGCACCAGACAGTTCGAGTATCAATGGCTACGTGCACTTGCCGGACAGTATGAGGATTTTTGGCAGACCACCCAAAGTGCACTCGAGTTCGCCGCGCGAGACCTGAAGCTCGAACTGTCCAGCAGCGCACGCCAACGTCTGATGCAGGGGTACCTGACTCTGAAGGCGTGGCCAGATGTGGCGGACGTGCTCGCCGAGCTTAGGCGATCCGGGATGAAAGTTGCTCTGCTCTCCAATGTCACTCCACAAATGTTAGAAGGTGGAATACGGAGTGCCGGATTGCACGAGTTGTTCGATCACGTCATCAGTACGGATCGAATCAGATCCTTCAAGCCCGATCCACGCGCCTATCAACTCGGCGTAGATGTACTCCGCCTCCACAAAGAAGAGATTATGTTCGTCGCGTTTGCGGGTTGGGATGTCGCTGGCGCGAAGTGGTTTGGGTACCCGACATTCTGGAACAACCGGCAAAACGCGACCAGCGAGCAATTGGATATAAGCCCGGACGGTAATGGGCAGTCGCTCTATGAATTGGTCGCCTTTCTCTCCGATTCTCACGCTCCGGAAGCTTGAATTGAGACGTCAGTCAACGGCGCTAAAAGGTTGCGAGTTGATTGCCGGTCACCGCCGGGGGTGACCGGCAAGGTTGTTGCCAATGGGGGGCAGGACTCAGTTGTGGAGAATGGAGGATTGCAGGATGGCCGCCGCTTTCTTTTCCGAGGCGGTCGCTTGTACATGAAGATGAAAATGGTACGATCCGGGCGATTCCACGGCCTCGATCATCGCCGACTCTCCATCTTTGATGATGACAGATGTCCGCCGGACGATCTGACCCTCATGCTGAATTGTGCAGTCAAGCAGGATCTCGCCGGACGTCGGAAGCGAATTGCCTTGCGCCAGTTCTTCGCCCCAGTCGGTTGATTGACCGGGGGCATCGGGGAGGTACGGCGTGCATCCGAAGCCGTATTGCCCGACATGCAACAGCGGCTCGCCGGTGTCCTTGTCGTTAATTATCTCGCCAGAGTGGACGGAATACATCGTTGAATACTCTTGCAACAGGTGCAGATCGGAATTCGACACCTTCATATCAACGCCGATGAGTATCGCCGGCCCTGGGGCCACCAATGGCTGCGCGGCCCATGCCGTGTATGTTACGGCGCCGGTGAGGGCAGCGATGAACGTCAGTGCGGCAAGCCGGCGTGACCTCACGGGAAGCGGGCGCTTGAGCATGGCAACTCTCTCCTTGAGTGGATGGATGGACTGCCAATGGCAGCCAACGGATAACCGCCACGCGGACTCCGTAGCGAGTTGAGTCTTCAGCAACGCCTCTGCGTAGCGGCGCCGCGCAACGTCACGCCCAAGCAGAACGTAGGCGTCACAGGCGAGTTCCTGGTCCATTCGAAGCCAAGCAAGCGCGGCGTATATCAGCGGATTGAACCAAAAGATGCAGAGCGCGAGCGATCCCAACACGTTGACCGCAACATCGTGTCGGGTTGCGTGCGCGCGCTCATGGGCAAGGACCAACTCCTGCTCATCCCTGGGGTAGCGCGCCTCAAAATCCATCGGTACCACAATCCTTGGATGTAACGCACCGACTACCATCGGCGTCATCACGTTGCCGCGATGGAATCCCCCCGCATCGGGAATCAACTCGCTGAGGGTTGGCGCAAACTGGCGTTGGCGCCTGATCATCAAGACCCCCGCGATAGTGAACCCGGCGCCCCACAATGCCAGGGCAATGTCGATGAGCGAAGTTCGACGATTAGGATCGGCGCGTCCTGTAACTGCTGCCGTCATCGCGGAACTGATATGTTGAGGGAGGACGACCGTTCGAACAAAATACACTTGCTTCGGTGCCGGCAGCAGGACCGCCACCGCCATCGCTGGAACCAGAAGCCACAGCCAATATGCCACCTTTGCACCGGCCGCGACCCGCACTGGCCTGCGCAGCAGGCCAACCAAAGCCACGGCGATGCTTGTGGCAATCGTCGAATTCGCCAATACGCGGAACAAATCAGCGCTCATCGTCGATGTCCTTAATGAGTTGTTTGAGCTCTTCAACGTCTTTTTTGGTGAGCTTCCTTTGCTGACTGAAATAAGAAACCAGCGGTGCAACCCGGCCTCCAAAAAGGCGGTCTACAAATCCATGACTTTCGGAGGATAGCCACTCATCCCGCGTGAGCACGGGTGAATAAATGTAGCGACGGTTCTCTTTGCGCGCGCGCAGCGCCCCTTTCTTTAGCAGGCGATTCAGCAGAGTCTTCACCGTGGGTTCTTGCCATTTCCCATGACGCAGCGCATCGACAACTTCCTCGCTGATGAGAGCACCGCGCGCCCAGAACACCTGCATCACAACGGATTCAGCCTCGCTAATCGGCGTCCGCTTCTTACCGCGCATCTTTTTTGCTCCATCGGTTACAGGCGTAATCCTACAACAATAATTACACATGTAAACAACCGATGCAATAACGTGGCTAGTTAAGACACCTAACCGGTGGCATCAGAATCTGTTTGAGGAGTCACGCCGCAGGGCCGATGAACCGTCGAGGCAGCAAGCCGGGCAGCCACTGTCGTGCCGGCCCGCAACGGTCCGTCCCTGAAGCCGACTTGGGAATGTCCGCCCGGCTCGCTCATGGCCCATCTGCGGCTCAAATCGCGAGGGCAAACCCAGGTCCAAGGAACACCATCGACGCAGCTCCAATGAATACGGCGATAACGATCCAAGGGACCGAGCAAGTCAGGGTGGCTGCCGCGCCGTCAGCTGATGACAATCGCTCCGCTCTTGCTGGCGTAAACAACAGGCCGATCGAAAGCAGCAGGGATTGCGGCGCGCCATGGCGCACTATGGCCGCAGCAGCATTATGGTCGAACGCCGCAGTCGCACACGCAATGGCGCCGGCGGTGAGCCATGCCGTTGCAACGATCGTCTTCGCGCGGGTTCGGGGATGTCCAAAGGGTGCCATCTGAGACCCGATGAATCGCACGGTAAGAACGTATAGCAGAGCGCCAAGCGCGATCATCGCGGATCGGACAGGTCCCCCAATGTGGAATTGCTGCATGGCCCACGCCCAGTCGTCTGTCCTGGTTGCCGCGCTGAAGACAAGTTGCAGTTCAATCCACAGCAGATTGAAGGCTGCCACCAGGATGACGAACAGTCGCATTGCGGTGGATGTGCGGTGCACAATGCGAATGCACAGCACCGCGGCAAGGCCAACCACGAGATTTGCAAATGGACCAGCCAAATCGATGGCAGATCCGGTAAGGGAACAATCCACGAAAATAGAAGATAACGAACGAATCCGCCCGCCAAGCGCGAGGCATGCGGCACCATGTCCCAGAGCATGGTGAGCGACATCGGCGGAAACGTAAGCGAGCAGCCCAATCGCCCCAATAGTTGCGACATTGTCTTTGGATGCGGCGCCCATTGTGGGAAGGATACAGGTGAATCAATGGCAACAGCGCGGTTGCATTGAACTCTTAGCGACCAAAATGCTGCCGTTGGCGACCGACAGCAATGGCTCAACAGCTGGCTTCAGCCGAAATAGGAGCAACTGTCAGCGATGACTCTGCAGGAGGGCCCGAAGCTCCTCGTTAGTCCTTGCCATGGCTATCGTTCCAGTGAGATATCGCATGGAAACGGCATGGTGCTGCTCGTCATAGGAGTCGATACAATCGCTAGCAAGGAAGACTTCGTAGTCTCGTTGATATGCATCAATGGCCGTCATACGAACGCAAGCATGGGTATTTATGCCCGCAATGACGATCCGTTGGATATTGTTGGTGCGAAGAATCGAATCCAACTCGGTTCCGAAGAAGCCGCTGTAACGCTTCTTAATGATCACGAAGTCTGACGGGGCGACGACCAGTTCGGGTAGTAACTCCACCCCAGGGGTGCCTTCGACGGTTATGCGATGCCCGCCTTGCCGAACGTCAATTGGTGCATCCTGCAGATCAGGCGCAAACACTTGCTTGATCCAGAATATCGGTGAATGGTTTTGCTTAGCGTCAGCCACCAAGGCGTTTACATGCGACGCGAGGCTGGGCCGACTGCGGATCAGTCGTGGGTGCGATACGAAGAAATCCACCTGTAGATCGATAATTACCGTCGCAATCGCCACTGCCAACTCCATGGCCAGCTCGGGACGGAAGTTTAGCTCGTTTCCGGACTCCCGTTAGCTGACAGTCGCGTGCGGCTGGAAGGGGGTGAAATTGCTGCCTATCCCTCTGAAGGCGCATATATTTGATTCTGGTAGGATCAAGCGGTCATCGAGGTATCCCGGATCAAGAAGACTTGATTGGTGGGGTGGAGCATGAAGCGAAGGTTCCTCGCAATGGCGGTCCGATCTGGGCTCAGCAGCATTCTCTTAGTGTACTCAGCAATTGCTCACTGCGGAGAGGATGCCTTTGCGAAGTGGGCGGCCACCCACGCCATTCCGGTAACTACGGTCGAACCCAGCGAAGACTTCTCGGATCTGCTGCCCTTGAAGTCAAAGATCGGCAAAGCTCTTGTCGTCGCTCTCGGGGAGCCGATGCACGGCGCGCACGAGCCCATGGCGTTCCGGAACCGGCTGATCCGCTTCCTGGTTGAGCAGATGGGATTTACTGCCGTTGCGCTCGAGTCCGGCTTCACGGAATCGATCAACGCGCGTTCATTTATCGAGGGGGGCGACGGCGACGTCGAAGCGGCGGCACAAACAGCGCTGCCCGGGCTTAGTCAATACCTCGAAACACGTCAGCTGCTTCAATGGATGCGGGACTACAACGCGACAGCCGACTCGCGCGGCCATCGCAAGATTCGCCTGTACGGCATCGACATCACAGCGGGGGGACAGCTGAGCGGGCCAAGGCTCACGATCGACTCCGCGCTAAAGTTTCTCTCTCGCGCCGACCCCACGACCGCGCAAAAGATCCGGGACTCATTGAGCGGCAACCTCCCGGAAGCCGAGTCCCATGAATTGGGGCCACTGCCAGTAGCCACTCAAGCGGAGTTCGACATCAGCATCGAGGCCATTGCCAACGCCATGCAAAGGACCCGAAAGAGGCTCATCGCCAGTAGCTCCGACGAAGAGTATCGCTGGGCTCTGCACAATCTAGATGCGGCGCGTCAGCTCGCGAAGTGCCTTCCTATCACACCGTCGCCGGGAGCAAGCATGAGGGTCTGGGCGCGTACGACGGCCTGCCGAGACGCCGCAATGGCGGAAAATGTGAAGTGGGCATTAAAGAACGAAGGTCGGCAGGGGCGTCTCCTCGTGTTCGCTCACGTCGGTCATGTGATGAACTGGAAGGAAGATGGCCGGCGCATGGCCGAGGTGCGCGAGAAGCCGCCGCTGATGGGCTTTCATTTGCGTCGTGAGTACGGCGAGAATCTCTACATCATCGCAATGGCGACTGCGACCACGTCCGGGGGGCTTCCCGCCGCCAAGCCAGTCGAAGCAGACAGCATCGAAAGCGCTCTGGCGGGACTAGCCCTGCCGTTGATGTTCCTCGACGTGAGAATGGCCCGGTGGAACACGAAAGCTTTCGCTTGGCTGTCCACTCCACGGGGAATTGATGCAAACGTTTCTGCCCATTCCCTGATCACGCCCTCGACTGCTTTGGATGCTTTCCTTTTCATATACACATTGACGCCCGCAATTCTGTCCTCCGGTAGAGCTCTTTGACATACCGGTCCGCGGACCGCTTGCTTTGCTGCTTGATCGCAGGACCCGTTCATTTCAGCCAACGGCGATTGCGGCCGACACCCGGTTGCGCAAAACCGGCCGCTCGTGACAGTCGGCAGGGGGTCATAACCGGAAATTTGAAATGCGACGAGCCGAGCGGCAGGTCTCGGAATTATTTTCGCCGCCATCGGCCGGAAGCTGACATCAACCGGGCTGATATGGCTCGTAGAAAGCGGACGTCAATGATTTGCGATACGCCATCCACGAGCCCATTTAAGCGAAACAACAAAACCCCTTGTCTTGCCAGATTGCATCGGCGACATGAATAAGGTTTGGATTTACAGTTTCTTCGCCAGCTTGATCCTTTGGATAGGTCTTGTGATCTCCGCCAGCGCGCAAGACCCACACTTGGCGCCACGCGCAAAAGATCTCTTGGAAGCTAAGAACTTCGTGGCCGTCGCGCGGGAGTCTCATTACGCATCGACGGTCCCGGCGCAGGCCCGCGCGGATGATCGAAAGACGATGGTTGGGATGTTGCACGTCTTCTTTGACGACCTCGGCGGCTTAGCGCAAGCGGCGCTCCTACCCCCCGATTCCATTCGGTCGGGAGCAGGCGGACCTTTTGTTGTACTTGAACTATATGCGGGCGATGCTTCCGATTGGCAGGCAGAGTCGGCTCGGTTTGAGCAGCACGGAAGCAGTTACACCTTCCACGATTCATCAACCTCGTTCGCGTTGACGCTGGCTTATATTCGGCCGGGGTCGCAGTGGGAATTGCTCGACATAGTATTGGCGGCTCCGGCCTCGGACGCCTCTGCGACCGCCCGGTTGGCTGAAATGCAGTCGAAGCTGCTTAACTATCTTCGCGAGCAGAGCGCCACACATGCATCGTCGGGAAACTGATGGCGTAATCCTTTGGCCATCGCTAGAACTCCGTGCAATTCCATCATGCCGTTCACGCCGTTGCAGTCATTTGCGATCGACGGCATTGGGTGAAGGGCCGGCGTCTCACGGGTCACTTGCGTGGCCGGCAGCTGTCTGAAGCTTCGTTCGGCGCTTTCGGGGCTGAACGGTAGGATTTGGGATTTCTTGGCGCCTTTACCAGCAACACCACCGGGTTACTTCAACGCAGCATTTGTCAGCACCTGCCACGCGAAGACAAGCATGACGATCCACCCTGTAACGTACAGCATGGGTCGCAGGGGAAATCGGGCCAGTCCGGAAATCATGCCGATGGCGTGCGCTGCGCGCAGCCAAAAAAAGATGATCGAACACGCGACGGTCACGGGTGTGGAAACGTGAGTAATAGCTCCGACCAGAACAATAATCGAGAAAGGCAGCAGTTGCTCCAGGAGATTCTGATGAGCACGCGCACTGCGGTGAACCCACGGCGGCATGGCACTGTGATCAGGTGGACGAATGAATAATTGATCCTTACCCGGAAACCTTGTCGTGTTGATGCCTATGATGAAGGGAATCCAAAGTGATCCGGCAAGCAAAGCGGTGTACAAAAGCCATCTGAGTTCCGTCGTCATGTAGCCTCCCCTTTGGGTCCGAATTTGCTCCGAGCAATGATGGATTCAGGATCGCCCTAGCCGGGCATCGGAACCTTCTGTTGCACGGTCACCGTCGTGCCGATCGAGGCGCCGATGATCAAGATGATCGCGACCCATTGCATGCCCGACAAATGCTCGTTGAGAAATACCAGGCCAAACAAGGCAGCCAGAGCGGGGTCTACGCTCATGAGCACACCGTAGGTGCGGGCCGGTAGCCGCGTGAGCGCCAGCATCTCCAGAGTATAGGGCAGCGCCGTCGAGAGGACGGCCACCGCGAGACCAGGCAGCAGGACGGATCGCGACCACAGCGCTGAGCCGGCAGTCACGAGTCCGATGGGTGCAATGACAATGGTGGAGATGATGCTCCCGAGCGCGACTGTCTGGACGCCATGACCCGCGCCGGCCTTGCGACCGAAGATGATGTAAAGGGCCCAGCAAGCACCGGCTCCGAGGGCGTAGAGGATGCCCACCGGATCGATCCGGCCGCCAGGATGTCCAATCGGCAGGAGTAGCAGCATGCCGCCTATTGCCAGCACCACCCAGCAGAAATCCCAGGCGCGCCGCGAGTTGACGACAGCGACCGCCAGAGGTCCCGAGAACTCCACCGCTACCGCGATGCCCAGCGGGATGCGGCTGAGCGCCATATAAAATGCAAGGTTCATCAAGCCCAGGGACATCCCGTAAAGCACCAGCGCCTGTCGCGAGCCTGGGGCGATGCGGGCGCGCCAGGGTTTCAGGGTAATCGCCAGAATGACCGTGCCCAGTACGGTTCTCACCGTCACCATTCCAATCGCGCCGATGAGCGGAAACATCGTCTTGGCGATCGAAGCACCGACCTGAAACGACGCCATCGCCAGCAACAGCACGATGACTGGAAATACATTGGATGCGGGCCCGACCAGTGGCTTCATGGCGGAATTAGATCATTTCGCGCGTTGCCGCTGAAAGTTTGTGCCCGGAAGCGGCTACCGGCGGCCGTCAGCTGAGCCGGGATACGCGCGCAGTCGCCCCCGGAAACCCCTACACTTCGCCTCAACGCGCAAACCGCGAGGTGCGGTGAACCAATCTAGGAGGCGGGACCGGTGCGTGTGGCGACGACTGCGGGTGACAGGGGTGCACAAGGAAATTCCCGTCGGGGACCGGGCCTGCTCGCTCTTGGGGCACTTGGCGTGGTCTTTGGCGACATCGGCACCAGTCCGCTGTACACATTCAAGACCGTCCTGAATCTCAGCGCGATCCATCCCACGGCCGAAGGTATCTTGGGCGCGCTGTCGCTGGTGATCTGGACGCTGATTGTCATTACCTCCATCAAGTACGTCACGATCGCGATGAGCATGGACAACCACGGCGAAGGTGGCATCCTGGCGCTCATGGCGCTTCTGGCGCTCAATAAGCACAAGCGGCCGGTGATTGTCGCCTTCGGGTTGTTTGGCGCGGCGCTCATTTACGGTGACGGCGCCATTACCCCGGCCATTTCCGTGCTCTCGGCCCTCGAGGGCCTCGACATCGCCATACCCGCGCTGCACGCATACGTGCTGCCGGCAGCCGTAACCATCCTGGTACTGCTATTCGCGATACAACCGATGGGAACCGCTCGAATCGGTCGGGCCTTCGGCCCGGTCATGGCGCTGTGGTTCATCGTCATCGGTGTGCTTGGTGTTTGGGGCATCGCGCAGCACCCCATTGTCCTGGTCAGCCTGAACCCGCTCCTGGGCCTGCGATACCTGTTCGGTCATGGCTATTCCGGTTTCCTGGTGCTGGGTGGCGTCTTTCTCTGCGTCACGGGAGCCGAGGCGCTTTATGCGGATATGGGTCATTTCGGATCACGTCCGATCCGCCTTGCCTGGTCAGTGCTGGTGTTCCCCTGCCTGCTGCTCAACTACGCCGGACAGGCAGCCGTCGTGCTGGGCGGAGCCCCGATAACGGATAACATCTTTTTCCGGCTTTGCCCGGCGCCTTTTCTGGTGCCGCTGATCGTGCTCTCCACGGTGGCCACCATCATCGCCAGCCAGTCGATCATTACCGGTGCCTTCTCCATGACGCGGCAGGCGATCCAGCTCGGTTGGATGCCGCGCTTGGCGATCAAACAGACATCCGCCGAAGGCTTTGGCCAGATATACGTCGGTACGGTCAATTGGGCGCTCGCCATCGTGACGATTGGCCTGACACTCTCCTTCACGAAATCCGACAACCTTGCCGCCGCCTACGGCATCGCGGTATCCCTGACCATGCTCATGACGTCGGTTCTGCTATTCATGGCGATGCGCGACGTTTGGGGCTGGGGTCTGCTTCCCAGTGCAGCGCTGGCCGCAGTCCTGCTCTGTATCGACGCTGCATTCTTCGGAGCGAATGTGGTCAAGGTACTTGACGGAGGGTACGTACCGTTGCTACTCGCGCTCGCCGTCTATACCGTCATGCTGGTCTGGCATCGTGGCACAGTGGCCGTGGCCGCAGCGGTGAGCGAGAAGTTGACGCCGGTCCCGCAGTTCCTTGAACAACTTACCGCCCAGCACATTCCGCGCGTGCCAGGCACCGCCGTGTTCCTGACGCGGACCGCGCAGGACATTCCGCCGGTCATGGCGTGGCATGTCAAACACAATCGAGCCTTGCACAGCTCGCTTCTGGTGCTGACCATGGCGCCGGATACCATACCTTACGTCGCCGACAGCGAGCGCCTGGAAGTCACGAATCTTGCGCCCCACTTCTGGCGGGCCAAGGCCCGTTATGGCTTCATGGAACGCCCCGATATTCCCGCGCTGCTGCAGCTGACGCATGCATTCGGCTGCAATTTGGATTTTCACGATGTCACGTACTACGTTGGCCATGAGACCATCGTGCGGCGCGAAGATGGGCGCGGTTTGGCCCGCTGGGAAGAGGCCTTTTACGCCGCCATGGTGCGCAACTCCGCACACGTCAGTGACTTCCTGCGCATTCCGCGCGAGGGCATAGTGGAGATTGGGCCGCAGATTGCGATCTGAGGGGACTGGACAGAGCCACCGGCACGGCCTAGCGGCTACCGTCTCCGTGCCCACCGTTGCCGCCATCGCCACCCGGTGAGGGGTCGGGACTCACGGTGCCCGGAGTGTGGGGTGTGCCTGGAGAATTCGGATCGCGTGGGGTGCGCGGAGAGCCCGGATCGCCAGGAAGTCCGGGCGTGCCGGATTTGCGCACGATCCTGCGCGATGGAGTGAGCGGGCTGGAACTGGCCGGAGCACTGGAGCTCGGTGCCGTGCCGCCCGGACTGCCTGACTGCGCCCAACTGATCGCGCACAGCAGCATACCCAGGGGTAGCGCCGCCCAGGGCTTGATCCGACGGGTCATGGAATGTCTCCTGAGGCAATTGACTGCAGGTGAAGAGTGCATCCGACCAAGAGCCCAGGGTAGAGGCCGATGGGAGGTCGAAACGGTAGGACACGCCCCATGGGATTAGGAGTTCGCCTACAGCGGAGCAACCCATGCGCGTGGCAGCTGTGTCGCCTATAATTGCCGTAACGCGCCTATGCCTTCTCATCTGCCGGTGGTACCCCACCGCAGGAGACTCTATGAATCGCGTCGCGACAACGCTGGCAGGGGCAAGCCTGCTGCTACTCTCGCAGCTTGCCAGCGCGGCAGTGCCGGAAGGGTGGTTTGCCAACGGGTCCGCTCTGAATGACTTCACGGTTGTTACGGATAGAGCGGTCCTCTACCAAGGGCATCCCAGTGTCTCCATCAGTTCAAAGAAGATGGAGAAGACGGACTCGAACGGCTTCGCTGGTCTGATGCAGCAAAGTTCTGCGAACGACTACCAGGGCAAACGTGTACGCCTGAGTGCCTATCTGAGGACTCGGGACGTGGTGGGTGAGCGCACACTGGGCGCGCACATATGGTTTCGCGTGGACGGGCCCGGCGGCAAAATGCTGGGCTTTGACAATATGGACACCCGTCCGGTCAAGGGCAATACGGAATGGACCCAGTACGCGATCGTTCTGGATGTTCCACGGGAGAGCATCGGTCTTGCCTATGGGTTCTTCCTGAACGCTGCTGGAACAGTATGGGCCACCGGCTTCAAACTCGAAGAGGTCAGCAATGCAGTGCCGGCGACCAACAGCCTGCCATTGCACCCGGCCAATCTCGACTTCGAACAATAGTCATCCTCTTGCGATGAACTCTGGCGCCGCATTGCCAAACACCGTGCTGCTCGTCGGCGCCTCGCGCGGACTCGGCTATGCCATGGCCGAGGAATTCCTGAAGCTCGGCTGGAACGTCGTGGGTACCGTTCGCGGTGAGGCACGAACCGCGCTACACGATCTGGCGCAGCGCTCGTCCGGGCGAGTCGAAATCGCGATGCTCGATATCACGGTGCGCGAGCAGATTGCCGCGCTTCGCTCCCGTCTTGCGCACAGAAGGCTCGACCTGCTGTTCGTCAACGCCGGCGTGACCAACAATCCGAATGAGACTATCGGCGAGGTTTCAACGCAGGAATTCATCCGCGTCATGCTGACCAACGCTCTGAGCCCGATGCGTGTGCTGGAAGCGCTGTATGACCTCGTTGCCGACGACGGCACCATCGGCGTGATGTCCTCGGGCCAGGGCAGCGTGACAAACAACACTACCGGCATGCGCGAGGTGTACCGGGCAAGCAAGGCCGCGCTGAACATGTTCATGCGCAGTTTCGCGGCGCGCCACGCTGCCGACCAACGTGCCATGGTGCTGATGGCGCCTGGGTGGGTGCGCACCGACTTGGGCGGCCCGGATGGGCGCCTCGCCATCGAGGAGAGCATCCCGAATGTCGTGCGCACCTTGCTCGCCGCGCACGGCCATGCCGGCCTACAGTACCTGGACTATCTCGGCCGCACGGTTCCCTGGTAGACGCGACGGCCGCTGGCCACCGGCTAGTTCGCGGAAGGATCACCGCTCGGCGGTGGCGCCTGATCTTCCTGTGCCTTCGGGCCCAGCCGTTGAGCGAGTATCGGTTTGAGGGCGTCGGCCCACAGTTGGTAGGCTTTTGCGGTCAGATGCAGGCCGTCACTGGTCATCCCCGGCAGCAGCACTCCGTGGCCGTCAGTCAGCCGCGCATTGATGTTGAGGTAGCGGATCCGATGCCCGTCTGCCAATCGTGCCAGGCCCCGGTTGGCTGCATCGACGATTGGCATGACCTTGATGTTATCGCTGCGCGGCGTGATTCCCATGAGCACCACCGTCGCCTGCGGTGCGCGGGCGCGCAGCTCCTTGACCACGGCCGCGACGCCACGAACCGTCTCGGCCGCGCGAACTTCCGTGTCATCGGCAGGTGACAGGTTGCCGATATTATTGGTTCCGGCCATCAGCACAATGACCTTGGGATTCACACCATCCAGTTCGCCCTGCTGCAGGCGCCACAGCATGTTCTGCGTCTTGTCCCCACCCCAACCAAAGTCGGCTGCGTTCCAGCCTTTGAAGTTCTCGTTCCAATTCTGAAGGTTGTCAGCATACTGCCGGTCGCTGGTGCCCCAGCGCCTGGTGATCGAATCCCCCATGAAGTAGACATCAATCCTGCCCTGCGTGCGCTTCGTCAGCAGTTGCTGATGCGCTTTGAGGGAGTTCGCATCGGTCCGAGCCAGCGGCTGGTCGGCCGGCTCGAGCGGCGGTTGGCCTGGATGCACAGTGTCGACATACATCATGCCAGGTCCATGCCAGGCGCCGTGATCGTTGTCGACAGGATTACTGGATTGAATCATCGAGGCGTAGGCCGCTCCGGGTTGCCCGATGAGGCAGCCCGCCAGGGGCATCAGCAGTAACGGCGAGAGTGGGATTTTTGGGCGCATAGCCGATTTTAGCCCCAATGGCAGTCGGATCAATCGGTGAACTCGTTGAACCCGCGGCCGCTCAGGATCATGGGCACGCACTTTTCTGCCCGCGCCAGCCGTGTCTTTGGCTGCTTCGCGCCTGAGACATGGAAGAGGTACGACTTTCGGCGTCCCGGCGTCAGTGCGTCGAACGCTGCCTTCAGCTCCGATGACGCTTTCAGCTTCGCTTGCAGCTCCACCGGAACTACATACTCCGAAGCCTTCTTCAGGGGAACCTTCTGTCTCGATTTCTCGAGCTGGATGGCCTCCTTGATGTACCGCCTCAGGGTCATCTGCAGAGCCGAAATTTCCGCGGACGAGGTGAAGCGAACCCAGCGGCCCGCCTGGGTATGCTCGCCGATCTTCTTGAGAATGTGCTTCGGGTCCTTTAGCAAGACGCCTTTGAAGAACGAGAACGCACACACATCTTTAAGCGGGATGATGATCGCGACGTTCCTTTGCTGGTAGGTGAAGCAGGGCTTGCCCCATTTCACCTCCTCGCCCAGATCGCAGGCGAGGGCGATCTTCCTCAGCTCGTCCGTTTCCCTCTGCCACTTTTTCGCGTAAGGCACTTTCATCATCGCCCCCGGGCGCCACATCCCATTCGGCTTCATAAACGGTATTGGGCTGGCGCGCAATGCGCGCTCGGCCGGCACTTGCATGCCGCCCCGCCTCGTGTTATAAACTGAACCATATGGTTCAGTATAGTCGAAGCCACTTTGATGCTTCGTTCGCCGCGCTCTCGGACGCCACCCGACGCGGCGTTCTGGAGCAGCTCGGCCGTGCGGACGCATCGATCACGGAGCTGGCCGGGAGGTTCCGCATGACCCTAACGGGCATGAAGAAGCATGTCGGCGTCCTGGAACAGGCGGGGCTCGTCACCACGCAAAAGATCGGGCGCGTGCGCACCTGCAGTCTCGGCCTGCGCCGACTGGAGGAAGAGGCGGCATGGATCGAGCGATACCGCCAGCTCTGGGACGCCCGCTTCGACGCGTTGGACACGGTTGTCGAGGAATTGAAACGGCAGGACAGGATCGGTGCACGCAAGAAGAGAGAGCGAGGCTACCCATGAAGAACAGTACGTCAGTGGAACGTCGGTCCGAGCGAGAGCTGGTCGTATCGCGAACCTTCAACGCACCGGCGCGCCTGGTGTTCGAGGCTTGGACCAAGCCCGAGCTGCTCAAGCGCTGGTGGGTGCCGAAGTCCTTCGGCATGTCCTTTGTTGCCTGCGAGCTAGATGTCCGGATCGGGGGCGGCTACCGTTTCGAGTTCGGCCACGAGGCCTCCAAGCCCATGGCGTTCTTCGGTCGATACCTGGAAGTAACACCCCCCTCGCGCCTGGTCTGGACCAATGACGAAAGTGTCGACGGTTCCGTCACCACAGTGACCTTCGAGGACCGAGGCGGCACGACGCTGGTGGTCATGCACGAACTGTATCCCTCGAAGGAAGCTCTCGACGCCACCCTTGCCGGGATGGAGGGTGGGATGCCCGAAACATTCGCGCAACTGGACGAGCTTCTGGTCACTCTGGGCGGGAGCGGGTGACGGTCACGTAGTTGGCGAGCTCTTATCAGAGGAACGACACGTGGGCCGCTTCCTGCTTGCCTTGGGCGAAACCGGTGAGGGCGGCGGGGATGCCGGTCGCCGGATCCATCGGGTGCGTGCCCACTGCGGCTCGGGGCCACTACGACAGTTCTGCGTACCTGTGCTGCCGCGCTAGCACCCGGCCGAGGCGCCGATCATGAGACCTGGGGGCTACTGGCACTCAAGGACTCGCGCACCCGCGACCCGTATCCTCGCGGTCACGACCTCGTCGGTAGCGGCCTGAGTGGCCTCGCGCTGGGCTTTCGCCAGGGCGTCGCGGGTGCAATCCGGGTCCCGGCCGCAGCTTGGCGCTAACGTACGCGCCAGCGCGCGCGTCATGTTCGTGTACTCCTCCGAGCAGGCATTCATGGCGGCAAGCGCGACAGCTTCCGAGGCAGACTCGGGATGGTCGAGCCGCGGTATCGCGGCTCGGACGCATTGCATCCAGGCATTGCGTGTGATGTTCAGCTCTTTGGCGGCAACCGGCCCTGTATCCACGGTATCCTGCGGCGTGGCCGCGGCTGCACGCCCGCACACGGCGGCTGTCGCGGCGATCGCCACCATCAGCCCGATCAGATTCCTGCGGTTCATGATCGCTCCTTCACGCCCATCTCGCCAAGGTTCGAGGGCCGTCGGCAGGCGCCTGAGGCATGCACCCTGCTTGCACGCCCGCCCGCCGAGTTTACCATTGGCCTGTGCAGCATTCCGTTCAGTGGTGCAAACGGCGCCGCCCGTTTTGCCCAATAATGAGGAGGTTGGAGGTATATTGACCAGCGGCGATCCGGCAGCGGATCGACTGGATCCGGCGGCAACAGCCGGACCGATCATTGATTCGAAGGGAGGGGAACACAATGAAGAGTCTCGTCTGGTCCGTCTTGGCCGCCGTCACGCTCACAGGTGCATTGATGAGCGCGCCCGCATCGGCGCAATCGGCGGCTGCGCCACCCGACCCGATGGCCAATCCCTGTCAGCGCGCCTGCCTGGAAGGCTGGGTGAACAATTATCTCGAAGCCATGAAGGCGCACAATGTCGATCCGGCGCTGTTTGCGCGCGAGGTCAAGTTCACCGAGAACGGCATTCACCTGCCACTGGGCGGGGAGGGCCTGTGGTTCGACATGACCGGCATCGGCACCTACAAATTCTACGTGCCTGACATCGAGACACAGCAGATCGCCTTCTTCGGCACCGTGCAGATCGCCGGCCGCGCCTCGACGCAGGGACCGGCCAAGCCGACCACCGTCGGCCTGGTGCTGCGCCTGAAGATTCGCAAGGGCAAGATCACCGAGATCGAGCAGCTTTCCATTCGCCCCGAGGTGCAGCTCGGCCCGGCCGCGGCGGGACCGCCGCCGCGCTTCCCGCCCACCGGCGAGGCGGTCGAGGCGATGGGTGCGCCGGACCCGATATTTGGTGCGGTGATCCCGCCGGCCGAACGCATGAGCCGCGCGGACCTGATCCGCACCGCCAACTACTATTTCACCGGCATGGCCCCCAATGACGGCAAGGGCTACTACCCCTTCACCGACGACTGTCTGCGCCATGAGAACGGCATGATCACGGCCGGCCCCAAGGACCCCTCTGCGCCCAATCGCATGGGCTGCAAGGAGCAGTTCGAGAAGGGCCTCAAGGGCGTCGTGAGCCGCATTCGCGACCGCCGCTTCGTTGCCGTGGACCGCGAGCGCGGCATCGTCTTTGCCTTCGCCTTCTTCGATCACCACAACATCAACTGGACCTGGCAGTTGGGCGAGCTGTTCAAGATCGAGAAGGGCAGGATCCACCGCATCGAGGCCATGTTCCAGAAGGCGCCGTTCGGCACGCCGTCGGGCTGGTCCACCTATGAGCAGGCGATGTCCGAGGACATTCAGGACGTCCGCTGACCATCGCCCAGGAAATTCGAGAGACAAGGGGGAAATACATCATGAATAAAGCACTTTTCGCCGTGCTGCTGGCCTGCGCCGCCGCGCCCGTCCTTGCGCAACAGGGTGGCGCGGTGGGTCCGCCGCCCAGCCCCTATGCGCCCCTGCAGGATCGCCCCAGTTGCAGCCGCGATGAGCTGAAGCGGCTCACCGCCGCCTATGTCGAGGCGCAGGGCAAGGGCAGCCTCGCAGGGCTGCCGATGGACCCCAAGGCGCATTATCTCGAGAACGGCAAGGACGTGGATCCCGGCGCGGGCATGTGGGCGAAGCCGCTCCAGGTGGCCCACGCCATGAGCTTCCACGATGACAAGCGCTGCAAGACCTTCACCGAGGTCGTCGTGACCGGCCCGACACCCTATGTCATCGGCACGCGGCTGTATGCGCACGATGGGAAGATCATCCGCGTCGACAGCCTCGTCACCAAGCCGGGCAACTGGCTGTTCAATGCCAACTCCTACCTCAAATATACGAGCAAGGAGGATTGGTCGCCGCTGTACAAGTATCAGCTGACCGAGCCGAAGGAGATGATCCGCGGCGCCAATGCTTATCTGGACGGCTTCTCCGACAAGTTCACGGACATCCCCTGGGGCACGCCCTGCGCGCGGCTCGAGGGCGGCGCCTATACCAATGCCAAGGGCGATCCGCATGCAAGTTGCGAAGTGGGCATGCCGGCGGGTCTGCTCTACATCACCCACCGCGACTACCTGATCGATGAGGAGCTGGGCGTCATCAACGTGTTCTGCAGGTTCGGTGGTCGGGCCGAGTCGCCGGACAGCCATTCCTTCCGTTTCATCGACGGCAAGATCCGCGCGGTACACACGCTGACGCCGATTCCCGGGCCGCAGGCCAATGACGATGGCGGTATCGTCCGCGGTGCCGCGGACCCCAATGCACCGCGCCCGGCGGCCGGGGCGAACGGCCCGCGCACCTGAAGCAGTGGCCGTGAGGACGATTTTGGCCGCCGCAGTGCTCCTGATTGCGGCAGCCGGCGCGGTGGCGGCTACCAATGCCGAGGAACCGTTGTGGGCCTATGGCTTCACCGCTGCGCCATCGACCGGTCCATCACCGGTGCCGCCTCCAGGGCCGCGGCCTGACAACAAGATCCTGCTTCATGTCGATGGCTCGAAACAGTCCTTCACGCGTGCGCAGGTCATCGATTTCTATGGTCCCGCGGACTGGTTCCCCGACGATCATCCGCCGATGCCCGAGATTGTCGCGTACGGCAGAAAGACCGCTGCCCCGCCCATCATGGCCTGCGGCCTATGCCACCTCCCGAACGGCAACGGGCGACCCGAGAATGCCAATCTCACCGGTCTGACCTACGACTACATCGTTCAGCAGCTGCTGGACTTTCGCAATGGCTCGCGTCAGACCTCCGACAAGCGCAAGACCAACACGGCGTTGATGAACGCGTTCGGCAGGAGCATGACCGACGCAGAGGTGAAGGCGTCCGCCGCGTACTTCGCCTCCATCCCCGCGAAGCAATCCACCAAAGTCGTGGAAAGTGATACGGCGCCCAAGACGCTGCCCAGTGGCGGCCTGTTCATCCCCATCAAGGGGAATGGAGCGACGACCGAACCGCTGGGGAATCGCATCGTCGAGGTGCCGATGGATGAGGAGCAGACCGAAACGCTGCGCAATCCGCGCGTGCGGTTCATTGCCTATGTGCCCAAAGGCAGCCTTGCAAAAGGCGAGATTCTGGTCAGGACCGGAGGCGCCAAGGTCACACCGTGCACCGTGTGCCATGGCGCCGACCTGCGGGGGCTGGGTCCCGTGCCGCGACTGGCGGGCAATTCACCCAGCTACCTGGCCCGCCAGCTTTACGACATGCAAACCGGCCATCGTGCCGGGGCCTGGACGCCGTTGATGGCGCCGGTCGTGGCCGGGCTCAATGACGCGGATGTATTGGCGGCGGCCGCCTATCTCGGATCGCTTCGGCCCTAGACAAATTTCAGGAGAAGCATATGCGCAGCATCGTATGGATGATCCTGGCCGCCTTGAGCGTGCAGGCGGCCCACGCACAAATCAGCCGGGCCCGGGTCACGGGCGGCGAGGTCAGCGGCACCGCCGCGAACGGCCTTTCGATTTTCAAGGGCATTCCGTTTGCCGCGCCGCCGGTCGGCCCGCTGCGCTGGAAGGCGCCGGCGCCGGTGCGCCCCTGGTCGGGGGTGAAGCACGCCGATGCCTTTGCGGATGCCTGCATGCAGCCACCGCATTCGCAGGGTAACACCGCACCGGTCAGCGAAGACTGCCTGTACCTGAACGTATGGACGCCGGCCGCATCGGCCCGCGAGCGGCTGCCGGTCATCGTCTGGATTCATGGCGGCGGCTATGTCGGCGGTTCCACCAGCATCGGCATGTATGACGGCTCCGGTTATGCCCACAAAGGCGTGGTACTGGTAAGCCTCGCCTATCGACTCGGACCCTATGGCTACCTGGCACATCCGGACCTCAGTCGCGAGAGCGGACACGGTTCGGGCACCTACGGCATCCAGGACCTGGTGGCGGGCCTGAAATGGGTGCAGAAAAATGTTGCTGCCTTTGGCGGTGATCCGCGCAACGTCACCGTCTTCGGACACTCGGCCGGCTCCGGTGCGGTGAGCATTCTGGCAGCGAGCCCCCTTGCCAAGGGCCTGTTCCAGCGCGTGATCGCGATGAGCGGCAGTTCCTTCGCTGCCCTGCAGACCACAGCGGCGGGCGGCTCCGGATTGAGTATCCCGTCGCTGCAGCTGGCAGAGGAAAACGGGGGCACCTTCCTGTCCAGGCTGGGCGTGACGAGCATCGCCGAGGCCCGCAGCCTGAGCGCGGATGCCATTCAAGCCGGCACCGGTGGCGGGCTGGCATTCCGGCCGGTTGCCGATGGTTACGTGCTGCCGACCGATCCCTATACCCTCTACCAGCAGGGCAAATTCAACGACACGCCCGTACTGCTCGGTGATGTCTCGGATGAGACCCTGGTCTTCGGCGGCCCCAAGTCCCTTACACCAGCCGAGTTCGAAACACAGATCAGACAGCAGTTCGGCGAACAGGCCGAGGCACTCCTGGGCGCCTACCCGCATGCCACCGATGCTCAAGCCCTGAGCGCCGCCCGCTACGTGCGCAACGATACGCAGTTCGACTGGAACATGTGGACCTGGGCCCGGGAGCAGTCACAGCAGGGCAAGGGCAAGGTGTTCAGCTACTTCTACAACAACCATGCCCCGCAGGCCGAAGGTTCGGGTCATGGCAGTGACGTGCCCTACCATTTCCAGACGCTGGCCACCCGCGGCACGCCCCGCACCGAAGACGTCGCCTTGTCCGACATGATCAGCTCCTACGATGTGAACTTTGCGAAGACCGGCGACCCCAACGGGCCGGGCCTGCCGCAGTGGCCGGCCTTCACCGACCAGAATCAGCAGGTCATGGTCTTCGATGCCGCGCCGAGCGCGCGCAGCTATCCGCTTCTCGAGCGGGTGAAGGTGCTCGATCCGTACTTCGAGCGGCTTCGCAAGGCGCAGTGACGGGATAGGCACAGATCCCGGAGCATGGGGTTGTGCGGAACGACTGAATCACCGATCCCACGCACAGCAAGGGGCCGCCTGTGGATTCGCGACGTAATTCAGGACAGACGGGGAGAGGATTCGCGGTGGGCCAGCGGCTAACCATGCAACGCTGGAACGTCGCTTGGCTGCATCGGCTGATTGATTTGAACGCATTGCGGACCTTGGCGCTGATGGATCCTGATTCCCGCAGCGCAACAGACCGCTGAGGGAGGACCAGCCACCACACATCAGTCCACGTCCAAATCGACCTCAAAATCCGAACCCATGCTAATAACATATATTGAAATAGCGGTCAGGGTATTTTGAGACTATGATTTTCAGTGAGGTCTTGAGCGAAGGATAGATCTCCGCGGGCGTCACACCGCCCTATCCTGCATCGCTTGGGCCCTTCCGTTCAGCACACCGAAAGTACAACGCTGCCGCAGGTTTGAGCCTATGAATACCATTTCACGAGCCATCCTTGGCCTTCTGAGCATCGCGGCCACCGCGGCGAGCGTTGCCGGCAACCAGTGCAAGGGGATCACCTCATCCGCCTGCACGGCGGCCGAAGCGGGGTGCATTGCCTCCGTCGATCTTGATCCGATCAGCTGCGGCGTCTACTACGGGTGTTGCGACAGCGGATCCAACACCAGCACCAGCGTCACCACGCTGCCCACCTGCAGCGCCATCACCGACCCGTCCTGCCAGAATCCCTCCGACCCGGTCCAATGGCCCGACGACCCTTCCTCGTCATTCGGTGACTCATCAGCCGCGACCTCATATTCAGGGGTGAAGGAAATCACCATGGGATCCGGCTATCCCAGCGGGGCTTCCTCAGGAACAATCGTCGTTGAGGCGGCGGTCGATGTTCAGCAGCACATCTTCTACAACTGGTGGATACAGGGAGGCGCCGCTCGCGGCTGGCGAGAGTTTGATGGTGCCGGTCGTGCAACTGCATCGCCGGCAGTGACGCTTATGCAGACCTCGATGTATGCGGCAATTCCCCAGGCGGACGGCTATTTGTATTTCAATCAGGGAGACCTGGCGGGTAAGTTCACCGGATGGCAGCGACTGGCCTTTCAGACCAGGTTGGCTCCGGCTCTGACCTCTTCATTGAATACCGGCGTCATCGTCGCAGTTGATGCTCAAGGTCGCACCTTCTATAGCTACTGGAATCGCGGTGCGAGCGGCACGCCCTTCGTGCAGCTAGCCGGCAGCGTCACGACCGACGCGGCTCCGGCCGCGGCGCTCGTCGGCAAATACCTATTCGTCGTAATCAAGGGAAGGGACGGCAACGTCTACCTCAATCAGGGCGTGCTCGGGAAACCCTTCGTCGGCTGGAAGCCAATGGGAATCACGACCAACGTGGCGCCTGCGGCTGAGTCTGCCGACTCGGACGCGATTGTAGTGATCAAGGATCCCCAGGGACAGGTCCTGTATAACTGGTGGACGGTAGGTCAGGCGGGTCAGGGGTGGACGGACCTGACGCAAACAAAATCACCTGGTGGCGCAACCCCCGCCATTGTCAAAGCCTTGAGTCCGCCGGCAGCATCGGTCACGGCCCGGTCCCCTGGTGTAGCGCTGACAACAAAGGGATACGTCTTTGTATTCGTAACGAGTCCGGCAGGCGCGCTCCAGTTGAACCAGGGTGATGTCGGCCAGCCATTCGTGGGTTGGCGAAACCAATGAGGATCAGAAAGTATTTTTACCCGCCGCCAGGAGCTTCTGGGCAGCCTTTCCGCATGACGCCGAGGATTTAGAGCGCTCCGCTCCGGTCTTTCGGCCGGCCCGTTGTGCTCATTCACAGCCATTGGCATCAGACAGGGAAGACCCGAAGCCGAGCGCCCGGGGAAACACGAGGCATAACATGAGCAAATCCGAACCAGGAACCATTCTGCCCTCCTCACGCCCTCCAGCGATGCCTGGCCGGGAGACGATGCCAGCGACACTGCGACGAGTGCGCGGGCATCTTTCTTCCTGCGCTGCATCGCTGTGCATGGCTCTGCTGCTCTCGATCAGCCCGACGCCTGGCTGGTCTGCGCCCTCTCAAGGCAGCATCACATTGACGCCCAGTGCACCGGCTCCCGGTGCCCCGGTCACGGTTGCATGGACGCTGAATAATACGAAGGCGCTGGACATCACGGGCAAGATTGTCTACTACCTCAATACCGTTCCGCTCACAGCGCAAAGTCCCGCTGCCGCTACCACTATCAAGGGTGGCAAGTCGATGAGCGGCTCCTTCACCATAGTCCCGGTTCCCGGAGTCAACGAGATTTTCGTCACGTTGCTCGATACCAGTAAGTTCCCAAAGACGGTGAACAAACCACCCATTCTCCAGGTTCTGGCTCCCGGTCAAACGCCAAAACCGCAACCGAACGCTGCGCTGGGCATCCCAACGGTGCAGCCGGAGCAGGTGTTCCTGGCCTCTGCAACCACGTCGATCTATGTTGCGGGGCAAGTGGCTTCAATATCCCAGAATGGCCTCACGGCCGCTGACCGCGCGCAACTTCTCAGCGACTATGCACCATTGCTTCTGTACTCCTATCAGGGATCTGATGAGACCTACCGCCCAATTGACGCGGTGGCCTTCGTGCAGGCCTCCAACCTGGAATCGAAAATCACTGGCAGTGACGCGCCTCCGTTCAACCAGGTGCTTTCGACGAGTGATCTGCTCGCGAGTCCTTCGGACATCCTCAATCCGAGTAAATCCCTGCGTGCCCCGAACGGCACTATCACCTCTGCAACGCCAGTAAATCTATACCTCAACCCTTCGGGAAGCGCGCAGAGCGGCACTGCCTGGGTTACTGTCATGCAGCGTGCCGGCCAGTCGAACCAGAACGATGTCGGGCTGTATGGACGTGCCTTGCTGTTGAATTTGAATACGATGTCGACGAGCGACCCGGCACTCCCGACTGTCAGCCTGCAGGGTCGGTATGGTTGCCTTACCTCCGGTTCCTGTTCAGCGCAGATCATCAAGCTCGAGTATTGGCAGCTGTTTGGTTACAGCCATGACGCGAAGTCGGGAACTTCCCGAACGACTGACCACCTGGGGGACTGGTGTACGGTCCAGGTGTATGTCGATGCCAGCTGGTGGAAGTCGGCGCGACCGGACCGCGCGATTCTCTATGTGTTTCACTATTTCCACGGTAAACAGGCTGCCTTCGACCTGAGTATGGCCGCCGCGGTCTCCACGGTCGTTCCGGCTCGACCGGCAGGTGATACGCGACCGACATACAGCGCACAGGAATACCGGGGACCCAACTACGGAACACCGGTCGATCTGCCTACCCTAGGCCAGACTGACCAGGGTCCCATCACTGATGGAGAGGCGGCCGCGCAGCTGTCGGATGCTCAGAACAACACCCTCCGACTGGCCACGGCGGGCGTTTTTAACGTGCAGCACCCTATCGTGGCTTTTCTGCCGGCGAGTTACCGCCATCCTGTGGTCTATGTGGAATGGGGTGGACACGAATTCTGGCCCACTGACCAATGGATGCAGTACGGCGCCAACAATCACAATGGACAGGGTACGTACTCCTACTTCGGTAGCAGACCGGTCGATGTGACCGTTGCACCGAAGTATCAGCTGGTCCAAGGCGCTGAACTTCCCGTGCTCCCTGCGCAAACCGATGTGGCACTCGTGACCTTGTTCGCGGGCTACTGGGGAGAGCCTCAGCCGCTGAATGGGCCACCGCAGGGACCACCTCTTCATTGTGAGTGGTATTGGGATCCCAATACCTACGCACCGCTGCTTTCTGCCCTGCAATCGGGGCAAAAGGTCGATGCACCCTCCCTGCAGCGCGATCTGCTCGTTGGCAAATGTGGCGGCGGAAGACCGTTCTAACTTGCGGCGCAAGACCTCAAGAGCAGCAATTCTCATTCGGGGCAGCCCGCAACAACCGTCAGCCGATTAGTGGCAGTTCGGGCGTTGCCAGTCAGGTACGCCGGCTCACAGCATCGGTATGCCTTGTTCCTGAAGCCGCTGCCCTCGCCGATCCGTTGCCGTGCCCCTCGTTGTAGCGCATCGGCGCAACTTGTCGGGCCGCGTCGGCACATTCATGAACTAAATCGAAGAATGTACTCGTGCCCCACTTGGAATAGCGGATTGAGCTGGCTGAGGCAAACGAGGCAGCCAGTGCGCATTTTGATACGCTACAGGCCTTGGCGAGAACCTGGGGGACATAATAATGATACGCCGGTCGCGACAATTACCATTGCCGAACCTTTGGGCGGCGACACTGGCCGGTTTCACGGTTGCCATGCTGAGTACTGCCGCGCGAGCCGCCACGCCGCCTCCGGACTTCACGGGTGTGTGGAGCACCTATGTCGAGTCGGGTAGGGCGCCGCCCGGCGGCGGTGGCCGGCGCTCCATGGCACCTCTGCCCTTCACGCCGGAGGGCAAGCGACGCAACGATGAGTACAAGCAGCTGCTGGGCCCCGAGCAGGCCAATCCTGGTGCCTACTGCGTCGACTACGGTATGCCCATGATGATGGAGATGGCCGGCGGCTATCCCCTCGAGTTCATTCAGAAAGGGGATCAACTGACCATCATCTTCGAAGTGGAAGGGGAGACCCGCAGAATCTTCCTGGGCAAGCGGGGCATTCCGGAGGAGAAGCGAATTCCGAGTCGGCAGGGCTACTCCGTGGGGCATTGGGACGGTGAGACGCTGGTGGTGGAGACGGATAATCTCCTGGATGGCGAGGACCAGTCCCATCCTCACAGCGATCAAGCCCATATCACTGAGAGGTTCGCGCTCGGAACGGATCCCAAGGGCGTCAAGTTCCTGAGCTATTCCATGAGCATGACGGACCCGGTGTACTACACCACTGCCGTCACGGTGAATAAGAAGCTTGCCTTCGTGCCCGATGGATTCCTGTTCACCTACCGCTGTCCGGATGAATTCTGGCTCAATCTGCTCAAAGCACGAAGAGATCAGCTGCACGCCGGCAAGACGCCCGACGCAAAAATGAGCGATGTCTACAAGGCCTGGGAGGAGACGCAGAAATGAAATCCAACATCCAACGGCTTGCCGGATTCGGCCTGATCGTCCTCGCATCTGCCGCGTTGACCTTCAGCCATCTGGCGCAGGCTCACCACTCGGCGGCTCCCTTTGACTTCACGAAGACCATCACAATAGAAGGGACCGTCAAGTCATTTGAAGTCATGAATCCGCATACGCATGCGCTGGTCACCCTGGCCGATGCTGGCGGCACGCGCGATATCGATTTCGAAGGACACAGTGCCAGTAACTTCTACCGCGCCGGATATGTCAGAGGCGCGGTGCAACCGGGCGAACACATTCAGTTGCTGATTGCGCCGCGCCGTGATGGAAAAGACGGTGGATTCATCGTCTGGTTCAAGACACAAAAGGGCCTGGAAGTCGGATTCCGGTCACTCGCTCCAACCGGTGCCCCCAAGGCATCCGGACAGTAGTCGCCGCTGAAACTACGCCATGGCCGGCGGCCCGAATGCATTGGCCTGCGCCTTTCCCTTGCCAATGCAACCCCAGAGGGCCAATCCGACGAAGACGATGAGCGCGGCGAGCGGCACGGCAACGTTGAACTGAGCGCCCAGGTCGAGCCGATGGTCCCAGATCATCATGCCGGCAACCGTCAGGACGGCCGGCACGAGCAGCAGCCAGCCGCTGTGCCCCATATCGTGCAGCCTCCGGGCCAGTAGCACGCTGGCGGGGAACAGCAGCACCAGGAGGCTCCACTGCGGGTAGACGTTGGGACTGGCTTGGGCGTACCACCACACCACGATCGCAAGCGGAATGAGCGCCGGAATGAAGTGCTCACGGGAGGTGCGGCCCTTGGAGTGTACGAACAGGGTATCCCAGACCGTGGCCTGCCCTGACTCGCCAAGCGACAAGGCGCTACGCTGCAACGCTCCCTGGTAGTAACCGAGGTAGGCCAGCATCAGCCGGCCGTTCAGGGCAAAGGCCAGGAGCGCCAGCAGCAAGGGGAGCGGCTGGTGCTCGAGCAGCGCCCAGTACAGGGCACAGGTCGACGTCGGCATCACCACGCACAGCGCCGCCGGCGCGAAGACGCCGGTGAGGAGAAACGCGCCCGTGACCAGTTGGGCCACCATGGCAAAGGTCAACAAGCCCGAGTGAACAAAAGCGCCCATCAGCTCCACGGCGAGCGGTTCATGACCCATCGGCACCGACCACAGTGAGAGAAACAAATAGTTGGCGCCGCTGATCAACATCCAGGCGCCGAAAATCGTGCGCCCGACCAGTACCAGCTGCGGCATGGACGGTGCCTTCGGGCGCAGCGGGAACATCGCGCGATAGCAGCCGATGAAAGCTATGCACAGGAGTATGTCGCTCGCCAACACCCTGCCGCCCGCCAGGACACTGCCATGGTTCCACATCGAAAGCGGCGCGTCCCACCAGAACACGCAGATCGCAACGGGCATGCACACCAGCAGCATCAGGGGGGTAAAGAATCCCAGAAGCACCGCGATCCCGGTGAGCAGTTCCACGCCCTTGACGACATCGAACAGATGACTGTCAAGGAGGGCAAACAGCATCTCGTGAGCCAGGGGTCGAGTGGTGTTGTACCCCGGCTGCGGGAAGATGTGGATGAAGTGCTCGAGACCGGCTGGAATCATCCAGGCGGCGTACCAAAGCCGCACGAGCCAGACTGCATATTTCATGTTCGTTGCCCCCCACTAAAATCGTTGTAGTCGATCACGCTCGGCAGATACGTGATGGGCCGAACCGCCCCGGCCCGACTTAGCAGCGCCATCCATTCCCCCCTGGCGCTAATCGGCGCGGAGCGCCGATTTCCACCGGCGCCTAGGATGTGGCGCAAGTCGTTGACAATGCAAGTCTTCCAATAATAAGCGGCACCTATGGCTCTGAAGAGCCGCACCACCTAGTGGTTGCTAAATCACAACACGTCGCTTCCGGCCAACTCCGCGACCAGCGGCCGGTGCGCAGCGGAGCGCCCCGACATCAGCCAAGGCAATTGGCGTTGAAGCCGCAAGCATGCCGCCGAAGGTAGGCTCCTGGGTAGCAATACAACGCTCATGCCACGCCCTTGGATGGAGAGAAATACCAAAGGACGACCGCGACCAGCACCAGGGCAGGCACGTCACCAACGAGGTGTCCGTGTTCATGAGGATCGCCCACAGCCTGCACCGCCATGATTGCTGCATGGACGAGGCTCGACCACACTGTGAAGGAGATCAGGCTGCGATGAGCGGTGGGGTTCCTGGCGGCGAGGATCAGGAAAATACCGAGCACGGCATAGATGCCGGCGATCATCTGCAGGTAATAGCCCCCCATACCTCCATGCCACACCCAGCCGGATGGCCAGATGAATCCCAGCGGATAGACAAAGAGGAAAATGACCCCGAACAGTCGAAGTGCTAGCTTCAGAATCTTCTCTTTCTCGCTGCTATTCATGATTCGTGACTCCGTTTATTGTCCTTCATACCACTACCTCAAAAGGCACAATCCCCCTGTCCGGCACATAGAATATCGAGCATCGGTCGAGAAGCAAGTAATGGGTGCGCCATGTCTTTGAATGTCTACGATCTATCGGTTGGCGTGTTCGTCCGCGGACTGACCAACTTGAAAACGCAGTTGACGAAGGCGCAAGCCCATGCAGCTGCAAATGGCAGCAGTGAAGCCGCACTGCTGGACGCGCAACTCGGCGCTGAAGGGCACGGGCGCGGCGCGGGTAACGCGCCGGCCGATCTACATAGGTACCCGCTCGCCGCGCAAGTCCACTGGGCCGCCGAGGGAGCCAGGTTGGCGATCGCGCACCTGTTGGGTGTGCCAGAGGTGCCGGCCACGCACGATGCAAAGAGCTTTGCGGATCTGCATCAGCGCCTCGATGCAACCATCACGTATCTCCGAGAGATCGCACCACGCGACCTGGAAGCGAGCCTGGATCGAGCGATCGTGATCGAGCACCGCCGTGGTTCGACGCGCTCCCACGGCGGACAGTTTCTGATCGCATTCGCGATCCCGCATTTCTTCTATCATTTGACCGCCGCCCACGGAATCTTGCGCAACCAGGGCGTGCAACTCACGATGAGCGACTATTTGGGCCACTGGGCGGCGACTTGAGCTCCGGTCGAGTTCGAATACCGACTTCATATTCCCTGAATCGGCCGTTCGCGAAAGTCCGCCTTGATTGCAGAACCTGCATTGCAGGAGATGTCGAGCCAACGGCCGGGTTTCGGGAATCGCTTCAGGCGCATTCGGCCACAACCGGTCAGTCGATGGTGCGAAGGAGCTTTTGGGATTGGAACTGCACCTGATTGACTCGCTCCCACATAACACTTTGATTTGGCGAACTTTTGAGCCTAGGAGCCATAGCCAGCCACAAAACTAGCTACACGCAAATTCGCGACGGTCCATTCGCGCCCCGGGGCTGGAATGCATTTTGGGGGGGCAGCAAGGGTTGGGCCGGAGGTGCACATCGTTGCTGACGCGTTTCGCCACGCAGCACTTTCGATTCAGGAAGGCTCAGGACCGCTTGCACGACGTCAATTCAAGACGCAATCGGCCGCAATGTTAGATCGAATCAGCTTCCAACTACGCGCGCATCGGTTCCTGCCCAATCAGTCCAGTGATTCCATGCCAGTCGTTAGGATTGATTGGGTCCTTTGGAATTCGGCTCTATATCGGGGAGTTGAGTGCGAGTAGACATTGACTGCCAAGCTCGCTTTTCGGATGAAACGAACGACTCAAGCCAGTCCTCGAGCTCGGATAGTGAGCGCACCACAGTGACCAATGGAGCAAAGATCATGGGATTTAATCCCCACTGCAACAGGACTCGGACATCTGTTCGGTACCCTACGCAAATCTTCCCTCTCGCATGCGCAAATCCGAGCTCAAATGCCGCTCCCTCGTCAACCGAGCGGCCATCCAGATTGATTATGAGGGCGTCGCAGCGATCGATTGCCTCTATGTCTCTTGCAGAGACGAACGCGTAAGCAGACTGCGGTGTCATGCCTCCTTCGATCAGATCCGTGACCAAATGCCCATCACGTTGGGGCAGAAATACGTCGCACGATCTTTCGGCAATTGTACAGATTGCTCTATTCGCCGCCCGCTCGGCATCGTTAAAAAGTGGGCTAGCGATGTAAACGGATCTCTTCATAGCGGTGTGGCCAGGTAGTGTTGGAGCCGAGCCGAAAAATCGAACGGCCGGTATTCGTCGAAATGAATAATGCGCATAACACTTTGGAGACCACCGACAAGGGAACAGCTATCGCCCTGCACCGTGCTTCCGCTTCGCACCGCTTCCGCGTAAATTTCAGACATCAATTCGGATTGACGGTTCAAGTAGCTCTTAGCCTTGCCCGACCTCAGTTCTTCCTCAGTTGGCGGCCGGCCGCGCTGAATTTGCCGCTCAAGTAACGACGACGCGTCGGCATATACCAGTATCACTTGACCTTTGACGAGTTCCTTGAATCCATCCTGTTCCAATCGCCGGAGTACACGACTGTGTCGAGTTACGGCCACTTGAAAAGGAGTTTCATTCTCGTCACGAGGAAACGCAATGAAGTCGAGTGGTGCTCTGTCCACAGCAACCAGTCCGACAATGATTTTTCTGATTTCTTCATTTTTTCGCCAGATGGCGACTTCAAGCCTTTCGTCGATTGTTACCTCTTCAGAGTCTTTGAGTTCGATGGAAGGTCGATTCATCTCCTCTGGCATCCGATCGGGCCATTCCTCGATCGTTGCGATGCTCCTCAAATGACTAATTATTGTGCTCTTGCCAGAAGAAACAGCGCCGCAGATGTAGTACACATACTTTGAGGGTAAATCTGCCGCAGAAAGGGCATCATGTAAGTCGTCCTCGGACATGTTGAGCAATCTGAGCAGCTCACCGATTTCCTTCGACGACAAGAACAAAGTGACTAAATTGTAGGTTGCGAAATTAGCCTCTCGGATTGCCTTTCTTTGCTTCTCTGGCAGCTCACTCTCGCCGTCTTTGAGCCAGTGAACAAAGTAATTTATGTGACCGGGACGCCTATTCGCGTGTGTGCGCAATGCGTTCTTGAGAGTCCCGTCGGAAAGTGAGTGACCGATTATGAGCCACGTCTTGTTTGATAAATGACCGAGCAAGAAGTGGGATTCGACGTCATTTGTGTTAGCCAATAGATCAGCAAAATTCAACTCAGTGAGAATGATACTGTCGCTGCCTTTAAGGCCCACTATCGGCATAAAGCCGTTCGGGTGATAGACATTCAGCATTCCCTGGCGCAGAAAAGGCTCTGGTCGCCAGAATGTATTGCAACGTCGATTTTCTGGCCGAGGATTTCCGGGATCAGTTACGATCGACCATTCGAGCGCGTTGTCGAAATTGTGACTGATTACAAGTTCCAGATCGCGGGCGACCTTCACTAGCTCCCGAAAATACGGATGGCCATCAATAGCTCTTTGGAAGATGTCAGAGTCGATTTGGCCGTTCTTTAGGAATGCCTTGTAGAGGATCCTCGAGACAATTTTTCGCCACTGCGAATTGACCTCTGCCTCGCTAATGTGGTTCTCGGCGCGGCCCAGATCCTTTTTTTGCTCCATTCTAAAGAACTGATAGAGCTGTTCCCCTCTATAGGACTCTGGCGCATTTTGCTGCTTGCCATCGAATTTGATCTCTTCCTGGACGGAATCGAGTAGTTGAGTCCATGGCGGAATTTCCAGGTCATTACTAACCCCTGCTCCAAGTATGAGCCCTAGTTTTCTACTCGCTCGAAACGCATAGTGAAGGTGACAAATGGCCTTCGAATATCGCTTCAATACTGAAAGCTTGGTCGACTCTGCCGTCATGGTTTCAGATTAGATCAATTTGTCGCGTATCGCGCCGCACTTGCGTCGTCCAGTCGGGGCCAATCTGCGGTTTGGATCCAATATTGGGATCGCCGACTGTGAGCGCTACATAGTAACGAAGTACTGATAAATAGTTCGCCTGATAGCCTTGCGCAGTGTGATTTACATTCCATAGACCGCTCTTACGGATGTCCGCTTTGTCCGAACTGGACCCGAGCCAAGCAAAGCTCGGCGGATCCAAAGGGCGGTATGCATTCGAGAGTATAGCGATAATGTTTTGTTCAAGGTACGCGCGATCATTGGACTTAGATGAATCGCCAGGCACATCAATGACAGTAACCAGAAGATTGCCAATGTAGTTTGAAACCGTTTTCTCGTGTAACGCTTCGATTCTCTGCTGTCTTTTTGTGGTCGGGAACGCAGGGCTTCCCCAGGTAGGAATTGCGTTCGCTCCTTTTTGCTTCAGTAGCGCACGACCAACATGTAAACGGAATACGGAACTGCGATGATTGCCGCCACCATTGGAGGAACCGAGGTGAGTTCGGAGGCGATCACGAAGAGTTGCCTTCGAGCCAGCTGCGACTCCATGTGTGCCTACTCGAACTATTCTCAGGGCCGAAGGATTCGTGAGTCTGCGTTCGGCCGGGTCGAGGAACAGATACACACCTGATTCTGAAAGATCCCCTTCGATGGCATCCTTAAGCGATCGCAGACGATTGCCTTCGAACAATGGGTGGAGCGCTGTGTAAGTTGCGTTCAATTCCGCTTCTGAATGAAGCGGGTCCGTGCGAGAGCGTAGCCACGCTACCGCTTGATGTCCCGAATAGCTTTCTATTGGTGCTGATGTGATCCCCAGGCCGGCATCCCGAAGTAGGTCGTTATAGTTCTTGTAACAAAGTGAAGTAATGTTCTGATGTGAGCCAATGGCGAACTCGGCGAGTTGAGATTTGAGTCGCCTAACCAAAGCTCCGTGCTGCGATTCGGTTAAGTCAGTCACCTGAAAGTCATATGGCTTTATTTGCTCGCCGGGCCGCATGAGACCGTGCTTCGCAGATAAAATGAACCAAGCATCCGCGTTCGCGTGCGCATATCGGCGAGCCATGCGGAATCGATCAGATCTGTACAAATTTTCAGCGGCGGCAGTCGCGTCGCCCTTTTCCGCACTACATGCGACGATACAAATCGAGAGGGATCTAGTCATTGCAGTGGCTGCGTAGACCGGGCGCTCGGGGTACGGCTCGGCCCGGTTCGAGGAGACAACGTACCGGCGACGACCTCGCGATTGCCTGACTGCTTGATTTTGTACGGTGCTTGTGGATTCTCACGAAAGGTTTGCTACGGGTCAAAACTTAAGGCGGCTGCCGGAATCCGGTCTTGCACCGATGAATGTTTCGTCCGAAATTCGCCGTGACAGGCGTTGAACGACTGCCAACTTTCGATGACGAGGGACGATCACATCCGGATTAATCGGAAATTGCCTATAGAGCCGCATCGCTATAAGCAGTGTCGGTTGCTGCCCACCTTGATCCATATAGCAGGTTACCGCCGGTCACCGTAGTCTCAGAGCCTTTTCCGAGTCGACTTGGGTCGCTCTGGTGTGCGGTTTTCTCCTAAGTCAGAAAATTCGACCGTCGGTCCTAACCAACTCAGCGGTCTTGACCACAGATAACTCCTTGAATTGTGACGCCTTAAAGTTCGATGTCAATTTTACTGGGACTGTTTCATACTGTATGTATATACATGTCACGGCACGAAGGCAAAATTGCCGCCAGTACTTCTGAAGGGCGAATAAGGGAGCCCTGAGAAAGCCGCCACCGACCGTCTTAAAGTAGTTCTGGAAGGACCGCATGAGGATCAATTTAGCGGGGCGCGTCGCAAAAGTGCACCTCGAAAAATACCAGCCACTTCTTCCTTTGATCGAGGCGGTGATCAATTCGCTGCACGCCATCGAGGACTCTAAGGTGACGGCACCCATGATTCAAATTGCGGCTCACCATGAGCGCGGTATGAAGCTGGGCGATGAGGCCGATCGCCTTGCGCCAATAGATTCGTTCACTATAGAAGACAACGGCATCGGGTTCACCGATGAAAATCAGCAGTCTTTCGAGACCTCGGATTCTGCTTACAAACGTGATCGTGGTGGAAAGGGTATTGGCCGGCTGCTTTGGCTTCGCGCGTTTGATCGAGCCGAAATCGAGAGCACGTATGGATACGGGCGAATGATGAAGCGCATGTTTACCTTTGCGCTGCCAGATGGCGTCGATTCAGTTCCCGCCACGCCAACTGACGCTACGGAACGAAAAACGACAGTGCGACTCATTGGATTCAAGGATCCGTGGCGAGACACGGCGCCCCGACATCTCGACAAAATCGGCATAACAATCATTGAACAGTGCTTCCTCTTTTTCCTCCGATCAAATCGACCACCTATCGCGTTGAGCGATGGTTTCGAGACGATCGATCTTAATCAGGAATTTGACTCTCGATTCTTAGGAACCGCCCGAACACACGAATTTGCATTCAAGGGTCACAAATTTCGACTTAGTTGCTTTCGCATGAGGTCGAACTTTGGAAAGCACGAATTAGTATTCACGGCCGACTCTCGTGAGGTTCTTGTGTATGCCCTTGGCAAGGTGCTGCCAAACCTTCAAGCTTCCTTGGTAGCCGAAGACGGCGTTCCATTTTGGTATTTCGCCGTTCTGCAAGCAGATTATCTCGACAGCAATGTCAATCCGGAGAGGACGAGTTTCTCGATCCCCGCGCGAAGAGAAGACAGCGATCTCTATCCCGATCCAACTTTGGTTGAGTTGCGAGACTACTGCGCACAACTTGTCGCCACAGATTTGGCACCCTTTACTGCTCAGCTAGAAGAGGTGAAATCGCAACGCCTCGAAAACTACGTCTGCAGCGTGCAGCCAAAATATAGGCCGTTTTTGTCGAGATATAGACAGGAAGCGCTAGCCGAACTCGCCCCAAATTCGAGTGACCGAGAGATGGACGACGTCTTGCACAGATTGAAGTCAAGAAAGGAAGAGCAGACCCGAAAGGAAGCGCGAGAGTGCCTCGACGCATCAACTTCATCAGATTCAGAAGAGCATGCAGCCAAGGTCAGAGAGTTGTTAAGCAGGATTGGAGACTTCGAACTATCAGCGCTTGCCGAATACGTAGTCCATAGACGGCTCGTTCTCGATCTATTTGCCCAGGCCCTCGAGAAGAGGGGGAATTCGCACGCCTACTCTCTTGAAAGCGTCGTCCACGACCTGGTTTTTCCAATGCGGACAACTTCCGAGGACAGCGCTTACAACAAACAAAATCTTTGGATCATCGACGAAAGGTTGACGTTTCATTCCTTTCTAGCGTCCGACAAGTCATTGAAGTCAATCAATGTGCTCGAAAACGACTCCGCTTCACGGCCAGATATCCTCATATTCGATCGCCCGTTTGTTTTCGGCGACGTAGATCTTCCTCTCACGTCAATTCTGATAATCGAGTTTAAGAGACCTCTCCGTGAATCGTATGACGAAGATCCAGTGACGCAGGTGTACCGATTGGTTCGTGAAATACGAGAAGGAAAATTGAAAGACTCTCAGGGGCGCCTCTTGCGGCCAGCGAGCAATCAGATACCGGCCTATTGCTACGTAATCGCGGACCTTACGGAGCCTCTTGAAATTAGATTGCAAAATATGGGTGCCACTCGTACGCCCGATAACATGGGCTACTACGGATTTAATCCAACTCTGAGCGCGTACTATGAGGTGATCTCGTATTCCAAGGTGCTTTCCGACGCTCGCAAGCGCAATCGAGTTCTGTTTGACAAGCTCGGCTTACCGTAGTCTCGCAATCTGACAGGCAGACGTGAGTTGGCTTTAGAATGGGAAGTAGAAGGAGGTTCGAAAAAATGCGACGCACGCGTACGACTACGCGGGAATTGTCGTCGAGAATAATTCCAAGAGAGGGTCCTCGATCCTTCTAAAAGATTTGTCGAATACGGCATTGCGATGGTATTCCAAGTAATTCTTCTGCTCAGCGAAGAATTCTCCACATATCCGACCTTTCCTCAGATCAAGCCCAATGCGGTTAACCACATCCTTGGGTATGTAATCCGAGCGGATCAGTGCGCCATTGTCTTCGAAGCTGATCCAGCCGCGATCAAACATGAAATCCGCGTGTGGGCTGAGCAGAAGGCCGTTGCTGCCATCGATTCGTTCATTTCCACTGGTGCATTTCGCCCACGGCTTGATATGACTTGCGCGCAAGAAGCGCAAATCGGCGATTCCTGTGAGGCGGCATTGCTTCTCAATTGTTACCAATCGACGCTTGAATAGTGATTGCTTGGAGCGGATTTCCGTCAGGTGAGACGAAGTGGTGGCGGAGAGGTCAATATGAGCGTTCGCTTGGTCGGCGATAGCGCGCTGGAATGGGCTGAACTCAGAATTGACAGGCTCAAGCTCGAAGACTATGGCGGTTCGCGGGTTGCCGCTAGTGTCAGGGACGTTGCTTCTGTTGTAGGCATGGCGGAAACGGAATTCACCTAGAAAGCGATAGGGACGTGCCCGACCCATCATCTGGAATAGCAGCAGCCGCTTGTTGTTTTCAAGGTGCTCCCTAATGGCGCGGTTGCCACCCTTGTCCTGCATGTCCCCCGTTTGGCCTTCTCCGTAGTAGTGCAGAATTCCGTTGTCATCCCAATAGTCGTGATAGCCGTGCTGTTTGCCAGCCTCTCCAGTAAACAGGATTACGAATTTACTGTGGGCGGGTGTAGAGATACCGCCCTGCATTTGACCGCCCAGTCGGCCATGAATTTCCTGCCGACGGTTGTAAAGGGCGCCGACTTCATAAGGAAGGTCGCCGACAGGCTGAAGCCTATTCATCGGGAAACGATGATACCAGGTCGGTTGGCTCAACTTGAATGCTGTGTGCACTCGACCGAACGGATCTACGTCTGCAGCTTGCGCTCCGGAACAGCGGCGCTGGCGACGAGGCATTGCATTGCAGGATAGCCTTTCGGCGGCTAGTTGATCCAAATCCATCAACGAATTTCGGACTCCAACCGCCGTCCCAGCCTCCTCGTAGTCCCCCCAAGACAAACACTTACGGGCCGGCCTGAGCTACCCCCAGGTTTGCGTACGTTTTGATCGATTTCCTGGGCTTCCCAGAAGTCCATCGATTGGGTCAAATGCCTGCCATGGGCGAAAGCGCGCATCTTTCGACGTGGGTCTGTGCAACTACCAAGGGGCGGTTCGCAACGGCTGCCGCCCGTCAGGGACTATCCGAATCGGCGCTTCTTAGGCGGCTCGTCCAGCAGATGCTTGCCAGTAGCGGGGTGGAGGTGGCGGCGCCGGATCCTGCGCCGGACTCCCGTGACACCCGGGTTACCGTACGCCTGGTGGCAGAGGACCGGGCCCTGCTGCGCGAACGAGCGGCGGCGCGCGCGGTCCCGGCGGCAACTTACGTGTCATATCTTGTGCGCACGCACCTGCGGGGCGTCGCCCCCCTCCCTGAGCGAGAACTGTCCGACCTTCGCGCCGTCGTGGGTGCTTTGTCCGCCAATACCCGCGCCCTGCAGGCCATGGCGCAGCAGCTGCGCAGCGGGGGTCATCCCAACCCACCCGGCTTCGCCGATGTGCAGCGCATGATGCGGATCGGCGACGCGCTTCTGGAGCGCTTCCGCGCGGTCATCAAGGCCAATCTCCTGAGCTGGACGACCGGTCGTGCGCCGTAGCCCATTCGCGCTTGGGTCGGAGAAGCTGCTATTCGACCTGCGGAGCTTTGGTCGCCAGGGTGACACCAGGCGTGATCATCTGTCGCGTGCGCAGGTCGAGCAGCTCGTGCGTACCGTTTCGCGCGCCCCGGAAGTGATGGTCAAGGTATCCGGCGGTGCGAAGACTCCTGGGGGCGTCATCCAGCATCTGGCGTACATCGACCGCCAGGGAGAGCTCGAGATCGAAATGGACGACGGGCGGCGCCTCAAGGGCGCCGGCATCGAGAAGGACTTGTCATCGGACTGGGAGCTGGAGGAGCTCTCAGCAGTGGGCAAGGCGCCTTACCGAGGTAAACCGGGCCGGCGCCCCGAGAAGCTCGTGCACAACATTGTGCTCTCCATGCCGCGGGGAACTGATCCTAAGAAGTTGATATCCGCCAGCCGCGTCTTCTTGCGCGAGCAGTTCGCTTTGAAGCATCGATATGCCTGGGCGTTGCATATGGACCAAGGCCATCCTCACGTTCACGCCGTGGTCAAGGCCGTCAGTGAGGATGGCGAGCGGCTCAACATCCGCAAGGCCACGCTGCGTGAGTGGCGTAGCCGTTTCGCGGAGCAGCTTCGCGAGCACGGCATTTCGGCCAATGCCACGGAACGCGCGGCGCGAGGTCAGAGCCGGTCGAATCTGAAGACCGGCATCTACCGATCAGGCGTGCGGGGTAAGTCTCGTTATCTACGCGAGCGCATGCGCCGTATCGAACGGGAGATGCGCGCCGGCGGACTTCAGCCAGATCCCGGCAAGTCCAAGCTGGTTGAAACCCGGCGCGCCGTCGTTGCCGGGTATCACGGCGCGGCGGAGGCGCTCCTGCAGGCCGGTCGGGGGGATCTGGCGCAGAGAATCTGGGGGTTCATCGGAGGAATGAGTCCTCCTCAGACAACAAACGAACAACTGGCCGCGGCGCTTGCTCGGAGGTCGCAGGAGCCGCGAACAGTGGCGCCTCGGGAGTACTCGCGGTAAGCCAATGGTTCGTGGATCACCCTATTGTGGCAAATCATTGACAGATTATAGAATCTGTATATCATTTACCACATGGCGCGAACCTATCGACAACGTATCGAGTTTCTTCTGAAAACCAACGGATTCCTGGACCGGCGATCCGTTGCCGATGCCGGAATTCATACCCAATACCTGACTCGACTGGTGGCCGAAGGCGCCCTCGAACGTGTGGCGCCGGGTCTGTATCGGTACCCTAACGCTGAGGTCACCGAGCATCATGGTCTCGTACTGGCGTCGGTGGCTGCGCCGCATGGTGTCGTGTGCCTTCTTTCTGCCCTGAGCTTTCACGGTCTTGGCACGCAGGTGCCTGCCGAGGTCTGGGTTGCGATTGAGCGCGGCACCACTGCTCCCAAGCTCCTGAGTCCGGCGCTTCGCGTCGTGCGCTATTCGGGTAGGGCGTTTTCGGATGGCATCGAGGTCCATCGGATAGAGCGCCAGGCCGTGCGCGTTTACAGCGTGGCGAAGACCCTGGCTGATCTTTTCAAGGCGCGCAACCGCATTGGAGTCGAAGTGGCTGTCGAGGCGCTGCGCGAAGCGTGGCGCGATCGTCGCTTCAAGATGGCTGACCTCGATCGGGCAGCCAAGGCTTGTCGCGTGGAGCACGTCATGCGTCCCTACGTCGAGGGCGTCGTGGCATGAGCACGGGTCTTGCGCACTCGGTGCAGGTGCGTCTGGTGCGACACGCACACGCACTGAAGATCGATCCCAACCTTGTGCTCGCGCGCTATGCGGCGGAACGGCTGCTCTTTCGGCTGTCGCGCTCGCCATATGCCGAGCGATTCGTGCTGAAGGGAGCTTTGATGCTGCTGGTCTGGCTAGGCGAGGCCATTCGCCCAACGCGCGACGCAGACCTTCTGGGCTTCGGCAACATCAGCACGGAATCGCTGCGGGAGATCTTCACAGAACTGTGCGTCTTGGAAGTCGAACCTGATGGACTGGAATTCGATCAGTCCTCCCTGCAGGTAGCCCCGATACGGGTCGAGAATGTCTACGGCGGCCAGCGCGCTACCCTTGTCGCACGTCTGGGCGCCGCCCGGCTCAAGGTCCAAGTGGATGTCGGAGTTGGCGACGCCGTATTTCCCGACCCCAATTGGATCGAGTACCCCAGCCTCCTGGAATTTCCAAGGCCCCGGTTGCGCGCTTACCGCCCGGAGACCGCCATCGCCGAAAAACTGCATGCGATGGTTGAACTCGGTACCAAGAACAGCCGTATGCGCGATTTCTTCGATATCCAGGCTCTGGCTGCTGCGGAATCATTTCAAGGTGCCGTACTGAGTCGTGCGATTTCCGAGACCTTCGCACGGCGTGGAACGACCGTTCCTGTCGATAGTCCCCCGGGGCTCACGCGCGAGTTCGCCGAAACGGATGGCAAAGCCGCGCAGTGGGCTGGCTTTGTGCGGCGTCTGCCAGGCACAACCGTATCGACCGACTTTGCGGTGGTGATCGCCGCCACTGCCGCCTTCGCCGGACCTGTTCTTATGGCAACGGGACGGAAGGTGCCATTCGACAAAAGCTGGAAACCCGGCGGTCCGTGGCAATGAAGGAAAGCAAATCGGCGATTGGCAAACGTCGCTGCGACGGTGATAGATTGACCGGAAGTACAGATCGGCGCCCCTTTTGATGCTCGTGTCTCGATTGTTTTGAGAACGCCCCACGCACAATAAATAACAAGGGCCACGCATGCCAGACAGTACCCACTCGGATGGCGCTTCGTCGGGCCAGGATGTGCCCGACGGGCAGATGGACTTTGCGAGCTTTTCGGATGTGCAGCTGCAGCAACTGCTGCTGATTCTGGATCGTGAGCGATACCCCCTCAATGCGCAGCATCTGCAAGCGGAACTGAATCGACGCACGGCGCAGCCGTCGCAATCTCACGAACCGGCCGAAGCGCCGGCCCGCGCGGACCGGGAGGCCTACCCGGTGCGATTCACCGAACGCGATGGCTGGCGGGGATGGTTCAATGCCAAGCGCCGGCGTCAGCCGTTCTTCTCAACTGGAACGATCGCGCTCCACGCGGAGGAAGTCGTCCTGGATGGCTGGTGCCGATCCTGGCTGGGCGTCTCCGAACCGGGAGAGTGGCGGATCGCAACGCACTCGATCTGCAACGTAGCGGCCAATGGGAGAGAGGTGTCGTTTGATTGCCGGCGGCCCTGGCGGCTGCGCCGACGACTGCTCCTGAAATGCGAATCTGCCGAAATTGCAGCGCGAATTGCCAGCGCTCTTCCGCAGCGGTTTACCAGCGGCTTTGAGCGCAAATGGCAGGTTCTGCAGGATTTCACACACCGGTTGGATGCACAGGGCGTGCGCCCGTGGATCACACCAGTGCTCGTCGCGCTGAATGTCCTGGTCTTTGCTCTGATCGTCATCGTGAACCGCGCATGGGTCGGTGTCAGCTGGCAGACCTACATCAATTGGGGCGCCAACTACGGGCCGCTCACCACTGAGGGACAGTGGTGGCGCTTGCTCACGTCGCTCTTCCTGCATGGAGGCTTGTGGCACCTGCTCGCCAACATGTGGGTGTTGTGGAATGCGGGCCGCTTGACCGAGCGGCTATACGGGAACGGCCGATACGCTCTGATCTGGTTCGGCTCCGGACTGGCGGCCACCATGACCTCGGTGGTTTGGAATCCCACGACCGTCTCGATCGGCGCCTCAGGGGCAATTTTTGGCGTGCTGGGAGCGTTCCTCGCGCATGCCATCAAACCCAGTACGCGCCTGCCCATGAGAATTCTGGCGGTACATTGGATCAGCACAGCGGTGTTTGCACTGTTCAGCCTGATCAGTGGCTGGTTCGATCAGGGCATCGACAATGCCGCCCACCTGGGTGGTCTGACCATGGGCCTGGTCCTCGGATTCCTGCTTGCGCGGCCATTGCCTGCGGCATCCGCCACGGCCGCCCCGCTCACCGCATCTGGCGCGGAATTGCCGAAGTCGGGCGGCGTGCGCTGGGTGCCGATCGCGATTTCCACACTCTGTGCCGCGGCCTATCTGTGCCTGGGGTACGTGCTGGCTCGCGGTGTGGGAACACACCTCACGGCCCCGACGAGCTACCTGAACGCGCACCGCGCCTTCGTCACAGGCGAGGAGCGGAATCTGCGTCGCTGGAACGAGATCGGCCAAAATTTTGGCGCAGGCCAGATCAGCCCCGCCGAACTTTCGCGCGAATTCCAGGCTGATGTCCTGCCATTCTGGGTGCAGACCGAAGCAGCCACGGTTGCAGAGTTGCCGAAGCTTCCTCAAGACCAGCAGCTCTATGCCAAGGATGTGTTGGCGTATGTGAAGGAGCGACACGATTGGGTGAATGACTTGATTCAGGAGGCGGCGGCGGG
>DATHMK010000016.1:0-82646 GCA_035487155.1 Steroidobacteraceae bacterium
CGTTCGGCACCGGTCAGCTCACCGGCGGGGCCGTCACCGCCTTGGATGCCACCGCCATCGGCACCACCGGCAGCACCTTGCTCTCCGCGGTGTCCACCACCGCCATCGCCGGGCTGGGCACCGCCCAGGTTGCCGCCCTCACCAGCACGCAGCTCGGGGACTTGACGAGCTCGCAGGTTCAGGACATCTCCACCAAGGATATCTCGAGCATCTCCACGACCGCGATCGGCAATCTGGGAACGGTCACGCTGGCCCTGTTCACCTACAATCAGGTCCAGAACATAGATGCGGCGCAGTGGGCCGCGATCAATCCCGACTACGTTACCTCCATGAACCTCACTGCCTGAGGCAGGTAAGGCAAAAGATGCAGGTCCCAGGGTCTTTGACCCCGGGACCTGCACTGCGGATCCTCTGCGCACGGGTCCGTGAACCCAATCGTTGCCGAATGGGACCTCGACGCGGTACAAAGATGGGCAACAACAGCGGGTCCGCCCATGACGCTTCGGGTAGCTTTCATCAATTTCTGGCCCGGAGCCTTCGACGGCGCCAACAGCGCTGCGTTCCTCCTCAACCTGCTGCGTGAATCCTGCGGTGAGAGCGAGCGGACCGACGATATCGCCACCGCCAGCGTCGTCTTCTCATCCGTGTTCGGCAACCAGCCCGCAGATCCGGCGAAGACCATACAGGTCATCGGCGAGAACCTGCGTCCAAACTTCAGCCGCTGCCGGTACGCCCTGTCCTTCGACTACGATACCTACTTCGGCAGGAACCATCGTCTGCCACTGTGGTGGTGGCGGCTGGATTGGCCCGAATTCGCCAACTTCGGCGCCGCGGCCGCGGGCCCGGCCAACGCGCAGAACCATGGCTTCGAGCCCCTGATTCCGATCGATGCACTGCTGCAGCGGCGGGCGCCGATCGATCCGAAGTCCAGGCAGTTCTGCGTGCTGATCGCAGGCAATCCGGAGAGCCTGCGCGTCAACCTGTTCCTGTCGCTGCAGGCGACCAGTCCGGTGATGGGGTACGGCAACCTGTTCAACAACCCGCTGGCACAGTCGAAGTTCGACGTCCTGCCGCAGTTCCGCTACTGCCTGTGCCCGGAGAACGGCATCTATCCCGGATACCACACGGAAAAACCCGTGGACGCCTGGTTCGGCGGCTGCGTGCCCCTGTACAGCGGAGATCGCCTGCTGGTCCGGGATTTCAATCCGCGTGCGCTGGTCAACTATCAGGACCACCTCAGCATGGCGGAATTCATCGATGCCGTACGCCGGCTCGAGTCGGACTCACAGGCATTCAATGCCGTCTATACCGAACCGCTGCTGCTGCAGCGTCCATCGTTGTATGCCTCGATCCAGTTCCTGCGCGAGGCGGTAGCCGCCATCCGCAGAGACTCCGGAGCCTGAGCCCAATACGCTCAGGTTGCCCGAATGACCCTGGCAGTGGATGTCCCGACCGCCGCGACCACGTCATCCATCGACACCCCGGTGAGCCGCCACAGGACCTCCCGGTCCCGCGCACCCAGATTTCGCCACCACTCGAACAACGGCGTCGCATCGATGGTCGGGCTGAGCTTCTCCGGAGGCTGCTCACCGATTGCCCGGTAGAAGCTCTCCCACATGCATTGATAATTGACGGTGGCCTTATTGGTGATTGCGATGCCCGACAGTCCACGCCCCTGCAGCGACACCGAGAACACCCGGTCCCCCACGGCAGACATCTGTTTGGGCATCAGGGCCCACACCGGCAATGCCTGGTAGGAGCCTGGAAAGAATGCAAAGCAGTTGGTATCGATGAACCCCGCCGTCGGCTGCTCCGCGATCGGCATGATGGACCCATCGGGGCGGCAGAAATTGCGCTTGGCCACCACGAAATCCGTTCCGGGCGATTCGGCGGCCACGCGCTGGCATAGTTCCACGTGCTCCGGCTCCAGCCAGTTATCGGCATCCAGCATCATGATCGCCGGATAGCCTTCCGCCGTGGCCAGCAGGGCGGCGATGCCCCGCGGCGTATTGCCGTAGTCGCCATGTGAGCGATCAAGCTTCAGGTGTCGGACGGGTTCGGCATCGAGCCAATCCTGAGGATGGCCGTCGGCGACCAGAAAATGCTCAGTGGCGACAGTCTGCTGGCGGACGCTGTCGATGCAGCGCCTCAACACGGCAGGGTCTTCCTTGTAATAAGGCGTGATAACGATCGGGCGTGACGTATCCATCCCTTCACCGCGGCGCTGCAATCTCAACTGCGCTCACTGTAGCAGCCGCGCGCAGAGCGATTCGAGACTTGAATATGTAACTTCAAATTCAACCTGTGACCCAGCTCACATTCCCATTGTGAGCTGCTTGCTGTTTGGTGGTGCAACGCATTGTTAAGCTGCTTGCCTGGACCATCGGCCTTACCAATTCCTATAACCAATGACCACGCAGCCAGAGCCTCTGCTCACATTGCTGGAGCAGATCAACAGCGGACGCGCCGCCGAAGCGCTGTCGGAACTGGACCGACTTCACATTCAGATGCCGGGCCATCCTGCGGTGCTGTCGCTGCGGGCCGAGGCGCTGCGCCATGTCGGACGCCAGGCCGAGGCCATCGACGCCTACCGTCTGGCGGGAGCCAGTGGCGCCGGGGCACGCAACTGGCTGGCGGCGGGAATCCTGCTGGCCGCGGAACGCGATACCGAAAACTCCTTCCAGTGCCTGTTGAAGGCATACGCGGAGACTCCCGACAGCGAGGACGTCCTGGATGCGCTGGTGACGACGCTGTTCAATGGTGGCCGGCACAAGGAGGGCTTTGAGTTCGCCCGCCGCCAGCTGGCGGTCAGTTCCAACCCGACGCTGCTGGCACGCGCCGCACTGCTGCTGCAAGCCGATGATCTGTACGAGGAGTCGGCGGACGCGTTCAAGAGGATCGTCGCTCTGGCACCGGATGACCCGGCCATCATCGGCGCCGCACTGGTGCCCACGCGCTTCACCTGCGAGTGGGAGTGGATCGAAACGCTGCAGCGCAAGATCTCTGCCTCGTACCAACAGGGCGACTTTGCCGCACCCCAGGAATTCCCCCTGACGAATCTGACCTGGTGCGCGGACGAGGCGCGCAACCTTGAGGTCACCCGCGCCTATGTCGCGCGCATGGTGCCACGCGTCGAAGCACTGGCGGTCAGCCCGTTGCCGCCGGCCGGTCGTCGCATCCGGGTCGGCTACCTGTCCTCCGATTTCCGCAACCACGCCACCATGCACCTGATGGCGGGCCTGTTCGAACATCATGATCGCGAGCAGTTCGAGATCTTTGCCTACGACTACACCAGGTCCGACATCTCCGACTACCGACAGCGCTTTCTGGACGCCGTGGAACATCACGTCCCAGTGGACTCGTTGAGTGACCGGCAGGCCGCGCTGCGTATCGCTGAGGATCGCCTGGATATCCTCTTTGACCTCAAGCTTTACTCAGGCGGCGGCCGCAGCGGCATCATGGCCTATCGGCCTGCCGCGCTGCAGGCCGCCTATATCGGCTTCCCTGGCAGCGCCGCCAGTCCTGATATCGACTACGTGGTCTCGGACCGCTTCGTCACCCCGGACAGCAGCGCGCCGTATTACACGGAAAAATTCTGCCGCCTGCCGCACAGCTATCAGTGCAACGACCGCAAGCGGGCCCTGGCCGAGACACCAGGTAGCCGCACTGCCTATGGACTGCCCGCCGACAAGATCATCTTCGGCGCGTTCAACCAATCGTACAAGGTCGACCGCGGCAGCTTCACCGTCTGGATGCAGATACTGCGCGAGGTGCCCAACAGCGTGCTGTGGCTGTTGGGGCAGAGCCAGGCCGCCCGGGGCAACCTCTCCCGCCATGCGCAGCTGGATGGCATCGATCCGGCCCGAATCATCTATGCGCCATTTGCCAATCCCCGCGAGCATCTCGCGCGCCTGCAGCTGGTGGATGCGGTCCTCGATGCCCTGGTTTGCAACGGCCACACGACCACCTCCGACGCCTTGTGGGCCGGAGTTCCGGTGCTCACGGCCCGGGGCAGACACTTCGCCTCACGCGTCAGTGAAAGCCTCCTCAATGCCATCGGCATGCCCGAGCTGGTGGGCGCTGATTCGCATGACATGGTGCGCATCGCGACCCGCATCGGCACCGATGCGACGTACCGGCAGGAGCTGCGCGCCAGGGTGAGTGCCAACCGCTTGAGCACGCCCCTGTTCGACACTGCGCGTCTGACGCGCGACTTCGAGATCGGCATCCAGATGATGGTCGAACGCCATCGCGGTGGCCTGCTCCCTACGCAGCTGGATGTTCCGGACCGCGGGCCCATCAGCGCCGATCGGCCCCCACCGGCCTTCGCCGGCAGGGTGGCGGCGCTGCACAGCCCCTATGCCGGCTGCCCGCTGTGTGGCAGCGCCACCGCCTCGGTCGGATTCGCCGACTGCACCGGCAACCCCTTGTGGCATGAGCCCCTGCCGCCGCAGGCCGAGTGGCTGCGCTGCACCGCCTGCAGCCACACCCATACCAGTCATTTTTGGACCGCGGCCGGACGCAGCGAGCTGATGCGGTGCCGAAATCCGCGCGTAGCGGCAGTGTCACCGGAGCCTCTGGCAGCGCAGATATCCCGATGCGGTCCCGTGGTCGAGCGCGCAGCGCGCCTGCTGGGCGGCTACCCGCGGCTGCTACAGCGCAATCCGAAACCAATTTGGGTGGACGTGGGCTGCGGCACTGGCGCGCTGGTGATGGCCGCCAACGACCATGGCTTCGCCACCGGGGGCGTGGATACGGACGGCGAAGCCATTGCCGGTGTCCTGAGCCTGGGATTCGGTGCCGTGCAGCGGGACTTCATGCAGCTGCCTTTCGAACTGGTGCCCGATGTCCTGTCCCTGATGCAGGTGCTGGCCGCGATGCCCGATCCACGTGGCGCCCTGACCAAGGCCGCCCAGATCCTGAAGTCAGGCGGCCTGCTCATCCTCAGCACCCCGGATTCATCATCCTCCAGCTGGATGTTGCTCGAACGGGACCGAATCAATCCTCACTGGTCCAACCCGCAACTGCACCATGTCTTCAGTCGCGACCGGCTCATCGCCTTGTTGCAGGAGATCGGCTTTGAAATCGCCGACATCGTGGCGCCCAACGCTGGCCAGGGGCTGTTGGAACTGTACGCAGTACGCAAATAAGAGTGCTTCAGGTATGTCGGGAGCCTCAAGAATGGTCGGTGTTGCATGAATCAGCCAGTCACCGCGGCGCCTGCCTCAATAGCCGATGGCGAGTGTCTTCGAATCAATCACAATGCCGGTTTCTTCTCCTGCTGCACCGTCAGGCTGGAGGCGATTCTCGAATATTTTCGAGCATTTCACAGGCTGCCGCGCCTCGTCGACAGCTCCCAGCAGTTCGCCTGGTACAAGCGAAATCCTGCCGAGGATGTAAGCCCGCATCTGTTCAAAAGCAGAGAAGATGTGGAAATTCCCTGGACGGGTCTGCCCATACGCACCACAAACGCCCAACAGGAACAGCAGTTCTCGGATTACTCCAGGCTCAATTACGCCGGGCTGAAACCCTTTGTAGACCGCTATTTCACTCCGTCCGCCGAAATTCAGCAGATCATCGATCACATCGAGCGCTCCGCTCCGGTCCCCAGCGGCGATGTTTGCAGCATTCTGTTTCGCGGCGGCGACAAGAAGCTCGAAACGATACAACCCTCCTATGCCGAGCTGGTCCTCAAGGCAGTTCAGCTGCGACTGAAGCACCCGCAGTTGCGATTCCTGGTGCAGACCGACGAACCGGATTTCTTTGAGTATGCGCAGCGCGAATTGGAAGGCGCCTGCTTTTTCATCAATGGCGCAAATGACGATCCGCTGCTACGCATCAGCATCTATCTTGCCTCAATAGTCGTTATATCCCGGAGCCGGTTTGTTGTATCCACCTCAGGAAACGGAGAGATGTGGGTGCGGCTATTCCGCGGCCATGCTCATGGCACGCAGCAGTTCCTGGCTCCCAAGGAATCGATCTACGGGGTCAAGAATCCCGCCCACGATCCTGCCCAGAAATATTTTTGGATCGGCAGCACCTGACATAATTCCGCTCCCGCCCCGCTCCCGCCCCTGCCCTCAAGTTCCGCTGCGACGCGCCGTTACAACGTTACGGTCCGCTGTATGGACCGGCGGCTTGAGCAGTTTGAGCACGGACATAACGTGGCCGAATAGGAGTCGGTCCGCGGATCTGCCCGGTGTGATCATTCAGCAGATGGAGCGTGAGTATGAACGAGGAAACAGGTGCAATAGGCAGCATCGGAGCCATGAGCTCCATGGATGACTTTGTGTCTGCCCAGGACAGCTCGCCTTCGCCCCAGACATCGGCAGATCTGCCAGCAGCGGTCGCGGCGGTTTCAGAGCAGGCCCCGCGGCCCTCTGAAGCGGCCGTCAACTCCGCCCTGGCGCAGATCAACGCCCATCTGGCCAGCGTCAACCGGGTATTGTCGTTGAAGGTAGATCCAGCCTCGGGTTACACCGTGGCGCAGATCTCCAACGCGCAGACCGGCCAGGTCCTGCAGCAGATGCCCACCGAAGACCATATCCAGCTGGAGTTGATGCTGGCGCGCTGGTCGCATGGTGGCAACGTCCTGATGGACGAGGAAGTCTAGCCTCCGCGAGCGCATGTCGAGCGCGTACCGCCCTCAAGCGCAAGCTTGCCGGGGCGGTCGTCTGCGCCTGCCCTAGATCTTGCCGATGAAGCGCCGAGCATTGCGGAACAGGCGCATCCACCCACTCCACTCTCCCGCCCCATCCGGCGCCCAGGAATTCTGGACATTCCGATAGGAGCGTTCCGGGTGGGGCATGGTGATGGTCACCCGCCCATCGGCGTTGGCCAGTGCCGCGATGGCCAGCGGACTGCCATTGGGATTGGCCGGATAGTGCTGCGCCGGCTGCCGGTCATGCGTGACATAGCGATAGGCAATCAGGCCATGCCGCGCGCATTCGGCCTGTTGCTGTGCGGATTCGAATTCCGCGCGCCCCTCGCCATGCGCAACCGCTATCGGCAGCAGCGAGCCGGCCATGCCCCGCAGCAGCACCGAGGGTGAGTCCAGAATCTCCACCAAGGTGAAGCGCGCCTCGAACTGCTCGACGCGGTTGCGCACGAAGCGCGGCCACAGCTCGGTGCCCGGTATCAGCGATTTGAGCGCTGCGAGCATCTGGCAGCCATTGCAGGAGCCGAGCGTGAAGGTGTCGGGCCGCTCAAAGAAGGCTGCGAACTGCGCCCGGGCGATGGGATTGAACAGGATCGACTTGGCCCAGCCTTCACCGGCACCGAGCACGTCCCCGTAGGAGAATCCGCCGCAGGCCACCAGGCCCTTGAACTGCTCGAGCGTGCGTCGCCCGAGCAGAATATCCGTCATGTGCACGTCGTGCGGCTCAAAGCCCGCCTGCTCGCAGGCCGCCGCCGTTTCGACCTGACTGTTCACACCCTGCTCGCGCAGTATCGCCACCCGCGGGCGCTCGCCCGTGGCGATAAAAGGCGCGGCGATGTCCTGCTGCGGATCAAAGCTCAACGCCACACTCAAGCCAGGATCGGCCACGTCACACTGCGCCGCGAGCTCCTCGCTCGCACACACCGGGTCATCCCGCAGCTGGCGCATCTGAAACGAGGTCTCCGACCATGCGCGCCGCAGTTCATTCCACGGCATGACCAGATTCTGGCCCGCACCGGCGACGTGGATCAGCATGTCGGTGCGCGGCGCACCGACACGGGTGGTATGGCCCTGCAGAGCGTGTTCATCGAGCAGCGCCAGGAACTCGGCGCGGTGAGCGTCTGCGACCTGCACGACGACCCCGGGTTCCTCGGCAAACAGGTGCGCGATGGAGGCGGACTTGCCGGACGCGGCGGCATCAACCGACAGCCCGCAATGGCCCGCAAAGGCCATCTCCAGCAGCGTCACCAGCAGTCCCCCGTCGGAGCGGTCATGGTAGGCCTGCAGCAATCCGGCGGCGCGCAGCTTCGGCAGCACCTGCGCCAGCGCGATCAGCAATTTCGGGTCATCCAGATCCGGTGTCTGAGCGCCCAGCTGCCCGTGAACCTGGGCCAGCACCGAACCGCCCAGCCGCGCCTTGCCAGCCGACAGATCAATCAGCCACAACGATGAAGGACCTGAGTCCGTGCGCAGCACCGGGGTCAGGGTCCGGCGCACATCGCTCACCGGCGCGAAGGCCGACACGATCAGTGACACCGGCGCGATCACATCGCGGGCGCTGCCGCCCTGCTGCCAGCTGGTCCTCATCGACAGCGAGTCCTTGCCCACCGGAATGGCGATGCCCAGCGCCGGGCAAAGCTCCTCACCCACGGCGCGCACCGTGGCATACAGCGCGGCATCCTCGCCGGGTTCGCCGCAGGCGGCCATCCAGTTTGCGGACAGGCGCACCGCGCCCAGTTCGGCGATGTCCGCCGCCAGGATATTGGTAATGGCCTCGGTCACCGCCAGACGACCCGAGGCCGGCGCATTCAGCACCGCCACCGGGGTGCGCTCGCCCATGGCCATCGCCTCACCGGAATGTCCCACATAGTCGCTGACCGTGACGGCGACGTCGCTGACCGGAACCTGCCACGGACCCACCATCTGATCGCGGCTGATCATGCCGCCAACGGTGCGGTCGCCGATGGAGATCAGAAAGGTCTTGTCCGCCACCGTCGGACAGCGCAGCACGCGCAGCAGTGCCGTGCGCAGATCGACAGCGGCGGGGTCAAATTCCGCGCATTCGGGCCGCAGGCTGTGCACCTCGCGGTGCATCCGGGGCGCCTTGCCCAGCAGCACTTCGATCGGCATGTCCACGGGCATGCCACCCAGCAGCGGGTCGCTGACCTTAAGCACGCCGCTGTCGTTGATTTCACCGATCACGGCAATGGGACAGCGCTCGCGGGCGGCAATGGCGGAGAAGCGCTCCAGGCCATCGGGGTGCAAGGCGATCACATAGCGCTCCTGCGCCTCATTGCACCAGATCTCCAGCGGCGACATGCCCGGATCGCCGCTGGGCACCGCCCGCAGATCGACCCGCGCGCCGCGCTGGCTGTGCGCCACCGCCTCGGGCACGGCATTGGACAGGCCGCCGGCGCCGACGTCGTGGATCAGTGCGATGGGATTGGCCTCACCCAGAGCCCAGCAGCGATCGATGACTTCTTGTGCGCGCCGCTCGATTTCCGGATTGCCACGCTGCACCGAGGCGAAATCCAAATCCGCGCTGCTGGCGCCGCTGGACATGGAGGAGGCGGCGCCGCCGCCCAGGCCAATCAGCATGGCAGGTCCGCCCAGCACCACCAGCTTGGCAGCCAACGGCACCTCGCCCTTGGTAACGTGATCGCGGCGGATATTGCCCAGCCCACCGGCAATCATGATGGGCTTGTGGTAGCCGCGGCTGCGCTGTGCGGCATCCCCGGCCGCGCGCTGCTCAAAGCTGCGGAAATACCCGCAGATGTTCGGGCGTCCGAACTCATTGTTGAACGCCGCCGCACCCAGCGGACCCTCGATCATGATGTCCAGCGCCGAGGCGATGCGCTCGGGTCTGCCCAGGCTTTGCTCCCAGGGCTGCTCAAAACCCGGGATCAAGAGGTTTGACACCGAAAAGCCAGCCAGACCGGCCTTGGGCTTGGCCCCGACTCCGGTCGCGCCCTCATCGCGAATCTCTCCGCCCGATCCGGTGGCGGCGCCGGGAAAGGGTGAGATCGCCGTGGGATGGTTGTGCGTCTCGACCTTCATCAGAATGTCGATGGGCTCGCGATGCGCGCGATACACCCCGGCAGCATCAGGAAAGTAGCGCATGCCCGGGAGCCCTTCCATGACCGCGGCGTTATCGCGGTAGGCGGAGGAGATCCCCCGGGGCGAGCGCTCGTAGGTATTGCGGATCATCGCGAACAGGGACTTCGCCTGTGGCTTACCGTCGATGGTCCACTGCGCGTTGAAGATCTTGTGGCGACAGTGCTCGGAGTTGGCTTGCGCGAACATCATCAGTTCAACATCGGTCGGATCACGTTCAAGGCGCGCGAAGGCCTCCAGGAGGTAGCCGATCTCATCCGCTGCGAGCGCCAGTCCCAGGCGGGCGTTGGCCGCTTCCAGCGCCGGGCGTCCTGCGGCCAGTGAAATCGTGCTCAGTGGGCGCGGGGCATGATGGGCAAACAGTTGCTCGGCCTCGGCGGCGCTACCCACCACCATTTCGGTCATGCGATCAAAGAGCGCGCTGGCCACCCGGCCCAGCGCCGCGGCCTCCAGATGCGCCGCGGCAAGCCGGTAGCGAATACCACGCTCGATGCGTCGCACGGCCGCCAGCCCGCACACCTGGGCGATATCCGTGGCCTTGCTGGACCAGGGCGAGATGGTCCCGGCCCGAGGCACCACCAGCAGCGTCTGCGCGCCTGGGGCGGCCGGCTCACCCGCTTCCTGGGCGGCCGGTCCATAGGTCAGGAGTTTGCTCAGCAGCCCCTGCTGTTGGGACGTGAGTGGCGCCGCGAGGTCCACGAAATGGACATAATGCGATTGCACGCCCTGAATCCGCGGCTCCAGTGCCTGCAGCCGGGTACACAGTTTGGCGATACGGAAGGCCGAAAGGGCGGGCCTTCCCTGGAGCTCGAGCATCAGCGCGGCAGCCTACTTGCGCGACGGCGGTTCGCCCGCCGGGGCCGAATAGACGGGCACAGGAAACGGGGTCACATTGCCCCCCTCCAGATTGGTGATCTTGGCGGTGCCCTGCTTCTTGACCTCGTCAATGCGCAGGATCGAGTGCATGGGCAGAAAACTGCGTTTTACCCCTTCGAATTCAGTTTTTATGCGCTCCTCGTTCGGGTCCACGACCACGCTCGAGCGCTCCCCGAAGACGATGTCTTCCACCTCGATGAAGCCAAACAGACTGCCATGGGTGACGTTTTTGGCATAAACCTCGTAAACCTTGCCCTGATTGAGGAACAGGACTTTGAAAATGTGACTGGCTGCCATGGGTCTCGGGGGGTGAACTTGTTACTTTGGGGCGCGATTATATGTCCACCCACCGGCTGATAGCGGCCGACTGGGGGTATTTGTCCTAACGGGGGCGCCGGTGGCGCTGCAACTTCGCATCATAAGTGATCACCGCAGGCTGCTCGGCGACCGCAGTTCAGTGGTCTTCGACACCGTGGGCGGCAATATCGGCCGCTCCGCCGATAACGACTGGGTGCTGCCGGACCCGCAGCGCTTCGTGTCGGCCCATCACGCCCGCATTCACTACCGCGACGGCCTGTACATCCTCGAGGACACCAGTACCAATGGCGTCTTCGTCAACGATGAAGAACGGCCGGTAGCCAAGCGCGGCGCCCATGTGCTGCAGAACGGGGACATCCTGCGATTCGGCGAATACCAGATCGTGGCCATGGTGGAAGTGCGCGCCGCGGCTGAACCCGCCTTGCAGGAGCTGCCCCTGGCCGCTGCGAGCGAGTTCTCCGGGGGCTTCACGCTGGCGGCCACCAGCAGCGTTCCGGTGCAAACCACCGCGCAAAGCGTCGAGGTGGTGGCGGCCATCGGCCGGGCTGCCCAGACCGACCTGGGCGCATCGCTGGACCTGGATGACCTGCTGCTCTCGGGTACGGAGGACTTCAGTCGCCCGCTGGCAGTGAATGCCTACGGCCAGCCCGTGGCACCACCGCCGCCGCCAGTGCCGCGCTCCTTTGCGGCACCCGCCGGCCCGCCGGGTCCGGCGCCCACGCCGACGGAACTGAGCGCGGCGCTGGCCGACAGTGAAACCGAACGGCGTGCGATCGCGCGCCGCATCGAACGTCTGGCCCGGGCGGCGTCGCGTGCCCAGGACCGTCGTACCTCGGCGAGCCCCCCCGTACTGGAGGCCAACAGCGGCCTGGCGGCCTTCTGCAAAGGTGCCGGGATCGCCGCCGATCACTTCGCGCCCGAACTTCAGGTGCGCCTGCTGCACCTGGCCGGGCAATTGATCCGCGAGGCGCTGGTGGGCCTGAAGGACCTGGAACGCGTCCGCAGCGCCACGCTGCGGCCGATGCAGATCGAAATTCCGATCGATGAGGATGATCCGCGCCCCTCACTGGCCCGCGCCGCAGTCGAGGACCTGCTGGTGCAGATCCTCAGTCAGCACGAGAGCCGGCGCCTGGACGCGGTTCAGTGGCTGCGTGAGGTCATGGATCGCGCCAAGGCCCATGACCGCGCGAGCTCCGATGCACTGCACGCTGCCTTCGTGGACTTTGTGGCGCGGTTGGATCCGGCGGAGCTGGAATCGCGCTTCGGGCGCCACGACCGTGGCGCCCGCAACTGGGAGCTGTACTGCGACTTCTACCGCACCATCGCCGCCAGAGGCGATGGGCAGCTGCCGCGAGTGTTCCTGGAGGCCTTCAGAGCCGCCTACGACGAGAATCTGCGACAACCCGACAAGTAGCCTCGCTGCCCCACAAATCAACCGCGGCGCCGTGCCGGTTGCACCAGCAATATGCGATTAGCATATAATGACCTCGGGCACACGGAGGTGGCACTTGAGGATATTGCTGGTCGAGAACAACAAACAGACCGCCAGCGTGGTGCGCGCTGATCTGAAGGATTGCGGACACGCGGTCACCGTGGCCACCAATGCTGTGGATGCCCTGTACCTTGCCGCAAGCCAGGAGTGGGAGCTGCTGATGGTCGACCGCACCGTGCCCGAACTGGATGGCTCGGGAATCGTGCGCACCCTGCGCAGCGGTGGCGTGACCACACCGATCGTGATGCTGGTCAATGCCGCTGATGAGTCGCGCCTGGGGCTCGTGGCCGGTGCCGATGAATGCCTGGCGAAGAACTTCACCGCTGCCGATCTTAAGGCGCGCGTCGCCGCGCTTGGGCGCAGCCCGATGCGCGCGCAGCCGCAGACCCGGCTGAAGGTCGCTGATGTTGAGATCGATCTGCTGACGCGCTGCGTGACGCGCGGCGACAGGCATCTGGCGCTACAGCCGCGGGAATTTCGCCTGCTGGAATTCCTGGCGCGCAATGTCGGCAAGGTGCTGGATCGCTCGACCTTGCTGAAGAATGTGTGGGACTGTCACTTTGATCCACGCACCAATGTGGTGGAAAGCCATATCAGCCGGCTGCGTGCCAAGATCGACCGCGGTTTCGAGGTCCATCTCATTCATACCATTCGCGGCAGCGGCTACTGTCTGCGCGAACCGGCCTGAGAACGTAGCCCGATCGATCAGGTCGGTGGCTTGCCGCAGCGGGCCAGTACGCTGCGCAGGTCGCGGATCGGGGGAAACACCTCGTTGTTCCAATCCGAGCCCTGGGCGTCGTGGGCGCGCTGCTCGAATTCCACGATTTCCTTGTCCTCGCGGAAGATATTTTCCGTGAAGTGCGTGACGAAGGGCCATACCAGGTGGATCAGCCCCGGCACGGGCGGTTTCTTCACCGACAGATAGCCGAAGGTGCGATTGGTGCGCTGTTGCGCATCCAGCGGCGTATAGCCCAGCCACACCGACAACACCGGCCGGTCCTTGTCGTAATCGATGTTACGCCCCAGCCACACCCTCAGGCTCTGGTATGGGTAGTCGGTGCGGATGCGCATGTGATCGGAAAAGTCGGCCTTTTTCTGGGCCCGGCTGCGGGTCAGCTCCACGATCACACGCTCACCGGCAGACTTGCCGCCGCCGGCGCGGCTGAAACTGTATTCCACCTGTGCCCAGTTCTCGCCGTGATCACGCCCCAGGCACTTGGCCGTGATCGACCCCATCTGCTTGCGATGCATGAACTGGTGGTTCATGTCGAACAGATTCTCGTGCATGAAGGTGTAGTGGCAGGCCACCTCGCGGTTCAACTGCCGGGTCTTGTAGGCTTTGTCAGCGTAGGCGCCCAGCGCGGCGGGCTTGCGGCCTTCCGCCAGCGCCGGATCGCCGGGAAATACGAAAATCAGGTTGTCGACTTCGTGGACCGGATAGCTGCGCACCCCGTTTGGCAGCCGCTCCTTGCCCAGGTATGGCACATCCACGCATTGTCCGCTGCCGCTGTAAGACCAGCCGTGGTAGTGACACTTGAGCTGGTTCTGGCACACCACACCCAGGTGCAGCGGCACCTGCCGATGGGCGCAACGATCCTCGAGAGCATAGGCCTGACCGTTTTGTCCGCGGTACAGGACGATGGGCTCGCCGGCAAAGCGGCGCCCCAGGGTTTTTCCCTTCCTGAGCTCATCCCCCCATGCCAGGGGATACCAGAAATCAGGGTGGGCACCGACGCGCCGCAGGTCGAAGGAATTAGGGGCGTTTGCAGGCGCCGGGGCCAGCCGGGTCACAGCATCGTCGAGCATCGATTACTCCGAACGGGCAAGCGCGGCGCCATGCCGCCGCCGCGCGGATCGCCATGCTACCACCGAACCGCCAGCCACGCCGTCATCGCGCCTTGCGCTGCGGCAGAGCCAAAATCATCGGCTCTAAGGCGCCGCTGCCGCCGCAGCACGTACAATCGCGACCCCATGAGGAGCTGCGCGACATCAACCAGGACTGTGCTGCGGGTGCTGCTGTGCCTGAGCCTGGTGGACGGCGCGGCCTTTGGCGTTCAGGCCCAGGAGCGCGCCCTTTCCTACACACCGCAGCAAAGCGCGAACGGACGGCTCGCCTACCTCAGCAGCTGTGTCATGTGCCACGGTGCGCACTTGAGCGATGGGCCGCTCGGCAAGCCGCTCAAAGGCCCCCAGTTCATGCAAAAGTACGGCGGCCGCAGCGTAGCGGAACTCTACGAAGTCACCCGCACGACCATGCCCAGCGCCAAGCCCGGCTCGCTGGATGAGGCGACCTATGCGGCGCTCGTGGCCTATATTCTGCAGCAAAACGCGATCGTGGCGGGTGACGCGCCGCTGCCCAGCGATCCGCAGCAGCTGGCGCGCATGATGATCCCCGGAGGCGGGTTCAGCATCATGGACTACTCCCCGTATACGCCGCAGAAACCAGTGCGGCTGCCCAATCCCGTGGAGCAGTTCAAACCCGTGGGCAACGCCGATCTGGCCGATCCGCCCGCGCAGGATTGGTTGACCTGGCGCCGCGGCTGGGATGGCCACGGCTTCAGCCCCCTCAAGGAAATCACTGCCGCCAATGCCGGCTCCCTGCGCCTGGCGTGGAGTTGGACGCTGCCGGCGGGCTCCGCCGAAGCCGTGCCACTGGTGCGCGACGGCACGATGTTCGTGCTGAGCTACGGGGAGAGCGTGCAGGCCATCAATGCCCAGACCGGGGATCTGCTGTGGCAGTACAACCACGCGCTGGAGCCAGGCGCGGCGCCCTTCGTCAAGCGCGGCCTGGCGCTGTGGGGCGAGCTGCTGTATTTCGGGACCTCGGACGTTCACGTGGTGGCGCTCAACGCGCGGACCGGCGCACTGGTGTGGGACCGGAAAATCGGCGACTTCAAGCGTCATGAGGGACTGAGTGCCGGTCCACTGGTGGCCGACGGCATCGTCATGGTCGGCACCACCGGCACGGGAGTCAGCGCCCGCTTCGGCGGTCCGCAGCTGGTGGGCCTGGACGCCGCGAGCGGCCGCGAACTCTGGCGTTTGGGCACCATCGCCAAGCCCGGTGAGCCCGGCGGAGACAGCTGGAACGGCATCCCCTTTGCGGCGCGCAGTGGCGCCTCCATCTGGACACCCGGCAGCTACGACCCGGACACCGGCCTTGCTTACTTCGGCACCGGGAACACCTACGACACCGGACCGTTGCTGCCTTTGAAGCAGCAGCCCGGTATCACCAATGCGGCGCTCTATACCGACTCGACCCTGGCGGTCGATCCGCACAGCGGCAAGCTCGCCTGGTACTTCCAGCATTTTCCCAACGACCAGTGGGACCTGGACTGGGCTTTCGAGCGGCAGTTGGTCACCCTGCAGATCAACGGCGCGCCGCGCCGCGTGGTGATCACCGCCGGCAAGAGTGCGATTTACGACGCGTTGGATGCGCGCACCGGGAAGTATCTGTTCTCCATCGATCTTGGATTGCAGAACGTCGCCAAGTCGATTGATCCGCTCACCGGCCGCAAGGATCCGAACACGGCGCTGTACCCGGACGGCACGGTGAAGCTGGTGTGTCCGCACGGCGCCGGTGCCAAGAACTACCTGCCGGCATCGTGGAATCAGCGCTCCGGCGTTCTGGTCGTGCCGCTGAACGAGGCCTGCATGGATCTGTATCCGGTTCCAGGCGGTGGCGACGTAAGCGCGCTGTCCTCCGGCGTCAATTGGGGAATCCGGCCACGCCCCGACAGCGACGGGAACTTTGGACGCCTCGAGGCACTCAGCTTGCTGACCCGCAAGCCATTGTGGACGGTGCGCCAGCATGCGCCGGTGTCATCCGGTGTACTCACCACCGCCGGCGGGCTGACCCTGGCAGCGACCTACGATCGTGTGCTGCATGTCTATGACAGTGCCAACGGCAGGGAACTGTGGCAGGCCCGTCTCAACGACATCTCCAGCTCCAGTCCCATCAGCTTCGCGGTCCACGGCAAGCAATACCTGGCGCTGGTGGTGGGCGAAGGCGGCTTTCATGCCCGCAGCTTTCAACCCCTGGTACCCGAACTGCGCAGTCCGCCCAATCGCGGCGCCGCGGTGTGGGTGTTCACCTTACCCACCGAGAAAATCCCATGAGAACCTCTCTGAAACCTGCCCTTGCCGGCGCCTGTGCGGCGCTGCTGCTCGGTCTGTGGCTGCTGCACGCCACCAGCGCCCAGGCCCAGGCCGCGCCGCTGCCCGCCAATGTGGGCAGCGGTGACTGCGATCGCGCCTGTTTGCAGGATCTGGCAGAACAGTTCATCGCCGCCCTCCTCGCCCATGATCCGGGCAAGGTCGCACTCGCCAAGGGTGTGCGCTACTCCGAGAACAGCGTGCCCCTGCCCATCCCCGATGGCTTCTGGAAAAACGCGACCGGGGTTCGCAACTACCGGCTGTATGTCGCCGATCCGGAGTGGGGCACGATCGGCTTCTACGCCCGCATGTACCAGAACGGTGATCCGGTGATCCTCAGTGCCCGGCTGAAGGTCTACAACCACCAGCTGACCGAAATCGAGACCATCGTGACCACCGAGCGGGGACGCATCGGGCCGGCGGCAACCGCCAGCAATCCGACCGACTACCTGGGTGAGAGACCCCGTCCCGAATACACCCAGGTGGTGCCCCCGGCGCAGCGTCGTACGCGCGAGGAGCTGATGAAGATCGTCAATACCTACTTCACGGGCATCGAGAACAATGCCGGGGACCGGCCGCCCCGGTTCTCAGCGCACTGCCAGCGCCTGGAAAACGGCCGCCCCACCTCCAATGTTCCGCTCGCCCCGGGCCAGGAGCGCGGCGGTATCAACATGAGCTGCGCCGAGGATCTCGCCACCGGCTACCACCGCAACGACAACCGCATCCGCAGTCGCCGCATCATGGCGGTGGACCTGGAGCATCAGGTCGTGATGACCAGCGTCTACTTCGATCATGAAAACGACGCCCCGATCCGCAGCTACGTGCTCAAGAACGGCAAGACCGTGACCGTCGCCGATCCCGGTCCCTCGACCCTGCAGGCCCATGAGACCTTCTCGATCGATCGGGAGGGAGTCAGCCAGGTGGAGGCGGTATTCACCAATGTGACTTATGGCACCCGGCCGTATTTCACGACCGGCTGGCACATGGACAGCCCGCAGGCGGTGAAGGACGGGTTCGACGAATACGAACGTTAGAAAGTGGCGGAGAGGGTGGGATTCGAACCCACGTGCCGGAATTACCCGACCATCCGATTTCGAGTCGGCGCCGTTGTGACCACTTCGGTACCTCTCCCGGCTGCGATGGCCCGCACAGTTTTTTTGTTTTTAAAAACAATCACTTGTGTACCAGAACACCCGTTGGACATAATCCGTCCAGGTTCTGTAGCACCGTGGGCCTGCGCGGGGTCCGCGGCTGGTATTCTAGCCCAACCTGAAGGCTTGAAGTGAGGTACCCATGAGTCGATTGTCGACCATGGAGTCGTTCTACAGGTTCTATAAAGGCAGGCAGGTGACCCGCTGTGTCATGGCTGGAGTGGCCATGATGGTCCTGGTGGCGAGCAGCTATTCGCCCGCGCCGCGCTCGGTGAACCCGGTGTGGGGCAAGGGCGAGCTGCGGGTGGTGACCCTGGAGGGTCCGACCACCTATACCAAGGGCACCCGCGGTACCGAAGGCCTGGAGTTTCGCCTGGCGCAGGCGTTCGCGCGCCAGCAGGGGCTGGCTTTGTACATTTATCCCGTCGCCAGCCCGGCCCTGATGCGCGCCGAGCTCGCTGCCGGTCGTGCCGACATTGCTGCAGCGCAGCTGACTGCCGATGCCAGCTGGGCTGCGGTCGGGGATGCGGCGGCCGTGTATGACCATGTTCCGCAGCTGGTGGTGTATCGCCGGGGGGAAGAGCCGCCCTCCGCGCAGGACTTGGGGTCGCTGCAACTCCTGGTCAGGGCGGACAGCCCCCAGGAGGCCATGCTGCGCCGGCTGAAGATCCGGGTGTATCCCAAACTGGCCTGGACCGCTGTGTCCCCGCATGCCGTGGATCCTGTGCAGGATATTCAAAACGGTGCCGGGGACTACGCGGTGGTGGATGCCAATGAATACGCCTACGCCCGGCACCTGTATCCGGATGTGGTGCCCGCGTTCTCCCTGCCCGAGCCGCGCCCGGTGCAGTGGGTGGTGCGGCACACCGACCCGGACCTGTATGCGGCCGTGAACACCTTCATCGCCGGCGCGCAGCAGTCCGGGCTGCTGGGCGCACTGCTGATGCCACCGCCGCAGGATCGGCGCGTGCTGGCGTATGAGGACACGCGCCAGTTCCACCACGACCTCGACGCGCGGCTGCCCCAATACCGTGCCTGGTTCGAGGAAGCCTCGGAGCAGACCGGAATCGATTGGCGGTTGCTGGCGGCGATCGGTTACCAGGAATCCAAGTGGGATCCGGAGGCGCAGTCACCGATGGGCGCCTCGGGCATGATGATGCTGACCTCGAACACCGCCGATTCACTGGGCGTGGAGGACCGCTCGGACGCCCGCGAGAACATCCTGGCGGGTGCGCGTTATTTCCAGGAGGTGCGCGCCAAGGTGCCGGCGCACATTCCCGAACCGGACCGCACCTGGCTGGCGATCGCAGCCTACAACGTGGGTTACGGCCATGTTGAAGACGCGCGCCGTCTGGCGCAGATGCGCGGCAAGAACCCTGACTCCTGGCAGGATGTGCGCGACCAGCTGCCGTTACTGGCGGATGAGACCTGGTACGACCGGCTCAAGCACGGCTTCGCGCGCGGCACCGAGCCGGCACAGTTCGTTGATCACATCCAGCGGTTCCTGAAACTGCTGGAATGGCAGCCGGGCAATGTCACCAAGGTGCCCCCGGCCAGCACCAATCCGGATGCCACCTGGGTCGGACGGCCCGCAGCCTGATCCGGGCTCAGCGGCGCTCGGCGAAGAACCGCTGCAGCTGGGCGCTGCACTCCTCGCTCAGCACGCCGCCAAAGACATCCACCCGGTGATTGAGTCCGGGTAGCCGGAAGACATCCACAATGCTGCCCGCGGCGCCGGCCTGAGGATCCCAGGCACCAAACACCACCCGCCGTACGCGCGCATGCACGATGGCCGCCGCACACATGGCGCACGGCTCCAGCGTCACATAGAGCGTGGTATCGCTGAGGCGGTAACTGCCCAGGGCCCTGCCGCCGGCGCGCAGGGCTTCGATCTCCGCGTGCGCGGTGGGATCGTGCGTGGCAATGGGGCGATTGCTGCCCTGCGCAATCACCTTGTCCCCCAGCACCAACACTGCGCCCACGGGCACTTCGGCGCGCTCACCGGCTTGTGCCGCCAGAGTCAGGGCCTGGTGCATGTAATCGGCATCGGAGAGGGACATACGCGAACCTTAGCCGATGCGCGGCGCGGCGACTTGACACGCCAGTTCAATATATCTAAGATATATCTTAATTAGATCGCACAATGCGACTTAAGACTGACTCAAGGAGTCACCCATGCGCTTTTTTCATCACGGCCACCACCTGGCCGGCCGTCATCACGGTCCCCACGGCGGCTTCTTTGGCTTCGGCCATCACTTCGGCGAGGGTTTCGGCCCCGGCGGGCGCGGTGACGGCCGCGGCGGCTTCGGGCCCGGCCGCAAACTGGGTTCCACCGACCTGCAACTGCTGTTGCTGGCCCTGCTGGCCGAGAAGCCCAGCCACGGTTACGAACTCATCAAGGCGCTCGAGGAACGCTCCAGCGGCTACTACACACCCAGCCCCGGTATGGTCTACCCCGCCCTGACCTATCTGGAGGAGATCGGCCATGCCAGCGTCGAGCCCGAAGGCACGCGCAAGCTGTATCGCGCGACCGAGGCCGGCGTCAAACACCTGGCGGACAATCGCGCCGTCATCGACACGCTGCTCGCGCAACTGGAGCAGATCGGGCGTCGCATGCAGAAATTCCGGCGCGCAGCGCCGCCTCAATCCGCCAGCGGCGAGCCGGATGTGCACCCGGATGACACCGCGCCGGAACTGCAGGTGGCACGCTACGATCTGAAACTGGCCCTTTCCGCGCTGGCCGACGCGCCGCGCGCCGAGCAGCTGCGGGTGGCTGACATTCTGCGCAAGGCCGCTGCCGACATCCGCGGAAAATAAACCTGCCGCGGACGGGCGGTTCAAGCGCTCGAACGCGCGGCTGAATTCACACCGGGTGGCGGCGCATAGCGTTGCGCCAACGTCTGATACAGGGGGGGCGTGAGGAGCTTCGAGACCGCGGCACCAATGGCGGCTGTGATCATCAGCGGCAGCACCATCGCATGCTGGGTGGTCATTTCCATCACGATCACCAGGGAAGTCAGGGGCGCCTGCGTTACTCCGGCCAGATAGCCGCACATGCCCAGAATGGCAAAGGGCACCGCGCTGGGCTCGTGCGCAAAGTCCGCCATGGTCTGGCCCAGACCCGCACCCACCGACAGGGACGGTGAGAGTATGCCGGCCGGCACGCCGCTGAAAAATGCCGCCAGCGTCGCTGACGCACGCGCTGGTGCGTAGTACCAGGGCAGATGCGCGCCGGAAACGAGAATGCTGCGGGCTTCATCATAGCCCGTCCCATAGGTCAGGCCGCCGCTTCCCGCAGCGATGGCTGCGACTGCGAGGCCGCACAGGAAGGCAAACACTTCGGGGCGGTTGCGCCGGATGCGACCCAGGGTGCTGGGCAAAGCCACCATACCGATGAGGGCGATACGACTGAACAGACCCCCGGCGAGACCTCCGACGATGGCCACGGATATGGTGGTGGCGGCCAGAACGCTGGGCACCTTCACCACGCCGGGCTGACCAAAATACGTATAGTCCCCGATCAGAGCAATCGCCATGACGCCGGCGATGATGACTGCCGTCAGCACCGTGCCGCTGGCACGTTCCTCGAAGGAACGCGAAAGCTCCTCGATGGCAAAAACGATACCCGCAAGCGGGGTATTGAAGGCGGCGGCGACGCCCGCGGCACCGCCCGCCAGAATCATCGCGCGCTGCTGCGCCTGCGCGCCACCGTGGGGCATGAAACGGGCCAGCGCCCGGGCAATGATGGCACCCACATGCACCGTGGGCCCTTCGCGACCGATTGAACCGCCGCACAGCAATCCGGCGACCGCCAGCACCATGCGGCCGACACCCACCCGCAAGCGCAGCAGCCGCTCCCCGACCACACCGGCCTCGGGCGTCAGTGCAAAGATGGTCTGCGGGATCCCGCTGCCCTCCGCCCCGGCGAAATAGCGGCGCGTGATGAAGCTCAAGGTTGCAAAACCGAGCGGCGCCAGAACATATGGCAGCCAGTACACGGCATGGGTCATGCGATGCAGGATGGACAGCGCCAGATCAGCGCACTTCGCGAATGCCACGGCCATGCCGCCGACGGCGGCGCCGCCGATCCACACGATCAGCCGCGCGCGCCACTGCGCAGCCGAAAGCAGCGAGTGCTGGGTGCGCTGTGCCACCTGCCTGGCGGAGGGGAGATTCATCGCGGCAATTGTAATGCTTGTCCGGGTTCGAAGGCGGTGCTACCGTTTTTCCCGTTTTAGCTCAAGGGGGATCGTAAATGCTCGGATACATCACGTTCGGCACCAATAACCTCACCAAATCCGCCGCGTTCTATGACGCGATCGCGAAGGAACTGGGCGCCAAGCGCACCATGGAAACCGAAAAGTTCATCGCCTGGGGGGCACCGAACTCCGCCATGCTGTTCCTGATCAAACCGGCCGACGGCAAGGCGGCGACGGTGGGCAATGGTGTCATGGCAGCGCTTGCGGCCAAGGACTCCGGCCAGGTGGATCGGATCTACAAAATCGCGATGAGCCTCGGTGGCAAGGATGAAGGCCCTCCGGGAGACCGCGGCGGCGGCTTCTATGCGGCCTATTTCCGTGACCTTGACGGCAACAAGCTCAACGCCTTCCACCACGGTTGAGACCAAAGAGGGTCGTGCCGCCGCACGACCCTTTTTTTGCGCCTTGACATGCAACCGTTTGGTTGCATAATATTCAGATGAGCGAGGACGAGGTTTTCCGGGCCCTGGCCGATGCCAGCCGTCGCACCCTGCTCGACCGCCTGCACCGACACAACGGGCAGACCCTGAACGAGCTGTGCGCGGCACTGGACATGACCCGTCAGGCGGTGAGCAAGCATCTGTGGATCCTGGAGAACGCCAATCTCATCTCGGTGCAGCGGCGCGGGCGCGAGAAGCTGCACTTCATCAATCCCGTGCCCATCAATGCCATTGCCGAGCGCTGGATCGGCAAGTTTCAGCGCAGTCATCTGCGCGCACTGTCGGCGTTGAAAAAATCCCTGGAGGAAGACGAGCATGAATGAGGCCACCCAAAGCACCTTCGTCTACGTGACCTACATCCGTACCAGTCCGGAACGGCTCTGGGCCGCACTGACCCAGCCGCAGTTCACGCGTCAGTATTGGTTCGGCATGGATTTCACTTCAGAGTGGAGCACCGGAGCCGGCTGGAAGCTCAAGTTTGCCGACGGTCGCATTGCCGATCACGGCAAGGTGCTGGAAGTAGAGCCCGCGCGCAGACTTGTTATCCAGTGGGAACATGAACTGCGTCCGGAGCTCAAGGCCGAAGGCCCAGCACAGTGCACCTTCGAGCTGGAGCCCACGGGCGAGATCGTCAAGCTCACCGTCACGCACACCAGTCCAAGGCCGGATTCCAAGCTCATCGTCGCCGTCTCAGGCGGCTGGCCGAAGATCCTGTCCAACCTCAAGTCGTTGCTGGAGACCGGCAAGCCGATCGTGACCGAGAAACTCTGAGCGCGGCGGCTGGCGTCGGCTCAGTCGCTGGCCTGATCCAGGCGCTTGATCGACGCGGCATCAAGCCTCAGATGCGCGGCCGCCACCAGAGCCTGCAGCTGCGCGGAACTGGTGGCACTGGCGATCGGTGCCGTCACCCCGGGGCGCATCATCAGCCATGCCAGCGCGACACTGGCGGGGGTCGTTGCGTGGCTCGCCGCGACTTCATCCAGCGCGGCCAGAATCGCGGTGCCCCGGGCGGTGAGATATTTCTCCACGCGCGGTCCGCGGGCACGGCCCGCGAGGTCCTGGCTTGAGCGGTACTTGCCGCTCAGGAAGCCACTGGCCAGGGCGAAGTAGGTAATGGCCCCGACACCGCGCTTCACGCACAGCGGCGCCAGTTCCTCCTCGAACCCCGCCCGGTCATACAAGTTGTACAGCGGCTGCAGGCTGTCATAGCGCGGCAGGCCGTTTTGCTGCGCCAGATCCAGAGCCTGCGACAGTCGCGCCGCGCTGTAATTGGAGGCACCGATGGCGCGCACCTTGCCCTGCCTGATCAGGTCCCCGAAGGCCGCCAGCGTCTCCTCCAGCGCCGTATCCTGATCGTCCACGTGCGCCTGATACAGATCGATGTAATCGGTCTGCAGGCGCCGCAGCGATTCTTCAACTGCCTGCATGATGCGCGGCCTGGACAGGCCCTTGCGATCAGGAGGCATCAGCCAGCCCACTTTGGTTGCCAGTATCACCCGCGAACGGTTGCCGCGCTGGCGGCACCAGTTGCCAATGATGGTCTCGGACTCCCCGCCGACATGACCCGGCACCCAGGTCGAATACACATCGGCGGTGTCGATGAAATCGAATCCCGCCGCGACGAATTCATCGAGTATCCGGAACGATGCCGCCTCATCCAGCGTCCAACCCAGGACATTGCCGCCAAAGCACAGCGGCGCGGTGTGAATGTCCGATTGACCCAGCCGGCGTCTTTGCATCGAGCCGCTACTTCCGGTCGATCTGGATGTTTTCCTTGATGCCGCTGTTGCTGACCGCAATCATGATGCCAATACCCAGCGCGATGGCCACTCCGATCAGCGTCCAGGTGGTACCAATGCGCGCCAGGACGCCCAGTTTCCACAATGCCGCCAGCAGCCCGGCCAAGAGGATGACAAATCCAACAAAGTACATGCCGGCCCATTTCATGATTCGCCTCCCGTGGTGGCGTCAGTTTACCGGAATCCCACGGCGCCTGCCCGCGGCGCAGTGGCGCGGGCTCAGGCGCAAAGTCCCAGCGCCAGCGCACAGGCCGCCAGCTCATCCACTGCACCCGGGCCGGGCGCGTTCGGCGCATCCCAGTGCGGCCCCAGGTTTTGCTCCAGCGCCTTGATCGCATCGGCGCGCATGCGCTGTTCGACCGGACGCCGTCGCGACTGGGCTCGTGCCTCGTGAGCCTCATCGGAGCAGCCCGCGACACGCACTGCCGCCCCATAACGCCGCTCAGCACAGGCCAGGAAAGTCATGGCATCGAGCACCTTGTACAGCTCCCGGGTGTCGAGCCTTGATGCAAGTTCATGAATTTCAGCGCCCGTCGCGCGCGCCTCATCGATCTCGCCGCGGATCAGCAGCGCGCTGAAGATCAGCGCCAGCAGTTCAAACTGTGTCTGCCTGCTGCCCAGATGACGCAGACTCGACAATATCGGCCGACCCAGCTGCAGCGCCCCGGCCACATCGCCGCAGGCGATATCCAGTTCGACGATACTCACGGTGGCCGCCAAGGCCTGACGCTCGCTGGTCGTCAGGGACAGTCGCACCGCGCGTTGGTAGGCGGCCCGCGCCTCGATGAAGCATCCTGACTCCATGAGCATCGCCCCTTCGGTCAAGGCCCCATGGGCCAGCAGCCGCGCCGGCCACCCTGGATCCTCGAGCTGCTTTGCCGCGGAGAATGCGGTGCGTGCGGTGGCCGCCGCCACGCGCCAGTTCGCGGCCAGCTGCATCAAGGCGAAGTAATGCGGCCGGCTTTCATTCGTGGCCCCATACATTTCGGCGGCAAGCTCCGCGGCGTAATGGGCCCGATCGCGCTGCCGGGTGGAGTCGTAGACGCTGATTGCCTCCCAGAAACGGCCGATGCGTTTGCGCGGCAGCGCATCGGACAGCAACGCGAGAACCCGCGAGTAGCGGGCCCGACCTTCAGCATGCAGGTCAGTCTCGACGAACAGCGGCCACGCCGACCCGCATAGCGCCACGCCGAGTTCACTTTCGTTGCGAATGGCCCAATCCATGGCGGCACGGACATTGGCCAGTTCCGGCTCGTAGCGATGCAGCCATATGGCCTCATCCAGCGACCAGTACTCGGTGTAGGCCGCATCGAGCAATTCCAGAACCGTCACGGCCATGCGCTCGCCGGCGGTGTCCAGATCACCGGCCGCGGCCAGTTTGTCCAAGGCATAGGCACGCGCGGTCTCAAGCAAGGTGTAGCGCGGCGGATCCACCGCCAGTGCGGCCACCAGCGACCGGTCGACAAGCCGGCCGACCAGGTCAATGGCCTCGGCGGTGTCAATGTCGCCGTCGGCGACACAGCGCGCCGCGGCATTGAGCGAAAAGCTGCCGGCAAAGGTGCCGAGTCGATTGAAGACGCGCTGTTCGGCGGCCGTGAGCAGGCCATAGCTCCAGTCGAAGGCCGCATGCAGGGCGCCATGTCGTGGATCGGACTGCCGACCGGCGCCGCGCAGCAGCCGGAACCTGTCATCGAGCCGCTCGAGCAGATTGGCGAGTCCCAGTGCCGGAACGCGAGCCGCCGCCAGCTCCAGGGCGAGCGGAATACCATCCAGCCGGCGGCAGATCTTGCTCACCAGCGCGGCGTTGGCCTCGGTCAGTTGAAATCGTCGATCCGCCGCCGCGGCCCGCTGCGCAAACAGCATGACGCCCGCGTACTGTGCGGCCGCATCCCCGGGAACATCCGGCTCGGGAACGGGCAGTACCGCGAGCCGGTAGACCAGCTCCCCGGCAACACCCAGCGGCGCCTGACTGGTCACCAGCGCGCGCACCGCCTGGGTCTGCGAGATCAATGCGGCCAAGGGGCTGGCCAGCGTGTCACCCAGGTGCTCAGCGCAGTCCAGGATCAACAGCAGTGGCACATTCTCGAGCGCCTGGCGCAGCACCGAGAAAGCATCCTGTCCCTCGGGCAGCGACAGTCCAAGCGCCACCGCGATGGCCGAGTACACGAGCTGGATCTGCTCCAGAGGTCCAAGGGAAACCCAGGCCACCGCGGCCTCCGGCAGCGCCGACTCGCGCGCCAGGATTTCCTGAGCCAGTCGGGTCTTGCCCACTCCGGCGATGCCGACAATGGTGACCAGCGATGAACTGGCAAGCGCGTCCTGAACTCCTCGTACGTCACTGTCGCGTCCGATCAGAGGTCCGAGCCGGTTCGGCCAGGTGCGCCGTGACACCGCCAGCCGTGGCAGGACGTGCTCGCGCTGCGCCGGTGGGACGCCGGCATCAGTCCCCTGGCCCGATGACACTTCAAGTTCCAACCGGTAGCCGAATCCCGGCACGGTGCGAATGGCGCCGGCACCCAGCACGCGCCTGAGGCTCGCGATCTGCGCCGGAAGATTATTTTCATCAACAACCAGGCGTGGCCAGACGCGCTCGAGCAGCGTGTTCTTGTGCACCAGGCGCCCATGCTGTTCCACCAGCACCAGCAGCAAATCAAAGGCGCGCGCTCCAAGCTCAACGGGCTTACCCGCGGCGCACAGCATCCGCTCCGAAGGGTAGATCTCAAATGATCCCAGGCGTATGCGATCCATTGATCTGACTATACCTGCTGGTCTTGGCACGGGCATAGCAGCAATTCATTGAAGTTTCAGGAGCGATTCAAGCTTCAAACAATTGTTGGCGCGATGCTCTACCCACGCGCTGCCGTGTCGATGAACACCCGGCGCAACTGTCAACCAAAACGGGAGATTGCCATGAAGAAGCTGACCGCCCTGATCACTGTCGCCGGATTCGCCACCGTGTTTTGCGCCGCTGCGCAGGCGGGTTCGGTGTCCGAGGCGCCCACTGAGATCGTTCGCTATGCCGCCGCCGATGCGGCCAATGTCGCCACAGTCGCCGTGCTCTATCGGCGCATCGAGGCTGCGGCCGGCCGAGTCTGCGGCGCGCGCATCGCCCCGGGAAGATCCTTCCCCTCAGCGGCCTGGAATCATTGCGCGCAAGGCGCGATACGCGATGCACTGGTCCGGATTGACACCCCGGCGGTCGCGGCCTATGCCGCGAGCCACGGCATCCTGGTGCTGGAGGCCACCACCGCGAGCCGCAATTGATGGACCATCGGTAGTTCTAAGTGATTGATATGCGGGCGGTTAGTCGCGGTTCCCTGCGGCAGCCGCCCCATTTTCAGAAAATTTTCATAGGCGTTTCAGGACAAGTCCGGCCACACGCGGGAAACTGTTTACGCAGACCACCATCAACAGGAGAACACGATGCCTAAATTTGTGATCGAACGGGACATTCCGGGGGCTGGCAAGTTGAGTCCGCTGGAGCTCAAAGCGGTGTCCAAGAAGTCATGCGGGATTCTCAGCAGCCTCGGACCCAGCGTGCATTGGATTCAAAGCTACGTCACCGCCGACAAGCTCTATTGCATCTACCACGCATCCGATGAATCACTGATTCGAAGGCACGCGGAGCTCGGCGGATTTCCGGCCAACAAGATCTCGCAGGTGATGTGCGTCATCGATCCTGCCACGGCCGAATAGACGCACCAGGCAATGCCGCAGGGTCAATTCGATTGCGCGCCGAGGGCAATCGATGCGTAGACCAGCGAGATACTGCTCCAGGCCCCCAAGGTGAAATAAAGCGACATCCAAAGGACCTCGGTCTTCCAGATCTCCCAGCGGTAGGACACGATCCGGGTTCGCCAGGCATCGATCACGCCTTCGGCCAGACTCAGGTATTGGCGTCCACTGGCCTGATCGGCACGCCATCGCGACCAGTAGGCAGGAACATCGAACAGAAATATATATGCGACGTAGGCGGCGCCTCCGACGCACCAGGCAATCATTGGCAGATACAGTCCTGCGACCCGGTGCGGCTCCATCAGCAGCAGGCCGGCAATGATGAGCGCTGCACCGATGCCCCAGATCGAGTTCTCCAGCGCGTGCGGGCGCTGCGCAGTGGTGAGCACGGCGTACCAGGAGCAGCCTTCAGCGAGCAGGATGAGCGGTACGATCAGCAGCGATACCGCGATGCCTGTCTGATTGTTGCTCAGCAGCGCCATACGGTGCAGGACCAAAGCCCACTGGGCGGCAAAACACAATTCGGCGACCGTAGCGATCGACCGGCCGACCATGACACTGGACAGCCGGGAGTTGACCAGGACAAAGCGTGGAATGTCGTATACCGGCAGCACGGAACGATACGCGCAACCAAACACATACCCGGCGGCCAGCAGCACCTGCAGCAGGCTGGCCGCGCTGCTGTGCAGGTGGTTTGCTGATTGAGCATGGCTAACTGCGAGGGCCGACAGCGACCAGATGACCAGGTTCAGGGCCGCGGCCGTACACAGCAGTGCATGCCACAGCACCACCGCGCGCGACTTCACATCGGCGGCGGCCCGTGGCCGGAAATTTGCTGTGGCGCGCCCCAGCGAGGTGGCAGTTCTTATCTGGGTCAGGCCTTGACGATTGTCCACACTTCTTGTTACCACGAGCGGGCAGGCCAGGCAATCAGCGCTTGTCTTATCTCAAGTCCCGGAAGTCGGCGCCAGCGTCATCACATACCCCAGGCCCGAGAGCACCAGCAGGTAATACACCGTGGTGCCATAACTCGGCGCCGGCGGCAGGTCTTTGGTGAAGACACGGTAGGCGGCGCCCGCGGCCACCAGCAGCAACAGCGGCTGCCCGAAAAACGCCGCCAGCGCCACCGCCGCGGCCGCCAGCACAATCCGTTGGTGCCGGTCGAGCGCCGCAATGGCCTGCCCTCCGTCCAGCACCCACACCGGAATCAGATTCAGGACGTTGAGCATCGCCGAGAGGCCCGCCAGGCCTATCCAGAATGAATCGCCGGTCCTCATCCAAAGGCCGGCACATACGGCAGCCCCGATCAGACCCGCCATCGGTCCGGCAAGGCTTATGAGGGAGCGGGTCTGCAGCGTCACGCCCAGCGCGGCCCAGCGCACATAGGCGCCCAGCCCCGGCAGGAAGACGGGCATTTCAGCCGGCAGTCCGCGCCGCTTGATTTCAATGAAGTGCCCCATTTCGTGGACCAGAATCAGGATCGCAAAACCGATGCCAAAGCGCAGGCCGTACAGGCTCCAATAAAAGCCGACGAAGGCACCGAGGCTGAGCAGAAATTTCAGCTTCAATAGCGCCAGTAAGAACTTGCCCTTTGACAGCAGTACGAGCAGCGGCGCAAACGGCCCAAGCCGGCGAATCCAGCTGTTGCCACTACCGCTGTGCGGAGTGCTCGACCCGAGCGTCTGCAATCGCTGTACATTGCCCCGAATCCAATCGGCCTGCGCCGCCTCCGGCGGCAGCAACACCAGAGCTTTGAGCCAGGTTTCACGTGCGGCTGAGAAATCCTGGTGCTCCTCCTGCACACGTGCGGCGGCTGCCAGCTGCTCCAGCTGCACCGCGTGTACCAGGGCATGGCAGCTGCTGCAGACCAAGGCGCCGGGCGCCACAGTGCCATGGCAGCGGGCGCATTCTGAGCTCAACCGGGCGCCGTGGGAGCCGCTGCAGTCAGAGGGCCCACTATGTTGACCGGATTCTGGCCCGTAATGCGCCACGCGATCCGCAGACCCACAAACAGGATCACCAGGCCAATCAATCCGTGCATCGGATTGGCAAGATCCAGAAACGGTGATGCCAGACCCAGCACCGTCAGCTCCCCCAGCGCCTTGGCAAGTCCAACGCGCGGCACCGAGGCAGCGGCATGATCGCCCGTCTGCGACTGTTCCTGGGCCTGGCGCTGCTTCAGATGCTGCGAGATGGCGATGGGGACCGCGGCCAGTGACACGGCCATGTAGGTCAGCAGCACCGCGGCCACCTGGTAGCGGCGGCCACCGCGCCCTTTTGAACCCATGACGATGGCCTTGCCCACGATGTAGCCCACGGCAAGGGACACAAATCCGATTACCAGTCCGGTTGCAATGGCGAACAGCACATACAGGATAAGACCCAGTACCGCGCCGCCGATGCCGAAGCTGATGCCACGCACAAACGCCGCGTGCGAGTCCTCAGGCAATCGTGCCTGGATCTGGCCTGCGCACTCGGTACAGGTCGGCACGCCATTGACACGATAATGCGTACTGCCAAGCGCCCGACCACAGACTTTGCAGGTCGCAGCTGCAGACTGATTCGAGTACTCCGCGGTCGTAAACTGCGGCACCGGAACCTTGGCGTTGTCCGTCATGGATCGCAAAGTAACACAACCACCGACACTGCCAAAGACGACACCTATAATGGCGCCATCAACCGGAGACCAATCATGCACCGCATCATGCCCTGTCTGTGGTTTGATGGCATCGCCGAAGAGGCCGCCCGGTTTTATGTCGCAATATTTCCGGACAGCAAAATCGACGGTGTGCATCGGGCACCCGGGGACTATCCCGCGGGCAAGGCCGCTCAGGTGCTGATGGTCCAATTCACGCTGATGGGACAGCCGTTCGTGGGACTCAACGGCGGACCCGCGTTCCGGTTCAACGAAGCCGTATCGTTTCAGATTCCGGTGCAGACTCAGGATGAGGTCGAGCACTTCACCGATGCGCTGTCGGCGGTGCCGGAGGCCGAACAATGCGGCTGGGTGAAGGACCGCTTCGGTGTGTCATGGCAGATCGTTCCGGAACAGCTGATCCGTTCGATCACCGCCGCCGATCCGGCACGGGCCAAGCGCGCCTTCGAGGCCATGATGAAGATGAAGCGCATCGACATTGCCGCGATCGAGCGCGCCGTCAGCGGCCACGCTCCGGGCGGCTAATCGCGCTTGGGACCCAGGCGTGCGGCCCGGATCACCGGTTCGCGCAAATTTCGATTCCAATAGCTTTGGATCACCTGCTCGTCAAGTCCCCCGATGTCGCCCAGAATCCAGAAGGCCGCTTCGGCGTGACCCCGGTCGTTCCAGCGCGCCATCTCCACCAGCGACGGCAGAGCCTGCCCGCGCAACACACTGAGCAATGCGGGATCGCGAGCTCTTGCCATCCGCATCAGCGCTGCCGAGGACTTGTTCAGATCGGTCCAGACCGGAGAATTGAGCAGTGCGATGAAGGGCTGGTACGGCACCTTGGGCGCCTTGACCTTCCTGGCCATGGTGAAAACCATCAGCGCGCGCATCGCGTTATTGCGCACGTCGCCGTCAGAATCGCTCATGCCGTAGACGAGATCAGGCACCACGGCCTGCAAGTCACTGGCGTAGCCAAGTAACTGCGCCGCCAGCGCCCGCTGTCCGGGATCGCCGGACTCGCGCAAGACCTCACGCAGCAATGTGAGGTCCCTGCGGGCAATCGCAATCATGCGATCCTCGACCGGTCGTGCCGCCGCGGTATCCAGCAGCGCGTGGCCTTGCGAATCGTCCTCCTGTGCATGCCCGCTCAGCACCGCCTTCATCATGGCCTGATAGAACTCAGAGCCAGTCTGAACCACATCAGGCGGCAGGCGGATCGAGCCGGAGGGCGCAGGTCGGAAATGCATCACGGACGCATTGTCCTCCTCGATACCGACAAAGACGGCCGGAAGGCCATCGGTACAGCAAATCACGTCGAAATGTACCCGCAAGACGCCCGGCACCCTCATCAGGCGTTGCTGCGACGCGGCGGTGAAGGAGCGATCGCCAGGCGTGATCGGATCGCCCACTTTGAATGTGACGCTGCTGCGCAGCTGTTCAGCCGTCAGCCGGCGCAAGCCGTAGAAGTCAATGCTCCCGATCGGCAGCGCCGCTTTGGGCGCTGAGGACGGATTGGTGGGTGGCTGCGCCCGGGCGCAGCTCGCAGCGATCAGACCGATCAGGGATAACGTGGCGGTGAGGCGGCGTCGGCCGATCATCGGCGCCGTCACTCCCACTCGATGGTAGCCGGTGGCTTTCCTGAGATGTCGTAGACGACGCGCGAGATGCCCGGTACTTCATTCACGATGCGCCGCGACACGTCGTCCAGGAAGTCATAGGGCAGGCGCGCCCAGTGCGCCGTCATGAAATCGATGGTTTCAACCGCACGCAGCGCGATCACGTAATCGTAGCGGCGACCATCGCCCATGACGCCCACGGAACGCACCGGCAGGAACACGGCGAAGGCCTGGCTGGTGCGATCGTACAGGTCATGTCGGCGCAGCTCTTCGATGAAAATGGCATCCGCCCGCCGCAGCAGGTCGGCGAATTCCTTGCGGACCTCGCCGAGGATTCGAACTCCAAGGCCCGGACCTGGAAAGGGATGACGGTAGATCATGGCATGGGGCAGCCCCAGCTCGGTGCCCAAACGGCGCACCTCATCCTTGAACAACTCGCGCAGCGGCTCGACCAGCTTGAGGTTCATGTGCGCCGGCAGGCCGCCCACGTTGTGGTGCGACTTGATGACATGGGCCTTGCCGGTCTGGGTGCCTGCGGATTCGATGACATCCGGGTAGATCGTACCCTGGGCCAGGAAGCCGACATCCTTGAGTCTGTTTGATTCCTCTTCAAACACCTCAACGAACAGCCGGCCGATGATTTTGCGCTTGGTCTCAGGATCGGTGACGCCTTTGAGCGCGGCCAGGAAACGCTCCGCGGCGTCCACACGGATGACCTTGACGCCAAGGTTCTGCGCAAAGGTGCGCATCACCTGATCGCCCTCTCCCAGGCGCAACAGGCCATGATCGACGAACACGCACACCAGCCGATCCCCGATCGCCAGATGCAGCAGCGCGGCCACGACACTCGAATCGACTCCGCCGGACAGCCCCAGCAGCACTTTGCCGTCGCCGGTCTGCGCCCGCACACGCTGCACGGCATCCTCGATGATGTTGCCGACGCTCCACAGCGCATCGCAGGCGCAGATCTCGCGCACGAAGCGCTCCAGAATGCGCGCACCCTGCAGGGTGTGGGTGACTTCGGGATGGAACTGAACGCCGTAGAAACGCCGCCGTTCATCGCTCATGGCGGCGTAAGGCGCGTTGCCGGAAGCTGCCGTTGCCGCAAATCCATCGGGCATTTCGCTGACCCGATCACCGTGACTCATCCACACATCCAGCACCGCGCGACCTTCGAGATCGCGGCGGTCGCTCAAGCCATCCAGCAACCGGCATTTGCCGGTCACGGTGACCTCCGCATAGCCGAACTCGCGCGTCAGGCCGGCGACCACCCGGCCGCCCAGCTGCTGCGCCATGGTCTGCATGCCGTAGCAGATGCCCAGTACCGGCACGCCCAGGGCGTAGACCGCCTCCGGCGCCCGTGGCGGCTGCGAGTCGGTGACGGATTCGGGGCCACCCGAGAGAATGACGCCACGCGGCGCGAACGCGCGCACGGCCGCATCGGAGATGTCCCAGGGATGGATCTCGCAGTAGACACCGCACTCGCGCACCCGGCGGGCAATGAGCTGGGTGTACTGCGCGCCGAAATCGAGAATGAGGATCCGGTGCGCGTGGATGTCCGCGGCATTTTGCGTCGTCATGATGGCGAACTTAGGAAACGCGGTAGTTGGGCGCTTCCTTGGTAATGGTCACATCGTGCACATGGCTCTCGCGTACCCCGGCATTGGTGATGCGCACGAAGTGCGGGCGGGTGCGCATGATCTCGATGGAGGCGCTGCCGGTGTAACCCATGGCGGCGCGCAGGCCACCGGCCAGTTGATGCAGGATCGAAACCAGGCTGCCCTTGTAGGCAACGCGGCCTTCGATGCCCTCGGGCACCAGCTTTTCAAGCTCCGCGGCGGCATCCTGGAAATAACGATCCGCGCTGCCGTGCTTGTCGGCCATTGCGCCCAGGGATCCCATGCCACGGTAGGCCTTGTACGAGGCGCCCTGGTAGAGCTCCACTTCCCCGGGTGACTCCTCGGTGCCGGCGAACATGCCGCCGATCATCACCGCGTGCGCGCCGGCCGCGATGGCCTTGGCGATGTCACCGGAGAAGCGGATGCCGCCATCGGCGATCACCGGAACTCCGGTGCCCTCCAGCGCGCGCGCAACATTTGATACCGCGCTGATCTGCGGCACGCCGACGCCGGCGACGATACGCGTGGTGCAGATGGATCCTGGTCCGATGCCGACCTTGACGGCATCGGCGCCCGCTTCCAGCAGATCCCGGGCGGCCTCGGCGGTGACGATATTGCCGGCAATCACCTGCATCTGTGACCAGCGCTTCTTGATGTGGCGCACCATGTCGATGACACCCTGGGAGTGACCGTGACTGGTGTCGACCACCACCACGTCGACACCGGCGCCGTGCAGTGCCGCCACGCGCTCCAGGGTATCGGCGGCCGTCCCCACGGCCGCCCCGACCCGCAGCCGGCCGGTCTCATCCTTGCTGGCGCGCGGGAAGTCGGTGGCCTTCTGGAAGTCCTTCACCGTGATCATGCCCTTGAGCTCGGAATCGACCCCGACGACCAGCACCTTTTCGATGCGATGCTTGTGCAGCAGGCTCAGAACTTCTTCCTTCGGGGCATTCTCGCGAACCGTGATCAGGCGCTGCTGCGGCGTCATGACCGAAGACACCGGCGCGTCGAGTTTCTCCTCGAAGCGCAGGTCACGATGGGTGACGATGCCGACGACCTTGCTGCCGTCCACGACCGGCACACCGGAGATGCCACGCGAGCGCGTCAGCTGCAGCACTTCGCGGATGGTCATGCTGGGCGGAACGGTGATGGGATCGCGGATCACGCCACTTTCGAATTTCTTGACCCGGGCGACTTCTCGCGCCTGGGCTTCGATGGGCATGTTCTTGTGGATGATGCCCATGCCGCCTTCCTGGGCGATGGTGATCGCCAGACGGGCCTCCGTCACGGTATCCATGGCGGCCGACAGCACGGGCAATCCCAGCCGGATGCTGCGGGTCAGGGTGGTGGAAAGATCGACCTCGCGTGGCAGCACCGTGGAATGGGCCGGCACCAGGAGGACGTCATCGAAAGTGAGGGCTTCTTCGAGGATTCGCATGGCGCATTCTACGCACTTGGCGGGGTCGGGTAAACTGGGACATGCTCCCGGCCGCTGAACGCAACGTCTACACGGTGACCCGGCTCAACCGGGAGGTCCGGCTGCTGCTGGAACGCGGGCTTGCCGTAATCTGGCTGGAAGCCGAACTTTCCAATTTCACCCAGCCGGCCTCGGGCCACTGGTACTTCACCCTGAAGGACAAGGAAGCGCAGATCCGCGGTGCCATGTTCCGCCAGCGGAACATGAATCTGGGGTTCACGCCCAAGTCCGGACAGCTGGTGCTGGTGCGCGGCCGGGTCAGCCTGTATGAGCCGCGCGGGGACTACCAGATGCTCGTCGAGCATATGGAGGAAGCCGGGGTTGGCGCGCTGAAACGCGAGTTCGAGCGGCTCAAGGCGCGACTGGCAGCCGAAGGCCTGTTTGCGCCCGAACTCAAACGGCCCCTGCCCGCCTTTCCGCGCCGCATCGGCGTCATCACCTCACCCAGCGGCGCGGCGGTGCGCGACATCCTGCATGTGCTCAAGCGCCGCTATCCAGCGGCGCGGGTGCTCATCTACCCGACGCCGGCGCAGGGGGCCGCGGCCGTTCCGGCGCTGATCAAGGCGCTGGAGCTGGCCTCATTGCGGGCGGAATGTGATGTGCTCATTCTGGCGCGCGGCGGCGGCTCCCTCGAAGACCTGTGGGCCTTCAATGACGAGGGGGTGGCGCGGGCGATTCGTGCCTGCAGCATCCCGGTCGTCAGCGGTGTGGGCCACGAGATCGATTTCACGATCGCCGATTTCGTCGCCGACCTGCGCGCGCCAACCCCCTCCGGCGCGGCAGAGCTGGTGGTCCCCGATCGCCAGGAGCTGCTCGGCGCCCTGCGTCGCGTAGGCGAACGGCTGATGAAGTCGGGTCGGCGCGAACTGCGCACCGCAGCCCAGCTGCTGGCCAATCTGCGCCACCGCCTGCAACGCACCCATCCGGGCGTGCGCCTGCAGCACAGCGCCCAGCGCCTCGATGAACTGGAACAAAGATTGCGCCAGGCGCTGCGCGCCCGCATGCAGCAGCCGCACATCCGTTTGAGCCAGGCCCTCACGGCCCTGCTGCGGGCGACTCCCGCGCGCCGGGTGGCGGCCTTGAGTGCGCGCAGCGTCGAACTTCGCATGCGTCTACATCATGCCGTGCAGCGTCGGGTTGAGGCCAGCCAGCACCGCCTGACTCTCGCGCAGCACCAGCTCGACGCGGTCAGTCCGCTGGCCACCCTGGCGCGCGGCTTCGCGGTGATCACGCGCGCAGATGGCAGTGTGGTCACCGATGCGGGATCGGTCGCGGTGGGCGATGAGATCCGCGCGCTGCTGCACCGTGGCGCGCTGCGGGCGCGGATCACCGGAGCGGATTCGGGAAACAAGACATGAGGCAGCATCGCCGGTGGTGGCAATGGCTCGGCGGCACTGTGGCAGGCGCCAGCGTGGCGCTGGCCAGCGCCGCGGGCCCTCCGGCGACCGACCTGCCGCACAGCGAGAGTGTCCCCGGTGGCGTGCGGCTGATCGCGCTGCCGGGTCCTGCCGGTACCGCCCCCGTCGCGAGCTTCGATCAGCATCGGGTGATGGTGATTCGTCGCAACGACAAGTGGCTGGCCGTGGTCGGCATCCCGCTGGATGCAGCACTTGGCGAGGCAGCGCTTACGGTGCCCTCCGGCGTCCATCGCTTTGTCATAGGCCCGAAAACCTACACCGTGCAGCGCCTGCATGTGGCTCCCGGCCAGGTGGATCTGTCCACGGCCGATGCCAGCCGCGCCGCCCAGGAGCGCACCCGCATCCATGCCGCCGTCGCGACCTTCAGCCCGACGGATCCGGCCACGCTGCAGCTGCTGCAACCCGTACCGGGCGTTCGCTCCAGTTCATTTGGGCTGCGGCGCGTGTTCAATGGCGAGGCGCGCAATCCGCACACCGGCATGGACATCGCAGCGCCCGTCGGCACGCCGATTCTGGCGGCCGCCGATGGCACGGTGGTGGACACCGGTGACTACTTCTTCAACGGCAATACCGTGATCATCGATCATGGCCAGGGACTGCTGACGGTGTACTGTCATCTGAGTGCCATCGACGTGCACATCGGTGAGGTGCTGCATCACGGCGCGGTGATTGGCAAGGTCGGGATGACCGGTCGCGTGACCGGCCCACACCTGCATTTTGCAGTCGTCCTGAATCAGGCCTTCGTGGATCCGGCCCTGTTCCTGCCGCCGCCGCGCCCCTTGCTGCGCACGCGCTGAGGCGCGCCGCCCTTGCGCTTGGCGCCCCCGGCGGGCGCGCCCTTGCGCTTGGGCCCGGATCGGCCGCCGCCGGGCGTTGCCGCCTCGGTCTTCTTCTGGCGTGCGGCCTTCATGCCGGCGATCTTGGCCAGCGCCGCGCCCCTGTGCCCGATGCCTGCCGTACCCTTGCGACGCGGGCGATGGCCGACCTTATGCTCGGTTTTGCGATCGCTGTAGGGATTGGCGTCGGTGCGGAACTCCACCACCACCGGGCAGGCGTACAGATCGAAGGTCTTGCGAAATACATTGGCCAGATAACGCGAGTAGGCATCCGGCACGCGCTCGCCCTGGCTGCCGTGAACGATGATGCGCGGCGGATTGCGCCCCCCCTGGTGGACGTAGCGCAGCTTGATCCGCCGCCCGTGCACCAGCGGCGGCTGGTGCGCCTGGATTGCCGCCTCCAGCGCGCGGTTGAGCATCCGGGTGGGCATTTCGCGCATCGCGGCCTCGAAGCCGCGCACCGCCGACTGCGCCAGCTCACCCACCCCGGTGCCATGGCGCGCGGAAATGAAATGCAGCGGAGCATAGGGCACGAAATCCAGTTTCAGGGCCAGCTGGCGCCGGATCTCCTCGCGCTGCTCCATGGGAATGCCGTCCCATTTGTTGACCGCGATGAGCAAGGCCCGGCCGCGCTGCAGCGCCATGCCTAGCACGCTCGCGTCCTGTTCGCCCACCGAATCGTGAGCATCCAGCACCATGACCACCACATGGGCGTGGTCGATGGCCTGCAGCGTCTTGGCAACGCTGACCTTCTCGATCAGATCCTCGACCTTGGAACGGCGGCGGATGCCAGCGGTATCGATCAGCACGAAATCGCGGCCATCGCGGTTGAAGGGCACGAGGATACTGTCGCGTGTCGTGCCCGGCTCGTCGCTGGCAATCACCCGCTCCTCCCCGAGCAAACGATTGATGAGCGTGGACTTGCCGACATTGGGCCGGCCGATGACGGCGATGCGGATGGCATCATCGATCGAGTCCTCGCGCGGGGTTGCCTCGAATCCGGCCAGCACTTCGGACATGAGCTCACGGATGCCCTGACCGTGGGTGGCGGCAATGGCAACCGGCGTGCCCAGCCCCAGGGCATGGAACTCGCTCAGGACCACCTGAGCATCCAGGCTCTCGATCTTGTTGACGGCCAGGATGATGGGCTTGCCGGAGCGGCGCAGTTCCCGCGCGACGATCTCATCCTGCGGCGTCAATCCGGCGCGCGCATCGGTGATGAACACCAGCCGGTCGGCCTCTGCCACCGCCCGCTCGGTCTGCATGCGCATCTGGCTTTCAATGACGGAGGGGTTCTCGATCACCAGTCCGCCGGTATCGATGACCACAAAGGCGCCCGCGCCGAACTGCCCGTAACCATATTGCCGATCGCGCGTAACGCCGGGCACGTCCGCCACGATGGCATCGCGCGTCCCGGTCAGAGTATTGAACAGCGTGGACTTGCCGACATTGGGTCGGCCGACCAGCGCTACGATCGGCAGCACGGTGGATCAGCCGCCGGAGTGCCCATCCTGGCCAACGGCGGGCGTCACCGCGGCGGTTGCGTGAGTCGCAAGCGGCGCGGCACGGAAGGCATCGAGGACGCCGCGATCATTGAGCAGCATCAGCACGCCATCGGCATAGACCGGCGAGTTGGTGTAGCGCGCCTTGCCCGCACGCACCCGGCCCATGAGGGCTCCGGTCGCCTTGTTAAGCCAGTGAACATAGCCTTGATAATCGGCGACCACGATGGCATCACCTGCCACGGCGGGGCCCGACAGTCCGCGGTGCAACAGCGCCTTCTGACGCCACACCTCGGTGCCGTTGCGGCGCGTCAGGGCGACGACTTCGCCAATCGAGGTCGATACATAGATGTTGTCGTCATCGAGCGCCAGGCCCCGATAGCTGGAAAGCTCATGCGACCACCAGATCTGGCCGGAGTCGAGCGCAATCATGGCGACCTTGCCCTGGAAGCCGACCACATAGACATCGTTACCGACAATGTGAGCCTTGGTATCCACATCCACCAGACGATCAAGGTCAGTCTTGCCACTGGGTATCTGCAGCTGGGTTTCCCAGACACTGGAGCCATCGGCCAACGAGGAGGCAACGATGCGGCCATTGTCGAATCCGGTCACCGCCACTTCGCCCACGACGGCCGGTGAGGCCGTGCCGCGCAGCGACAGTTTCGGCACCGACTGCTGCTGCGCCCACAGCTCATGGCCATCGGCGATCGCCAGGGCGTGCAGCTTGCCGTCGACGCCGCGAACCAGCACCAGATTGGGCGAGACCGCCGGCGCGGCGAGAATTTCCGCCGTGATATTGGTGGTCCACAGCTGCTTGCCGGTCTGGGCATCCAGTGCGATCACATCGCCGTCGGTTGAGCCGACGACGATCTTGCCGTCCCCATAACCGACGGCACCGCCCAGAGGCAGCTTGGTGCGGGTCTGCCACTGCGGGTGGCCGTTGTGCAGGTCGAAGGCGGCGATCTCGCCTTTTTCGCCGGCGGCATAGACCGTGTCGCCCTCCACGTCCAGTCCCAGACCCAGACGCAGCGGCACCTTGGTTCCGCCGAGGTTCTCACTCCAGACTTTCTGGATCTTCACGGTTTCCGGAAAGGCGACCAGCTTGGTCGGTCGATCCGGGTCCTTGTCCTTGGTGCACGCGGCCACGAGGGCCAGCAGCAGTATCGGCAGAATGCGACGCATGATGGATCAGTTCCCCTTGGGAATGGCAGCTACCGGCGTGCTGGATGCAGCGTCGGCAAGGTCGTTGATTTTCAGGTCCAGGAGGTCATTGGCGGCCTGGGCCGGTCCGATGGCGACACGCGCGGCGCGATACTCGCGCAGCGCCGCCGCCTTGTCACCCTTGGCGAAGTAGGCATCACCGCGAACTTCGGCGAAGCGCCCCTCAAAGGCACCCTGGCCGGCCGTACCCAGGGTTGCCAGGGCGGCGTCCGGATGGTTCAGCGCCACCTGCACCCGCGCCAGGCGCAGGCGGGTCACCTGCACCAATTCCGGGTCCTTGGAGTGGCTGATCACCACGCTCAGGTAGGAGGCGGCGCGGTCGCTCTGGCCGGTCTCCAGCAGCAGCCGGGCGGCGGCCAGATCCGCCTGATCGACATAGGGGCTGCGGGGGTGGTCGTGCCGCAGCTGCTCGACCAGGTCCAGACCGCGTGTGCGGTCGCCATGGTCAAAGGCCTGCAGCACCCGGTCATAGGCCTGCGAGGCCTCGATGCCGTCGCGGTCGGTGCGCGCCTGCCACCAGCGCCAGCCGCCAACAATCAGGCCGCCGACGGCCAGACCGGTGATGATCCAGGGTAGATTGGCCCGCAGCCACCCCAGCAGCTGCTCCAGTTGTTCTTTTTCCGAAAGATACTCGTCCACCCACCCTACTCCTGCTTGTCCGCGGCCCGCAGGGCCGCCTCGATCTGTGCCGGCAGCTGCGTCAACGGGCACTCAGTCTGACCGGCCTCGAGGCGCAAAGGTTTCAAAGCCACCATGCCCCGGGCCAGTTCGTCCTCGCCGATGATCAGTGCCAGGGCCGCCCGGCTGCGATCGGCGCGGCGAAACTGGGCCTTGAAATTGCCCGCTCCGAGGTTCAATTCGAACCGCCGGTGGGGCAGGGCATCGCGCAGGGATTCGACAATGCGGCCGCCCTCGAGGCTGGCCCGCTCCCCGTTCAACACCACATAAACGTCGGCCGCTGCGCTTTGGGGCTGCGACGGCAGCTGGCTCACCAGCTCAACCACCCGCTCCACGCCCATGGCGAAGCCAATGGCCGGGGTGGCTTCCCCACCCAGCTGGGTAATGAGTCCGTCGTAGCGCCCCCCGGAGCATACGGCGTCCTGGGCGCCCAGCGCATCGGTGATCCATTCAAAGACGGTTCGGCTGTAGTAATCAAGCCCGCGCACCAGGCGCGGGTTGATGGTGTATTCGATGCCCATCGCCGTGAGCGCCGCGCACAGCGCCGTAAAATGGCGCTGCGACTCCGGATCCAGATGGTCCGAAAGCAGTGGCGCGGCCGCTATCAGCTCGCGCAGTTCCGGGTTCTTGCTGTCCAGGATGCGCAGCGGATTGCCATGGAGGCGGCGCCGGCTGTCCTCGTCCAGGCGCTCGTGGTGAGCTGAGAAATACTCGACCAGTTTCGCCCGATACACGCGCCGGGACTCGACCGTGCCGAGTGAATTGATCTGCAGCTTCACGCGCGTAATACCCAACCGGCGCCACAGGCGCGCCATCAGCGCAATGAGTTCGGCATCCACATCAGGGCCGGCGAAGCCCACCGCCTCGACATCGACCTGGTAGAACTGCCGGTAACGGCCCTTCTGCGGTTTCTCGTGACGGAAAACCGGACCCATCGACCACAGTTTGTGACGGGCACCGCGCAGCAGGCCGTTGGAGATCATGGCGCGCACGATTCCCGCGGTCATCTCCGGGCGCAGGGTGAGACTGTCCCCGCCCTGGTCGGTGAAGCTGTACATCTCCTTCTCGACCACGTCGGTGTATTCACCGATCGCGCGTTTGAAGAGCTCGGTATGTTCGACGGCCGGTACGCGGATCTCCTCGTACCCATAGGTCACGAGAAGCTCACGCATGGTGCCTTCCACGTGCTGCCACAACACGCTTTCGGCCGGCAGCACATCGTTCATGCCGCGAATAGGTTGAATCGCACCGCTCAAGAAAATTCCTCAGCTCAAAGTTTATTGCCCGCGGTGGTCACGGTCGTCACCGGCTGCAGCGTGCCTTCGTGTGTCACCAGAAATTGCGCCGCCGCGCCCGACTGTGACTGCGCGGGAATGACCTGCGCCTGACCGTCGATCTGAACGTCGACTTCGGCGAAGTTGCCAACCAGCACTTTCAGCGGCGCAGCGCCGCGCAATGTTTCCTCGGCGCCCGCGGCGCCAATGGCATGGTACAGCGCTACGCCGTGGGCGTCGTAGACTTCGGTCCAGCATGCCGACCTGAACTTCAAGGTGACGCTCGCCTCCAGGGGGCCGGTGCGCGGCACTCTGGGCGACTTGATCAGCGGCAGCGCGGCACTGGGTGCGCTGCTGGCCTGCTCGGGAAGGCTCGTGGGCGCCGATGCGGGCGGTGCCGCGGTGGACACCTCAGCGGCGGGCACGGCAACCGGCGCGGAGGCGGGGGCGGCGGCCACGGCCGTGGCCGGATGCAGATCCAGGTAGATCCAGCGGATGCTGCCAATCAGGCCGACCCCGATCACCACCGCGAGGCCGCTCGTGAGCAGTGCCCCACGCCAGGTACTGGCCTGCTTCACATGCGGCATCTGGGTGAGATCCGGAGCGGCTCCGGCCTGGGCGCTGGCCGCGTACAGACCCATAATCTCCGGCACCGACTCCTTGAGCAGTTCGGCGTAGTGGCGCAGATGTCCACGCACATACACCGGGGCCCCCAGTGCGCCGAAGCGCTCGCCCTCGAGCGCGCTGAGCACACCCGGATCCACATGCAGCAGCTCGGCCGCCTGCACCACCGACAGATCGGCACGTTCGCGCGCCGCCTGCAGGCGTGCGCCGATGCCGTTCTTGCGCGCACCGCTGTCGTTGCCGCCGGCGCTCATGGCATCAGCCGGGATTGGGTTGCGGGTCCGCGCTCAGGGAGCGCGCCTGCTCGGAGTTGGGAAACTCGGCGCGCAGGATCTTGGTCATTTGCGCGGCGCCGTTGGCATCACCGAGGGTGCGCGCGGCGCGCAATCCGACCAGCAGCAGTTCCGGTGTCGGGTTGAATTGGCTGATGAATTTCTGCACGCGATCCCGGGCTTCAAGCGCCCGTCCGTGCGCCAGTTCCAGAGAGGCTTCCTGATAAGCCCCTTCTGCGTAATCCGGACGCGCCGCGAGCGCGCGCTTGAAGGCGGATTCGGCCTCCTCGTCCCGGTGCGCAGTGAGCAGGCACACACCCATGTCGGTATAGGCCGCCTCAGGCGTGCGGTACAGCGGATTCCTGGCAACCTGCAGCATCTTGGTGATGCCCTCGTCCACCCGATGCTGGTCGCACAGGTACACGCCGTAGAACAGTACCGGTCCCGGGTCGGTCGGGGCGAGACGCATCGCCTCGTGAATTTCGGCCTCGGCCTTCTTCTGGTCGTCGATGCGCTCGTAGAACATCGCCATCACACTGTGCAGGTTGGGATTGGTTGGATCCTCCTGCAGGGCGCGGTCGAGTTTTTCCTTGGCACGCTGCAGATTGCCTTCCTGCATGTAGGCCATGGCCAGCTTCACATTGTCGGCCGCCGCATCCTCCCGGACATTTCCCTGGTCCAGGTGCGGTGACTTGGTGGTCACGCAACCACCCAGGACCACGAGCAGCGAGGCCGCGCAGACCGGGATAACCATGCCATGTGCGATTTTCATGACTCCACCGTGAGGCCGATGTTCCTGTTGCCCAGACGAACTGTCGTCCGGTTGATCACCCGTCCGGCCAGCTGACCGCAGGCAGCGTCGATATCATCGCCGCGCGTGCGGCGGATGGTCGCGAGCACCCCGCCACGAATGAGCTCGTCCCGGAAGCGCTGGATGACGGCCAGCGGCGAGCGCCGGTAGCGGGTTCCGGGGAAAGGATTGAAGGGAATGAGATTTAGCTTGGCCGGATGACCGCGCAGCAGCCGCACCAGCTCACGGGCCTGAGCCGGGGAGTCATTGACCCCATCCAGCATCACGTACTCGAAGGTAACGCTGCGGCCATTCTGCTCATCCAGATAATGCCAGCACGCGGCCAGCAGCTCGCTGATCGGATGCTTGCGATTGATCGGCACCAGCTCGTTGCGCAAGGCATCGTTGGGTGCGTGCAGCGAGACCGCCAGTGCGACATTGGTTTCTTCGGCCAGCTTGTACATCTGCGGGACCAGGCCGGAGGTCGACAGCGTGACCCGGCGACGCGACAGATCGAACCCGAAGTCATCCATCATGATGGACAGGGCCGGCACGACGTTGCGGAAATTCGCCAGTGGCTCGCCCATGCCCATCAGTACCACATTGCTGATGATGCGGCCGCTGACGGGGGTGACCACCTGCGAGTTGCTCGGCAGCTCGATTTCCGGATCGGCTTCGATGCCCGGATCGCTCTGCGGATCCTCGCCCGGCGCGGCGCCGACGGCCGCCTCCAGTTCGCGCGCCGCCAGCCACACCTGGCCGACGATTTCGCCGGTGGTCAGGTTGCGATTGAAGCCCTGTTGCGCGGTGGCGCAGAAGGAGCAGTCCAGGGCGCAGCCGACCTGCGAAGAAATGCACAGAGTGCCGCGGCCCGGCTCCGGGATGTAGACCATCTCGAAGGCCTGCGAGGCATCGGCTGCGAGCTTCCATTTGCGGGTGCCATCGCTTGACACCTGCAGCTCAGTGATCCGTGGCACCCGCACTTCCGCGCACTGCGCCAGCTGCGCGCGAAAGTCCTTGGCCAGATCGGTCATCTGCGCGATCCGGCCCTCGCCGCGCTTGTAGATCCAGTTCATCAGCTGGCGCGCACGGAAGGGCTTGCTGCCAAGACCGGCGATGTACTGCTCAAGCTGCGGGCGGGTCAGCCCCAGCAGATTGGTGCCTACGGTTGCGGTCTGCTCTGACATGGATGGCGCATTGATCCGTGAGCCCATCTAAGGGCGCGGAAACACCTGAGTGCCGGCAAAAAAGTATGCGATCTCCTGCGTCGCGGTCTCCACGGCGTCGGATCCGTGGACCACATTCTGCTCGATGCTCAGGGCCAGATCCGCACGGATGGTGCCGGGTGCGGCCTTCTTAGGATCGGTGGCGCCCATGAGCTCGCGGTTCTTGGCAATGGCGTTCTCGCCCTCAAGCACCTGCACGATGACCGGACCTGAGGTCATGTAGCTCACCAGGTCCTTGAAGAAAGGACGTGCGCGATGCACCGCATAGAAGCCCTCGGCCTCGAGCTGGGACAGATGCATCATGCGCGCAGCAATGACGCGCAGTCCTGCGGTTTCGAAGCGGCGATAGACCTCGCCAATCAGGTTGCGGGACACGCCATCGGGCTTGACGATGGACAGGGTGCGTTCGAGCGCCATTCGAGAAGATCTCCTGCAGACTGTGGCTGACCTGCGGGGTTTGCAAGTCATTGAAATCGTTGGAATTTAATATCCAGGAATCGTGGTCGCCGACGCCGGCGGCCAATATCCGGGGCGCGCAGTCTACCGCGGACGGGCAGGATTGGCCACCCACGACGAACGCGGAAGTTGCGGTTTGGTAAGCCTTTTTTACGAAAGCCCGGCGTTTCGCCAAGGCTTTGGGATCAGACGCTGAAACTCTCGCCGCAGCCGCATTCGCCCTTGACGTTGGGATTGCTGAACTTGAAGGCTTCGTTCAGCCCCTGCTTCACGAAGTCGACGATCGTGCCATTGACCAGGCTGAGGCTCTCCCGGTCCACGAACACCTTCACCCCGTGATCCTCGAACACCACGTCATCGGGGCGGGAATCATCCGCATAATTAACGACATAGGCAAAGCCCGAGCAGCCGGTCTTGCGCACCCCGAGCCGCAGGCCCAGGCCGCGGCCCCGGGAGGCCAAGAAGCTTCGGACCCGGTCGGCGGCCGATTCAGTCAGTGAAATTGCCATGTCGCGTCCCATTCTACGGTCATTCAGGACCATTGCTGAAGTGCAGCATGCAATGCGTCCTCGATCAGCAGCAGTCGCCCGAGTTTTTCCACCGGTACCGCAAGGGCTTGCGCCCAGGCCCTGGGGGATCCGGGCTGCGCCTCGGAGCGCCTGCGTCCGGCCAGCTGCAGCACCAGCCAGCTGGCCGTAGCCAGAGTATGTGGGCAGCCCAGCGCCTGGAACCGTGCCTCGATCACAGTGTCGGCGTTCACCCGCAAATGCAGCCGTACCCATGCCTCTGCCGCAGGGCTTCCTGCCTCACCGCGTAACACGCGGCCGGCTGAATCGGCCAGGGTCCCGGCGCCCTGCAACCGCGAAAACAGCGCCTGGACCGCCGGGCCCAGCGTCTCGCCCTGGACCGCCAATGGCGCTTCGGCCACCGTGTCGGGGCCCGATGGAGAAACTTCCCGCAGCCGCCGTACGGCCCGGCTGACCTGGGCGGCAGCCGTTTCCAGGTCGGCATCGGTGTTGAAGCGGCCGAAGCTGAACCGCAGCGAGCTTTCCGCTTGGCGCGAGCTGCGCCCCAGGGCGCGCAGCACGTACGAGGGCTCCCCCAGGGCGGAGTTGCACGCCGCGCCGGTAGACACCGCAAGGCCAGGTAAGGCGCTCATCAGACTTTCACCCTCAACGCCGTCGAAGGCGACATTCAGGATATGCGGCACCCGAGGTGCCCCTCCTCCATTGATGGTCACACCTCCAAGGGATTCAAGGCGTGTCCAGAGCCGATCGCGCCATTGCGTGATGCGCGCGTTCTCCGAAGCCTCACTCTGTGCAGACAGTTCGCAAGCCAGACCGAACCCGGCGATTTGATGGGTGGGCAGGGTTCCGGGTCGCAGGCCCGATTCCTGGCCACCCCCGAACATCAGCGGCGTCAGGGTGGCTTTTTGACCCTCACGCAGGTACAGCGCTCCCACCCCCTTGGGGCCGTAGATCTTGTGCGCCGAAACCGACAACAGATCCACCGGCAGGTCCGCGATGTTCAAGGCCAGCCGGCCGGCACTCTGCGCCGCATCCACATGAAACAGCACCGAGCACGACCGGCACACCGCACCGATGCCCTGGATGTCCTGGATCACACCGGTTTCATTGTTGACATGCATCAGGGACACCAGCGCGGTGTCGGCTCGCAGGGCCGCCGCAACTGCTTGCGCACTCACCCGCCCGTCGGCATCCGGCTGCAACCAGGTGACGCTGAACCCCTCGCGGGTGAGTTGCCGGACCGCATCGAGCACCGCCTTGTGTTCGGTGCGGGCACTGATCACATGGCGTTTCCCCGGCGCCAGTGCCCGCGCGGTTCCCAGCACCGCCAGATTATCCGCCTCGGTGGCCCCGGAGGTGAAGATGATCTGCTCGGGCGATGCGCCGATGAAACGCGCGACCTGCGCCCGCGCCACCTCGATGCGCCGCGCCGCGGCGCGTCCCGCGGCATGAGCGGTTGCCGCAGGATTTGCGAACCAGCCCTCCTCGCCCAGACATTGATGCATCTGCGCGCTCACCGCCGGATCAACCGGCGTGGTGGCGGCATTGTCCAGGTACACCGTCTGCGGCGCATGCGCCGAACCTGCGATGCGCCGCCGCCCCTGTATCGAGGTGAGGATGCCACGCAGGATATTCGCTTCGTTCTGATCCAGCTCCGCGCGCTGCAGGAAGCGCCGGATGCGGGTCATCAGGTGCGTGCCGGCCTGGGTTCGGTCCTTGAAATTGACCTCATCCAGAACCTGCTCCAGGTGCCCGTACAGGTGCTGCATCTGCGCCGGTGTCGCCAGCGGCACACGCTCGGCGTCGCCCGCCCCCTCTACGGCACTGCCGTGCTCGTGGCGTGCCCGGAAGATCTCATAGGCCACCAGTTGCACCGCCATCGCGAGATTCAGCGAGGCGTACTCAGGGCTGGCCGGTATCCGCAACAGCACGTGGCTGGCTTGCAGATGTTCGTTCTCCAATCCGGTGCGCTCGGCTCCGAACAGCAGCGCCACCGGCGCACGCCTGGCCTCGGCGAGGATGCGCCCGGCGGCCTCGCGCACCTCCAGCTCCCGGAAGTTCTGGTCACGATGGCGCGCGGTGGTGGCGGCGATGAAGCCGCAATCCGCGATGGCCTCCGCCAGGGTCGCAACGACGCGGGCACTGCTCAGGATCGACTCGGCGCCAGCGGCCCGGGCGCTCGCTTGCGGGTGCGGGAACTCGCGCGGCCGCACCAGCACCAGCTGCCGCAGATCCATGTTCATCATGGCGCGCGCCACGGCCCCGATGTTGCCGGGGTGGGAGGGTTCGACCAGGACGATGCGTATGTCAGGTGTTGAATCAGGTGCCATGGGATCAGGACGGGTAACGTAGGTGAAGGGCCCGAGGTCTGCTAATCTTGCAACCCTCCCCCTTTGCGCGGTCTTCGCGCCAGCTTATTTGCCGTGCAGCCACTTCTCAATATCGCCGTTCGTGCCGCCCGTCGCGCCGGCGAAATCATCGTCCGCAGCCTCAACCGGGCAGACACTCTCACCGTCACGGCCAAGGGACGCAATGATTTCGTGACCGAGGTGGACAAGGCCGCCGAGCGGGAGATCATCGCCACCATTCGCAAGTCCCACCCCGATCATGCCTTCCTGGCCGAGGAAGGTGGTGCCAGCGGCAACAGCGACACCCTCTGGATCATCGATCCGCTGGATGGCACTACCAATTTCCTGCACGGCAATCCCACCTTCGCCGTCTCGATCGCCTGCCAGATACGCGGCCGCCTGGAGCATGCCGTGGTGTACGACCCCATGCGCCAGGAGATATTCAGCGCTTCGCGCGGCGGCGGTGCACATGTGGACAATCATCGCCTGCGGGTCACCGCGCACCGCACTTTGGAGGGAGCGCTGATCGGCACCGGGTTTCCGTACCGGGAGAACACCCGCTACCTGGACGAATACCTGAACATGATGAAGGCGGTGATACTGAACACCGCCGGCCTGCGCCGGCCCGGCGCCGCCGCACTGGATCTGGCCTATGTGGCCGCGGGGCGCCTGGACGCATTCTGGGAGATCGGCCTGAGTCCCTGGGATACGGCCGCCGGGACGCTGCTGATCCAGGAGGCCGGTGGCCGCATCGGCACCTTGAGCGGCGGCGAATATACCCAGGGTGGCAATGTGCTGTGCGGAACGCCCAAGGTGTACGAGGCGATGGTGGAACTGCTGGCCCCGTTTCTGCCCGAAGGTCTGCGCGAGGGCTGATCACCCCGGGCTCCCGCCGCCTGTAGTACAGTCGGCCCAACATTAACGGGGGTCGCTTGATGAGCAAACCGGGGATATTCGCCACCATTCCAGTGGCTGATCTCGAGGCCGATGCCGCGCATGCCGCGCTCAACCGTTCCTTAGGCCCGGTCGCCCTCACCGCGCTGGGCATCGGCGGCATCATCGGCACCGGCATCTTCGTGTTGACCGGTATTGCGGCCGCCGAGCATGCCGGGCCCGCCGTGGTCCTGTCCTTCATCATTGCCGGGTTTGGCTGCATATTCGCAGGTCTTTGCTACGCCGAGTTCGCCTCCATGGTCCCGGTCGCGGGCAGTGCCTACGCCTACAGCTATGCCACCCTGGGCGAGTTCACCGCCTGGTTTGTCGGCTGGAACCTGGTGCTCGAATACCTGTTCGCCGCCGCCACCGTGGCAGTGGGATGGTCGCGGTACTGCGTATCTCTGCTCAATTATTTCCATGTCAATTTTGTGCCCGCGGTGCTCTCGGCATCCCCGTGGAAGGTTGCAACCGATGGCGTGACCGTCCTCAAAAGTGGCGCGATGCTGAATGTGCCTGCCATCTTCGTCGCGCTGCTCGTCACCTGGATCTGCTACATCGGCATCCGCCAGTCCGCATTCGTGAACACTCTGGTGGTGATCATCAAGGTGGCCATCGTGCTGGTGGTCATCGGCTTCGGCGCCTTCTACGTGAATCCGGCCAACTGGCATCCCTTCATCCCGCCCAACACCGGCACCTTCGGGGTCTACGGCTGGTCGGGGGTACTGCGCGCCGCGGGCGTCGTGTTCTTCGCCTACATCGGCTTTGATGCCGTGTCCACGGCCGCCCAGGAGGCCAAGAACCCGGCGCGCAATATGCCCATCGGCATCCTCGGCAGCCTGCTGATCTGCACGGTGCTGTATATCCTGATGTCCGCCGTGCTGACCGGCCTGCTGCCGTTCGCGCTGCTCAATGACGCAGCGCCGGTTGCCGTTGCCCTGGCCGCACATGCGCAATTGGCCTGGCTGGTCCCCTGGGTCACCATCGGCGCCCTCGCCGGTCTCACCTCGGTCATCCTGGTGATGATGCTCGCGCAGGCACGCATCTTCCTGGCCATGGCCCGGCATGGACTGCTTTGGCAGTTTTTCGGCAAGGTCCATCCGAAGTTCCGCACGCCGCATATTGCGACCTTGATCACCGGACTATTTGCCGCAACTGTCGGCGGCTTGGTGCCGGTCGATATTCTCGGGGAGCTCGTCTCCATCGGCACCCTGTTCGCATTCATCGTGGTGTGCATCGGGGTGCTGGTGCTGCGCAAGACTCGCCCCGATCTGCCACGGCCGTTTCGCGTCAAGGCAGTGTGGTTCGTCGCCCCGGCGGGTGTTGTGATGTGCGCGCTGATGATTGGCTTCCTGCCGGTGAGCACCTGGCTGCGGCTGGTGCTGTGGACGGCCATCGGGATCCTCATCTACTTCACCTACGGCTACCAGCACAGCCGGCTGCGGAACCGGGCTATTTCCGTGCCCGCTTCTGATTTGCCTGCATAAGGGCGCGCATGCGCAGGTTGATGAGCTCGACAGCGGCGGCAAAGGCCATGGCGAAGTACAGATACTTCTTCGGCATCTCGAAGTGCAGTCCCTCGGCGACCAGCGTGGCGCCGATCAGGATCAGGAACGCCAGAGCCAGCATCTTCACCGTGGGGTGACGGTCGACGAAGTCGCCGATGGTGCCGGCCACCCACATCATCACCGCAATGGCCGCGATGATGGCGGCCACCATGATCGGAAAGTCCTTGGCCAGACCCACCGCCACGAATACCGAATCCAGGGAAAATACGATATCGATGAGCGCGATCTGGATCACGGTCAGCACGAAGCCGGCCACCAGATGCGGCCGCTGGCCGCGCGCGGCGCCCTCCAGCGCATGGTGAATTTCGATGACGCTCTTGGCCAGCAGGAACAGGCCGCCGGCCAGCAGGATCAGGTCACGGCCCGACAGCCTCTGCGAGGCGATGTCCAGCAGCGGCCGTGTCAGATGCGTCAGCCAGACAATCGAATACAGCAGCGCGATGCGGGTGCACATCGCCAGCGCCAGGCCGCTGATGCGGGCCGAGCGCTGCCGCGTGTGCGGCAGCCTCGCCACCATGATGCTGATGAAGATGATGTTGTCGACACTGAGTACGATCTCAAGGATCGCCAGCGTTGCAAACGCCAGCCACGCTTGTGGATCGGACAGCAGTGCCAGCAACTTCGTCCTCCGCGATCAGGGCATGGCGTCGGCGGCAGTCTTCTTCATGGTGGGGAACAGATGCTCGGACGTCAGGCCGCAATCCAGGGCAATGGCGCTGGAAATATAGATCGATGAGTAGGTGCCGGCGAGAATGCCGATCAGCAGCGCCTCCGAGAACCCGCGCAGCGCCGGGCCGCCGATGAGCAGCAGCGCCACCACCACGATGGCCGTCACCACCTTGGTCATGATGGTTCGCGACAGGGTCTGGTTGATCGACTGATCCAGCACCTGCGCCGAGGCCAGGCGCCGGTTGGCATGGAAGCGTTCACGGATACGGTCGAAGACCACGACGGTGTCGTTGAGCGAATAGCCGATGACCGCGAGGATGGCGGCGACCGACGGCAGATCGAACTGCGTCTGCGTGAACGAGAAGATGCCCAGCACCAGAATCGGATCGTGCATCACGGCCAGGATGGCGCCGAGCGACAGGCGCCAGGTGTGAAAGCGCAACGCGATATAGATCGAGATGAAGAACAGCGTGAAGAACAGTGCCAGCTCGGCACTGCGCCACAGTTCACCGCCGACCTGAGGGCCTACCACGTCCGGTGCCTGCACCTGCACTTGCGGATCCAAGCCCTGAAGCACTTTAGTCACCTGTGCGCGAATGGTCTGCGCATCCTGCTTCTCCCCCAGGGGCGGCAGCCGGATGGTAACGTCGCGGGAGGAGCCGAAGCTCTGCACCTGCGGGTCGTGATATCCCGCCTTGCTCATGGCGGTGCGCACGGCATCCACGTTGGCCGCGGTCGGAAAGGTCGCCGGGATGTTCACGCCACCGGTGAAATCGATGGCCAGGTTCAGTCCGCGCGTCAGCAGAAAGGCAATCGAGGCCACGACAAAGATCAGGGACAGCCCGTACCACACCTTGCGCGTGGCCATGAACGGGAAATTGGTCGGCTTATGAAAAAATTCCACTGTAATTCCTCGCGACGACCCGTGCTCAGATGGGCAGGCGGGTCAGCTTGCGCCGTCCGCCGTACATGAGCGTGATCAAGGCACGGCTGCCCATTAACGATGTAAACATCGAGGTGACGATACCCAGCGTCAGCACCACCGCAAAACCGCGGATTGCATCCGTTCCCAGTGCCCACAACACCACGCCGGCGATGAACGTCGTGACGTTGGAGTCCAGGATCGCCGAGAAGGCCTTCTCGAAGCCGGCACGGATGGCCGCCTGCGGTGACACGCCATTGCGCAGTTCCTCGCGGATGCGCTCGTAGATCAGCACGTTGGAGTCCACCGCGATACCCACGGTGAGGATGATGCCGGCGATACCCGGCAGCGACAGCACCGAACCCATCAATGACAGCAGCGCGGTCAGAACCACGACGTTCGCCAGCAACACGGCATCGGCCACCAAGCCGAACACCTTGTAGTAGAGGAACATGAACAGGAACACCGCGCCCATGCCGATCTCCAGCGCGTGAACGCCGCGATCGATGTTGTCCTGTCCCAGGCTCGGTCCGATGGTGCGTTCATCGACGGGGTAGATCGGCGTCGACAGCGAACCGGAACGGATCTCCAGCGCCAGGTCGCGGGACTCTCCGGAGGTCAGCCCGGAAATCCGGAAGGCATTGCCGAAAACGCCCTGGATGGTCGCGTCATTGATCACTTTTTCATCGGTGACATCACGGGTGACCTTCTGGCCGCCCACGTCGGTCGTTTCGCGGCGCTTCTCGATGTACACCACGGCCATGGGCCGGCCCAGATTGGCCTGGGTCACGGTCAGCATGCGATCGCCGGCGCGCGAGTCCAGCTTGATGTTCACGATGGGGCCGTCCTGGTCGGTGGCCGCAGTGGCGCTGGTCAGGTCGTTGCCGGTGGCGATGACTTCGCGCTTCAGCAGCAGCGGCTGACCCTGGCGGGTGTAGTACAGCTTGGTGCCCACCGGGGCGTTGCCATGCTGGGCGACTTCATACGGGTCACCGTTGGGAGCATTCAGGCGAAACTCCAGAAACGCCACCTTACCCAGCAGGTCCTTGACGTCGGCGGGGTTCTGCACGCCCGGAAGCTGGACATTGATGCGGTCCAAGCCCTGGCGGCGCACGATGGGCTCGGCGACGCCCAGCTCATTGACCCGGTTGCGAAGCGTGACCAGGTTCTGCTCGATGGCATAGTCCTGCCGATCACGGATTTCCTTGACCGTCAGTGTGCCCTGCAGGGCCGGCGCTCCGCCCACGGTCACCGCGCTGAAGGGCAGGTCCGGTAGCGCCTTCTCGGCCACCGCCTGGGCGGCGGACACGTTGGCGCCGGCCGGCAGCGTCAGGCGCAGACCATCCGTGGCATTGGCATTGCCGGTCGAAGCCACCGCGCTGACTTCCCCGAAGGGGATGTTCGCCTGCGTCAAGGCACGGCGCAGGTCCTGGGCGTAGCTGTCCAGCAGCTGTGAAATCGAACTTTGGGTGTCCACCTGATACAGCAGGTTCAATCCGCCGCGCAGATCCAGCCCCAACCGCATCGGCCGCAGACCCAGCGCACGCAGGGCGGCGGGCGCGCGCGAGGCGAAGGACAATGCCGTGATGTACTGGTCGGCAAATTTGGCATTGACGGCATCGCGCGCCTTGAACTGATCGGTGGTGTTGGCGAAGCGCACCATGACCGCGGTGCCATCCAGATAGGCGGTCGTGTAAGCCAGATGCCCATCACTCAGGAACTGCCTGATGACCGGCACTGCCGTCGCCTGCATCGCATCCTTGTCCTTGCGCGCGATCTGCAGCGCCGGATCGTCACCGAAGACGTTGGGCAGCGCCAGGATGAATGACACCGCCAGCACCACCAGCACCAGGACATACTTCCAGCGCGGATACTCGAGCATTTTCTAAGCGCCCTTGAGGGTGCCCTTGGGCATCAGCGATGTGACCTGTCCCTTCTGCACCTTCAGGCGCACCCCGTCGGCCACTTCGATGGTCACGAAGGCATCGCCCACCTCGGTGATGCGGCCGAGAACACCGCCCGAGGTCACGACCTCATCACCGGAGGCGAGCTTGGAGATCATGTTCTGGTGATCCTTGGCCTTCTTCTGCTGCGGGCGGACCAGCAGGAAGTAAAAGATCCCGACGAACACCACCATCATGAGCGGGAAGGCGAGCGGATTGCTGGATGCGCCGCCGCCGGCCTGGGCCCAGGCCGCTGGAATCAATGAATTCATGCATGCACCTGACTTTTTCTAAGTCCTTATCCCAAAAGCCCCCCGGAAAGCCCGGGCGGCGAGGGGGCGGCATTATGCCACAGGGTCCGTCCGGGCCCGCCTGGGCGCTGGATAGGCGGCGGCAAAGGCCTGGAAAGTGCCCTCCTCCAGGGCCTGGCGAATGGAGCGCATGAGCTGCTGGTAAAAATACAGGTTGTGCAGGGTATTGAGCCGGCTGCCCAGGATCTCGTTGCAGCGGTCCAGGTGCCGCAGGTAGGAGCGGGAGTAGTGGGCGCAGGTGTAGCAGCCGCACAGCGGATCCACCGGCCCCAGGTCGCTGGCATGGCCGCTGTTGCGGATATTGATGACCCCGGCCTGGGTGAACAGGTGGCCGTTGCGGGCATGGCGCGTCGGGATCACGCAGTCAAACATGTCGATGCCGCGGGCCACCCCGGCGATGATGTCCTCCGGGAAGCCCACGCCCATCAGGTAGCGGGGCCGGTCCGCCGGCATGTGCGGCACCACCTCTTCCAGGATCCGCAGTCGTTCGGCTTCCGGTTCCCCGACCGCCAGCCCCCCCAGGGCAAATCCTGGCCAATTGCGCTGCATCAAGGACTCCAGCGACGCCAGGCGCAGGCTCGTGTGCATGCCGCCCTGCACAATCCCGAACAGCCCCCCGGGGGGCGGGTCACGGTAGTAGTGGGCATGGCCCCGGGCGGCCCAGCGCATGGAGCGTTCCATCGATTCGCGCGCCTGGGCTTCGCTGGCCGGATAGGGCGTGCAGTCATCGAAGGCCATGGCGATGTCGGAGCGCAGCGTGCGCTGCATGTCCATGGAGCGCTCGGGAGTGAGCTCCACCTCGCTGCCATCGAGCGGTGACTGGAAGCGCACCCCTTGCTCGCTGATCTTGCGCAGTTCCGCGAGACTGAAAACCTGAAAACCACCCGAGTCCGTGAGGATGGGGCGCTGCCAGTTCATGAAGCCGTGCAGACCGCCATGCGCCTCGATGATCTGCGGCCCCGGCCGCAACATGAGGTGGAAAGTGTTACCGAGCACGATCTGTGCGCCAAGATCCGCCAGTTCCTCGGGGGTCATCGCCTTGACGGTGCCATAGGTTCCAACCGGCATGAAGGCCGGGGTCTCCACCACCCCATGGGCCAGCCTCAGGCGACCACGCCGCGCGGCGCCACTGGATCCGAGCACTTCAAAAGCCGGTTGCATCGTCGCTTACGCCGCGGCGCCCGGGATAACCAGCATCGCATCGCCATAGCTGAAGAAGCGATAGCGCGCGCGCACCGCATGTTCATAGGCAGCCAGTACCCGTTCGCGCCCTGCCAGCGCGCACACCAGCATCAGCAGCGTCGATTCCGGCAGGTGAAAATTGGTGAGCAGGCCGTCAACAACCTCGAAGCGAAACCCCGGGCGGATGAACAGGCGCGTGTCGCCCACCCAGGGCGAGCCACCGGAGGCTTCCAGTGCCCGCACCACCGTTGTTCCCACGGCGATCACGCGGCCGCCGCGTGCGCGCGTCAGGGCAATGGCCTCGCAGGCCTGCTGCGCCACCACCACCCGCTCCTCGTGCAGCACATGCCGCTGCAGGTCCGGATTGCGCACCGGCTGGAAGGTCCCCGCGCCGACATGCAAGGTGACGCAGGTGCGACGCACGCCCCGCGCCTCCAGTGCCGCCACCAGTGCGGAATCGAAGTGCAGGCTGGCGGTGGGTGCGGCAACGGCCCCGGGATCGCGGGCGAAAATGCTCTGATACCGTTCGCGATCCTCGGCCACGGCGGCACGCTGGATATAGGGCGGCAGCGGCACGGCGCCATGGGCCTCGAAGAATTCCAGCGCGGTGCCCGGCGTGCGCACCTGCCACAGGTCCTGATGCTGTTCCAGGATCTGCACCTCCCCACCGGCGGTCGTGATCTGCACGCCGGGGCGAATGGGTTTGGCGGCGCGCAACTGCACCAGCGCGGTGCCGTCATCCAGGATGCGCTCCAGGAAGATCTCCACCCGTCCGCCGGTTGGTTTGGTCCCCATGACGCGCGCGGCGATGACACGCGTGTCGTTGAAAACCAGCAGATCCCCCGCATTGAGCAGCGCCGGCAAGTCCCTGATGGAGCGGTCCAGCGGGCCTGATTGCGGGTCCAGGACCAGCAAGCGGCTCGCTGAGCGCTCGGGAAGCGGAGCCTGCGCGATCAGTTCGGCAGGCAGTTCATAGGCAAAGTCGGATAACTCCACCGAGGCATGGTATCAATCCTGATCGGTGGGCGGATGATCAACCGGCGGCCGCTCACCCGGTCCCGGACCCCGATCGCCGGGGCCGCGCGGCCCGCGCCGGCGTTCCGGCAGCGTCCCCTCCAGTTCCAAGGACTTCTTCTGACGCAGGATCTTCAGGTGGACTTTTTCGCCGGGCTGGTAGGAACGCAGGATCCGAGTGGCATGCGAGCCGTTCTCAGGAACCCGGCCGTCGATGCTCTGGATCACATCACCATCCTGTAGCTTCAGGAAATCCCCCTCATGAGGCACGCGCACCACCAGCACGCCCTGGCTGGTACCGAAGTACTGACCCAGGGCGGGTGACAGATCCGCCAGCTCCATGCCCTCGAAGCTCGCGCCACCGCCGGGGCCGTTCCAGTTGAACTCCAGCTCCTGGCCGTTGAATGGCGGAATGAAGGCCGCGAAGCTGGCGCGCGGGGTCACCTGAAACTCCTTGACCTTGCCATCACGCAGTACTTTTAGGGTGACCTTGCTATCCGGCTTCACATTGCCCATGCGGTCTACCACCTCACGCGGCGCATTCGGACCGGTCGTCGCCTCGCCGTTGATGGCCACTATGACATCGCCGGTGGCGACTCCAGCCTCGGCCGCGGGGCCTTCGGGACTGACCCCGATGACCGTGGCCCCCTGTTCCTTGGCGGACGGCTCGGTCTGCAACTGCAAGCCCAGTACCGCGCGCGCGCGCAGGCGCTGCATGCGCACTATCGCGGACTGCCCCAGCTGTGATGACAGCTGCGCCACATCGCGCGCCGCCGCCTCCAGCTTCTGACGCGCCGCCGCCAGCTGCGCCTCCAGATCGGCACTGGGCGCAGTACTCGCCGCCGTGGCTGGCGCGGCGGCAGTGGCGGTGGCAGGAGCGGTATCGGCCGCCCGCGCGTTGGCGCCCACCAGCAACCCGGCTAGAACCAATGTTGAAAGCTTGGACATGATGTTCACCTTGCAATTTGCAGGCCGTAACTTGAGGTTCAGGGCAAACCTGACACCAGGTTCTGCGCATATCGCACCTGGGCCAGGGATTCGACCAGTTGCGCCCGATCACGCTGCAACACCGCCAGCTGCGGCGCCGGCGCCTGCGACAGGCGCACCGCGTTGAGCTGGTCGTCCATGGTGGCGATCTGGTCTTCCAGCGCCGTCACCGCCATTTGCGCCGGCACGCGGATCAGGGCGCGTTGCGGATGCGCCTTCAGCCAGCTCTCCGCGTTCGCGGTGGGCAACAGCACCGGTGAGTGCGCGCCCAGCGGCGGTGGACCATACGGCCCATCAGCGGGGGCCGCCAGCTGTGTCACCGGCACATCCGAAAGCGTCGAATCCACGGCGATGAGGGAGCCCAGGCCATGACGCAGCAGCCATCCGCCGATCACCACCGCCAGCGCGGCCGCCATCAGCCGCAGCGGCCGCTGCGTTGCGCGCACCCGCCGCCGCGCGTGACGATGCGAGAACTCGGAGAATCCATACGGTGGCGCCGCCGCATCCGGCAAGTCGCGCAGGCGCTGCAGCAGCTGCGGGTCCAGCGCCGCCGGATCGGTCTTGCTCTCTAGGTCGGCGCGCATGTATGGGATGCCTCGGGTTCGAACCAGGCCCGCAGCCGCACATGGGCGCGAGCCAGTTGGGATTTTGAAAAGCTTACTGTCCGCCCGAATTCCCGGGCAATCTCCTCGTGCGACCAGCCCTCGACTTCAAAAAGCCACACCACGGCGCGCGCCGTGGGCGTCAGGCTCGCCAGGGCCCGCTCCATGTCGAAGGCCTCGGCATCCGGCCCTGGCAGCGACAGGTTTGCCGGCGCCGGCAGCGCCTCGGCGTCGGCGTGGGAGCCGAAGCTCAGCCTGGCGCGATGCCAGGGCGAGCGCAGGAACATCAGGCTGCGAGACAGTGCGATCTTGGCGGCCCAGGCCCCCACCGGCGCCTCCTGCCGATACCGGTCCAGCTGCTCGAACACCATGATCATACTGTCCTGAAACACATCCTCGGCCACCGCCCGAACGCCCACAATCCTGCGGATCAGGGCGAACACCCCGGGCGCCAGCAGTGCATAGAGCTGGGCCTGCGCGCCAGGATCGCCCGCCCGCGCGCGCGCCAGCACCCCCTCCGCCACCCGGATTTCGGCAAGTCTTGTCACCTAAGCAATAAGATGCGCCATCCCGCCAAAAGGTTGCATCCGCCGGCGTTGTGACCGGAATGCCGAATCGTCTAGGATGGCGCCCGGCACCCCCTCACGGCCCGAGTGGCGGAATTGGTAGACGCAGCGGACTCAAAATCCGCCGCCCTTAAAAGCGTGTCGGTTCGACTCCGACCTCGGGCACCATCCACGATCTCGCAATCTCTCAAATCTGGATTGGCCTCTGCCCTTGGGTCCGGCCACGAACTACGCCGTAGGCCAGCAACGCGGCGAGGCCGACAAAGAAGAGTATGTCCAGTGCCGGCATCGGCAATGGGAGGCTGCCGAGGATCACGCCCATGAGCGCGACCCAAATGAGGATGCCCAGCGCCATGGCGCCATCATCGACGAACAGCCCGATGATCTCCTGCAGAGCGCGCGCCAGCGGGCTGTGCTTGGTGGGCGTCGGTTTGCCGTGCTGACCCGCGGGCAGGGCTCGAGAACGGCACAGTACAACCAAAGCCTGCGCCACGGCAAAGTAGCCACCGATCAGCACCAGTACGGACCAATCGGCGTGAGGCCACCTCAAGTGCATGCCCTCAGCGACCCAGAAGGTACCAAACGCGGCTAACAGGATTCCGACGGCGAATTTCAAGGTATTTTCCGGAATGCGCCCGAGCGGACGCACAAACGCGATACCCAGGGCAATCACCGTCAAGAGTGCTGCGGCCGCGCCCAGACATGCCGGCAGCAGGCGGCCAGTGCCGGCACCCAGAGCGATGATGATAAACACCACCTCGATTCCTTCGAGCATCACGATCTTGAATGACGTCGCGACCGCCGCCCTGTCCCATGCCGCGACAGGCCCGCCGAAGGTCTGCAGGGAGGCGGTTTGATTCACAAAGCTCGCCGACTCGTCATGGAGCGCGAGCAGGCCAGCCGACCTGAGAATGGCCTTGCGCAGCCACCGCAGTCCGAACAGCAGCAAAAGTGTCCCGACCAGGAGTTGCAGCAGCCGCAACGGAATCCGTGCCAGCGACTGACCGAAGATCGCGACCAGGATGAGTAGCAACAGCAACGCGGCAGCCGCGCCGGCCAGCGAACTGCGCCAACCGCGCACGATTCCCACCGCCAGCACCACGGTCAGCGCCTCAACAAACTCCACCAGCGACGCCATGAAGGCCCCCACTACCGTGGGGGCCATGCTGACCCAGGAACTCATTCCCGCAGCCTATTCGCACGGCTGCGGAAAATCCATGCGCGCAGCGCCTGCTACAGCGGCACTTCCAGCGTCACGTCGAAGCTGCGCTCCGGCAGCGTCCAGTACAGCGGTGTACCGAGCCACACCGTGTAACCGGCCAGTGCGATGTCGGGCGTCTTGTTCAGCAGGTTGCTGATTTGAAATTTGAGGGAGGCGCCCTTCAACCAGACAACATTGTCTCCGATGGTATAACCCACGGCGCCGTTCAGCGTGCTGTAGGAGCTGATCGGCTGGGTCTCACCCACGTCGCCGTAAGTGTGGCCCACTCGCTTGTCGAGCAGCGAAGCATAGATGCCGTACTGGTTATAGATCACTCCGTAGGCGAGCGTGGCATTCGGCGCGTTTGGCACCCACAGTCCGCCCGTGCAACTTCCCGTAGCGCAGTTGGTCTGGGCGTTCTCAATGATCTTGGCGCGATTGATGGAGCCGTTGGCGTACAGACTCAGTCCCATCCCCAGGTAATAGGTCGCATTCGTCTCCACACCCTTGTAGTTGGTGCCCCCGGCATTGAAGTAGATGGTGTCAGGACCGAATTTCTCGGACAGGATCTCGTTGCCGAAGTGGATGTAATAGACATCGCCCGAGGCGGAAAGCCGCTGGTTTTGCCACGTCGTGCCAGCCTGGTAGCTCCAGGTTTCCTGCGGCTCGAGGTTGGTGGAGCCGGGCACGGTGGTCGTGCCGTGGTCGAAGTATTTCTCGTTGGGTGCCATGAAGCCTTTCGCGGCCTGTGCGTACGCCGCCCAGTTGTCGGTGATGGCGTAATGCGCCAGCAGCGAAGGCAGGGTGGCCGAGTAGGTGTTGTCATAGCTCTCGGGGAGCGCGCTATCGACGTCTACGATGGCGTCGACTTCGCGCTCGAAGTGGTCATAGCGCACGCCCGGTGAAACCGTGAGCCCGGGCAGCACATTCCAGTCCACCATGAAGTACGGCTGCAGCGTGATGAGCTTCTGGCTGAGCAGGCGCCCGCCGTTGCAGCTGTAGGCCCCCAGCAGCTCCGCAGCAGTGGGCTGGGTGATGGTCGAGCCTGGAGTGGCAGGCTCGGCGCTGGCGGGACAGGGGGCATTGACGCCGCCGTTGGTCAAGTAAGTTGACGCGCCGCCGTTGGTCACCCAGTTCGCGCCGTTGGGGTTCAGGGCCTCCCCGAGAGTCTCGTCCACTTCCGGCAAGGCGCGCTCATTGGACTGCCGATCGACCCAGATTCCGGCCTTCAAGTCGCCGAAGAACAGGTGGTACTTCGCGTTGAGGGTATCGCCCCAGGAGCGATAGTTGTTGGTGAGCAGCTGTCCGGGCACGTCATTGGCTCCCCAGTAGGTGCCATTCGGAGTCTCCCCATTCGGATCCTCTCCGTTGTGTCCCGTATGGTAATAGGCGTAAGTGTAGATCTTGTTGTCCAAGGTCCAATCGCCCAGCTTCGACTGCAGCCCGACGTACTCGAAGTCGGTATGGATTTGATCGTAGTTGTAGCCGTAGTAGTCCTGGCTGGTCGGATCGCTGGACAGGCCCCAGGTCGGACCGTACTGGGCGATCTGCGCCGCCGTTGCGCCCAGTCCCACGTACTGATGGAGCTGGTTGTACATGGCGACAAAGGTCAGCACCGTATTGGGGGCCACGCTGGCGGCGAACTTGGCGAAGACGTTCTTGCGCTGCTGGCCCATGTTGGTCAGCTCGCCGTCGGTCGAGGAACTTTGCGCATCGATGTACCCGGCCGCACCGTCGAATCTGTCGATCTTGCCGGTATCGAACTCGGCCCCGAACAGCTGCGAGTGCCAGCTGCCGAAGCTCACATAGGGCGTAAGCGTCGGGTCTGCCAGCGGCGCCTTGGAAAGGTTATCGACGCTGCAGCAGAAGGTGGCGTTGCCGATCGTGGCAGCGGTGCCTGGGCCATAGTTGACGTTCACGCCACCCAGGTCGTGGGCCATGAAGTAGGACGTGGAGTGGTGCGTGAAGTCATTCGAGTCCTGGAAGGGAATTCCGTCGAAGGTGACGTTGTAATACCCATCGACGAATCCGCGGATGCTGAGGATCTGGTTTTCCATCAGACCGGGGCCGTTGGGTGACACCGACTGCACGCTGGGCGAGAGCCCGATGATTTCCGAGAAATTGCTGGTCAGCGGCATATTGTTTTGGATGAAGGACTGGCTGATGTCCACGGTGGGCTCGGTCACATCCAGCGGCGTCACGGTCGGTGCCTGGGCGGCGGCAGAATCCGCACTCTCCTTCTGGCCGATGACCACCACGGTGGGCACCTGCTGACTCTGTAGCTGGTCATCTGCCATGGCAAACGGTGCGATCGATGACAGCAGGACGAATGTCGCCCATCCAACAGGGCAGGACTGGCGCACAGTGCGGATTTGCATGCGTGAGGTTTCCGGAAAATCCAGGTGATTGTTTACAGTTCGCAATTACTTTGCCGGGCAAAGGCAAGTCACCGGGAACCTAACGAGACCAGGTTTCTTTTTTGTTACAGCAGCGAAGCGCTGCATCGTTGCGTGGACCAAATTCGATTCGGACAAGCTGAATCTTGGGTTCAACTCAATGTTCGCCTGCCGGTCGCCATTGGAATTGCACAGCTGATGGCAAGTGACGCGGGCCGCAACGGGCACCCTCCGCAGTGCTTGATTTGCTTCCAGAAATGTTGGCCGCCACAAACGCGGCGGCGTCGCTCGCGCACGCGTGGGCGGGATATTTCGGCCGCGCAGGATTAACTATTTTTTAAACTATCTGCGCTGGCTGGGCCGTGCGGCGTGCCACTATACATTTTTGTAAACTAGAACCCTGCACTCTGCAGCGCAGTCATGTGCAACCGCTACGAACTTCACTACCAGCAGGATGCGCAGTTCCAGCAGCTGATCGAACTGGGCTGGATCCTGCCCTTTACCAACTACAACGTCTGCCCCACCCAGCAGGTCCCGGTGGTGCGCAGCATTGAGGAGCAGCGCCGGGGTGAACTGCTGCGCTGGGGTCTGATTCCGTTCTTTGCCAAGGGTGAGCCGGGCAAATTCCTGACCACCAACGCACGCCTGGAGACCGTGACGAGCTCACCGTCGTATCGCGGTCCGTGGAAACGCGGACAACGCTGCCTGCAACTGGCATCGGGATTCTATGAATGGCACACGGATGAGGCGGGCAACAAGTCCCCGTACTACATCCACCTGGCTGATCAGGCGGTGTTCGCTTTTGCCAGTCTCTGGGACCGTTCGCTCAAGGCCGATGGTACGGTCGTGGAGTCCTGCACCATCATCACCATGCCGGCCAACCCCCTCATGCACGATCTTCACAACACCGGCAACAACCCGCACCGCATGCCGGCCATCCTGTCGCGTGCGGCTCAGGAGGTGTGGCTGCGCGGCTCAGCTGAAGAAGCTCACGGCGTCCTCACGCCCTACCCCGCCGATCTGATGGTCGCCTGGCGGGTCAGTGCTCGGGTCAATTCACCCAAGAACAACGGCCCGGAACTCATCGTTCCCGTGCCGTAGTCGGCGCACGGATGCTGCACTGCGAGGCCGAATCCTCGCGAAAACGGCGCGGTGCGCCTAATGTGGCTGTCACAGATGCCGCCCGGATCCGTGATGCACAAGCCCACCGCCACCGCCGTGACGCTCGCCGCGGCGCTGCTGGCCATTGCCATACCGGTGCTGCTGGCCATCTATCTCGCGGACCGCCAGGCGCGCGACACCGAGATGCGGGTTGTCACCAACTACGCAAAGGACGTGCTGCATCGCTCTGAGACCACCTCGGATCAGATATTGGCGGCCGACAAAGCGCTGGGGGAATCACATTCCGAAGATCCCTGTTCGGATTCAAACATCGCGATCATGCGCCGTTTCGATCTGTCCTCCAGTTACCTGCAGGCGATCGGCTACGTGATGGACGACAGACTGGTGTGTTCCTCGCAGGGACGCGACGCCGGTGGGCTGGCGCTGGGCCCGGTGGACTGGGTCACGCCGTCGAAGACGAAGGTGCGGATCAATGTCAGATTCCCGTTCGATCCGGGGACGTCCTACCTGGTGACGGAGAGCCCGGAAGGCTATGCCGCCATCATCAACAAGGATCTGCCACTTGATGCCGCCACCAACGAAACCGATGCCTCGCTGTCCATTTTTGCCACCATGAACGGGCGCATCATGGGCGCACATGGGTTCGTCGAGCCGGGCTGGGTCGGGGCGCACCTGAGCGCTGTGCCGCACGGTCAGAGCATCACCCGCTTCGTCGATCACGGCTATGTGGTAGCCGTCGTGCGCTCCAATCGCTACTACCTCGGTGCCATTGCCGCGCTGCCCGTCTCCTACATGCGCGCACAGACCCGTGCCACTTCGATGATATTGCTGCCCGTGGGTGTAGTGGCCGGCCTGGTCCTGGCCATTGCCACCCTGTACCTCGGGCGATTGCAGCTGGCGATGCCCGCGGTCATCAGGACCGCATTGCGGCGCAGGGAATTCTTCGTGCTCTATCAGCCCATCGTCGATCTGCGCACCCGTCACTGGGTGGGCGCGGAGGCGCTGCTGCGCTGGCGGCGCCCGGGCGGGGAAATGATCCGTCCGGACCTTTTCATCCAGGCGGCCGAGGACGCCGGCATCATTCAGCGCATCACCCAGCACGTCGTGGAGCTGGTGGCCCGTGATATCGAGGATCTGTTCACGCGCCACCCGGAGTTCCATGTTGCCATCAATATTTCCTCGGACGACCTGCATGCCCAGAGCACTGTCCCCATGCTGCTGCAGCTGGCGCGCCAAACCCATGCGGCCGCGGGGAATCTGATTGTCGAAGTGACCGAGCGCGGACTCGTCCGGCGCGATCCGGCGCATAAGATCGTGCAGGCATTGCGCGCGGGAGGCATTCGAATTGCGGTCGACGACTTCGGCACGGGTTACTCCAGCCTCGCCTTCCTGGAAAGCATCGAGCTGGACTTCCTGAAGATCGACAAGTCCTTCGTCGACACCATGAATCTGGATACACCCACGAGCCAGGTCGCCCTGCATATCATTGAAATGGCAAAGTCGCTGAACCTGAAGATGGTGGCCGAGGGTGTCGAGACCGAGGCGCAGGCGCAGTTCCTGAGCGAGCGCGGCGTGCAATTCGCCCAGGGCTGGCTGTTCGCCAGACCCTTGCCGATGGACGAACTGAGCCTGCGGATCACACCGCGCGCAGGCTAACGGTCCGAGCGGAAGCCGATCCTGGCATGCGTGCCATCACAGAAGGGTTTGCTGGCGCTGCCGCCGCAGCGACACAGGTTCGCGGTGACGGTGCGTGCCACGACGCGGCCAGTGCCGCTGATGATCTGCAGGTTGCCGCGCACCGCCAGAGGCCCATCCGGCTGCGGGTCGATCGCCAGTGGACCATCGACTTCGGGAATGGCATCGGCCTGCGTCGTGGGAGGCTCGCCGCTGGCGTTGAAGCCCGCATCGCGATGCGAACCATCGCAGAACGGCTTGTTCCGCGATGCGCCACAACGGCATAGCGTGGCACGAAAACCCAGCGCCTCGCCGTCGATGATCAGGGGTGCGCGGAAGGCGTAGGGACCGGCCTCCCGCACGGTGGCGAGGTTCACCGGCGGCGCCGCCTCCTGCGGACCACCGTCGCGCCGCTGATAGCGGATGGCCCCCGAGGGACACAGGTGGGCAATCTCCACCACGCTTGCCACCGGCATGGCCTCGGGATGGATCCAGGGTCCCTTCACGTTGGCGAGAAAGACCTTGGGTGCACCGACCACGCAGAAGCGTGCATGGATGCAGCGCCGGCCCTCGAACTGCAGTTCGATGTCGGCGCTACGCACGGTCTCGATGCCATTGACCACGGAGGTCATAGCGCTGCCCGAGGCCGCCGCGCGTGCCGCCGCGGAGTCATCTGCAACCGCCGGCTGCTTCGCCGGGGCCACGGCCGAGGGCGCCGCAGCGAGTTTCTGGCTCATGTCAAAGCCACGCACCGCCCGCGCATACAAATAGCTCAGCTGTGCTGCCGCCGTGCGGATCCGCGGATCATCCGCCGGCCGCAGTTCCTGCGCGGCGCGCGAGAAACATTCCAGCCGCTCCAGGAACAGACGGCGGGCGGCGCGCCCGGCGGCCAGCGGCGCCGCATCACGCAGGGAGATAAACGACATGCCTGCATTGCATCCGGGATTGGACGGTCCGGCCGGCAGGCGCGCAGCCTTCTCGGCGAGCGGGGTAATGGCACGCATGAGCCCGACGGCCAGATCCACCGCCAGTGACTTCTCAGGCTGCGGTCCGCGAATCGAATAGGCATAGGCCAGCAGTCGCACCATGAGTCCGTAGGCACCATTGGCAAGGTCCACCACGGCAATGGCTTCGGGGTTCTCGATCCACACCCGACCCTCGGGTCGCGGCGGCTCGCGCAGGACGGGATTGTTGGCGGCGGGAAAGGCCGGAACGAACTGCGGATTGGCGCCCAGCAGACGCTCGAAGTCATTGCGAATGCGGCTGAAGCGCTGGTAGTGAGAATCCGTGGAATCCTCCCGTGCGCCCTCGCCCTGCACCACGATGGCATCGAAGGCGGCAGTCGCGGTCTTCAGGCAGATGACGCGTTGCGCCGCCGGCAGGGCCACCTCGGCGGGCGAAAGCTGCAGCGCCGGATCCCCGTCGAAGGCGTTATCCTCGCTCTCACGCTCCACCAGGGCGCGCAGGCCAATCGAAAGCTCGGCATAAAAATCGCCGACGGTCGCATAGTTGATGCCCATGGGCGTGATGTGCGCCTGCGCGTTGCCGCGTCCGTAGTTATGCGTGTAGGCAAAGCCCTGGCCATCAGGCTCCGTCGATCCCTTGGGGCGTTCCAGGAAAATGAAATGCTGCAGCGTCGCCTGATTGAACGGCGAGAGGCGCACCGTGACGCTGGCGGGAAGGTTACCGGGCTCGAGCGGAAAGTTGCCGCGGCCAAAGCGCGGCGTGCCGCCAAGCGCCGAGGTAATGTTCCATACCGCCGTGAGATGTCCCATTTCCTCCACTGAGACCTTGATCAGCTCCGTGCGCCACCGGCGTACCGCCTCGACCTCCTCCGGGCGCAGACCCTCGACCTCGCTGTCCTTGAGGCTGAAGGCGGCATACAGATACGTGCACATCAGGTTGTGCTCGAGTTCGGCCGCCTCGTAGAGTGCGTGCAGGATCTCTTCGCGACTCCTGAGTCGGGTGGCGACGGCATTCATGGCGTTCTCCGGGTGGCCGGCGGGCGGGACATTATCTATCTCATCCTTTGCGTAAGGTTTCAAGACAGCCACAATCCATTAAGATCCCGCTCAGATTGCGCCACCTGGCAGGCCGCGAGGGTCGCGTTCATGGAGCGTTTGCGCCAGTTTGTGATTGCCGGCACCGCCGCGTTCCTGGCCGCCCGCGCTAGCCATGCGGCAGCCGACTGCAAGATGCAGGCGATCCTGGACCTGCCCATTACCATGTCCGGCGCCAAGCCGCTGGTCACCGTGAAACTCAACGGCATGGAAGCCCATCTGGTGATGGACACCGGCTCGACTTTCTCGGTTCTGTCACCCGAGACCGCCAAGCGAGCCGGTCTGAGCGTCGGTCCGGCGCCGCCCTACCTGGTCATGGAGGGCGTCGGCGGCAGCGCGCGGCCCGATCTGACCACGGTGAAGGAACTCGGCGTCGGCTCCCAGACGCTCAAACGCGTCGCGATGCTCGTTTACGGCGATCGATTGTCCAACGGTGGTATCGATGGAATCCTCGGCCAGGACTTCCTGCGGCTGGGCGATATTGAAATCGATCTGGCGAACGGCAGAGCACGTCTGTTCAAGATCACCAGTTGCGAGCATGCGAATCTTGCCTACTGGGCCAACCTCGGACAGGGCGGCGAACTGGACATCCGTCGCACCGATGAGCACTCGCCCATGGTCATTGGCTACGGCCAGGTGAACGGTTCCAACATCGGCGTGATGATTGATTCCGGCTCGGACCTGTCCGCGCTGTCATTGCACGCAGCAAATCGAGCCGGCATCACCCCACAAAGTCCTGGAGTCACGCCCGGCGGCATCCGCTATGGCGTCGGCAGTGGCATGCGCGACTCCTGGATCGCGCCGTTCAAGGCGTTCAAGTTGGACACCGAGGAGGTTCAGAATACGCATCTGCGCATCGCCGACCTGGGCCTGTTGCCGCTGGGCGTGGACATGCTTCTGGGTGCGGATTTCCTCCTGTCCCATCACGTTTTCATCTCCTACCGGCTCAGCAAGCTGTTCTTCACCTACAACGGCGGTCCGGTCTTTGATCTGAACGGTCCACGCAGCGCGCCCTCAGGGGCCGCTACGGCGGCGGCCAGTTCCCGGCCCACGGCGCCGGCCACCACTGGCGTGGAAAATGCCGCCGATATCGATCGGCATGCGGAAGCCTCGGAGGCGCGCGGCGATCTGCCGGCGGCCATCGCCGACTTCGGACGTGCGATCGAGGCCGACCCGGGGAATGCCCTGTACCACCTGCACCGCGGCCAAGCGCGGGCGCGCGCCGAGGATGTGCCCTCGGCGCTGGCCGATGCCGATGAAGCGCTGCGGCTGCAGCCGGCCTTCACGGATGCGCTGATGTTCCGGGGACGGCTGCGCCTGCACACCGGCCACTTCAATGAGGCCGGTGCGGATTTCGCTGCCGCCGAGGCCAGTGCGCCGGCACGCTATGAACTGCCTCTGGAGGAGGCCAGCCTTTATTCCGCCGCCGGCCGTTACCCGCGGGCACTGGAGCTGCTGAATCGCTGGATCGCAGCGCATCCCAACGATGAGCGTCGCTACGATGCCATGAGTCAGCGCTGTCTGGTCCGCGGCATGCTGGGGATCGATCTGGATGCGGCGCTTGCGGATTGCAACACCGTGCGACGCCATGTCTCGAGCAACTCCCAGGTGCTGTTCAATCGCGGCATCGTGCAGCTGCGCCGTAAGCAGTACGACAAGGCGATCGCGGATTTCAATGACACCCTGGAGCTGCAGCCGCGGCTGGCGCGTGCGACGTATGCCCGCGGCCTGGCGCGACTGGCGAAGGGCGACCGGTCCGGCGCTGCGGACCTGCAGGCCGCGTTGGCGCTGGAACCCAAGGTGGCACAGGAGTTCCGCGACGTGGACCTCGGGCCCTGAAGGTTCAGGCGCGCCGGTTCCCCATGGCCGCCTCGACGATAAACATGGTCGCCTGCCGCGGCGGCCGGGCAAACAGCCACTTGATCATGCGGCGTCCCTGCGACATACGCGACCAGGGGTCCTGGGTCGCCCATTTCTCGGCAGCGGTGACGTTGCGCGCCGCCATCTGTTCGGGCCCCGGCACGAGGCGCTGCCGGACATAGTGCAGGCGCTCACGCGGCGATGCACACCAGGCGATGTGCGGAAAGGCGGGAATCGAGATTGACATAAAAGACAGCTGCGAGAGGTTGGCGCGGTGGCACAGGCGCCGCAGGGACCAGGGGCAGGCCACCCGAAAGGTATTGAGCACGGTGGGGGGTACCAATCCTGGTTGGTATCGATTGAGCATTTCTAGAGGTGGAAAAGCCCACCAGAACGACTTGGCAGAGGGGCTCATGCACAGCAGCTGGTCCCACTGTTGCGCACTCATGGATGCGGCAAGCAGTGCGATATCGTGCAGGTGCATGAGGCGCATTGAGCGATTGCACAGATTTCCCGCGGCGTGTAGCAGCAGATGCAGCAGCAGGGCGTTGCTGGAGCGATAAGGATTGCACCCCGGCTTTGCTTGCTCGGGAAATACCAGCGCGGTGATGTCAGGTTCGGCGACCGCCAGGCGCTCCATGATCCGCGTATGCAGCTCAACCTTGACCGGATACGCCTCGTGTTCACCAAAGGGAAGCGTGGCATCGGCTTCGCAGGTGCTTGCAGCGCCGGCGAGCGGTACAGGTTCGAATACCTGATGCTTCCAGGTCGCCGCGGTCTCAACATAGCCCGCCGCGGCCAGTACTTCAGCGGCTAGCCCGGCATCAACTGGGCGCACCAGCAGGTCAATGTCCGCCATGGGCCGCGCGCCGGGTGAGTACACGCCCAGGGCATGCAGTGCTGCCCCCTTGAGCGCAACCAGGGCCAGCCCCCGGCCAGCGGCGAGATCGGAAATCTGCTGCAGTACCGCCGCGATGCGCCGGTGCCTGAGCAGGGTCTGCTGGTGCTGGTGCGCGACGAACGATTGCCAACTGTCCGGCCCCGACCAGCGCAAGGTGCTCGCGAGCAGGGGCGTCACGCCGTGCAGAACCGCCGCGGCACGGGCCATCTGCCACTCAAAGTCGCTCCAGGAGGGAGCGTGCACCTGAGGCTCGGCCAGTTCGGAGGCAAAGCGCTCGGTGGCCTGCGTCAGCGCAAGCTCGATCGTTTTTGGGGACGGCAGCATAGTCCCTGTAGGTACCGGAACGCTGCCAAATGGTTCAGCACTAGGGATTCAAGGCCACGAAGTCCTGGATGCGCTCACCCAGCTGGCTATCCGGGGTGTTCAGATGCATGGTGGAGGACAGATGGTTGTGCCCCGTCATGTGCACAAAGAATGGCAGGCGCCCGTTGTGCTTCAGATAGGCGTCGAGCAGCACCAGCGTCTGCTGCTGGAATTCCTTAGGATCCATTTCTGTCAGCACCAGCAGCAGCGGAACTTTGCTGCGGCTGAGTCCCTGCAACGTTGACCCCGCAGCATAGTTGGCTTCATCGAGCCCGAAGTAGGCGATCTTCAAATCCGTACCCGGGGCCGTCACCATGTCGTACAGGCCCGACAGCAGAATCAGGCCGGCGATCGCCGCATCATCTCCGGCATGAAAACGGGCATTGACCGCGTAGGCAGCCGCGTGTGCCGCTCCCGCCGAGGTTCCCATCAGGTAGATGCGCGCCGGATCACCCCCGTGACGGGCGATGTGCGCGCGCACCCAGGCCACGGCCGCGCCCACATCCATCGCACCCGCCGGCCAGGGATGCTGGGGCGCCAGCCGGTAGGTCATGTTGACGCCCACCATGCCGTGGCGCACCGCCCACAGCGCCACGTTGTCCTGGTAGGGTGAACCGGGTCGGCTCTTGTCGCCGGCGACGAAGCCGCCGCCGTGCACAAATAACAGGACCGGCCGGGGTGCACCGGCCGCCTGCGGTTCAAATACATCCAGCAGGTGGCGCGGGTCGGCGCCATAGGCCTGATCCCGACTCACGGTCACACCCTGGTAGGGCTCGCGCTCGTGAAATGGGGCATAGAGCTTGGCGGTACCCTCGATCGCCGCCGGCACGATCTGGTCGCCCAGCGCACGGATCCGGGTCGCCATCTCCAAGATATTCAGTGACATTCGCAACCTCGTGCCGAGTGGAGCCTTCGGGCAAGCTGGCAGCTTACCGCTGTCTCGGGAACAGGTGTGCAGTGCCGATGCGGCTCATGCGAATATCTGCGCCATGAACTTCTGCGACCAGTGCGGCAAACCCGTCGAGCTGCGCATTCCGCCCGGCGACCATCTGCCGCGTCATGTGTGCACCCATTGCGGCACCATTCACTACCAGAACCCGCGGATCATCGCCGGCTGCGTGCCCGACCATGAGGGCCGCATCCTGCTGTGCCGACGTGCCATCGAACCACGCCTGGGCTACTGGACCCTTCCAGCCGGCTTCATGGAGAACCGGGAGACGATCCAGCAGGCCGCCGCCCGCGAGTCGCTGGAGGAAGCCCAGGCGGCAGTGCAAATCGGGTCCCTGCTGGCGGTGGTGCATGTCATGGAAGCCCACCAGGTGCACATTTTCTTTCGCGCCATCCTGCCCCGGGCCGAGTTCGGCATAGCGCCCGAAACGCTGGAAGTGGGGCTGTTCCATGAAAGTGACATCCCATGGTCGCAGATCGCCTTCCCCAGCGTCGAATTTGCCCTGAAACGCTACTTTTCCGACCGCGCGGCGGGGCGCGAAGACCACCACTTCACCACCGCCGAGCGCCGCCCCCGGATGTGACCGGGCTTCACGCACCGGCGCAGTGCATGGCAGAATAACGGGTTCGGACGCGTCGGTTACGCGTGCAAGTCATCTGTGTCGGGGATAGCCAATGACCTTTGTCGTTACTGAAAGCTGCATCAAGTGCAAGTACACCGACTGCGTGGAGGTGTGCCCGGTGGACTGTTTCCATGAGGGTCCGAATTTCCTCGTGATCGACCCCGATGAGTGCATCGACTGCACCCTGTGCGAGCCCGAGTGCCCGGTGGAGGCTATTTTCTCCGAAGAGGAGATACCGGCGGGCCAGGAGTCCTTCAAGGCCATCAACGCGGAGCTGGCCAAGAAGTGGCCGGTGATTGCGGAGAAGAAGGCGGCACCCCCCGACGCCAAGGACTGGGAAGGCAAGCCCGAGAAGCGCGAACTGCTGGAACGCTAGTGGGCGCCGGGCCCAGCGCCCGCGCCACCGATCAGCGGTCGATCCCTTTCAACTGGTCGGCCAGTTCCTGGGGCGGCAGATAGCCCCCCACCATCTCGCCATTGCCCAGGATGAGGGTCGGGGTGCCCTGCAGGTTGAACTGCTGACCCAGCTCGTATTCCTTTGCAACCGGGTTGTCCGGACAGATCTTGTTGGGCAGGGTCTTGCCCAGTTTCGCTTCGGTCAGCGCGCTATTGCGGTCAGCCGCGCACCACACCTGCTCGGCCTTGGTCCAGGATGAGGTGTTTGGCCCGGAGCGCGGGTAGGCGATGTAGCGGACCTTGATACCCAGGCGGTTGTAGTCGCTGATCTGGCTGTGCAGCTTGCGGCAGTACGCGCAGTCCATATCGGTGAACACCGTAATGGTGTGCTTGGCGTTCAGCGGCCCGAAGACCACCATCTGCGCTTCGGGAATTTCAGCCAGCATCTTCAGGCGCAGGTCGCGGCGCCGGTTCTCGGTGAGATCCTTGTTGCTGCCCGTCTCGTAGAGATCGCCAATGATGGCGTACTTGCCATCGGTGGAGACATAGGCGGCATCCCCGCCACGCAGCAGTTCGTAGATGCCTGGAATCGGAGTGGCGTGCAGATCCTCGGCCTTCACGCCCTGCATCTTTGCCGCTATGGCAACTCTGGGATCCGCGGCGGTCATGGCCGGCGCACTGGTCGTGGGACTGGCGGCTGGCGTGGGCGTCGGCGTGGTGGTGGGAGTGGCCACGGACATTAGCGGCGCTGCAAGGAGCGTCGCCATCAGCATCAGGGCCCGGCTGCGCAATGACATGGATTTCGGCCTCTACGGGGGAGTGCCCCGGTTACACCGATATTAGCAGAGGCGGGGGTCAGCCTAGGGAATCAGCCGCGCGGATGGTGCTGCTGATGCAGTTCCTTCATGCGCTCGCGCGCCACGTGCGTGTAGATCTGCGTAGTTGACAGATCACTGTGACCCAGCAGCATCTGCACGACGCGCAGGTCCGCGCCATGATTCAACAGATGCGTGGCAAAGGCATGACGCAAGGTGTGAGGCGAAAGATCACGGTCGACGCCGGCCTTGCGGGCATAACGCTTGATGATGTGCCAGAAGGCCTGCCGGGTCATGCGATCCCCGCGACGGGTCGGAAACAGGTAATCGGTCTGGCGCTCCAGCAGGATTTCCCCGCGGGCCGCGCGTGCAAATTCGTTGAGCCAGCGCACGGCCTCTTCGCCCAGCGGAATCAGCCGCTCGCGGTTGCCCTTGCCCATGATGCGGATGACGCCCTGATTCAGATTCACCTGGGAATAGCGCAGGTTCACCAGCTCCGAAACGCGCAGGCCGGTGGCGTACAGAACCTCGAGCATGGTGCGATCACGGTTGCCCAGCGGATCGCCCACCGCCGGGGCACCCAGCAGCGATTCGACCTCTTCCTCCGTCAGCGACTTCGGCAGGGAGCGGCCAATCTTCGGCATGGCGATCTGGGCGGTGGGGTCATCACGGATGACGCCTTCACGCACCAGGTAGCGGAAAAAGCGGCGAAAGCTCGACAACTGCCGCGCCGTGGAGCGCGGCCGGGCGCCGTGCTCGACGCGGGCGGCAATGAAATCCTGAAGATCGGACTTGGTGGTCCGGGACATCTGGATGCTGCGCTCGCCCAGCCACCGCGACAGGGCGGTGAGGTCGGCGCGATAGGCGGCCAGGGTGTTGGATGACAGACCGCGTTCCATCCAGACGGCATCGAGGAAGCGTGCCACGGCCGGATCTGCCGGTTCTGGCGCGTTCGCCGCAAGAGCTGTAGCGTGCTTGGACAAGATCGGCCTCACTTGGAACGTCGATGCTGGCCGGCAGCGACCCCTGGCGGCTTCCGTAGCCCGGGCGCTTTTCGGCGTCTGGGTGGAGTATGCGGACGCGCGACGCCGATCCGGAGTGACCATTATCACAAGTATTCATGCCGCATTACATAAAGAGAACCAGTTCACACAATCTGGCGGCGGCTGATTCAGACTAGACCGGCAGCGAGACCGCCCAAAAAACCCTCTGAACTCCTACGCTTACGACTTAGATGCGACTGATTGCCAAATCTCTGTATGCGCTGTACGTGGCGGTGCTGTTCACCACCCTGGGGCTGCTCGCCCTGGTCGTCATGATTCTGCTGCCTGGTCTCAGGCGCCGCCGCGCCCTGGCGCGGGTCACCTCCCGGTCCTTTCTGCACCTGGCCGGCATGCCCCTTACCGTCGAAGGGCTGGAGCGCCTGCCGGAGGGCCCCTGCGTGCTGGTGTCCAATCACGCCAGCTACCTGGATGGCGTCGCGTTCACGGCGGCACTGCCGCCGCGCTTCGGGTTCGTCATCAAGCGCGAAATGGCGACCGTGCCACTGGCGGGCTTCCTGCTAAGCCGGATCGGATCGCAGTTCATGGCGCGCGATGGCGCCGCGCAGACCACCAGGGACGCCCGCCGCGTCATGCGCAGTGCCGCGAGTGGTCATTCCATCGTGTTTTTTCCCGAAGGTACGTTCAGCGAAGAACCGGGCTTGCTGAAGTTCCACTTCGGCGCCTTCGCCACCGCACAGCGAGCCGGTTGCCCCGTGGTGCCGGCGATCATTCATGGTTCGCGTGTGGCACTGTCCCCGCGCGGCGGACTGCCGCAACCCACGCGCCTGCGGATCGAGATTCTGGACCCGGTCATGACAGTCGCTGGCAGTGAAGATGTGGCGACGCTGTGCCGTCAGGCGCGCAATGCCATACTGGGAAGATTGCAGGAACCGGACCGGGAGGCCGCCTGAATGGAACTGAATGAGGTGCGTGCAGTCATCACCGGGGGCGCTTCCGGCTTAGGCCTTGCGACCGCCGCGCTTTTGAGCGCCCAGGGCGGCAAGGTCACGCTCCTGGACATCCAGGACGCGCAGGGCCAGAAGGCCGCGCAGTCCCTGGGCGGCGCCACCACCTTCCAGCACTGCGACGTGAGCTCGGAGGCCAGCATCGACGCCGCCATGCGCAGCGCAGCGGCCGCGATGGGTGGACTGAATGTCGTGGTGAACTGCGCCGGCATCGGCACCGCCGGACGCATCCTTGGCCGCAATGGCCCCATGCCGGTGGAGCAGTTCACGCGCACCATCCAGATCAATCTCGTCGGCACCTTCATGTGCGATCGCGCCGCCGCGGTCATCATGCAGAACAACCTGCCCGGGCCCGATGGCGAGCGCGGAGTTCTGATCCATACCTCCTCCGTGGCCGCGTTTGAAGGCCAGATCGGCCAGTCGGCCTACACGGCCACCAAGGCGGCCGTGGCCGCGATGACGCTGCCGATTGCGCGCGAGCTCGCCATGTTCGGCATCCGCTGTGTCGCCATCGCGCCCGGTATCTTCCTGACGCCCATGGTCGGCGGCCTGCCCCCTGAAGTGCAGGACTCCCTGGGAAAGCAGATCCCGTTTCCATCCCGCCTCGGGAAACCGGCAGAATTCGCGGCCCTGGCCGCCAGCATCATCACCAACCCGATGCTCAACGGCACCACCATCCGCCTGGATGGCGCCATTCGCATGCAACCCAAATAAGACCGCTACAATTGCGGCATGAGCAGAGACGTTCTCGAATATGAGGCGGTGATTGTCGGCGCGGGTCCGGCGGGGCTGGCCTGCGCCATCCGCCTCAAGCAACTCAAGCCCGACATCAGTCTTTGCGTGCTGGAGAAAGGCGCCAGCATTGGCGCGCACTCCCTGTCCGGCGCGGTCATCGAGCCGGGGCCGCTGGATGCCCTTCTGCCCGAATGGCGCAAGAGCCCGCCCGGAATCTGCATAGCAGCCAAACGCGATGAGTTCCGGCTGCTGACCCGCACCGGCAGCATCAGCCTGCCCACGCGCCCGCATCTGAACAATCATGGCAATTTCATTGTCTCGCTGGGACTGCTGACGGCGTGGCTGGGCCAGCAGGCGGAAAATCTGGGCGTGGATGTATTTGCAGGCTTTGCCGCCGCCGCACCGCTGTTTGACGAACACGGCGCGGTCGCCGGCGTGCAGATCGGTGACATGGGACTTACCAGATCCGGCGAACCGGGCCCCAACTACTCAGCCGGCCCGGAAATTCGCGCGCCGCTCACCTTCATCGCCGAAGGCTGCCGCGGCAGCCTGGCGAAGGTGCTCACCAAACAATTCGGGCTGGATGCCAGGTCCGGGCCGCAGACCTACGGTCTGGGAATGAAGGAGCTATGGCAGGTCCCTAAGGGACGTGTCGAGACCGGATTGATCCAGCACAGCGTCGGGTGGCCGCTGGATTCGGCCACCTATGGCGGCAGCTTCATCTATCACCTGGACCAGGACCGTGTGTATGTAGGCTTCGTTGCGGGACTGGACTACCCGGATCCGAACTTCATGCCCTTCGAGGCCTTCCAGCAATTCAAGAACCATCCCAGCATCAGGCCGTTGCTCGAAGGCGGGGAGATTCTCGCCGCCGGCGCGCGCAGCATCGCGGCAGGGGGCTGGCAGTCGATTCCGCAACTGGCGATGCCGGGTGCGGTGCTCATCGGTGATACCGCCGGTGGCGTCAACGTGCCGAAGATCAAGGGCGTGCATCAGGCCATCCGTTCGGGCGTGCTGGCTGCCGAAGAGTACGTGCAGACCGGGTCACTGCAGGGCTTCGAGGCGCGCTGGCGTCAATCACCCGGTGGCCAGGAGCTCAAGAAGGTCCGCAATATCAAGCCGGGTTTCAAGGCCGGTCTGTGGATGGGCCTGGCCAATGCAGCCCTGGAGACGGTGACCGGCGGCCACTTACCCTGGACTCTGAAACACCGTCCGGACTACGAACAGCTGCATACGCTGCAGGAACAGCAGCCCGTGGAACGCCACTGGGGCGATCGTACGCTGCCGCCGCGCGACCGGCTGGCGTCGGTGTTCTTCGCCGCGACCACCCATGAGGAGTCGCAGCCCGTGCACCTGAAGGTTCGCGACCCTTCGCTGTGTGCGGATCGCTGCGCCAAGGAGTTCGGCAATCCCTGCCAGCGCTTCTGCCCCGCCAATGTCTATGAGATGGTCGATGATGGCCAGGGCGGCCGCCGGCTGCAGATCAACGCCGCCAACTGTGTCCATTGCAAGGCCTGCGACATCAAGGACCCGTACGGCGTAATCGACTGGACCACCCCGGAAGGCGGTTCGGGGCCCAACTACCAGGCTCTGTAACGCGTCGATGTCACGCATGAGGCTGGAACAATGGGAGAGCCTGCCGGAGCTCTACCGACGGGAGCTGCGTGACAACGGCTACCAATCCGACCCGGCGCAGCTGGCGGCCGTTGCGGCGCTGTCGCAACTGCGCCAACGCCTGATCCGTCAGCACCGCGCCGCCAGCAAGGGTCTGCAGCTGCTGCGCGCGCTGTTGCGACGCGCGCCGCAAGCGCCGGAACCCGGACTGTACCTGTGGGGCGCCGTAGGCAGCGGCAAGACCTGGCTGATGGATATGTTCTATGCCAGCCTGCCCTTCGCCCAGAAACGCCGCCGGCATTTCCATCGCTTCATGCAGGATGTGCATCAGGGGCTGAAGCAGAACGCGGGCCACCAGGCACCCCTCGAGCGCGTCGCTGACAGCATTGCCGCCGGTGTCGAGGTGCTGTGCTTCGATGAGTTCTACGTCAGCGACATCGCCGATGCCATGATACTGGGCACCCTGCTGGCCGCGCTGTTCGCGCGCGGCGTCACGTTGGTGACCACCTCGAATTCGCCGCCGGATGAACTGTACCGCGACGGCCTGCAGCGCCAGCGGTTCCTGGCGGCCATAGAACTGCTTAAGCGCCATACCCGGGTGCTGCACATGGACAACGGTACCGACTACCGCTTGCGCCGCCTCACCCGTGCGGGCACCTACCTGCTGAGCGCCAACCCGGACACCGAGGCACGGCTCGCGGGACTGTTTCGCGGCCTGACCCATGGCGGCAGCGCAAAACCCGGCGCGATCGAGATCGCCGGCCGGCCGATCGCGACCATGGCACAGGCTGCACTGGCCATCTGGTTCGAATTCGCGGCCATCTGCGAGGGTCCGCGCAGCACCGAGGACTACATCGAAGTGGCGCGCACCTGGCCCACGGTGCTGGTTGCGCATGTGCCGGTGCTGACGGCGCAGGATGAAGACGCCGCCCGTCGCTTCATCGCGCTCGTGGACGAACTCTATGACCGGCGTGTGAACCTAGTGGTGACCGCCGCCGCACCGCTGTTGCAGCTGTACCAGGGTGAACGGCTGCAATTTGAGTTTCAGCGCACGCTCAGTCGCCTGACAGAAATGCAGACTCCTGAATATCTTTCGCAGCCGCATCGGCCCTGATCCAATGCGATCCGCCCGGCGTATACTGCGCGCCATGTCAGCCGAGATACCCGCGGCCCGGGTTCGCCTCATCAAGCGCATCATCATCGCCGCGCGCACCGCCGGCGACGCTGATACCACCTCGTTCCTCACGCGTTATTTCAGCGGGGTCGCCCAGGAGGACCTGCTGGCGCGCGATCCTGATTATCTGGCGCGCGTTGCCATGGCGCATCGTGAGGTCGGTGCGCAGCGGGCGGCCGGGCGCCCCACGGTCGCCATTCTGGCCGTCGATAACCCCCACACGCTGGTTGCGGTGGTCACCGATGACATGCCCTTCCTGGTGGACTCCCTGCTGCTGGCATTCGGCAGTCTCGGCGTCGGCGTGCATCTGATCATCCATCCAGTCATCGACACGCGGCGCGATCGCAGCGGCCGGATGGTGTCCGCCGAAATTGCCGCAAGTGGGCGCCGCGAGTCGTGGCAGTTGTTCGAAGTGGACCGGCAGATCAGTGCCGAACGGCTGCAGCAGATCATCAGCACCCTGACGGCGACCCTCGCCGATGTGCGGGTGGCCGTGGCTGACTGGCAGCCCATGCTGCAGCAGGCGCGGGCCGCCTCACTCGACCTGCAGGCCAGCGGCGTGCCCCGCGATGCGGATGCCACCGAGGCCCAGGCGCTCATCGAGTGGATGGTGGAGGGTCATTTTACCTTCCTGGGCTATCGTCGCTATCGTCTGCGCCGCGGCGCGCGGCGTGATCTGCTGGTACCGCAGACCCAATCCGGCCTGGGCATCTTGCGAGCCGCGCGTTCGGGTAGCGGTCCGGCCGCGCCGACGGTCCTCGGCGGGGCCCTGCGGCGCGAGGCGCGCAGCGCCCGTGCGGTGCTGGTGACCAAGGCGAATTCGCGTGCCACCGTGCACCGTGGCAGTTATCTGGACTATGTCGGGGTGCGCACCTTCGATGCGCGCGGCCGGGTCACGGGGGAACACCGGTTCCTGGGACTGTGGACCTCCTCGGCCTATGAGAGCAGTCCACGTACCGTCCCACTGCTGAAGGACAAGATCAACGCGGTCATGGGCGCCTTCAGTGCGCCGCCCGGCAGCCACGATGCCAAGGCCCTGGCGCACGTGCTGGAGACCTACCCGCGCGATGATCTGTTCCAGGCCACCGTCCCCGAACTGATTCGCAGCGTCCGCGGCATCGTCAACCTGTACGAGCGCGCGCAGGTGCGGCTGTTTGCGCGTCGTGATCCCTTCGGACGCTTCTATTCCTGCCTGGTCTACGTGCCCCGCGACCGCTATGACAGCCGGGTGCGCGCGCGCATCGAAGCGGTGCTGCGCAGCGCGCTCGGCGGGACCACCGTGGAAACGCAGGTTCAGCTTTCCGAATCCACGCTTGCCCGGCTGCATGTCGTGGTGCGCCTGGGGTCCGACCCGCCGCCGCGGGTGGATGTGGCGAAGATCGAACGCGCCCTGGCCCGCGCCGCCTCGACCTGGCAGGCCGGATTGCGCGATGCCTTGACCGGCGCCATGGACGAGGCCGCCGCCCTGGATCTTTGGACGCGCTTTGCCCAGGTGTTTCCGGCCGCCTACACCGAACAGGTGACCCCAGCCGCAGCGCTGGAGGATATCGCGGAGCTCGTGGCCCTGGGAGCCGAGGCTGACGCCATGCGTCTGCGGCTGCACCGCGCCGCCGGCGAAGCCGACACGCAATTGCACCTGACGCTGTATCGCCGCGGCGCCGCGGTCTCGATATCCGACGTGGTGCCGGTGATGGAGAACTTCGGTCTGCGCGTCATCGCCGAGCAGCCCTATGAGATTCGCTGGCCAGAAGGCACCCATGCACGCATCCAGGATTTTGAACTGGCGCACGCAACGCCCTTCGACATCGGCAGACTCGGCTCGAAGCTTACCGACGCCATCGCCAGTGTCTGGTTCGGCACCACGGAGAATGACGGCTTCAATCGCCTGCTGCCGCTGACGGGTCTGGCGGTGCGCGAAATCATGCTGCTGCGGGCCTGCGGGCGTTATCTGCTGCAGACCGGCCTGCCCTTCAGCCAGGCCTACATGGAGCGCGTGCTGCAGGCCAATCCGGGCATCACCCTCAAACTGTTCCAGCTGTTTGAGCGGCGGATGAATCCGGCGCGCTCCGCCACTGCGCGCGCGAAGTCCGAGACGCTGGAGGAGTCCATTGCCCACGCTCTTGAGGCCGTGACGAGCCTGGATGCGGACCGGATCCTGCGTGCTTTCCTGCACGTGGTCCGAGCCATGCTGCGCACCAACTTCTGGCAGCAGCGCGATGGCATGAACCGGCCCTGCCTGTCGTTCAAGCTGGACTCCCAGGCGATCCCTGAGCTGCCGCTGCCCCGTCCGCTGTACGAGGTTTTCATCTACAGCCCCGAGGTCGAAGCCATTCATCTGCGCATGGCGCCGGTGGCCCGTGGGGGCATCCGCTGGTCGGACCGGCGCGAGGACTTCCGCACCGAAATACTGGGGCTGATGAAGGCCCAGAACGTCAAGAACACCGTGATCGTACCGATGGGCGCCAAGGGCGGCTTCGTGATCAAGCGCCCGCAGGGGAGCAGCGCCGAGGAACGCCAGCGCGAGGCCATCCACTGCTACCAGACCTTCATGCGCGGTCTGCTCGACCTCACCGACAACATCGTCAATGACGGCATCGTGCCCCCGCCGCTGGTGGTACGGCGCGATCCGGATGATCCCTATCTGGTGGTCGCCGCCGACAAGGGCACGGCCAGTTTCTCCGACATCGCCAACGCGGTGTCCGCCGAATATTCCTTCTGGCTGGGGGATGCCTTTGCCTCCGGAGGTTCGGCCGGTTACGACCACAAGCAGATGGGCATCACGGCCCGTGGCGCCTGGGAGTCGGTGAAGCGCCACTTCCGCGAGCTCGGCCGCGACATCCAGGCCGAGGACTTCTCGGTGTGCGGCATCGGTGACATGTCCGGAGATGTCTTCGGCAACGGCATGCTGCTGTCACGGCACATCCGCCTGCTCGCGGCGTTCGATCACCGGCATATATTTGTGGATCCCACACCGGATGTCGCCGCAAGCTTCGCCGAACGTGCGCGGCTGTTTGCGCTGCCCCGCTCCTCCTGGGACGACTACTCGAAGAAACTCATATCGCGCGGCGGCGGGGTCTTCGCGCGCAGCGCGAAATCCATCACGCTCTCGGCGCAGATGCGCGAACTGCTGGGTCTGGATGTGGCCAGTGCCACGCCCCTGGAGATCATCCGCGCCATTCTCACCATGCCCGTGGACCTGCTGTGGAACGGTGGCATCGGCACCTACGTGAAGGCCACGAGCGAAAGCCATGCGCAGATCGGCGACCGTGCCAACGACGCACTGCGGGTCAACGGCGCGGAGCTGCACGCAAAGGTCGTGGGCGAAGGCGGCAACCTGGGTTTGTCGCAGCTGGGTCGGGTCGAATATGCCCTCAAGGGCGGCCGCCTGAACACCGACTTCATCGACAACTCCGCCGGCGTCAACACCTCGGATGTCGAGGTGAACCTGAAGATCCTGCTCAATCCATTGGTGCTCGCCGGCAAGCTGCGCTTGAAGGAGCGCGACCAGGTGTTGACGCGCATGACCGCGGATGT
>DATHMK010000017.1:0-2054 GCA_035487155.1 Steroidobacteraceae bacterium
AAGCTTCCCATGTCGATGGACGCGCCAGGGCCGGCCCGAAACTGTGCCTCGATCGTCACGGGATTCTTGACTAGTGAGGAGATATCAGGGCGTAGTAACTCGATCTCGGGAGGGGCCGGTAAGTCAATCGGCCCGGGCACCCGCGGTGCTGCCTTGTCGCTCGCTTCCTCATCAGGGGTTACCAAATCCCAACGCGTCTGTGCGACGGATGGCAATGCCAACAATGCAAGGATCAGCGGGATCACCGCAAGTTTCAGGCTCACTGATCGTCTCCGCCGGAAAACGACCTTCACTGTTTTCCGCGCGCCTTCGGTCGTTTCACGGCTAGCCATAGCAACAAGCATCTTCATCGGCAGCATCCTAATCCTACTGAGTCGCAAATTCAGTGAGTCAACCGGCAGATTTCGCTTGGAGCGACACGAGTGTGATCCGTTACCAATGGGGATTCAACCGTCCGGGGAGGGTGGGATGGATCTTGACGATGGAACCGGCGCGCAAGCGCGGTTCGCTGAGTACACGGCAAGTTTGGCATCCGTGCTGGGTCATGCCGACCGTGTCAGGCCGTTTGAGGACTACTGTATCGGGCTGCTATCGGCGGAGGGCCGCAAGAGCGTCGAACCGCTGGCGGCGGTGACCGCGCCGGAGCGAACCGCGGCGCAACACCAATCGCTGCTGCACTTTGTGGCTCAGGCGCCGTGGTCCGATCAGGCGATGCTGCGCCGTGTGCGCGAACAGGTGCTGCCGTCGATCACGCGTGAGGAGCCGATCCAGGCCTGGATCATCGACGACACCGGCTTTCCGAAGAAGGGCAGCCACTCGGTCGGCGTGGCTCGGCAGTATTGCGGGCAGTTGGGCAAGCAGGACAACTGCCAAGTGGCGGTCAGTCTGTCGGTCGCCACTCATCAGGGGAGCCTACCGGTCGCCTACCGGCTGTATCTACCGAAGGAGTGGGCCGATGATGCGGCGCGGCGGGACATCGCCGGCGTACCGGATGATGTCCGCTTCCAGACCAAGCCCGAGATCGCATTGCAGCAGCTGCGCCAGACCCTGGCGGATGGTGTACCTCCGGCCCCGGTGCTGATGGACCCGGCCTATGGCAACGACAGCAAACTGCGAGCTGGGATCAGCGAACTTGGGCTGACCTACGTGGCCGGCATCCTGCCCACCACGATGGTGTGGCGGCCCGGTGAGGCCGCGTTGCCACCGGCGCCCAGTTCGGGTCGTGGCCGGCCCGGCAGGCGGCTGCGCCGTGACGCGACGCATCAACCGGTGTCGGCGAAGACACTGGCTCTGGAGCTTGCCGCTGACGCCTGGCAGCAGATCACATGGCGGGACGGTAGCAACACGCCACTGACCTCGCGGTTCGCCCGATGGCGGGTGCGCCCGGCACATGACGACGCCAGGCGCAGCGAGCCCGCGCCAGAGGAGTGGCTGTTGGTCGAGTGGCCGGAGGGTGATGCCGAACCGGACCACTACTGGCTCTGCACGCTGGCGGCCGACATTTCGCTCGAACGCATGGTCGATCGGGCCAAGATGCGCTGGCGGATCGAACGCGACTATCTCGAACTCAAGCAGGAGGTTGGTCTCGGTCACTATGAAGGCCGCGGCTGGCGAGGCTTTCACCATCATGCAACTCTTTGTGTCGCAGCCTACGGATTCCTGATCTCCGAGAAGGAGACGATTCCCCCCTCAGGACATCCCCGTGCCTGGCGCCGCACGCAATCTTCCGTTCCCGCCAGTTACCGACCCAGAGGAGCTGCCGCTGCGTTCGCAACGCCACATGCCGAACTCAATCGCAACATTGCGTATCCGCTTGGCGCGGACTTTGGCGCAGGCTCTGCCACGATGTCCTTGCTGCGGACAGATGCGTCAGCGGTCGGTCAAGCAGAATGAGTGACGCAGTAGGACTAATGGCCCGTTGAGAAAGCCGGCGTTCAGTTGAACGGGTCGGGTTCGAAGGAGATCGCGAGTAGTGGGTGCTCGTCGGTGAACGCAATGATGGCGAGTAGCGGCAGCATCCGGCAGGATAGTAAGCCGTTCCGCGAACTATGTGC
>DATHMK010000018.1:0-83353 GCA_035487155.1 Steroidobacteraceae bacterium
AGGCTCTGGCCGGTGAGCTGGAACGGCTGCGACCCGCTGAATTACTGTTCAGCGAGGACGCCGCTCGCGGCCATCTCGAGCGGCCGGGCACCTCACTGCGCGCCCGACCGCCCTGGCACTTCGATGCCGAGACCTGCGCACGCGCGCTCAACCAGCAGCTGGGCACGCTCGACCTGCAGGGCTTCGGCCTCAGCGGCGACTCCCTCGCCATCCGCGCGGCGGGCGCCCTGCTCCAATATGTGCGTGAAACCCAGAAGGCCGCCGTGCCGCATATCCGCGCGCTCAACGTGGAACATCGCGGCGATGCGCTGATGCTCGATGCGGCGACCCGCCGCAACCTGGAACTGGATAGCAGCCTCTCGGGCAATCCCGAGGCCACGCTGTTTGCGCTCATCGACCGCTGCGTCACACCCATGGGTTCGCGTCAGCTGCGACGCTGGCTGAATCGCACGCTCACCGATCAGGCCCAGTTGCGGCAGCGTTACCAGGCCATTGCGGCGCTCATCGATCGACGCCGTTTCGAATCCCTGCGCCGGCCGCTGGCGGGCATCGGCGATGTCGAGCGCATCCTGGCGCGCGTGGCCCTGCGTTCGGCGCGCCCGCGGGATCTGGCCCAGCTGCGCAGCGCCATCGGCCTGTTGCCCGATCTGGCGGCAGCGGCCGCCGCTCCGGCCGCCGACTCACCCCTGCTCAGCGCCCTGCTGCGCGGCACGGCCCAGCATGAGGACGTACAGCGCTTACTGTCCCAGGCCATCGCGCCGGAACCGCCGGCACTGCTGCGCGAAGGGGATGTGATCGCGGTGGGCTTCGATGCCGAACTGGACGAGCTGCGCCATATCGCCACCCACACGGACGCTTTTCTGCTGGAGCTGGAGCGGCGCGAGCGTGAGCGCGCGGGCATTCCCGGCCTCAAACTGGGCTTCAACCGCGTACAGGGTTTCTTCATCGAGGTGTCGCGCAAGGACGCCGAGCGCGTGCCCGCCGACTATGTGCGTCGCCAGACGGTCAAATCCGCCGAGCGCTTCATCACCGGGGAGCTGAAGAGTTTCGAGGACAAGGTATTGAGCGCGCGCGAACGCGCCCTGGCGCGCGAACGCGAACTCTACGACGGCGTGCTCAGCCAGCTGATCGAGCGCCTGGGCACTTTGCAGGCGACCGCGGCGGCCATCGCCGAGCTTGATGCGCTGGCGAGCCTGGCCGAACGCGCCGCTACGCTGCAGTGGGTCCGGCCGGAGCTGGTGCACCAGCCGCGGCTGCATATCGAGGCCGGACGCCATCCCGTGGTCGAGAAATTCCTCAACGGGGGCAGCTTCGTGCCCAACGATCTGGATCTGGACGAGCGACGGCGCATGCTGGTCATCACCGGCCCCAACATGGGCGGCAAGTCGACCTACATGCGCCAGACCGCGCTGATCGCCATCCTCGCTCACATGGGCAGTTTCGTGCCGGCGGACCAGGCGGTGATCGGGCCCCTGGATCGCATCTTCACCCGCATCGGCGCCGCCGACGATCTGGCCGGCGGCCGCTCCACCTTCATGGTCGAGATGACCGAAGCGGCCAACATCCTCAACAACGCCACGGCCCGCAGTCTGATCCTGATGGACGAGATAGGCCGCGGCACCAGCACCTTCGATGGCCTGTCGCTGGCCTGGGCGATCGCGCGTCACATCGCCACCAGTACCCGCGCCATGACCCTGTTCGCGACGCATTATTTCGAGCTCACGATGCTGGCGACGGAGCTGGAGGCCTGCGTCAACGTCCACCTTGACGCCACTGAACACGCCGACGGCATCGTGTTCCTGCATGCCGTCAAGGAAGGTCCCGCGGATCGCAGCTATGGGCTGCAGGTGGCGCAGCTGGCCGGCGTGCCGCGCGAGGTCATCGCGCGCGCGCGGCAATATCTGCTGGAGCTGGAACAGCAGCGCGACCGGCGCCGACCGGCGAGCCCTCAGGGCGAGTTGCCGCTGGCGCCGCCCGCGGCTGACCCGGGGCCGGCGCTGAGCACCGCGCTGGCGGGGATCAACCCGGATGAACTGTCGCCCAAGGCGGCCCTTGAGGCACTGTACCGGCTGCGGGCGCTGCTCAAGTCATGAGCGGGACTAGGCGCTGGGGGGCGGCGTGCGTACCCGGATATGCAGCTCGCGCAGCTGCTGCTCGCTGACCTCCGAGGGCGCATCGGTCATCTGATCCGCGGCCGTCTGGGTCTTGGGGAAGGCAATCACATCGCGGATGCTGTCGGCGCCGGCCATCAGCATGGCCAGGCGATCCAGGCCGAAGGCGATGCCGCCATGAGGGGGCGCGCCGAACTTCAGGGCGTCCAGCAGAAAGCCGAACTTCTGCTGCGCGGCCTCGGCGCCGATACCCAGCAGTTCGAACACCGCCGACTGCAGCTCCTGGCGATGAATACGCACCGAGCCGCCGCCGATCTCAGAGCCATTCAGAACGATGTCGTAGGCCTTGGCCAGCGCCGCGCCGGGATTGGCGGCAAGCGCGACCGGGTCCTCATCCAGGGGCGAGGTGAACGGGTGATGCATCGCCACCCAGCGCCTGGCCTCCGCGTCCCATTCGAACATCGGGAAATCGACGACCCACAGCGGACGCCAGCCGGATTGCACCAGCTTCAGGTCCTGGCCCACCTTCAGGCGCAGCGCGCCGAGTGAATCGTTGACGATCTTGGCGCTGTCGGCGCCAAAGAAAATCAGAGCGTTGTTCTGCGCCGCGGTGCGCGCCAGGATGCCGGCCACCGCCTCATCGCTCAGGAACTTGATGATGGGTGACTGCAGTCCCTCGCGGCCCTTGGCCACGTCATTGACCTTCACATAGGCCAGGCCCTTGGCGCCATAGCGCGCCACGAAGGCGGTGTAGTCATCGATTTCCTTGCGCGTCAGGGCGCCACCGCCCGGCACGCACAGCGCCGCCACGCGACCGGCGGGATCACCGGCCGGGCCGGCGAACACCTTGAAGCTGCAGTCCTTGACCAGATCGGCCACATCCACCAGCTCCAGCGCGATGCGCAGATCCGGCTTGTCGGAGGCGTAGCGACGCATCGCCTCGGCGTAGGTCATGCGCGGTATGGGGTTGGGCAGCGACACCTGCATCACTTCGCTGAACAAATGCCGCAACAGCCCTTCCATCGACACCATGATGTCTTCCTGGGTCAGGAAGGAGGTTTCGATATCCAGCTGCGTGAATTCGGGCTGGCGGTCGGCGCGCAGGTCCTCGTCGCGGAAACAGCGCACGATCTGATAGTAACGGTCGAAGCCCGCCACCATCAGCAGCTGCTTGAAGATCTGCGGCGACTGCGGCAGGGCGAAGAACTTGCCGGCGTGGGTACGGCTGGGCACGAGATAATCGCGCGCGCCTTCGGGCGTGGACTTGCCCAGCACCGGGGTCTCAAGATCGATGAAGCCGTTGGCGTCCAGGTAGCTGCGCATGGCGCGCGTGATGTGATGCCGCTGGCGCAGGCGTTTGGTCATTACCTCGCGTCGCAGATCCAGGTAGCGATACTTGAGCCGCACTTCCTCGCTGACATGTTCATCCAGCTGGAAGGGCAGTGGCTCGGAGCGGTTGAGCACCGTCAGCTCACGCGCCAGCAGCTCAACCTGTCCGGACTTAAGATTGGCATTGACCGTGCCGGCGGGGCGCGAGCGCACTGTGCCGTGCACCTGGATGACGAATTCACTGCGCAGGCGCTCGGCTTCGCCGAACACCCGCTCCAGATCCGGGTCGAACACCACCTGCAGCAGACCCTCACGGTCGCGCAGATCGACGAAAATCACGCCTCCATGGTCGCGGCGCCGATGAACCCAACCGGCGACGGTCACCTGCTGCCCAGTGAGCTTTTCGTCGACAATTCCGCAGTAATGAGTGCGCATAGGGCGCCGGATGTTACGGACCGTGCGGCAAATGAGCAACCGGCGGCTCCGGCAGCACCACCCCGCAGGTGACGATCATCTTCATGGCCGCGTCCACCGACATCTCCAGCGCAATCAGCTGGCTCCTGGGCACCAGCAGCATGAAGCCGGAGGTTGGATTGGGCGCCGTGGACACAAAGACGCAGCTCAATTGCTCACCGGTGCGGCGACTGACCTCGGCCACATCCTCGGCGGTCACGAAGCCGATGCTCCAGATCCCGGGGCGGGGAAACTCCACGGCCACGACCTGCCGGAAGGAATTGCTGGAAGTCAGCACGCTTTCCGTGAAACTGCGCACGCCCCCGTAGACCGACCGCACCAGGGGGATGCGCTGCATCAGCTCCTCCCAGTAGCCCACCAGCTGCCGACCGATGAGGTTGGTGACCAGAAGGCCGGTCAGCAGCACCACGACGAAGGCGAAAATCACGCCCAGGCCCGGCAGATGAAAGCCCAACAGGGTCTGGGGTTGGTAGCGATCGGGCAGCAGCACCAGGGTTTGGTCCATCAGGCCCACGAAAAACCTGACGACCCAGATGGTTGCAATGATGGGCAACCACACCAGCGTGCCGGCCACCAGCAGCCGGCGCAGACTTATGGGGCGCTTGGCGGGTTTCGCGACTCGCGGCTCATCGGCCACGGCGCTTGCTGACCTTGGCTTTCGCTTTGGGCCTGGCCGCCGGCCGGCGCGCCGCCCTGGCGGCGGGTTTGGCGGCCTTGGCGGGATGCGCGGTCTTCGAGGCGCTGGATGAGGCGGTTTCCGCCGGCTTGCTCTGCGGCTTGCTGTCAGCCGCCTTGCTCTCGGGTGCCTTGGCGTCCGCAGCCGGGGTTACTTCCTTGGCCTTGCTCTCCGGGGCTTCCTCCGCGCCGGCCAGGTTGCGCTTGGATTCCTTGTCGGATTTGAAATCCGTTTCGTACCAACCGCCGCCCTTGAGGCGGAACACGGGCGCCGAGATCAGCTTCTTCATGGTGGCCTTGCCGCAGGAAGGGCACTTCTTGAGCGGCGGGTCGCTGATCTTCTGCATCAGTTCCGTATAGAACTTGCAGCTGGAGCACTCGTATTCGTAGAAAGGCATGGGGCCAAGTATACAGGCTAAGCCGCCTTCTCGACCGACCGGGTGAAGGTGAGGCGGCCGTCCCGAACACCGACCCGGACGCTGTCCCCCGGGGAGAAGTCGCCCCGCAGGATATGCTGCGCCAGGGGGTTCTCGATCTGCTGCTGGATGGCGCGCTTCAAAGGGCGAGCGCCGTAGACAGGGTCGAACCCGGCCTCAGCCATCAGGTCGCGCGCACTCTCATCGAGCACCAGGTCCATGTTGCGCTCCTGCAGCCGCTTGCGCAGGTATACCAGCTGGATGTCGACGATCTTGCGGATCTGCTCGGTGCCCAGCGGATGGAACACGACAATGTCGTCGATGCGGTTGATGAACTCCGGCCGGAACGACTGCTGCACGATTTCCATGACGGCGCTGCGCATGCGCGAATAGTTCTTCTCACCCGAATATTCCTGGATCACCTGGGACCCGAGGTTCGAGGTCATGATGATCACGGTATTGCGAAAATCCACCGTGCGTCCCTGACCGTCGGTGAGACGTCCGTCATCCAGTACCTGCAGCAGCACATTGAAGACATCAGGATGGGCCTTCTCGACCTCATCCAGCAGGATCACCGCATAGGGGCGGCGGCGCACGGCCTCGGTCAGATAGCCGCCCTCCTCGTACCCCACATAGCCCGGAGGTGCCCCGATCAGGCGCGCGACCGAGTGCTTCTCCATGAACTCGGACATGTCGATGCGGATCATGGCCTCCTCGGTGTCGAACAGGAAATCGGCGAGCGCCTTGCACAGTTCGGTCTTGCCGACGCCGGTGGGCCCCAGGAACAGGAAGGAACCGTTGGGGCGGCGCGGGTCGGACAATCCGGCGCGCGAGCGGCGAATGGCATCCGAGACGATGCGCACGGCGTCGTCCTGGCCGACCACGCGCCGGTCCAGCTCGCTTTCCATGCGCAGCAGTTTTTCCTTCTCGCCCTCGAGCATCCTGCTCACCGGAATACCGGTCCACTTGGAGACGACCTCCGCAATCTCCTCTTCGGTGACCTTGTTGCGCACCAGCTGCGTGTCGCGGTCTTCCGCGGCAATGGCCTCATTCAGGCGCTTCTCCAGCTCCGGCATGCGTCCGTACTGCAGTTCGGCCATCTTGCCCAGGTCGCCGGCGCGGCGCGCGCCATCCAGCTCCAGGCGCACCTTTTCCATCTGCTCGCGGATCTGGGCGGCGCCCTGCAGCGCGGCCTTCTCGGACTTCCACACCTCTTCCATGTCCACGTGCTCGCGCGCCAGCACCTCGAGGGTCTCATCCAGGGCGCGCAGGCGCTTGCGTGAGGCCTCATCGGTCTCCTTCTTCAGCGCCTCGCGCTCGATCTTCAGCTGGATCAGCCGCCGCTCGAGCCGGTCCAGCACCTCGGGCTTGGAGTCGATCTCCATGCGGATGCGCGCCGCCGCCTCATCGATCAGATCGATGGCCTTGTCCGGCAGCTGACGGTCGGCGATATAGCGGTGCGACAGGGTAGCCGCCGCCACAATGGCCGGATCGGTGATGTCGACGCGGTGATGCACTTCGTAGCGCTGCTGCAGGCCGCGCAGGATGGCGATGGTGTCCTCCACCGAGGGTTCATTGACCATGACCCGCTGGAAACGACGCTCCAGGGCAGCATCCTTTTCTATGTACTTGCGGTATTCATCCAGGGTGGTGGCGCCGATGCAATGCAGCTCACCGCGCGCCAGGGCGGGCTTGAGCATGTTACCGGCATCCATTGAACCTTCGGCGCGGCCCGCGCCGACCACTGTATGCAGCTCGTCGATGAACAGGATCACCTGGCCTTCCTGCTTGGCCAGATCGTTCAGCACGCCCTTGAGGCGTTCCTCGAACTCACCGCGGAACTTGGCGCCCGCGATCAGCGCACCCATGTCCAGCGCCAGAATGCGGCGGTTGCGCAGCCCCTCGGGCACCTCGCCGTTGACGATGCGCTGTGCCAGACCTTCGGCGATGGCGGTCTTGCCCACGCCGGGTTCACCGATCAGCACCGGATTGTTCTTGGTACGACGCTGCAGGACCTGGATGGTGCGCCGGATCTCATCATCGCGACCGATGACCGGATCGAGCTTGCCCGACTCGGCGCGGGCGGTCAGATCGACGGTGTACTTGTCCAACGCCCCGCGCTGTTCCTCGGCATTGGCGTCGTTGACGTTCTCCCCGCCGCGCACGTCGGCGATGGCCTTCTCGACGGCCGCCTTGGTCAGGCCGGCATCCTTGAGGATCTTGGCGAGCTTGCCGCGCTCCTCGAACGCGGCCAGCACGAACAGCTCGCTGGCGATGAACTGGTCCTGCCGCTGCTGCGCGAGCTTGTCGGTCACGTTGAGCAGACGCTGCAGGTCATTGGAGATGTGCACATCACCGGCCTGCCCCTGCACGGTCGGCAGCTGCTCCACCAGGTTCGCCAGGTCGGTGCGCAGCCGGTTCAGGTTGGCACCCGCCTTGAGCACCAGGGGACGCACCGTCCCGCCGCTCTGGTCCAGCATCGCCAGCAGCACATGGGCCGGCTCGATGAGCTGCTGGTCACGGCCCACCGCCAGGGACTGGGCATCCGCCAGAGCCGCCTGAAACTTGCCCGTCAGCTTATCCATGCGCATGAGCTACCCTCTCGAACCTTCAAGTTATCTGCCCCTGTTGTGGGGGTCTAGGCCAGCCAGATCAAGGCCGCCATGCGCCCGCAATGCCCGTCGCGGCGATGGGAAAAAAAGCTCCCGGCGTCGGCAAAGGTACACCAGCGCCCCCCCTGCACCGTACCCACCCCCAGGGCCCCCAGCCGCTGCCGGGTGAGTGCCACCAGGTCGCACTGCCAGCGCCTGCGGATATTGGGCACGAAGGCGGCCGCCGCAGCCCCGCGCGCCGCCCCGCCCAGTGCCTCGCGAACTTCCGCGCCGACTTCGAAGTTTGCCGCCGAGATACCCGGTCCGATCCAGGCCAGGAGCTGCGCGGGCGGCACGCCCAGGGCCGCCACGGTGCTTTCGAGGACCCCGGCGGCGAGGCCGCGCCACCCCGCATGGGCCGCGCCCACCACCGAGCCATCCTGGGCCGCGAACAGCACCGGCAGACAGTCTGCGACCTGAATGGCACACACCTGGCCGCTCAGCGCGCTGACCACGCCATCGGCTTCGGCGCCGCTGCCGGCGTGCGCCTGCAGCCGCAGCACCCGTGCGCCGTGCACCTGGGTCAACCACAGCGGCTCGGCCGGCAAGGCGAAAGCCGAGGCGATACGCCGGCGGTTCTCCGCGACGGCCTGGGGATCATCCTGAACATGGGTGGCCACATTCAATGACGCACAGGGCCCGACGCTCACCCCGCCACTGCGCAGGGTGAAGACCGCCCGGACATTCTTTGGGGCCGGCCAGTCAGGCCGCAGGCCGCTAGGGCCGCTGCCGGCCGCGCTAACGGCGGACCCTGGCATGGGAGGTCCCCGCCACGCGGGCATGGGCGCGCTGGTCGGCCGCCAGCGCGCCGATCAGGGCCTGCATGTCGGCCGGCAGTGGCGCCTGCCAGGAGCAGGCCTCGCCGGTGACGGGGTGCTGCAGGGCCAGCTGCGCGGCATGCAGCGCCTGACGGCCAAAACCATCGAGGGTCGCGCGCAGCTGCTCCGAGGCGCCGGAGGGGTAACGACGGCGGCTGCCGTACACCGGGTCGCCCACCACCGGGTGACCGATATGCGCCAGGTGCACGCGGATCTGGTGGGTACGTCCGGTCTCAAGCTGCGCCTGCACCTGGGTGTGGGCACGGAAGCGTTCGATGATCCGCAGGTGGGTGACAGCCTCGCGGCCATCGGCGCGCACCGCCATTTTGGTGCGCGCCGTACGGTGCCGCCCGATGGGCTCCTCGACGGTGCGGCCCCCCGTCAGCACCCCCAGGCACACCGCCACATAGCGCCGCTCGATTTCATGGGCGGCCAGTGCTTCGACCAGCAGCCGGTGGGATTCGAGGGTGCGTGCCACGACCATGAGGCCACTGGTGTCCTTGTCCAGGCGGTGTATCAAGCCTGCCCGCGGCACCAGTGCCAGCTTTGGATCGAGGCCCAGCAGCGCGTTCTGCAAAGTCCTGGCGGGATTGCCGGCGCCCGGGTGCACCACCAGCCCGGCAGGCTTGTTGATGATGCGCAGCGCCTCGTCCTCGTACACGACATTGACCGGCCCGGCTTCGGCCGCGACGGCGGTCTCGGCCGGGATCTGAGCCTGGATACGCACCTGCTCGCCCCCCAGGACTTTGTCCCGGGAACGCGGCAGCAGGCCATTGAGGCGCACCGATCCGGCCTCGATCCAGCTCTGCAGGCGCTGTCTGGAATACTGTGGCAGGAGGCGCGCCAGGGCCTGGTCCAGGCGCAGGCCCACCAGGTCCTCGGGAATGTCGATTTCGTGGGTGCGGAACTCGGCGCTCAAGCAACAGTCCTAGTGCTAATCGTGAATTGGCTATACTGGCGGGCTACGGCCTGCACGCCTAAGTAAAACCAGGGGTCCTTTTACAACATGTCTGCCAATGGCCTAACCCGTGGCCTGATCCTCGCATTGTGCATCACTTCGGTCCTGCTGACCGGCTGTGAGGCCAGTCGTGAGCGCAAGTTGCTGAATTCCAATCCCGCTGCCATCTACAAGGTGGCGCATAACCGCATGGAAAGCGGCGATTACAAGTCGGCCGTCAAGCTGCTGGAGGGACTGACCGCCCGCTTCCCGTTCACCGAGCAGGCCAAGCAGGCGCACCTGGATCTGATCTTCTGCTACTACAAGGACGGGGAGAGCGAATCGGCCACCGATGCCGCCGATACCTTCATCCGCGAGAACCCGATCAACCCGCGGGTGGACTACGCCTATTATCTGAAGGGCCTGGTGGACTTCGAGCGCCAGCCCAACATCATCGAGCGCTGGTTCCACGCCGACCTCACCAAGCGCCCGCCGGTCTCGGCGCGCAAGTCCTTCGATGCCTTCCACAAGGTCGTGCAACAGTATCCCAAGAGCCCCTACGCGCATGATTCCCTGCAGCGCATGATCTTTCTGCGCAACCGCCTGGCCGACTATGATGTCCACGTGGCGCAGTACTACATGGCGCGCGGCGCCTATGTGGGCGCGCAGCAGCGCGCGGCCGAGGCCATCCAGCAATACGATGGCGCGCCGGCCAACCAGGACGCCCTGAAGATCCTGATCGCGGCCGATGAGCGCCTCGGGCTGGATGAAAAGGCCGAGCAGAGCCGCAAGGTCTACGACGAGAACTTCACCGGCAAGACGCCCAACCTGAAAGCCGAGAAGGACCGCCACTGGTGGCAGTTCTGGAAGTAGCTCAGCGCCGGTAGCCGTTGGTGATGGGATAGCGCCAGTCGCGGCCGAAGGCGCGGCGGCTGACGCGTACGCCCGGAGGCGCCTGGCGGCGCTTGTACTCATTGCGCTTGACCAGATCCAGCACCCGGCCGATGGTCGCGCGATCAAAGCCACGGGCCTGTATCTGGTCCACCGACAGGTCCTCTTCGATGAAGGCCTCGAGGATGGCATCCAGCACTTCGTAAGGCGGCAACGAGTCCGAGTCCTTCTGATCCGGGCGCAGTTCGGCCGAGGGCGGCCGGTCGATCACCCGCTGTGGAATGACCTCGCCGTTGCGATTGCAGTAGGCCGCCAGCCGGTACACCAGCAGCTTGTTGCAGTCCTTGATGGGTGCGAAGCCGCCGGCCATGTCGCCGTACAAGGTGGCATAGCCCACGGCCATTTCGCTCTTGTTGCCCGTGGTCAGCAGCATGCGGCCGGTCTTGTTGGAAATGCCCATCAGCAGCAGCATCCGGCAGCGTGACTGGATGTTCTCCTCGGTGGTATCGGGGGCGCGGCCCGCGAACTCCCCGGCCAGCGCCGCCAGGGTCGCGGCGAACATGCCTTCGATTGGAATCACGCTGTAGTGCACGCCCATGTGGCGGGCCTGCGCCTGCGCGTCATCCAGGCTCATCTGCGCCGTATAGCGCGACGGCATCATCACCGCATGAATGCGCTGCGCTCCGAGCGCATCGGCGGCGATGGCCAGCGTCAGCGCCGAGTCCACCCCGCCCGACAGGCCCATGACCACCCCTGGGAAGCCGTGTTTGGCGACGTAGTCACGCACTCCCAGCACCAGTGCCTGATAGACGCTGGCGACGTCCGAGAGTTCGGCGGCGACGCTGGCCGGCACCGGCACGACCTTGCCGTCCTGGCGCACGAACTCGACCAGGTAGGTGCCCTCCTCGAAGCCCGGCGCGCGCATCACCACCTGGCCGGATGCATCCATGACGAAGGAATTGCCGTCGAAAACCAGCTCATCCTGGCCGCCCAGCATGTTCACATACACCACCGGCAGCTTCACATCCGCGATCCGCTCGCGGGTGACGCTCTCGCGTTCATTCTGTTTGTGCACCTCGAACGGCGAAGCGTTGATGATGATCAGCAGCTCCGCGCCGGCCGCGCGCGCCTGGCGCGCCGCCTCGCACTCCCAGATGTCCTCGCAGATCAGCAGCCCGATGCGAAACCCACGGTGCTCGAACAGCGTGGCCTCCGATCCGGCACGAAAATAGCGCTTCTCGTCGAAGACCTTGTAGTTGGGCAGTTCGCGCTTGCGATGATTGGCGATGACCGCGCCATCGCACAGCAGCGCCGCGGAATTGTAGATGTCAGCCCCGACATACTCCGGATAGCCGACGATGACCCCCATGCCGCGCACCGCATCGCGCACCGCGGCCAGGGCGCGCTCGATGGCCTGGCGGAAACCGCCATGGAACAGCAGATCCTCGGGCGGATAACCCGACAGCGTCAGCTCGGGGAACACCAGCAGGTCGGGCTTCAAAGCGCTGCTGGCGCGGGCCACCGAGTCGATGACACGCGCCGCATTGCCCTGGGCATCCCCCACCAGGAAGTTCAGCTGCGCCAGCCCGATCCGCAGCCGTGCCTCGGTGCTCATGACATCTTAGCGGCCGCGCCGGGCACCCTTGCGGGCGGCGTGGCCCCGGCCGCGCTGGCGCACGCTCTTGCGGGTGGGCTTGGGCTTGGACTGCTTCGCGGAGCGCGCGGGCCGTTTGGGTTTGGCTTTGGCCTTGCGTGCCGATTTCGCCACCGGCGGCGCGGCTGGCGCCTTGGCGGCACTGAGGCGCTCGGTGCCCCGTGCCAGCACCGGTGGCAGGCCGCCGGTGGGCTGGCGGCGCGGACGGCGGGTCTTGAGCAGTTCGGCCATGGCCGAACCCAGCTGCGCCGGTGATTTCACGGTGCGCACCCCCGCCGCCTCCAGCGCTGCGAACTTGTCCGCCGCGGTGCCCTTGCCGCCGGCAACAATGGCGCCGGCATGGCCCATGCGCTTGCCGGGCGGCGCGGTCACGCCGGCGATATAGGCGACGACGGGCTTGGTCACGAAGCGGCGGATGAACTGCGCGCCGGCCTCCTCGTCGCTGCCGCCGATCTCGCCCACCATGATGATGCCTTCGGTGCGCGGGTCGCGTTCGAACAACTCCAGAACGTCAACGAAATTCATGCCGCGCACCGGGTCGCCGCCGATGCCGACGCAGGTGCTCTGGCCCAGACCCTCGTGCGTGGTCTGGTAGACGGCCTCATAGGTCAGCGTGCCCGAGCGCGACACGATGCCGACCGCGCCCTTCTGGTGGATGAAGCCCGGCATGATGCCGATCTTGCATTCATCCGGGGTGATGACGCCGGGGCAGTTCGGCCCCACCAGGCGGGTCGCCGAACCGGCCAGGCCGGCCTTCACCCGCACCATGTCATTCACCGGAATGCCCTCGGTGATGCACACCACCAGTTCGACGCCGGCGTCGGCCGCCTCGAGAATCGCGTCGGCGGCAAAGGGCGCCGGCACATAAATCATGCTGACCGTGGCGCCCGTGGCACGCACCGCCTCATCCACGGTGTTGAACACCGGCTGACCCAGATGCGTGGTGCCACCGCGCCCCGGGGTGGTGCCGCCCACGAGCTTGGTGCCATAGGCCAGGCACTGTTCGGAGTGAAACGTGCCCTGCTTGCCGGTGAAGCCCTGGCAGATGACCCGGGTGTTCCTGTCGATAAGAATGCTCATCTTGAATTCAACCTTTCTTGGCCAGCGACACGGCCTTGCGCGCCGCGTCCGTCAGGTTCCCGGCCGCCGTGATGGTCAGGCCGCTCCGGGCCAGCATCTCGCGCGCCTGCGGCGCGTTGGTACCCTCCAAGCGCACCACCACCGGAACCTTCACGCCCACATGCTTGACGGCGTTGATCACGCCCTCGGCGATCAGATCGCAACGGACGATGCCGCCGAAGATATTGACCAGGATGGCCTGGACATTCGGGTTGGAGAGGATCAGCTGGAAGGCCGCCGTCACCCGCTCGCTGGTGGCGCCACCGCCCACGTCCAGGAAATTCGCCGGCTTGCCGCCGTGCAGCTTGATCAGATCCATGGTCGCCATCGCCAGTCCCGCGCCATTGACCATGCAGGCGATATTGCCATCCAGGGAGACATAGTTCAGGTCGTGCTCGGCGGCACGACGCTCCATGGGGTCCTCCTGCGCGGCATCGCGCGCGGCGGCCAGCGCCGCTTGCCGGAACAGGGCGTTGTCGTCGATGTTGATCTTGGCATCCAGGGCCATCAGCTCCCCGCTCTTGGTCACGATCAGCGGATTGATCTCCACCAGGCTGGCATCGCGTTCGATATACAGCCGGTACAGCGCCGCGGCGATCTTCTGGAAGCTGCCGATCTGCTCGCCCTCGAATCCGAGCGCGAAGGCGAGCTTGCGGCATTGATAGGGCTGCAGCCCTGTGGCCGGATGCACGCTCACGGAGACGATCTTCTCCGGCGTGTGCGCGGCGACTTCCTCGATGTCCATGCCGCCCGCCACCGAGGCGATCAGCGCGATCCGGCCCCTGTCACGGTTCAGGGTCAGGGACAGATACAACTCACGGGCAATCTGCGACCCGGTTTCCACGTAAACCTTGTCGATGGGCAGGCCTTCGGCGCCAGTTTGTGGAGTGACCAGGCGCCGCCCGAGCATTGCGGCGGCCGCCGTACGCACCGCCTCCAGATCGCGCACCACTTTCACCCCGCCGGCCTTGCCGCGGCCCCCGGCATGGACCTGCGCTTTGACCACCCAGACCGGGCCGCCAAGGGACTGTGCGGCGGCGAGCGCCTCCTCGGGAGTACCGGCCACGTGGCCGGCGGGCACCGGAATGCCAAAGCTGCGAAAGACGTCCTTCGCCTGATACTCATGCAAGTTCATGCTGGAGGCTGACCTTTAAGGGATGGAGAAACTTCTTATTGTGCCAAAGATGCTACAGTCGCGCCCGCGCATGAGCATGGCTTGCGAAAGGCATACCACTCGGGAGCGCGGCTGATGCCCGATGCCGCCCCGAACCCGACGCCGGCGCCCAGCGACCTGGCCTGGCGGGTCATCGGTCTGACCAACCTTTATCGGCTGCTGCTGCCGCCGGTTTTGCTGATCCTGCAGGGACTTGCCAGTCCCGCCATCCTCGCGCGCACCGCTGATCCGGAGCTGTTCCGGATCGTGTGCTATCTGTACCTGGTCGCCGGCGTACTGCTGATCCTGGCGCGGCGCGTGCCCCGTCCCAGCCTAAGAATCCTGGCCCTGGTCAATGCCACGGTCGACACCCTGGCCATCTCCCTGATCCTGTATACCTCGGGCGGCGCCGGCAGCGGCCTGGGGATACTGCTGGTGGTGCCAGTGGGCGCCATGGCGCTGCTGGGACGGACCAAGGACGCCTTCCTGGTGCCGGCGATTGCAACGCTGGGCCTGTTGGCGCAGCAGATCGCGGCAAATCTGGTCGGCTACGCGCCGGCCACGGACTTCACCACCGCCGGCATACTGGGCGTGGTGCTGTTCGTCATCGGGCTGTCCGTCTGGCCCATCGCCGATCGGCTGCGCGAGAGCGAAGCGCTGGTGCGGCGGCAGGAAATCGACCTCGCGAACCTGGAGCAGCTGTCCCATTACATCGTGCAGCACCTGCGCGAAAGCATCCTGGTCGTGGATATCAAGGATCGGATCCGCCTGATCAATGAATCCGCCGCGGGCCTGCTGGGCCCGGAGCAGGCGTTGCCGGGTGCGCTGCTGGGAGAGGCGGCCCCGCGGCTGCTGTACCTGCTGGAAACCTGGCGCCAGCGCACCAACGGGATGAATTCGACCATCGAAACTCTGGTCAGCGCCGATGGCGCCCGGATGCTGCGTCCGCATTTCGCGGCGCTGGGCAATGCCCAGCCGGCCGCCGTACTGGTGTTCCTGGAGGACATGAGCCTGATTGCCGAGAAGGCGCAGCAGCTCAAGCTCGCCGCCCTGGGGCGCCTGAGCGCCAGCATCGCCCATGAGATCCGCAACCCCGTCGGCGCCATGAGCCACGCGGCCCAATTGCTCGACGAATCCCCGCAGCTGGTGCCCGAGGATCGCAACCTCGCCGCCATCATCACCAAGAATGCCGAACGCGTCAGCGACATCATCGACAACGTCTTGCAGCTCTCGCGGCGCGAATCCGCCCAGATGGAGAGCTTCGAGCTGGCAAGCTGGATCGAGGATTTCAGGGACGAGTTCTGCGAGACCATGCAGTGGCGACCGGACCAGCTGGTGAGCATCAACGTGGAGACCAGTCCCGGCTCGCCCACCGGGTCCTATCCCGTCATGGCCTTGCGCGAGAACCGCGATACCGGCGAACTCGTTCTGCCCGGCGCCCTGGAAGTCACCGCCGATCCCACCCAATTGCGCCAGGTGGTGTGGAACCTGTGTGACAACGCCATCAAGTACGGCCTGCGCGACCGCAAGACAGATGTCATCGAGATCCGCTACGGTCGGCTCAAGCCCGCCGCACGTCCCTTCCTGGAGGTGGCGGATCGTGGCCCGGGGGTCCGCCCGGAGGATGCCGAGCGCATTTTCGAACCCTTCTTCAGCGGCCAGCATCAAGGATCCGGACTCGGCCTGTTCCTGGCGCGCGAACTGGCGCAGACCAGCGGCGCCACGCTGCTGTTCGAACCGCGGCCGGCGGGCGGAAGTATTTTCCGACTGGTGTTCGCGGATCCGCGTCGCTGGGCGGTACGATAGGAATCATGCCCAAGCCCGTGGTTCTGATCATCGATGACGAGCCGGATCTGCTCGAACTCGTCAGCCTGACGCTGGGCCGGATGAGCCTGGAGACCTGCACTGCGCCGGACCTGGCCACCGGACGGCGCATGCTCGCGGCGCAGCATTTTGATCTTTGCCTCACCGACATGCGCCTGCCTGATGGTGACGGACTGGATCTGGTGGCATGGATTCAGGTCAACTGCGCGACCACCCCGGTGGCGGTCATCACCGCGCATGGCAATGTCGAATCGGCCGTGCGTGCCCTGAAGCTTGGCGCCTTTGATTTCGTCTCCAAGCCCCTGGACCTGGGGGTCCTGCGCAAACTGGTCAGCACCGCCATTCGCCTCGGATCGATGGGCGATGGCACGGTCACACAGCGCGGTCCCGCGCTTCTGGGTGGCTCGCCCTCCATGCAGCAGGTGCGCGAGATGATCGGTAAGGTCGCGCGCAGCCAGGCGCCGGTATACATCTTCGGCGAATCGGGCACCGGCAAGGAGCTGGTGGCCAGGCTCATTCATCAAAGTGGCGCCCGCGCCGCGGCGCCCTTCGTACCCGTCAACTGCGGCGCCATTCCCACCGAGCTGATGGAAAGCGAGCTTTTCGGTCATAAGCGCGGCAGTTTCACCGGCGCGGTGGCGGACAAGAAAGGCCTGATCCAAAGCGCCGAAGGCGGCACGCTGTTTCTGGATGAGGTCGCCGACCTGCCGCTGCACATGCAGGTGAAACTGTTGCGCGTGGTCCAGGAAAAGACCGTGCGTCCGGTGGGCGAGGCGCGCGAGGAACGCGTCGATGTGCGAATCCTGTCTGCGACCCATCGCAACCTGGCCGATCTGGTGGCCAACGGTCGCTTCCGCGAGGATCTGTTCTACCGTATCAACGTCATCGAGCTGCGCGTACCGTCGCTGCGCGAACGCAGCGATGACATTCCGGACCTCGCCGCGAGCATCCTTGAACGCATGTGCCGGCGCATGAAGATCGAGGCACCGACGATCAGCCAGGAGGCCCTGCAGGCGCTGCAGGCCTATGCCTTTCCCGGCAATGTTCGCGAACTGGAGAACATCATCGAGCGCGCCCTGACGCTGACCACCTCCGGCGTCATCGCGCTGGAGCATGTGAAACTGCGGCCCATGACGCTCATCACGCCACCCTCCGCGAGAGCCAGTGATTTTGCGGCGGCGACCCTTCCGGCTGCCAACGGCAATGGCGTCCCGGTCGCATACCAACCCAACGACGGCAACGGGACGCCTCACGCCCTCGGCGAGCAGCTGGAGGACATTGAGCGCGCCGCCATCATCAAGGCGCTGGAGCAGACCCGTTACAACAAGACCGCCGCCGCCAAGCTTCTGGGCATGACTTTCCGGGCGCTGCGCTACCGGATCAAGAAGCTGGGGATCGAATAGCCTGGGCCGCCTGAATCATCACCACCTGATGATCGGTAAATACACCCGGACCGCCGGCCAAAAAGCAACGCCGCCGCGGCCGGGGCATACGCCGCAGCCACTGCAGGGTGCGCCCGATGCAATTGATGCCCGAGGGGCTCAGGAAGTAGGCCATTTGCGCAACCAGGCTGCCAACCCGCCGCCACAGCGGCAGGCGGCGGTAGCGGGTCCTGATCACGACCGGTGGCTGCAGGCCGCGGTGGTGCTGCCATATCCGAAAGAACTGTGCCGACGGGAAACTGATGTGTTCGGGAAAGTGCGAATACCAGAAGCGCGCGCGCAGAATGCCGCGCCATAGCGCGTTACCCGGGTCACCGGTTGCGACAATCAGGTAACCGTCAGGCGCCAGGTGCGGCACTATTGCATCGAGCAGCGCCGCGGGATCCACGACGTGCTCGATGACATCGATCAGGGTAATCACATCAAAGCGCGCCTGCGCCGGCAGATCCTCAGGCGTGCGGCCCAGGATCGCAACCCCCAGCTGTGCGGCCAGGGATCCGGCGGCGATGGAGGGCTCCACGCCGAACTTCTGCACGCTTGCGGGCAGCGTCAACAGGAATCCTCCGGAACCGCAGCCCACGTCCAGCATCCTGCCGGATGATCCCTTGCGGGCGATGATTTCCCGGACGATTGCCAGATCCTGCCTGCCAGGGTCGGCGCTCCAGGCCTCGGCCACACCGTTGGCATAAAGGTCCAGATAGTGGGCGGATGACAGAACCGGATGCCGAAACATCGATCGGCACGAGCCGCATTGCCAAAGGCGGCCACCGCGCATGACATCGGCAAGCACCCGTCCGGCAAAGAAGTCGCTGTCGGGAATGACTCCCAGTGGCGAAACGCGCACGCCGCCACACAGCCGGCACGCCACCGCGGCCTCGCTCATCGGATATTCACCAGCTTCTTGACCAGCGGCTCGACCCACAGCAGCACGCGAAAAGCCAGGAACTGGGTACAACCCAGGGTTCGGTAGGCCAGCGCACGGCGCAGTGCGCGATAACCCAGATCCTGGATCCGCCCGGACACTCCATTGACACCAAACATGCAGATCGGCGTGTCCACGAAGTGGATGCTGACGCCGCCGTCGCAGCGCAGCTGAATGTTGACGTACTGATCCGCCTGCACCGGCAGGCGGCGGTAGAACCGGTGCCGCAGCAGCAGTTCGCGCCGATAGATGACCCCCTGCTGGCACCAGTTCAGAAACTGCAGAATCAGGCGGCTGCGCGTGGGACGATAGATGCGGCCGGAGGAGAACAGCACCGGCGCCACCAACAGATCCGAGCGGCCGGCCAGGATCAGCCCTTGCAGTGTGCTGGCCGCATCCAACGGGTAGTCGTCATCGCCGAGAAACCAGATGTATTGCCCCCGGGCCTGCCTCAGACCGGCGCTGAAGGCCCGATACACGCCGCGGCCGGCATCGGCCACAAACCGCAGGCGCTCCGCGGATGCCGGCACTGGCTGCGCCGCGGGCACCACCACAATCACTTCGACCTCCAGCTGCGCAAACAGGCTGAAGATCCGCGCGGCGATCAATTGCGCCGTATCGATGCGGTTGAGGGTCGGGACGATGACTGACAGGTGCATTATGCTCCGACCCCTGCTGTGGGCTTCACGATCCGCTGCGCCTGCACCAGGAAAATCAGTGCCGCGCCGCCGTAGGCCAACCGTGCCAGCGCGGCGCCAGCCATGCCGAAACGCGGAATCAGCACGATCATGAGTACCAGCGCAACCAGCATGCCGCCGGTGGTGACCACCGACACCGTTCTGGAGTGGCCAAGGGCCAGCAGCAGATAGTACGGGGCGACATTGCAGGCCAGTACCAGAAAGTTCAAGATCAGCAACAAAGCCACATGCCATTGCGGATCCTGAATGGCGCCGCCGGCAAAAATACGCAGCAGCGACGGCCAGCCGGCCAGTAGCCCCAGCGCGATGGCCAGCGCGGTGAGGCTGATGGTTCCCAGATAGCTGTGGTACGCCGGAGCGATCTGATGCGCACCTTCACCGCCTGGTGCGGCCAGGCGACTGAAAGCCGGCAGCGAGAAGGCAAACAGGCTGCTGGGGACGAAATGCACCAGCTGGGTAAGCTGGACGTAAATGTTGAACTGACCGGCCACCGCCGGCCCCAGCCAGCGACCCACGATGATGCGGTCGGCACTGGTGTAGAGCACTCCGGCCAGCGCCGTCAGCCACATCCAGCCGCCGTACCTGAACAGCGCGCCGATCTGCGCCCTGGCGGCGCGCCGGAACAGCCGGCGCTGCGGCAACAGAAGGCGCAGTGCGGTGGCACGCACCATGACCGACACTGCGTAGACCAGGCACTGCGCGATCAGCACGGCGGATACGGATCGGCTGGTCCACGCCACCGCCAAGACCCCGGCCGCGAGCGCCGCACGCGCCAGGATTTCAATCAGCGCCTGTCGTGCGAAGCGCTCCAGACCACGCAGCGACGCCGCCAGCACGGCGTCCAGCTGCTGAATGGCCACGGCCAGCAGCGCCAGCCACAGCACATTGCCCGCATCCGTGCCGATACCCGCCGTGGCGCCGCCGAAGACCCAGTGCGCCAGGGGTTCCCGGAACACGGCGATGAGCAGCAGCAGTCCCAGATCGATCGCCGTGACCGCCAGCAGCGCCGCGGTGATGACACCGGCGATACTGTGATCCCCGGCCTTGGACTGGCCGGCGGCCTGGGAAACAAACCGGGTGGTGGTGGCGGCAATCGCCGGATTGATCGCCAGTGACAGGCCCGAGGCCGCCAAGGCCAGTACCAGGATGCCGTAGTTGGCAGGCGTCAGCGCTCGCACCAGCCCCGCAAGCATCGCCAGAGTGGCGATGGGATAGGCCGCAGCATCAAGTCCGCTCCAGAAGGCCCGGGCGGTGGCCGATGACTGCCGCGTGGCTGGCGCGCCCTGGGCAGGCATTGTCATCGGCCGGCGTCGACCGGGGTTGCGTCCCAGAATCCTCGGGTCATGCTCAGACGCCGGCATAGCGCATGCGGCAGATGCTGGTAGCTGCGGCCCAGGCGATAGCCAAAGTACTTCGCCGCGTTGCGCAGCAGCGCTTCGGGCAGCTTTGCGGGCGCCGCGCGCGCCATGAAGCGGATCTCGGAGCGCACGAAGCGCAGGCCCTCGCCCTCCGGCGGCCCCTGATCGCCCAGCAGTTCGGGCAACTGGGCATGCAGCACGCCGTAGTCAAAGTAACGCTGCATTTCCTCGCGTACCGAGTAATCGTGCGAGTGCCTCACCGTGGCCTCGGCCCGATAGGCGATTGACCAGCCGCCCTGCAGCATGCGCAGTGCCAGGTATGCATCCTCGCCCAGGATCAGCGCGCTCGGAAAGCCGCCGCATTCGCGCAGCGCCTGCAGGCGATAGGCGGCAAAGGAGTTGGAGATGATGGCGGTTCTGATTCCGTACTCGGAGGTATCAGCAAGCGTGCGAACCACGCTTCTGGCAGGATACAGGTATGCGGCAGTGTGCCTGCCGAACGGCCCCGCATTGTGATGCGGCAGCTGTCTACCGTATGCTGCACCAACGCCGGGATCGGCAAATGCCCCGAGCAGGTTGGCCAGCGACTCAGGTCCCTCAATCACGGCATCATGGGTCAGGAACACGACGAAAGAGCGCCCGGCGCAGAAGCGATTCACGGCCTCCTGACGCGTGCGGCCATGGTTGAACGTCCTGGGGTCAATGCGCTCGAGCTCGAAATGGTACTGCGCGGCGACCTGATCGCTGCCATCGCTGGAACTTGAATCAACCACCGCAACAATCGACGGATCCGGGACAGCGCGCTGCAGGGCCGAAGCCGCTTCACGCCAGCGCGCGCCACCATTGCGAACAGGAATGATGATGCGCGTTTGCCCAAGTTTGGAATCCTGCCCAGACATGCGCTGCATGTTACCGGGGTCGCTCCCGACAATTCCATGACCGGGTACCAGGAAAGCCGGGTGGCGGTGCTCATTCCCTGCCACAACGAGGCCGCAACGATCGCCAAGGTGGTGTCCGACTTTCGCCGCTACCTGCCCGATGCGCAGATCTATGTCTATGACAACGCCTCCACGGATGACACGCTGCGGGTGGCGCAGGCCAGCGGCGCCATCGTCCGCGCCGAACCGCTGAAGGGCAAGGGCAATGTGGTGCGGCGGATGTTCGCGGATGTCGATGCGGACATCTATCTCATGGTGGATGGCGATGGCACCTACGATGCCGCGGCCGCCCCGCAGCTGCTGGGGCATCTGACGGGCCACGGGCTGGACATGGTGAACTGCGCCCGAGTGCCGGCGGAGGATGGCGTCTACCGCTCCGGCCATCGTTTCGGCAATCGGCTGCTCACCGGCATGGTTGCCAGGGTCTTCGGCAACCGCCTGCGCGACATGCTCTCCGGCTATCGGGTCATGTCCCGCCGCTTCGTCAAGTCGTTTCCGGCGCTGTCCTCGGGGTTCGAGATCGAGACCGAACTGACGGTGCACGCGCTGGAACTGCGCGTGCCGATTGCCGAACTGGCCGCACCCTACTATGCGCGGCCCGAAGGGTCCGCCAGCAAACTCAACACCCTCGGGGATGGCATGCGGATCCTGCGCGTCATCGTGCATCTGGTGAAGGAGGAACGGCCCCTGCAGTTCTTCTCGGTGATCTTTGCGCTGCTGGCCGCAGTCTCGGTCGCGCTGGGCGTGCCGGTTGTGGTGCAGTACCTGGCGATCGGCCTGGTCCCGCGGCTGCCGACCGCGGTACTGGCCACGGGCCTTATGATCCTGGCCTTCCTGAGCCTGTTCTGCGGCCTGGTCCTCGATACGGTGACCCGCGGACGCCGCGAATTCAAACGCCTGGTATACCTGGCTGCCGATCGCTGGCCGTAAGCGCTGCCAAGGGAGCCGTCGTGTCCATCAGGAGTTCGGTTTACAACCTGCTGCTGCATCTTGGCTGGGAGGTCCGACGCACCGGCTATCCCAGCTCCGAGGAGCAGTTGCTGAAGCGCTTCCTGGCGGTCGCGCAGCCGGACGTGATTTTGGATGTCGGTGCGAATGTCGGCCAGTACGCACGCTCGCTGCGCACCTGCGGGTTTGCCGGTCACATCATCTCCTTCGAGGCCATTGCCGGCGTGCATGCGCAGTTGCAGAGCGCCGCGGCCGCAGATGCCAGGTGGACCGTGGCACCCTGCTGCGCGCTGGGTCGTACGCCCGGTGCGCTGCAGATCAACGTTGCGAACAATTCGGTCAGCAGCAGTCTGCTGCCCATGCACGACATCCATCTGCATGCCGCACCCGATTCGCGCTTCATCGGCACGCAGACCGTCCGGATCGAGCGCCTGGAGGATGTCGCCAAGCCGCTGCTGCCGGCCGGGCGGCTCATGCTCAAGGTGGACACACAGGGTTACGAGGAGGAAGTGCTGGCCGGGGCCGGGGAGGTCCTGGCGCGGGCCTGTGCCCTGCAGGTGGAATTGTCGCTGGCGCCGCTGTACCAGGGCGCCCCTACCCTGCGTCGCATGCTCGAGGTCTGCGAGACGGCGGGTTTCACGCTGCAGGGACTGATTCCCGGATTCCATGACGCCAAGAGCGGCAGACTACTGCAGGTCGACGGCCTGTTCCTGCGCCTTTGACTGCCGGCACACCTGATGACGACCAACCCCGACAGCTGGATTTACGGCGACTTCGCACCTGATCCGAGCAGCCGCGATCTGCCGGGCCTGAAGGCACGCTGGCTGGTCGAGCAGCTACCCGCTGCCGCTGCGCCGCTGGTACTGGATTACGGGGCCGGTGAAGGCAAGCACCTGCACCTGATTCGTTCGGTCAGACCCCAGGCGCGACTGGTCGGGGTGGACATTCGCGCGCCGCACGGCGCCGTTGATTTCGAGTTCCACCAGGTGGCCACGAACTCCCCGCTGCCCTTTGCCGCCGACACCTTTGATCTGGTCGTCTCCTGCGACGTGCTCGAGCATGTCGAAAGCCTGGAACAGTCAGTGGACGAGATTCATCGCGTCATGCGCCCGGGCGGGGCCTTCATCGGTTTCGTACCGGCCGAAGGCGGCGCCGGCCCCCATGGCCTGTTCCGGCTGTTCAGCTCCGGGATCTACCGCGACACGAAAGATCATCATCACGCCTATACCCGTCGCGAGCTCCTGGACCGATTCAAGTCCCGGTTTCAGGTCGTGCAGCTGGCGTACAGCTATCATCTGCTCGGCGCATCCTTGGACGCGGCGTTTTTTGCCAGCTTCAAGCTGCCCGTGCTGGGTCCGAAAATGGAAGCCTTCTGGCGCGGCCAGGAAAACGATGTGTACCGCAAGCGCGCGGCGGCCACCCGACGTTCGCTGGCGAGCCACTGCGTGCAGCTTGCCAACCATGCCGCCTATCTTGAATCGATGCTGCTGAAGCATGTGCCGCTGGGCGCCAAGGGGCTGCACTTTCACCTTGCAAAGCGTTGACACGCCCCGTGTACGAGCACCGCGTCACGTTTGCAATGCATCCGAATCGGACATAATGCCAACCATTATGCTGGCTGATTCCCCTGTCGTGCGCTCACGCGGTCCGCGCGTCCTGTTCCTGGTCGGTGCAATCCTCACGGCGGCAATCCTGCTGTGGATGCATCAGTTGCGCCAGGGCGGGGTGATACCGGGTCTGACAGTCATCTTCTATGTGCTGTTTGCCTTCGAGGACTATGGGGCAACGATTTGCCAGCTGCTGATCCTCGGAGCTGCGGTATTTTTGGCAGCGCGCGTGAACCCAACCGCTGTATTGCGCACCGTGGGCGAGCGTCCCCGCACCATCGTTGCCATCGCGGCGCTGGTCCTGTCCGCGGGCGCACTGCTCGTCTATCACCAGCATCCCTTGTCGATGGATGAGTACGCGGCCCTGTTCCAAAGCCAGATATTCGCCGCCGGCCACCTGACCGGCCAGTTCCCATTGCCACAAATGGACTGGCTGGTCCCGCCGGGCTTCCAGAACTTCTTCATTACGGTCTCGCCCACCACCGGCCAGGTCGCCTCAGGCTACTGGCCGGCTCATGCGCTGATTCTGGCGCCCTTTACGGCGCTGGGCATTTCCTGGGCCTGCAATCCGCTGCTGTCGGCGCTGACGGCGTTGATCATTCACAGGATTGCGCTGCATATGTTTGCCAGCGTCGAGGCGGCCGGCCTCGCCCTGCTGCTGACGATTGCCTCGCCGGTGTTCTTCGGCATCGGCATTTCCTATTACTCCATGCCGGCCCATCTGTTCGCCAATTCTCTGTACGCGCTGTTGCTGCTGCGGCCCACGGCCCGGCGCGCTCTGGCCGCGGGCCTGGTCGGCTCGGTCGCCCTGTGTCTGCACAATCCGGTGCCGCACCTGCTGTTCGCCGCGCCGTGGCTGATCTGGATGGCGACCCGCCGCGGCGGTTTGCGGCCGTTCGCGCTGCTGTGCCTTGGCTATCTGCCGCTGTGCGTGGTGCTGGGAGTGGGATGGTTTGAATTCACCAACCACCTGCGCAGCGTGGTCGCAGCTCCCGCCGCGCATTTCGCCCTGTCCGATGCGGTGCAGGCCGCACGGGCCGTTTTTTCGCTGCCCACCGGCGTGGTCTTGCTCGCCCGCACCATGGGCGTGGCCAAGATATGGGTCTGGGCGGTACCCGGATTGCTGATCCTGGCGGCCTGCGGCGCCTATCGGTGGCGCCGCAATACTTTTTGTCTGTTGTTTGCCTGCTCCGCCCTGAGCACCCTGATTCTGTACGTCTTCTTCCCGCAGGATCAGGGTCATGGCTGGGGCTATCGCTACTTCCATTCAGCGTGGCTGGCCCTGCCGCTGTTGGCCACCGCGGCATTGTTCCGCCCGGTTGACCTCAACGGCACGCAGGATTCGGGCGCGATCCCGCCGCGAACCTTTGAAGACCCGGGCACCCGCGCCTACGTTGCCGCCTGCATACTGCTGTCGCTGCTATTCGGTGTGGGACAGCGGGCCGTGCAGATGCAGTCGTTCATGGCCGATGATCTGCACCAGCTGCCGCAGTACCAGGGCAGCGAACCGCACGTGGTGATTCTGGATGTGGAACTGATGTTCTATGGCGGGGATCTGGTACAGAACGATCCGTGGCTGCGTGGCAATGAGATTCGCATGATGAGCCAGGGCGCGGCCGCGGACCGGCAGATGATGGCCCGCAACTATCCGCAGATGCATGTGGTGTTTGCCGATCGTCACGGCTGGGTGTGGTCAGCAAAGGGCAGCGATCATGATGCCAGCAAGCCCTAGCGCCCTGAACGACACCGTGGCGCAGCGCCTGGGCATGATCGGCCTCGCCTGCCTGGTGGTGGCCTTCTGGATGCTGCTGCATCCGTATCGCGGGCTGGAACATGACTCGGTTCTGTACGCGGTGCTCGCGCTCGCGCGCCTGCATCCGGCGGCTCTGGGTCACGACCTGTTCGTGCGCTACGGCACCCAGGACGACTTCACCATCTTCAGTCCGCTGTTCGCGGCGGAAATTCGCGCCGTGGGCCTGGAACAGGCCGCAGCCATCATGACATTCATCACGCAGGTCGCGTTCCTCGGCGCGACCTGGCTGCTGGCGCGCCGCCTGATGCCGGCGAGTCTGGCGTTGCTGGGGGTAGGCCTGGTGGTGGTGATTCCTTCCTGGTACGGCTCCAACAGCGTGTTTGCGTACTTCGAGGCCTTCCTGACACCGCGGCAATCGGCCGAAGCCTTCGCGCTGGCCGGACTGGCCGCCGCGTTGGGCTCGCGCCAGCTGCTGGCCGGCGGCTGCATGCTGATGGCGATGCTGCTGCATCCGATCATTGCCGCGGCCGGCGTCACGGCCTGGATCGTGCTCAGCGCCGGCCTGGCGCGACCGCGCCTGGCCACGATCATTGCGGTCGGCCTGGCATTGGCGTTGATCGCCGGTTCGGCCACCGGAATCGGTCCCTTCAAGCACTTCGATAGTCCCTGGCTGGGCATCTTGCAGGACCGGTTGGCCTATCTTTTCCCCACGGAATGGCGCCTTACGGAGTGGGTCACCACCGAGGTGCACGCCGCGGTGCTGGTCGTTGGCATCGGTTTCTGCCGCAGTGAGCAGGTGCGCCGCCTGTGCACCGCGGGGCTGATCGCCGTAGTACTGGGCATGCTCTTCACCATCGTCGAGAGTGACTGGCTGCACGTGGTGATCGCCGCGCAGCTGCAAACCTGGCGCTGGTTGTGGCTGCTGGGCGTGCTGTCCTCACTGCTGCTACCCGTGATCGCGATCGACTGCTGGCAATCCGGGGAGCTGGGACGCGCCGCGGCCCTGGCGCTGTTCGGTGCGCTGCTGATCCATACCAATGAAGTCGCCGCCGTGCCGGCCTTGCTGGCCTGTGTGGCGGCACTGGCGGCGCCTAGGATCAGCACGCCGTTGCAGGCGCGGACATTCCTGGTCGTCGCCATCGCCTTGCTGGCCGTCAGTTTGGTGGTCCTGGTGCAGGACTTTCCGAATATGCTGCCGCAGCTACGCACTATCCGCGCCGGCCGGCGACCCTATCTGGTGCGGATCGAGGAAGCCCAGGCACTTGCCTATGGCGGACTGCTGCCGGCGGCGACCCTGACGCTGGTGTGCATCGCTGTGATGCGTGCCACCCGCCGCAGTGCGCTGCTGCTGTCAGGTCTGGGTGCGCTGCTGCTGCTGTCGGTGCTGTCGTACTCGGTGCAGACCTGGACCCATCACAAGTTTCCGGATGATCGAGTCCGGGCCTTCGCGCCCTGGCGGGCGGCGATACCGGAAAGCGATGAAGTGCTCTGGCCGGACCCACCGCCCGCCGAGTGGTTCGAATTGAGTCGCGCCAGTTATTGGTCGCTCTACCAAATGGCGGGCATGGTGTTTTCCCGCGAGGTCACCATGGTGACCACCAGCCGCGAGACGGCGGTGACGCCGCTGCTGCCGATGCTGGGCCGCACCTTGACCACCAAACCTCATTACGCACCGACGCCGGCCATTGAGAATCCGCAGGCCTCAACCAGCACCCTGTGCCACCTGCACGGGGTGACCTTCTTTGCAAGCTGGGCCGATCTGGGCTCTACTCCCTATCCTCCGGTGGCGCCCGATCCGGCCAAGCCCAATGAAATGCTGTACCTGTATAACTGCGGCACCGACCAGCACTGAGCGCCAGCCCTCACCCCATGCTCAGACTCTTCACTGAAGCGGCCAGATATGCCGCGGCCTCGGCGGTCGCCTACGTCCTGGATACCGGACTGCTGCTCATCCTCACCCGCTATGCCGGCTGGTACTACCTGCTGGCGGCGACGGTTTCGTTCCTGGCGGGCGCCACGGTCGCCTATGTACTGTCGGTGCGTTTCGTCTTCAGGGCCCATCGCTTGCGCAACCGCAAACTCGAATTCACCAGTTTCGTGTTGCTGGGTCTGGCCGGGGTGGCCATCAACTTGCTGGTGATGTTCGTGACCGTGGGCAGGCTTGGCATGCACCTGCTGTACGCCAAGGCAGTGGCGGCCTGTTTCACCTTCGTGGCCAATTTCGCGCTGCGCCGGCAGCTGCTGTTCCGCACCGGAGCGGCGCTGGCATGAGTCGGACGGCCGTCATCGTCGGCGCGGGCCCCGCGGGTCTGACCGCGGCCTACGAGCTGCAGCGCAACTCGGATGTGCGGCCGCTGGTGTTTGAGATGGGCGATCAGGTCGGTGGCATCTCCCGCACCATCAACTACCGCGGCAACCGCATGGATCTGGGCGGCCATCGCTTCTTCTCCAAATCCGATTGGGTCATGAACTGGTGGCAGTCGATGCTGCCGGTCGCGGCGACTGCGCAGGACGTGGGCGCGGATGCGGCCGCCCTGCGTCTGGCGTACCAGGGCGCGGCGCGCGACTTCACCCCGAACGCCCTCGCCGCGGCGCACCGCGATGAAGTCATGCTGGTGCGCAGCCGCCTGTCACGCATCTTCTATCGGCGCCGCTTCTTCGCCTATCCGCTCAAATTGAACCTGGCAACCCTGGGCAACCTCGGGGCGGCTTACACGGCGGCCATTGGCGCCAGCTATCTGGCCGCACGCCTGAACCCGCGGCGCCCCGAACTGACGCTGGAGGACTTCCTGGTCAATCGCTTCGGCGACACCCTGTATCGCACCTTCTTCAAGGATTACACCGAGAAAGTCTGGGGAGTTCCCTGCGCACAGATCTCCGCGGAGTGGGGCGCACAGCGCATCAAGGGCCTGTCCATCAGCAAGGCGATCGCGCATGCACTGGCCAAGCCTTTTCGCGGCCGCGATACCGCCCAGAAGTCCACCGAGACCAGTCTCGTGGAACGCTTCCTGTATCCCAAGCTGGGACCCGGACAGATGTGGGAGCATGTGGCCGCGCGCGTGGTGGCGGCCGGCGGGGAAGTGCATCTGCAACACCGCGTGGTGGGACTTCAGCGTCAGGGCCAGCGCATCACCGCGGTGGACGTATGCAATGCGGCCAGCGGTGAAGTACGGCAGGTCCCCTGCGATCAGCTGATCTCCACCATGCCGGTCAAGGAGCTCGCGGCCCTGTTGCAGCCGCAGGATCCGCAGGTGCTGCGAATCGCCGCGCAGCTGCCCTACCGGGATTTCATCACCGCCGGGCTGCTGGTGCGACGCATGGCCGGCGGCCCGGGGGCCGCAGCCAATGGCATGCCCCCGGACAATTGGATCTATATCCAGGAACCGGATGTGAAGCTGGGACGCCTGCAGGTGTTCAACAACTGGAGCCCGGCGCTGGTGGCCGACCCCGCCACCATCTGGCTGGGACTGGAGTACTTCTGCGCCGAAGGGGATGCCCTGTGGAGCATGGCCGATGGCGCCTTCCTGAGCTTTGCCGCCGCGGAGCTGGCCAAGATCGGCATGATTGCGCCGCAGGACGTACTGGACGGTACGGTGGTCAGAGTACCCAAGGCCTACCCGGCCTATTTCGGGGTCTATAGCGAGATCGGCAGGGTGCGCGACTGGCTGGACAGCTTCCCGAATCTGTACCCGGTGGGCCGCAATGGCATGCACCGGTACAACAACCAGGACCATTCGATGCTGGCCGCCAAGGCCGCGGTTGAGGCCATTGTCAGGGGCAGTGCCGACAAGTCGGCCCTGTGGGCGGTGAATGTGGAGGAGGAGTATCACGAGTCGACCCGCAAGTGACGCACCGCGTCACTATGTGACGTCGTAGCGGACCTGCGTCGTCATCTGCTGACGATGTTAGGTCAAGAACCCGGCCTTGCGATATCCCGTAATCTTTTATAATTCAATTGGTTACAGGCGTTGATAGGGTCTGGCACGCAGCTTGCTCCTCTCCGCTGCGACGGCGGGATAGCGCCGCGCCCAGATTCCCATCAAAGCTTCAGGAGAGAGTTCACATGAAGTCCACGCAGAAGGGTTTTACCCTCATCGAATTGATGATCGTCGTCGCGATCATCGGCATCCTCGCGGCCATCGCGATTCCGGCCTACCAGGACTACACCATCCGTGCCCAGGTGACGGAAGGCGAGAACCTGGCCAGCTCGGTTGAGACTGGCATCGCCGAGTACTTCGCCAACACGGGCTCCTGGCCTGCGGACCTGTCGACCGCCGGCATCAGCTCCTCGCCCCAGGGCAAGTACGTCACTGCCATTACGGTGACGACCGGCCTGATCACGATCACCTACGGCAACCAGGCCAATGCGAACCTGGTCAGCTCGGGTGCCAACCTGGGCATTCAGCCGCGTCTGAGCCCGAACAACGACGTGGTGTGGCTGTGTGGCCGCAACACGGGTGGTTCAGGCATAACGCTGAGCGATCCGACCACGGGCGCCGCCGGCAGCGCCACCAGCGCCACCACGGTGCTGGACAAGTACCTGCCGCAGAGCTGCCGCACGCAGGGCTAGTCCTGAGACCTGACCCCGGCTCGAGCCCTGATCGAGCCACCAGAAGCCCCTCCCTCGAGGGGCTTCTTCTTTTGCGAGACCAATCACGCAGCCACCCCGGACAGTTGTGCGAACATCGCCGGTAGATTTGACAATTGCCTAGCGTTACACGTCCGATACACTAGGCGCTGCTGCCTCGTGGCACCCAGGGTTGGTCAACGTAAGTCCATGAATGAAAACGCCTCCTTAGCTACCAATACGCCCAGGACGGCGCTTGGCGGTCTGCCGCAGCGCCTGGTCCAGGACGGGGTCGTCGAAGAGGCGGCCATGATGGAGGCGCTGGCGGCCACCAAGGACGGCAGCAGCATCGTCACGCAGCTGGTGAAAAGCGGCGCCGCCAATGCCCGCGACATCGCCATCGCGGCCTCCAGCGAGTTCGGTGTACCGCTGTTTGACCTGGAAGCCAGCAACCTCGACCCGGAAACGGTGCGTCTGGTCAGTGAAAAGCTGCTGACCAAGCACCGGGTGCTGCCGGTCTTCAAGCGCGGCAAGCGGCTGTTCCTGGCGGTGGCCGACCCCACCAACCTGCATGCCATCGATGAGATCAAGTTCCAGACCGGCATGGGCGTGGAGGCCGTCGTCGTCGAGGACGACAAACTGCAGAAGGCCGTCGACAAGGCCGTCGAGCAGGCCGACAACCAGATGCCCGCCTTCAGCGAAGAAGAGGGCATGGACCTTGACTCCCTTGAGGTCACCAGCGGTGACGAGGGTCCCGAGGACAAGGTCACCCGCGATGACGTCGAGGACGCTCCGATCGTCCGCTTCGTCAACAAGCTCATGCTCGATGCCATCCGTCGCGGCGCCTCGGATATCCATTTCGAGCCGTACGAGAAGACCTACCGGGTGCGCTTCCGCATGGACGGCGTGCTGAAGGAAATCGCGCAGCCGCCGGTGCAGCTCGCCGGAAAGCTCGCGGCGCGCCTCAAGGTCATGTCGCGCCTGGACATCGCCGAACGGCGCGTCCCGCAGGACGGCCGCATCAAGATGCGCCTGTCCAAGAACCGCGCCATCGACTTCCGCGTCAGCTCCTGCCCGACGCTGTTCGGCGAAAAGATCGTGATGCGTATCCTGGATCCCTCCCAGGCGCAGCTGGGCATCGACGCGCTGGGCTACGAGCCCCGGCAGAAGGATCTGTACGTCAAGTACCTGGCAAAGCCCCAGGGCATGATCCTCGTCACCGGGCCCACCGGCAGCGGCAAGACCGTATCGCTGTACACGGGCCTTAACATCCTCAACCGTGAAGACACCAATATCTCCACCGCCGAGGACCCTTCCGAAATCAATCTCCCGGGCGTCAACCAGGTCAACGTCAACCCCAAGGTGGGCCTGACGTTCGCGGCCGCGATGCGCGCGTTCCTGCGCCAGGACCCCGATGTCATCATGGTCGGCGAAATCCGCGACCTTGAGACCGCCGAAATCGCCATCAAGGCGGCGCAGACCGGACACCTGGTGCTCTCCACGCTGCACACCAACGATGCGCCGCAGACTCTGACGCGCCTCATCGACATGGGTGTCAAACCCTACGCCATCGCCACTTCGGTGAGCCTTATCATTGCCCAGCGGCTCGCCCGCCGGCTGTGCACCAACTGCAAGACGCCGCTGGACGTGCCGCGCGAGGCGCTGGTGAAGGAAGGCTTCCCGGCTGCCGACATCGAGACCGGGATGCGGCTGTTCGCCCCCAAGGGCTGCGCGAACTGTACGGATGGCTACAAGGGCCGTGTCGGCATCTACCAGGTCATGCCGGTCACCGACACCATCGCCCGCCTGATTCTCGCCGGCGGCAGCGCCGTGGACATTGCCGATCAGTCTGCGAAGGAAGGCTTCTGGGATCTGCGCCGCTCGGGCCTGGAGAAGGTCAAGGCCGGGATGACCAGTCTGGAAGAGATCAACAGCGTCACCATCGAATGACTTGCAGGAAGTAACGCATGGCTCAGGCAGCAACCACCGCGACCGTCAAGAGCATCAAGCGGGATGTTCCCTTCACCTGGGAGGGCCGCGACAAGAAGGGCAACAAGGTCAAGGGCAAGAGCATTGCGCCGGATGAGGCCGCACTGCGCGCCGACCTGCGTCGTCAGGGCATCGCCGCTTCGCGCATCCGCAAGCAGTCCAGCGCCCTGAAGTCCGGCGGCAAGGTCAAGCCGCAGGACATCGCGGTGTTCATGCGCCAGCTTGCCACGATGCTGGCGGCCGGCATTCCGCTGGTGCAGGGCTTGGAAATCGTCGGCAGTGGTCACGACAAGCCCGCCGCGCAGAAGCTCATTCTGAGCATCAAGAGTGACATCGAGGCCGGCTCCGCGCTGCATGAGGCCCTGGCCCGATATCCGCTGTACTTCGACAAGCTGACGACCAATCTGGTGGAGGCCGGTGAGCACGCCGGCGCGCTGGAGAGCCTGCTGGACAAGATCGCGACCTACAAGGAAAAGACCGAGGCCCTCAAGAGCAAGGTCAAGAAGGCGCTGTTCTACCCCACGGCCGTGTTGGTGGTCGCCATCATCGTCACCATCATCCTGCTGATCTTCGTCATCCCGCAGTTTGAAAGTCTGTTCAAGGGTTTCGGTGCGGACCTGCCGGCGTTCACGCAGATGGTGATCAATCTGTCGCGCTTCGTGCAGGCCAAGGGCATCCTGCTGGCGATCGTGGTCGGCGGGGGCATCTATGCCTTCAGCTACTTCAAGAAGCGCTCACGGGCCATGCAGGAGTTCCTGGATCGCGCCATGCTGAAGTTCCCGATCATCGGCCCCATCCTCAACAAGTCCGCCATCGCGCGCTATGCACGCACCCTGGCGACCATGTTCTCCGCTGGCGTGCCGCTGGTGGAGGCATTGGAATCCGTGGCCGGCGCCTGCGGCAACATCGTGTATGAGAACGCGGTGCTGAAGATGCGCGAGGAAGTGGCCACCGGTCAGCGCCTGCAGCGCGCCATGGAAAATACCGGGCGTTTCCCCAACATGGTGGTGCAGATGATCGCCGTGGGCGAGGAGTCCGGCTCGCTCGATACCATGGCCGGCAAGGTCGCCTCCTTCTACGAAGCCGAGGTCGACAACGCCGTGGATGCGATGTCGAGCCTGCTCGAGCCGCTGATCATGGCGGTGCTGGGCGTACTGGTCGGAAGCCTGGTCATCGCCATGTACCTGCCCATCTTCAAGCTCGGTTCGGTGGTGTGAACGCCCCGCGACGGCGAACCGAAAACCCTTCCCGACGCCGCGCTTTGCGCGGCGTTTTCTTTGCTGGAGCCTGATCGCATATGGTGCTGCTCGATGCGCTGTCCGCATCTCCAACCTTCTTCATCATCGCGGTGGTGGTGCTGGGCCTGCTGGTCGGATCCTTCCTCAATGTGGTCATCTACCGCCTGCCGGTGATGCTGGAGCGGGAGTGGCAGCAGCAGTGCGCGCAGCTCGGCAACGAATCCGCCGCCGCCGCGCCCGCCCCGCCGCGCTTCAACCTCATCGTGCCGCGCTCGACCTGTCCCAAATGCAAGGCTCCGATCAGCGCGCTTGAGAACATCCCGGTCATCAGTTACCTCATGCTGCGCGGCCGCTGTGCGCGCTGCGCTGCGCCGATCAGTCCGCGCTATCCGCTGATCGAGGCCCTGACCGGCGTGCTCTCGGGGCTGGTCGCCTGGAAGTTCGGCTATGGCGCCGCGGCAGTGCCCGCGCTGGTGCTGACCTGGTTCCTGATCGCACTGACCTTCATCGATGTGGACACCCAGCTGCTGCCGGACTCCATGACGCTGCCGCTGGTGTGGCTGGGAGTGGCCACCAGCGCCTTGCTGCCCACCGACTATCGCGCGAGCCTGCCGGTGAGCCTGCATGACAGCGTCATCGGCGCCATGGCCGGGTATCTGAGCCTGTGGGGCATCTATCACCTCTTCAAGCTGCTCACCGGCAAGGAGGGCATGGGGTACGGAGACTTCAAACTGCTCGCGGCCATCGGTGCCTTTCTCGGCTGGCGCATGCTGCTGCCCACGGCGCTGTGCGCCGCCGCAGTGGGCGCCGTGGTCGGCATCGTGATCCTGACGCTGCAGCGCAAGGGCCGCGGCGTCCCCATCGCCTTCGGCCCGTTCCTGTCCGCCGCGGGCTGGATCATGATGATGTGGGGCCGGGAGCTGCTGGATGGCTACCTGGGACTGTTTGGCCTGCATGCATGAACCGTCCGCTGCAAATCGGTCTGACCGGCGGGATCGGCAGCGGCAAATCCACCGTCAGCGCGCTGTTTGCGGCCCTTGGCGTCCCCGTCATTGACACCGATCAGATCGCCCGGGACGTGGTGGCGCCGGGCACGCCGTTGCTGGCGCGGGTGCTGGCCCGTTTCGGCGCGCATCTGCTCAGCCCCGGCGGCGAACTGGACCGGCGGGCGCTGCGCGAGCGGGTCTTCGCCGATGCCGCGCAGCGCGCCGAGCTGGAGGCGCTCATGCACCCGGCCATCATGGCCGAGCTTCGGCGGCGCGCGCAAAACGCCGGCGGCGCCTATCAGATACTGGTCATTCCGCTGCTGGTCGAGCAACAGCTGCGCAGCGCCGTCGACCGGGTGCTGCTGGTGGACTGCGCTGCGGACCTGCAGCTGCGGCGGGTGCAGGTCCGCGACGGCGTGACGCAGGCCCAGGCGCAGGCGGTGCTGGCCGCACAGGCCACGCGCATGGCGCGACTGTCGGCTGCCGACGACGTCATCCACAACGACGGCGACCTGCAGCAGCTGCGAGAACAGGTCGAAACCTTCCATACCCGCTACGGCACTCTGGCGCGCGAGACCCCGCGTCAAGCACAATAGCGCAATGAGTGAAGCCCAACAGCAGATGGCACAGCCGCTGGTCGACGCCGCCGAGGGGATCATCGTCTATGAGCAGCCGCTCAATGAGCGGATGCGCACCTTCATGCGGCTGGATTTCCTGTACAACCAGGCGCTGTACCAGAGCGAGATAGCCACCGCCTCCAGCGCCCGGGCGGCCATGACCGGATTGCTGGACATCCTGTCCATCACCACGCGCAGCGACATGCGCTCGGATGCGCTGAAGGAACTGGAGCGCCACCTCGCCCATCTCAACGAGTTCCAATCACGGCCGGGAGTGGATGCGGCGCGGCTCAAGACCATCATCGCCAATCTCGGGCGCCTGCGCGGTGAGCTGCTCAACGCCGGTTCAGCCTTCCTGCAGCCCATCCGCGACTCCGAATTCCTCAACTCGATCAAGCTGCGCAGCGCCATTCCCGGGGGCACCTGCGAATTCGACCTGCCGGAGTACTTCTGCTGGCTGAATCAGCCCGCCGAGGCGCGCATGGGCGCCTTTGGCGAATGGCTGGGGCTGCTGCGGCCGCTGTGCGATGCCATCGCCGAGCTCTTGTGGCTGACCCGCCAGGCCGGTCGCAGTCGCCAGGAAATCGCCAAGGGCGGGGTGTTCATGATCGGTTTCGACCGCGACGCGCCGGCCCAGCTGCTGCGCATCGCGCTGCCCGTCGAAGAGTGCCTGTTTCCGGAGATCAGCGGCGGCGGCCAGCACCGCTGCAACGTGCGCTTCCTTAAGTGGAACGGTCTGGGGGCGCGCCCGACGCCGATCGAAGAGGACGTGCCGTTCACGCTGACCATCTGCGCCTGAGCCGCCGCAGCGCCCCTCACCCCCATGCCCGCCACGGTGAAGTGCCCGACCTGCGGCCGCAGCATCGAATGGTCGGATCAGTCCCCGTTCCGGCCGTTCTGCAGCGACCGCTGCCGGGTCATCGATCTGGGCGCCTGGCTGACCGAAAAACACGCCATCCCGAGCGATGACACCGAAGCTGCGCCGAAGGCACCGGAGGAGCCGTTCGAGTGATGAGTCCTTAGGGGAACTTGATCTTGCCGCCGGGGGCGGGACCTGCCGCCATGGCACCGGCGTCGGGCACCACGATGCGCGAGGCCTGCTCACGCCGCATTTCGCGGGCTTCCTCGATGGCCTCATCCAGCGCCTGTTTGACCGCTTCGGGAAACCTGTCCAGCGCTTCCTGCAGGGTGGCGGCCTCGATATCGAACCCCAGCGGCAGCACCCCGCCGGGCGTCAGCAACTGCGTCTGTCCGGAAAACAGCACGGCACGCGCCGTATCCACCGCGCCCTCGGCGGTCACCGGCGTCAGACGCCGCAGCGTTCCGGCACGCCGATCGGTGAAGATCTCCTCGCGGTAGAGGCTGGAGGCGTCAAGTTTGATTTCCGGAAGCTCGGGTTGCTGGGCCATGTGGATCACTCGGTGTCGGAACTGTGTTGGGTCATTGTAACAGCCGCTGCAGGGCGGCGATGAAAGGCCGGTCCGCCTCCAGGATATCCTCCTCGCCCAGCGCCGCCGCCGGCACCCATTTGAGCTGCTGGCCGTCAAGCCCGCGCGGCTCACCGTCAAAGTGGCGCACGATCCAGAAGGACAGCTGCACCGTCCGGTCAGGATAGGAGTGGCTGAGGCGCAGGCAGAACTGCGGCTCGCGCACCTGCACCCCCAGCTCTTCGCGCAGCTCACGAATCAGGGCCTGTGATTCGCTCTCGGCGGCGCCCACCTTGCCGCCCGGAAACTCCCAGCGCCCCGCCATGTGGCGGGCATCCGGCCGCTGCGCGATCAGCACCCGGCCGCGCGCATCGCACAGCGCGCCGGCCACCACCAGCAGGGTGGCGGATGAGCTCACGCTACTCGGACAGCGCGCCGTGACAGTGCTTGAACTTCTTGCCCGAGCCGCAGGGACAGGGCTCGTTTCGGCCCACCTTGCGCTCAGGCCGGACAAAGGTCGCACCGGCCTCGGCAACCGCGCTCGCGAAACCCGGGGCCGCAGCGGGCGCAAAGCCGGGCATGCCGGGCGGACCCTCAGGTGCCGCGGCCGGCGCATCACCCAGCGGCTCGGGCGCCAGCAGCGCCGACTGCGCCTGCATATGCTGGGTCTGCAGCGCCTGCATGAGCTTTGCACGGCGCATCTGCTCCTCGCGATCCACCTCTTCCTGGGTGCGGATCTCGACCTTCGCCACCACGGTCACGGTGTCGAATTTCACCCGATCGAGCATGGCCGCGAACAGCTCGAAGGCCTCGCGCTTGTACTCGAAGCGGTAGTCCTTCTGCGCGTAGCCGCGCAGATGGATGCCCTGGCGCAGATAATCCATGGCGCCCAGATGGTCGCGCCAGTGCTGATCCAGGGTCCGCAGCATCACGTCCTTCTCCACGTGACGCATGATCGAGGTGCCGACGCGCGCGACCTTGGCATCGTAGGAGGCGGCCACCGCATCCACCACGCGCTGGCGCAGCACCGGCTCCTCCATCTCCGGCTGCTCGGCCAGCCACGCCGCCGGATCCACGCTCGCCCCGAAATCCCGGCCCAAGGCCTCGCCCAGGCCTTTCAGGTCCCACTCCTGGGGCGCTGCCGTTTTGGGCATGAACTGGTCCATCAACGCGCCGATGGCTTCCTCGCGGATGCCGCCAATGGCCGCTGAGAGGTCCTCGGTGCCCATGATCTCGGTGCGCTGCTGGTAGACGACCTTGCGCTGATCGTTGGCCACGTCATCGAACTGCAGCAGCTGCTTTCTGATGTCGAAGTTGTGGGATTCGACCTTGCGCTGCGCCTTCTCGATCTGGCGGGTGAGCATGCCGCTTTCGATGACCTCGCCCTCCTTCATGCCCGCCATCTGCAGCAGGCGCTTGGTGCGGTTCGGGTCGCCGAAGATGCGCATCAGGTTGTCTTCCATCGACAGGAAGAAGCGGCTGGATCCGGGGTCGCCCTGACGGCCGGAGCGGCCACGCAGCTGATTGTCGATGCGCCGGGACTCATGGCGCTCGGTGCCGACGATATGCAGGCCACCGGCGGCGACGGCCGCGTCATGGCGCTGCTGCCAGGCGCCACTCACGGCATCGCGGGTGGCGGCATCGGTCTCGGGCGGCAAGGCCGCCAGTTCCGCCTCCAGGTTGCCGCCCAGTTTGATGTCGGTGCCACGGCCCGCCATGTTGGTGGCGATGGTCACGGCGCCCGGGACACCGGCCTGCTCGATGATCAGGGCTTCGCGCTCGTGCTGCTTCGCGTTCAGCACCTGGTGCGCAATGCCGGATTTCTGCAGCAGCCCGGCCAGGAACTCGGAGGTCTCGATCGAGGTCGTGCCGACCAGCACCGGCTGGCCACGCTTGGCGCAATCTTGAATGTCCTCGATGATGGCGTCGAACTTGTCCTTCTGCGTCAGGTATACGAAGTCCGGCATGTCCTTGCGGACCATCGGCTTGTGGGTCGGGATCACCACCACCTCGAGCCCATAGATCTGCAGGAACTCCGGCGCCTCGGTGTCCGCCGTGCCGGTCATGCCGGAGAGCTTGCGGTACAGGCGGAAGTAGTTCTGGAAGGTGATCGAGGCGACGGTCTGGTTCTCCTCGCGCACCCGCACGCCCTCCTTGGCCTCCACGGCCTGGTGCAGACCATCGGACCAGCGGCGACCCTGCATGGTGCGGCCCGTGAATTCATCGACGATGATGACCTCACCGCCGCGCACGATGTATTCCACGTCGCGCTTGTACAGCGCATGGGCGCGCAGCGCCGCATTGAGGTGATGCATCAGGCGGATGTTGGTCGGATCGTAGAGACTCTCGCCCTCGCGCAGCAGTCCCGCCTGGGCCATCAGTTCCTCGACCCGTACATGGCCCGCTTCGGTGATGTGGACCTGCTTCTGCTTCTCGTCCACCGCGAAGTCACCCGGACCATCCTCTTCCTTCTGGCGCGTGAGGCGGGGCACCAGCGCGTTGATGGCGAGGTACAGTTCCGTACTCTCATCGGCGGGACCGGAGATGATCAGCGGGGTGCGCGCCTCGTCGATGAGGATGGAGTCCACTTCGTCGACCACTGCAAAGGCCAGGGTACGCTGCACCCGGTCCTCCAGACGGAAGGCGAGATTGTCGCGCAGGTAATCGAAGCCGAATTCATTGTTGGTGCCATAGGTGATGTCGCAGGCGTAGGCCTCGCGTTTTTCATCAGGGTCCTGGGAACTGCGGATCACACCCACGGTGAGGCCGAGGAAGGCGTACACCGGACGCATCCACTCCGCATCGCGGGCGGCCAGATATTCGTTGACGGTCACGATGTGCACGCCCTCGGCGGGCAGCGCGTTGAGGTAGGCCGCAAGAGTCGCCATGAGGGTCTTGCCCTCACCGGTGCGCATTTCGGAGATCTTGCCCTGGTGAAGGGTGATGCCACCGAGCAGCTGCACATCGAAATGCCGCATCTTCAGGGTGCGCCGGGCCGCTTCGCGTACCGCGGCGAAAGCCTCGGGCAGCAGCTCATCCAGCGTCGCGCCCGCACGCAGCCGCGCCCGCAATTCCGGGGTCTTGGCCGCCAGCTGCTCATCGCTCAGCGCCTGCATGGCGCTCTCGAAGCCGTTGGTCTCCTGCACGTACCTTTGAAAAGTGCGCAACAGCCGGTCGTTACGGCTGCCAAAGACACGCGTGAGCAGTTTCAGCACTTAGGACATCCTGGTCAAAAAATATGAGCTGCACCAAACACTTAGGATGTCTTCGGGCGCAGCGGAGCGGCGTATTGTACGCAAAGCCACCGCCTTTGCGGTAATCCGACCGGTGCCGTTAGCGACATGGGGGTGCCCTGGAGGGGGCACAAGGGGCAGGGGCTAGCGCTTGACGAAAATCAGCGGATCGATCTGGGTGCCGTTGTGCAGCACTTCGAAGTGAACGTGCGGGCCGGTGGAATGCCCGGTCGAGCCCATCAGGGCGATCTGCTCGCCACGGGTGACGGTCTGTCCGACCTTCACCAGCGCGGTCTCATTGTGCGCATAGCGCGTCACATAGCCATTGCCGTGGTTGATTTCCACGAGCGTGCCGAAGCCGCTGCGCTCCCCCGCCCAGGTCACGACCCCGGCGGCTACCGCCATCACCGGCTCCCCTGCCGCGCCGGGGAAGTCCAGGCCCTTGTGAAAGCCCTCCTCACCGGTGATCGGGTCGCTGCGCTCGCCGAAATAAGAGGAAATCTCCCCTTGCGCGACCGGCTTGCCCTGGGGGCGCACCGCGTCGCTGATCTTGCGCCCCACGATGACGTTTTCCAGCGCCGACAGCTGTGCGTCGCGCAGGTCAACCCGTTGTTCCAGCTGCGTTAACTGCGAGGTGAGATCCGGGATCTGGATGGTGGGCAACGGCGCCGAGGAAGCCGCCGGCTCATCATCGAAATTGAACTGGCGCCGGTCCACATTGGCGATGTTGGTGATGTGCTTGCCCAGCGCATCGATGCGGATGATGTGCGCATCCAGCTGGCCCAGACGCCCGGCGATGGCATCCACCCGTTCCTGGACCCGGGCGCGCATATCGGCGATCTCGGATTTCTGTTCGGCGAGCACCCGGCTCCAGGCCTTGGGATCGGCCGAGGTGCCGCCGTGGGCACCCAGCTGCATGCCGATGGCGAACGCCGTGCCCAGGGCCCCCAGGACCACCAGGCCGAACAGGGCCAGCGTCACCGGATGGGCGAGGTCGAAATACCTCGAACGACCGCCACCCTGTCGTCCGGAAAAAACTATGATGTTCACCCCGCCCCGGCCTCAAGCTTTCATTTTCCCGCCCACATGCCATCGAATATGCAGAAGAAGCCTTACGGTGACAAGGTGAATACCGGTCGCAGTTCGCGAATAACGACAACGCGTAGACCGCAGTCACGGAATTCGCCGGATTCTGTTAAAGAGCTGCTGCAGCGGTCCACGCCGGTGCTGGCGGGCCTGCAGCGCGAGGCGCTGCGCCGGCGCGACTGGCTGCAATGGGTGCAGCGCGAGCTGCCGCAGGAGCTGGCCAGCCATGTCACCGGGGTTGCCGAGCAGGCCGGCGAGCTGGTCATATTCGCCGAGTCCGCCGCTTGGGGGGTACGGCTGCGTTATGCGGCGCCGCAACTGCTGCAGGCCATCGGCGTGGCGCAACTGAACATCGCCGGGGTCAGAGTGCGGGTGATGCCGCGCAGTGCTCCGCCGGCCTGAGTCGCGGTCAGTACACCGTCGAGGGGTGCGCCACGGCGAAGGCTTCCACATAGGAGATGGGCGCGTCCGAGTGCTTCTCGAACGTGACTTCCTCCCAGGATGAACGCTGCGACAACAGCGCGCGCAGCAGCTTGTTGTTGAGCGCGTGGCCGGATTTGTAGCCGCTGAACTCACCAATCAGACTGTGGCCCAGCAGGTACAGATCACCAATTGCATCCAGGATCTTGTGCTTCACGAACTCATCCTCGTAGCGCAGGCCGTCCTCGTTCAGCACCCGCACATCATCGAGCACGATGGCGTTGTCGAGGTTGCCGCCGAGGGCCAGATTGCGAGCACGCATCATCTCCAGGTCGCGCATGAAGCCGAAGGTGCGTGCCCGGCTGATTTCCTTGAGGAAGGAAGTCGTGGAGAAATCCATCGAGGCGCGCTGGGCACGCCGTTTGAAAATCGGGTGATTGAACTCGATCTCGAAATTGACCTTGAAGCCTTCAAACGGTTCAAACATCGCCCACTTCTCGCCGTCGGAAACCTTGAGCGGTTCGGTGATGCGTATGAAGCGCTTCGGTATCAGCTGCTCCTCGATGCCGGCTGACTGCAGCAGGAACACGAAGTGACTGGCGCTGCCGTCCATGATCGGGACTTCCGGGGCACTGACCTCGACCACCGCATTGTCGATCCCCAGGCCGGCAAACGCGGACAGCAGGTGCTCGACGGTGGAGACCCGCGCCTCACCTTTGACCAAAGTGGTACCCAGCTGGGTGTCGCCGACGTTTTCCGCGTGCGCGACCACCGTTGCGAATTCGCCAAGGTCCGAGCGCCGGAACAGGATCCCGGTATCCGGCGCCGCCGGGCGCAGCGTCATCAAGACTTTCTTGCCCGTATGCAGACCAACGCCCGAGGCGCGAATGGTGTTTTTCAGTGTGCGTTGGCCGACCATCAGACTCTCAACATGCCCGAACCCAAGTAATCGCCGGGCGCACCCTGCGCCCGGTGAATCCGGCACCCCTACCGTATCACAGCTTAGGGGATCGATCTGCTGTGCAGGTGAGGTGCCGATCCCATTTTTCAATCCGCCTGGCGACGCAGAAACGCCGGAATATCCAAGAGATCCTCGGAATCCGCATCCGGACGCAGTCCGTCACCCACGGCACGCTGGCGCTGATAGGTAGGCTTGTCCAGGTCCGCATAGTTGGGATTGGCGGCCGGTCTGCTGCGACTCACCATCCGCATCGGCGGGGCCTGAACCTGGGCTTCACGGCCCATCATGCTGGGCATGGCATGTGGCGCAGGCACGCGCACCGCGGCCGCCGGACGCCCCAGACCCGTCGCCACCACGGTGACCCGCACCACATCCGTCAGCTCCGGATCGATGACCGTGCCCACCACGACGGTTGCGTCCTCGGATGCGAATTGTTTCACGATGTTGCCGACTTCCTGGAACTCACCGATCGACAGGTCCATGCCGGCGGTGACGTTGACCAGGATGCCGTGGGCACCGGCGAGGTTGATGTCTTCGAGCAGCGGTGAGGACACGGCGGCTTCGGCGGCGGCGCGGGCCCGGCCCTCGCCGCTGGCAACACCTGAACCCATCATGGCCATGCCGGTCTCCGCCATCACGGTGCGCACATCCGCGAAATCGACGTTGATGAGGCCCGGACGCGTGATCAGCTCGGCGATGCCCTGCACAGCGCCCTGCAGCACCTGGTTGGCGGACTTGAAAGCATCCAGCAGCGTGGTCTGCGCACCCAGTACCGTCAGCAGCTTCTGGTTCGGGATGGTGATCAGCGAGTCGCAGTACTTGCCCAGTTCGGCGAGACCGTGCTCGGCCACCAGCGAGCGCTTGCCGCCCTCCATTTCAAACGGACGGGTCACCACCGCGACGGTGAGAATGCCCATCTCCTTGGCCACCTGCGCCACCACCGGCGCGGCGCCGGTGCCGGTGCCGCCACCCATGCCGGCGGTGATGAACAACATGTCGCAGCCGTCCACCAGTTCGACGATCCGATCGCGATCCTCCATCGCGGCCTGGCGCCCCACCTCCGGGTCGGCGCCGGCGCCCAGGCCCTTGGTAATATTGCAGCCGATCTGCAGTGCGGTCTTCACCTTTGAGTGCTTCAAGGCCTGCGCGTCGGTATTGACGCACATGAAGTCAACACCGTCGATACCCGTGGTAACCATGTGCGCAACGGCGTTACCGCCGCCGCCCCCGACGCCAATTACCTTGATTACGGCACTCTGGCTGTATGCATCCATCAGTTCAAACATTGCTGGCTCCTTGATCCCCGTAGCGGTCTTTGCGAAATGAAAAATCTAGAAATTGCCCTGAAACCAGGACTTCATGCGGTCAATGACGCTCTTGCCCCCGGGCCGTCGCCCGCGATTGGAAGCAGTGTTGTCACGGGCGTAGAGCAGCAGCCCCACCCCCGTTGAATAGATCGGGCTGCGCACGGCCTCGGCGAGGCCGGTCACGTGCTGCGGCAACCCCAGACGCACCGGCACGTGGAACACTTCCTCGGCCAGCTCGATGGTGCCTTCCATGCGCGCGCTGCCGCCGGTGAGCACGATGCCGGCCGCGATTGCCTCCTCGAAGCCGCTGCGGCGCAGCTCATCGCGCACCAGCCCGAACAGCTCCTCGTAGCGCGGCTCGACGATCTCGGCGAGCGTCTGGCGCGCCAGGCGCCGTGAGGGCCGCTCCCCGACGCTCGGCACCTCGATGCTTTCATCAGGATTGGCCAGCTGCGAGAGTGCGCAGGCATAGCGCACCTTGATGTCCTCGGCGTACTGCGTGGGCGTACGCATCGAGACCGCGATGTCATTGGTCACCTGATCCCCGGCGATTGGAATCACCGCCGTGTGACGGATGGCGCCCCCGGTGAACACCGCCAGGTCGGTGGTGCCGCCGCCGATGTCGACCAGGCATACGCCCAGTTCGCGCTCATCCTCGGTCAGGACCGCGAAGCTCGAGGCCAGCTGTTCGAGCACGATGTCGTCGACTTCCAGGCCGCAGCGCTGGATGCACTTTTCGATGTTCTGCGCCGCGCTCTCCGCCCCGGTGACGATGTGCACCTTGGCTTCCAGGCGCACGCCGGACATGCCGATGGGGTCGCGAATGCCCTCCTGGCCGTCGATCACATAGTCCTGCGGCAACACATGCAGGATCTTCTGGTCGGCCGGGATCGCCACGGCACGCGCCGCATCGATCACATGTTCCACATCGACGTGCGACACCTCGCGGTCGCGGATGGCGACGACGCCATGGGAATTGAGGCTGCGCACATGGCTGCCGGCGATACCCGCGTACACCGAATGGATCTGGCACCCGGCCATGAGTTCGGCCTCCTCCACGGCGCGCTGGATGGACTGCACCGTGGATTCGATGTTGACCACCACGCCTTTCTTCAGTCCGCGGGAGGGCTGCGAGCCCAGGCCGATCACCTCGATATTGCCGTCGGCGGTGACTTCGCCCACCAGTGCGACCACCTTCGAGGTGCCGATATCCAACCCGATGATCAAGCTGCGATCGGTACGTTTAGGCATTGCGGGCGTCGTCCTTGTTCTTGGCAGCGCCCGCGCCGGCACTGCGCCAGCCGATGGCGAAACCATTGGCGTAACGCATGTCGACATAGGCGATATCGGTGGCGCGCTGCGCCACAATCCTGGCCGCGGTCGCCACAAAAGTATTGAAGCGTTGCTCAAGCTGCTGGCGGCCAAGGCGTACGGTGACACCGTTATCCAGGTCCAGCTCCCAGGCGCCGCGCGCATCAAGGCGCAGCGCCGTAATGCGCATGCTCATCTCCAGCAGCCGGTCGCGCATCGCAAAGTAGCGCTGCACGACGCTGACCTGGGTGCCATCCGGCCCCGACAGCCGCGGCAGCTCCAACAGAATGTGGGTGGCGTCGTGGGCGAAGAGATCGCCACGGGTATTGAGCAGCCCGTTGTCACCCCAACGCGCCACCGCCACCTGCTCACCGATGGTCACGGCAAGCCCGCGCGGCCAGTTGCGCTGGACGCTGACCGTGTCCACCCAGGGCAGCAGCCCCACCGCGGCGCGCACCCGGCCCAGGTCCACGCTCACCAGACCCTTGCCGGCCACGCTTTCCTTGACGGCGCGCTCCACGTCCAGGGGCGCCACCCGCTCGAAGCGGCCGGCCACCGACACCGAGGTGATGGGCTGATTCAGGGCCCAGATGATCAACAGCAGCGCGGCGGCGAGCCCGCCCAGTGCCGCCGACCAGCGGCCCAGTGCCGCCCAGGGAATCCCCGGCAGTGACCAGCCCGCGGGCTTCTGCGCGCGGCGGCGACGGTTCTGGGGACGCAGGCTGAACATCTACGCCCCCCCTGCTGTGATGGGGACGCGCGTGAAGCTGGATTCGAGGATCCGCCACGCCAGCTCATCGAAGCTGATGCCGGCGGCCTTCGCCGCCATGGGTACCAGGCTGTGGTCGGTCATACCCGGCACGGTATTGATCTCCAGCAGCTGCGGACGGCCGGTGCTGTCCATCATGAAATCCGCGCGCCCCCAGCCTTCGGCCCCGACCGCGGCGAAGGCCGCCAGTCCCAGCTGCGCCAGGTGCTCCTCGGCCGGCTTTGACAGGCCCGAGGGGCAGAAATACTGCGTGTCATTGCGCAGGTACTTCGCCTCGTAGTCATAAAAGGTCGTCGCCGGCTTGATGCGGATCGAGGGCAGCGCCTCGCCATTGAGTATGGACACGGTGTATTCGGCGCCGCTGATCCAGCTCTCCGCCAGCACGCTGTGATCCACGGCGGCTGCCACCCGGTACGCGGCGGCGAAGTCCTGGGCGCGCTCCACCTTGGTCATGCCGACGCTTGAACCCTGGGTCGCGGGTTTGACGATCAGCGGCAGCTTCAGGCGCGCCAGCGCCGCCTCCAGATCCTGCTCACCGGTCAGTTCCACATAGTCGCTGGTGGCAATGCCGGCCGCCTGCGCCAGGCGTTTGGTGCGCAGCTTGTCCATGCCGATCGCCGAACCCATCACGCCACTGCCGGTATAAGGAATACCCAGGCATTCCAGCGCACCCTGCAACGTTCCGTCTTCGCCTCCCGGGCCATGCAGGGCGATCCATACGCGTTGCGTGCCCATGCTCAGCAGTTGCTGCAGCGGCAGTTCGCGCGGATCAAACCCGAACGCCGCGACATCCCGGCGCAGCAGGGCCGCCAGAACCGCGGCACCGCTCTTCAGCGAGACTTCGCGCTCCGTGGAGGTGCCGCCGTAAACCACGGCGACCCGCCCGAACTCGTGCGGGTTGCGGGCGCTGCGGGCCAGCGTTGGGTCCACCTTGATGCGCATCAGAGCATCTCCCCGACGATGCGCACTTCGGGCTGCAGGGCGATGCCGTGGGTCGCCTGGACCCGCGCCTGCACCTGCAGCAGCAGCTGTTCAAGGTCACGGGCAGTGGCGGCACCATGATTGATGATGAAGTTGGCGTGCTTGAGCGACACCGACGCATCCCCGACCCGCAAGCCCTTGAGCCCGGCGCTGTCGATGAGTCTGGCGGCGTGATCGCCGGGCGGGTTCTTGAATACCGAACCGCAGCTCCATTCACCGATGGGCTGGGACTCACGGCGGCGCGCCAGCAGTTCACGCACCGCCGAATCATCGATGCCGGGGGAGTGGTTGAAGGTCATGCGCGCGGCCGCAAACCATTCATCAGGGTGGCTGGCGCTGACATGCCGGTAGCTGACCGAGTATTCCCCCGGCACCCGGGTGTGCTCAGCGCCGCGGCGGTCGAGGGTTTCCACGGCGACCACGCAGTTCCAGGTCTCAGCGCCGAAGGCACCGGCATTCATGGCCAGAGCCCCGCCCAGGGTACCGGGAATGCCGGCGAAGAACTCCGCGCCCGCCAGCTGCCACTGCACGCACTGGCGGGCAATGCGTGCGCAGGGCACTCCGGCCTCGCCATACACCGTGGTCTCATCGAGGCGTTCAAGGCGCACCAGGGCATCCTGCGTGGCCACGACCACCCCGCGGATGCCGCCGTCGCGCACCAGCAGGTTGCTGCCCAGTCCGAGGAAGTGAATGGGCGTGCCCTCCGGCACGGTGCCCAGAAACGCCCGCAGGTCGGCGCGATCGCGCGGCGCGAAGTACAGGTCCGCCGCGCCCCCGGCATGCCAGGAGGTATGCCGGCTCATGGGCTCGTTGCGGCGGACGCGGGCGAGAAAATGGTCGGCCACCTGCATCATGGCGACCCCGGCTGCGCCAGCAGCGCCGGCAGGCCATGGGAGACCGAATTGATGTTGCCGGCGCCCATGGTGACGACCACATCCCCGGCGCGGATCATGCCCTGCAGCGCCGCGCCCAAGGTCTCGACGTTCTCGACAAACACCGGTTCCACCTGGCCGCGCGAGCGTACGGCACGGCAGATGGCGCGCCCGTCGGCGCCGGCAATCGGCAATTCGCCGGCGGCATAGACTTCGGTCACCAGCAGTACATCCACCTGCGAGAGCACCCGGCCGAAGTCATCGATGAGGTCGCGGGTGCGCGTATAGCGATGCGGCTGAAACACCAGCACCAGGCGGCGATTCGGGTAGCCCTGCCGCAGGGCTTCCAGGGTTGCGGCGATTTCGGTGGGGTGATGCCCGTAGTCATCGACGATGGTCACCGAGCCGGCTCCCAGGGCCACCTCGCCCACGTACTGCAGACGCCGGTCGATGCCCTGGAACGCGGCCAACGCATGCGCGATGGCCGCATCCTCTATGCCCAGTTCGGTCGCGACCGCGATGGCTGCCAGCGCATTGCTGACGTTGTGGGTGCCCGGCAGATTCAAGGTGACGGTCAGGGGTGCGCCGGCACCGGCGCGCGCCGCCGTCCCGGAGCGCACCACGTCGAACTGGGTCTGCAGGCCATTGCGCCGCACGTTCACGGCGCGCACATCGGCGTTCGCCGCCAGGCCGTAGGTCATGATGGGGCGGCCCACGCGCGGCATGACGCTCGTGAGCGTCGCATCATCAAGACACAGAATGGCCAGACCGTAGAACGGCAGGTTGTGCAGAAAATCCACGAAGCTCGATTTGAGGCGCTCGAAATCACCGTCGTGGGTACCGAGGTGATCGTTGTCGATGTTGGTTACGATAGCGATGAGCGGCTGCAGGTGCGTGAAACTTGCGTCACTTTCATCGGCCTCGGCCACCAGGTAGCGCCCCGAGCCCAGGCGCGCATTGCTGTCGGCGCTCTTGAGGCGCCCGCCGATCACAAAAGTGGGATCCGCGCCCCCTTCGGCCAGAATGCTGGCGACCAGGCTGGTGGTCGTGGTCTTGCCATGCGTGCCCGCCACCGCGATCGAATAGCGGAAGCGCATCAGTTCACCGAGCATCTCGGCACGCTGCACGACCGGAATGCGCAGGCCGAGCGCCGCCATGACCTCCGGGTTCTGCGCCGAGACCGCGCTGGAGACCACCACCACATCCGCGCCCGCGACATTGCGATCCGAATGACCGATGGCGACGGTCGCGCCCAGTTGCGCCAGGCGCCGCGTGGCGGCGTTGGGTTTCAGGTCCGAACCCTGCACGCGATAGCCAAGGTTGATCAGCACCTCGGCAATGCCGCTCATGCCGCTGCCGCCGATACCGACCAGGTGGATGGTATGGATGCGGCGCATGCGATCGGCGCGATCCAGGATCATGCCGGCACTTCCGTGTAGCGCATGCAAGCCTGCGCCAGATCCTGGGCGGCGCGCGGTTGCGCCAGCTCCCGCGCCCTGATGGCCATCTCCAGCAGCGGCACCCGATCGGTGCACAGTTTTTTCAACGCTTCCGCCAGGCGCTGTGGGGTAAGGTCCCGATCCGCAATCAGCAGCGCCGCGCCATGATCCACCAGATAGGCCGCGTTGACGGTCTGGTGATCGTCCACGGCCGCCGGAAAGGGCACCAGAATCGACGCCACGCCGACGGCGGCGAGCTCGCACACCGTCAAGGCGCCGGAGCGGCAGATCACCAGGTCCGCCCAGCTGTAAGCCTCGGCCATGTCCTCGATGAAGGCCGTCACCTCGGCGCGCACACCGCTGTGGGCGTAGTTCTGCAGCGCGGCCTCCTGCCAGCGCGCCCCGGCCTGGTGGCGCACGTTGAAGTGCTGCCCGGTATCCAGCTGCGCCAGCGCCAGCGGCACCACGGTGTTCAGACGCACCGCGCCCTGACTGCCGCCGAACACCAGGATATTGATGGCGCCGTGACGGCCCGAGAAGCGGATCTGCGGGGTCGCGGCGGCGGCGATGTCCTCGCGCACCGGATTGCCGATGGTCTGAGCGCGCACGGCGCGACTGAAACTGTCGGGAAACGCCTCCAGGACCTCATCGGCGATGTGCGACAGGCAGCGGTTGGTGAACCCCGCTACCGCATTCTGCTCATGGATGATGAGCGGCCGGCGCGTGAGCCAGGCGGCGACGCCTCCCGGTCCGGTGACGAAACCGCCCAGGCCCACCACCGCCAGCGGGCGATGCCGGCGCATGACCCGCAGCGCCTGCCACAGCGCCAGGAACAGCCGAAAGGGTGCCGCCAGCAGTGTCATCCAGCCCTTGCCGCGCAGGCCGCCCACGGACAGCCACTCGATGGGTATCTGCTCGGCGGGAATCACTCGCGCCTCCAGTCCCTTGCGCGTGCCCAGCCATACCACCGGTTGGGAGCGCCGGCGCAGCAGCCGCGCCAGCGCCAATGCCGGATAGACATGTCCGCCGGTGCCGCCCGCCATGATCAGGACCGGTCGGGTGTTCATGGCTCCTCCCGCAGGCGCGCCGCGCCGCTGCGTGAGGGTTGAGTGGTCTCGTGATACACCCGCAGCACCACGGCCGCCCACACCAGCGCCACCACCAGGCTTGACCCGCCATAGCTCATCAGCGGCAGCGTCAATCCCTTGGTCGGCAGCACCCCCATGTTCACACCGATGTTGATCAGCGCCTGCACACCGATCCACACGCCAAAGCCCGCGGCCAGATAGGCACCGAACTGCAGACCCGCCTCATGCGCCAGGCGCGCGATGTACAGGCTGCGCCAGGTAACGGCCAGGAACAGCCCCACGGTCAGCAGCACCCCGGCCAGGCCCAGCTCCTCGGCGAGCACTGCGAAAATGAAATCACTGTGCGCCTCGGGCAGATAGAACAGCTTCTGCACGCTCTCGCCCAATCCCACGCCGAACAGCTGCCCGCGGCCGATGGCGATCAGTGATTGCACCAGCTGGAAGCCGGAGTGGAACGGATCATCGAAGGGGTGCAGGAAGGCGGTAATGCGCGCCCGGCGATAGCCGGAGACCTCGGCCAGCACGATGAAGAGTGTGGCGGCGCCCAACACCAGCAGCGTCATCCACCGCAGCCGGCCGCCGGCCAGGAACAGCATGATGAAGCCGGTGGCGAACAGCACCGTCGCGGCACCCATGTCCGGCTCGGCCAGCAGCAAAGCACCCGCCAGCAGCAGCACGCCCAAGGGCCGCAGCAGGCCGGCCAGCGTGCCGCGCAGCTCCTCTTCCTTGCGCACCGCGTAGCTGGCCACGTAGATCAGTATCAGCAGTCTTGCCAGCTCGGACACCTGGAAGGCGAACCCGCCCAGCTGCAACCAGCGCCGGCTGCCGTGACTGCGATGACCGATGCCCGGGACCGCGACGATCAGCAGCAGGCCCAGGCCGATGAACAGCAGCGGCACGGACAGCCGCTCCAGCTGATCGGTGCGCAGGCAGAACACCATGGCGCCGGCGCCGACTCCGACCAGCACAAACAGCAGCTGCTTCTCCAGGTAGGCGAAGCTATTGGCCGCGGACTCCTGGCTCGCCACCGAGATCGAGGCTGAAGTGACCATGATCAGGCCGATCAGGACTATCGCCGCCAGCAGCGCCACCAGTACCGGGTCGATCCGCACACCGCCCTTGCGGTGGCCGGACTGGGCAAAGGCCATTGCAGCGATGGCGTTCATGCGGCGAGTTCCCGGACCGCGCTGCTGAAGACCTCGCCGCGATGGGCGTAGTTGCGGAACATGTCCAGGCTCGCGCAGGCGGGCGACAGCAGTACGGTGTCACCGGGCCGGGCCGCCTTCGCGGCCGCGCGCACTGCCTCGGGCATGCTGGCGCTGCGCACGATGGCGCAGACATCGCGCAGCACCTGCTCGATGGCGGCCGCGTCGCGACCGATCAACACCACGCACCGGACCTTGCCGCGAAACGCCTCGCGCAATGGCGTGAAGTCCTGCGACTTGCCGTCGCCGCCGGCGATCACGATCAAGGGACCGGCGAAGCCGGCCACGGCGGCGAGGGTGGCCCCGACATTGGTGCCCTTGGAATCATCGACGAAGTTGACGCCGCCAATCTCGGCAACCCATTGCGAGCGATGCGGCAGTCCCTCGAAGCGGGTGAGTTCATCGAGCATCACCGGCAGCGGCAGACCGATGGCCTCGCCCAGCGCCAGCGCCGCCAGGGCGTTCGCGGCATTGTGCAAGCCGGTGAGCCGCATGCTCTCCACCGCGATCAGGGGCTCGCCGCGACGCATCAGCCAGGGCTTGCCCGCTTCGCGCACCGCCACCGTGTAGTCCGCCCCGGGAGCATCCTGCAGCGAGAAGCCCACCACGCGCGCGGCCTTGTGCGGCATGGCCGCCACCAACGGATCATCCAGATTGATCACCGCGGTGTCGCAGCGCGCAAAGATGCGGGCCTTGGCGGCCGCGTACTCGGCGAGGGAGGCGTAGCGGTCCAGGTGGTCCGGCGTGACATTCAGCACGGTCGCGGCACGCAGGTCCAGCGAGGCGGTGGCCTCCAGCTGATAACTCGACAGTTCCAGCACATACAGTTCGGTGGGCTGCGCATCCGCCTGCGCGGCCAGCAGCAGATCCAGCGCCGGCTCGCCCAGGTTGCCACCGACGCGCACGCGCACGCCTGCGCTCTCGGCCATGCGGCCCAGCAGCGTGGTGACGGTGCTCTTGCCGTTGGTGCCGGTAATGCCCACGACCGGCGCGTCCGCAGCCACCGCAAACAGCTCGATGTCCCCGGCAATGGTGATGCCGCGACGCCGCGCCTCGACGAAGAATGGATCCGACAGCGGCACCCCGGGGGAGGCCACGACGCATACCGCATCATCGAGCAGGCTGATGTCCAGGCCACCGAAGCGCACCGTGAGATCGGGTGCCAGTTTTCTCAAGGCGTCCCGCCCGGGCGGATCCTCGCGGCTGTCGGTGACATGCACGCGCCAGCCGTGACGCAGCAGATAACGGGCGCAGGACAGCCCCGTGACCCCCAGGCCGACGATCACCGCGACAGCAAGCCTGTTGCGTGTCTCGTTCATCGCACCTTCAGCGTCGCAAGACCCAGCAGCACCAGCAGCAGGGACAGGATCCAGAAGCGCACGATCACCTTCGGTTCGGCCCAGCCCTTGAGCTCGAAGTGATGATGGATGGGGGCCATGCGGAAAATCCGCTTGCCGGTCAATTTGAACGAGGCGACCTGCAGGATCACCGAGGCGGTTTCCACCACAAAGATACCGCCCATGACCAGGGCCACGACTTCCTGGCGCACGATGACCGCGACGACCCCCAGGGCCCCGCCAATCGCCAGCGCCCCCACATCGCCCATGAAGACCTGTGCCGGATAGGTGTTGAACCACAAAAAACCCAGTCCCGCGCCGCTCAGCGCCGCGCAGAACACCAGCAGCTCCCCGGCGCGCGGCACCGCGGGAATCGCCAGGTACTCGGCGAACTTGGCATTGCCGCTGGCGTAGGCGAACACGCCCAGCGCCGCGCTGACCATCACCGCCGGCATGATGGCGAGGCCGTCGAGGCCGTCGGTGAGATTCACGGCATTGCTCATGCCGACGATCATCAGATAGCCCAGGGTGATGAACGACACGGCCGACAGGGGCTCGGCGAAGCGCTTGACGAAGGGCAGGAACAGCGTCGTTTCGGCCGGTGATTGCGCCGTGTAGTAAAGCACCGCCGCCGCGCACAGGCCCACCACGGTCTGCCAGAAATACTTCCAGCGCGGGATCAGGCCGCGGGAGTTGCGCACCACCAGCTTCAGATAATCGTCGTAGAAGCCGATCAGCCCGAACGCGAAGGTGACACCCAGCACCGTCCACACGAATCGGTCGCGCACATTGGCCCACATCAAGGTGCCGAAAAACACCGCCACCAGGATCAGCGCGCCACCCATGGTGGGAGTGCCGGCCTTCGGCAGATGCGACTTCGGACCGTCATCGCGCACCACCTGGCCGATCTGGTACTGGGACAGGCGTGCAATCATCGACGGCCCGATCAGCAAGCAGAACACCAGCGAGGTCATGCATGCCAGGATCGCCCGCAGCGTCAGGTACGAGAACACATTGAAGCCGGAGTACAGGGCGGTCAGATGCTGTGTGAGCAGGTACAGCACGCTCAGACTCCCTGGGTCCCAGGAGTCGCCGGCGTGGCCGCCAGCGCCGCCACGACGTGTTCCAGGCGGTTGAAGCGCGACCCCTTCACCAGCATGCGTACCGCGCCAGCCTCAGATCCGATGCTCGACAGCTCGGCGTTGAGGCCGGCAGCCAGGCTGCTGGTGTCGGTGAACCAGCTGGCCCCGGCGCCAAAGGTCTCCACGGCCAGCTGTGCCAGCTTGCCGGTGGCGAACAGGCGCTCGATTCCGGCAGCCTTGGCGCTCAGGCCGACCTGGCGATGAGTCTCGGTCGCATACTCGCCGAGTTCACCCATGTCGGCGAACACCAGCCAGCGTTGGCCATCCAGCTGCGCCAGCACCTGGATTGCGGCCTGCACCGAACTGGGATTGGCATTGTAGGAATCGTCAATGATCCAGGCGCCGCTGGGCGCCTGTTTGAACTGCAAGCGCCCCGGCACCGCACGCGCGGCGGCGAGGCCGCGCGCAATCTCGGCCAGGCCCAGGCCGGCGGCACTGGCCGCGGCCGCAGCGCCCAGGGCATTGATCAGGTTGTGGCGACCTGCAAGGTGCAGTTCCACCGGCACGCTGCCCTGCGGTGCATGCAGCGTGAAGCGGGTCACGAAGCCCGTGGCGTCGATGGTCGTGCGCGGCGCGCCGGCGCTGAACTGCGCGCCGGGCTCAAGTCCAAAGGTCAGGACCCGCGCCGGCGTCATGCTCTTCCACAGCAGCGCGAACGGATCATCATGGTTGATGATGGCGGTGGCATCGGCCCTAAGACCGGCGACCATCTCACCCTCGGCACGGGCGACGCCCTCGAGGCTGCCGAATCCCTCCAGGTGCTCGGCGCCGGCATTGGTGATGATACCGATGGTCGGGCGACCGATGCGCACCAGCGCTTCGACCTCACCGGCGCGATCCGCGCCCATTTCCACCACCGCGAAGCGATGCTCGGCGCGGATCCGGAACAGCGTCAGGGGCACGCCGATGTGATTGTTGAGATTGCCGCGGGTGCTCAGGCAGGGACCGGCTTGCGACAGGATGCTGGAAATCAGCTCCTTGACCGTGGTCTTGCCATTGCTGCCAGCCACGCCGATCACGGGAATGGAGAAGCTCTCGCGCCAGGCCCGGGCGCTGCGAGCAAGTGCCGCCAGGGTGTCAGCGACCAGGATCTGGCTGCCGGCATTGTCCCGGGGGGAGCGCACCACGGCGCCGGCCGCGCCGCGCGCCACCGCGGCGGCGACGTAGTCCTCACCGTTGAAGCGCGGACCGGACAAGGCGACGAACAGCTCACCGCAGTTTATGGTGCGCGAGTCGGTCGACACGCCGCTGAAGGGGGCATCCGGTCCCACCAGGCGGCCACCGCAGCTGTGTGCAAAATCCGTGAGGGTGGCGTTCATGAGCCGGCCGCCAGCACGCTGCGTGCCACCTGCTCATCACTGAACACGCGGCGGTCGGTGCCGTAGATCTGGTAGTTCTCGTGACCCTTGCCCGCGATCAGCACCAGATCGCCGGGCGCCGCACCGCGAATGGCTTCACGAATCGCCGTGGCCCGATCATGTTCGACGTGCACGGTCTCGGTGCTGCCGATGATGCCGGCAAGAATGTCGCGCACGATGGCCGCGGGGTCCTCGGTGCGCGGATTGTCATCGGTCACGGTAATGACATCGGCGCGGCTCGCGGCGATGCGCCCCATGAGGGGGCGCTTGAGTGCATCCCGGTCCCCGCCACAGCCGAACACCAGGTGCAAGCGGCCGCGGCAGTGGGTCCGCGCCGCCGCCAGCGCCTTGTCGAGTGCATCCGGGGTGTGGGCATAGTCGACGATGACCGTGGGCTGCGCGCCCGGCGCGGGCGCCGTGACGCGCTGCATGCGTCCGGGAGCGGCGACACAGCGCGCAAGTGCCGCGATTGCGCTGGGCAGCGGTACCTGCGCCGCCAGCAGCACCGCCAGCGTCGTCAGGACATTGTCGACATTGAAGTCACCGAGCAGCGACACGCTCAGCTGCGCCGCGCCCCAGGAGGTGGCCAGCCTCAGCTCCAGCCCCTCATTGTGGGCATTGACCTGGGTGGCGAGCACATGCGCCTGCTCGTGGGGGTCAGTGCCGCGGGCCGTCACGACCAGGCGTCCGGGAGCGCCAGGCGCCGCGGCCAGTTCCCGCCCGAAGCCGTCGTCGATGTTGATCACGCGGGCGGTCAGCGTCGGCCACGCGAACAGGCGTGCCTTGGCCTCGCCATAGGCCTGCATCGTGCCGTGATAGTCCAGATGATCCTGGGTCAGATTGGTGAATGCCGCCGCGGCAAAGCGCACGGCATCCACGCGTCCCTGGTCCAGGGCATGCGAGGAGACCTCCATCGCCACCGCCGCAGCACCCGAGGCGCGCAGGCTCGCCAGCTGCCGATGTACGCTCACCACATCAGACGTGGTGTGCGCAACTGGCTGCAGCGCACCGGTGGTGCCGTACCCCAGGGTGCCGATGTAGGCGGCGGGCCGGCCACACAGTGACAGGGCCTGCGCGATCAGCCACGCGCAGGTGGTCTTGCCATTGGTGCCCGTGACCCCCACGACGTGCATGGCCTGGGAGGGCTGGCCGAAAAAACGGTCGGCGATGAGGCCCAGGTGCGCGCGCAGATTCGGCACTGCGACCACGATCTGCTCCTCGTCCTGGCCGGCGCGCTGACGGATCCTCTGCAGCAGTCGCGCCGCCGCTTCCAGCGCCCGCGGCTCACCGTCGTGCGGGGTCTCGTAGACCACGGCGCGCGCACCGCGCTCGGAGGCCTGTGCCGCGAACTCGATGCCGTGCCGGCCGTTGCCGCGCGCCTGGCCGCGACAGGCCAGAAACAGCGCCCCGGGCGTGACCTCGCGGCTGTCCAGCGTCAGATCGCTGACCGCCACATCCGCCGGCGCCTCGACGATGCCGCTGAGCAATTGCCGCAGGTTGCGCGCCGCGCCCCCGGGCACCGTACCGCTACCGTGCATCATCGGCGCGCCACCGTGTGGGTGCCCGGATGCGGATGCGCCGGCAGCGGTGCGGGCGCCTCATCGGCCGGCACCCCCGGTGTGGTATCGGGCGCCACGCCCAGCAGCCGCAGTGCCGGCCCCATGACCGCCGAGAACACCGGGGCGGCGACGTCACCGCCGCGATGCAGGCCTGCACTCGGGGTATCGATCACGACCACGGCGGCCAGGCGCGGATCGGAGGCCGGCGCCACACCGGCGAACACCGACATGAACAGACTCTTCGAGTAGCCCCCATCCGTGGCCTTCTCCGCGGTGCCGGTCTTGCCCGCAACACGATAGCCATAGATGGCGGCCTTGGTGCCCGTGCCCTCCGCGGCGACCACGGTTTCGAGCATCGCCACCAGCTCCCGGCAGGTATGCTCGGTGAGCACGCGTTCGCCCTCCGGCGCGGTGGTCACCGGCAGGAATGACACCGGGCGCCTGACGCCCATGGCCCCGAAGGTGGCATAGCCCTGCGCCAGCTGCAGCGGCGTCACCGACAGGCCATAGCCATGGGACATGGTGGCGATGCCGATCGGACGCCAGTGTGCGTAGTTGCTGAGCACGCCGGCTGATTCACCGGGAAAGCCGCTGGCCGTCACCTGACCCAGACCCAACTGCGAAAGCGTGGTCCAGATCAGTTCCGGCGGCAGCGATAGCGCCAGATGGATCATGCCGACATTGGAACTCTTGGCGAGGATGGTCGCGATGTCGATGCGTCCGAGCGGATGCTCGTCGGGGAAGATCGTCGCGCCGACTTTGATCTCGCCCGGCGCGGTGTCGATGATGCTGTGATCATCGTAGCGACCCGACTGGATGGCGGCGGCGACGAAGAAGGGCTTGATGGTGGAACCGGCCTCCAGGATGTCCGTCACCGCGCGGTTGCGGTAGTCGGCCGGATCGGCCTGCTCACGGTCATTGGGATTGAAGCCCGGCTGATTGACCATGGCCAGGATTTCCCCGGTCTTCACATCCAGCACGACCATGGTCCCGGCTTTGGCGTTCTGATCACGCACCGCGGCCTTGAGCTCACGGTAGGCGAGATACTGCAGGCGCAGATCAATCGACAGGCGCAGATCATGGCCGGGGCTGACCTCGCGGATGCTGTCCACATTCTGGACCACCCGCTGGAAGCCATCCTGTATGACACGCTTGGCGCCATCGGTGCCGGCCAGCCAGTGGTCGAAGGCCAGTTCCAGACCTTCCTGCCCGGCATCATCAACGTTGGTGAAGCCGAGCATCTGGCCGGTGACTTCGCCCGAGGGGTAGTAGCGGCGGTATTCGCGCTTCAGGTACACGCCGCTGATCCCCAGGTCGCGGATCTTCTCGGCCTCCACGGGCGGCAGATGCCGGGCCACGTACAGGAACTGGCGGTCCTCGTTGCTGGTGATGCGCTGGGCCAGTTCCTGCCGGTCCAGCTTCAGGGCCTTCGCCAGGCGCGGGATCTGCTCCGGAACCGGGGCCAGCTCCTGAGGATTCACCCACACCGAGTCCACCGGGGTACTGATCGCCAGCGGTTCCCCGTTGCGGTCGGTGATCATGCCGCGGTGTGCGGTGATGGTGGCCACGCGCGAGAAGCGCTCATTGCCCTCCGAGGTGTAGAAGTCGTGGCGGTACAGCTGCAGGTGCGCCGCCTGGGCGAGCAGGCCCGCACCCGCCGCCAGCAGCAGTGCGAGTATCAGCCACGCCCGCCAGCGAAACGAGCCTGCCGTCCGGTCACGTGGATTCCTGGCTCTCATGGGGCGACGATCTTGATCTCCTGCGCCGGCGGCGTGGCCATGTGCAGGCGATTGGTGGCCACGTTCTCGACAAAGGCATGCTGGGACCAGGCGCTTTGTTCAAGCTGCAACTGACCCCATTCGATGTCCAGATTGTCCCGCTGCTCCGACAGCTGCTGCAGCTGCATGAACATCTCGCGGGTGCGATGCTTGCACCACACGGCCCCGGCCGCCGAGCCCAGTGCCGCCAGCCACAGCAACGGCACCACCACGGCGTAGACCAGCGTGCGCGATACCTTCATGACAGCTTCTCGGCAACCCGCAGCAGCGCGCTGCGGGCACGCGGATTGCGCGCCAGTTCGGTTGCGCCGGGGCGTAGCTTGCGTCCCACCAGTTTCATGCGCGGCTGGGCCGACGGCGGAATCACCGGCAGATGCGCCAGGGCCGGGTCGATGCTGGAATGATGCGCCATGAACTGCTTGACGGCGCGGTCCTCCAGGGAGTGGAAGCTGATGACGGCCAGACGCCCGGCGGGTGCCAGCACTTCGAAGGCGCCCTCGAGTCCGGCCTTGAGTTCCCCGAGCTCATCGTTGATGAACATGCGCAGCGCCTGAAAAGTGCGCGTTGCCGGGTTCTTGCCCGGTTCGCGGGTGCGTACCGCGCGGGCGACGATTTCGGCGAGCTGCGCGGTGCGGGTGAGCGGTGCGCGCGCGCGCGCCGTGACGATGGCCTGCGCCACGCGGCGCGCAAAGCGCTCCTCGCCCAGGCTCGCGATCACCTCGCGCATCTCGTCGATGCCCGCCCTGGCGAGCCATGCAGCAACCGGCTCACCACGTGTCGGGTCCATGCGCATATCGAGCGGACCGTCGGCCCGGAAGCTGAATCCGCGCTCGGGTTCATCAAGCTGCGGGGACGATACGCCAAGGTCAAAGAGCACTCCGCCGCATGGGCGTCCCTGCGCATGCGCCGGCACGAGAGTCGCAAGGGCCGAAAACGGCGCGTGCTGGAGCGTGAGGCGCAAGTCGCCGGCGAAGCGCTGGCGGCCCGCCGCGATGGCCTGCGGATCGCGATCGAGCGCGAGCACGCGGCCTTCTCCACCCAAGGTCTCGAGAATGCGTGCCGTGTGGCCGCCGCGCCCGAACGTTGCATCGACATAGTACCCACCCGCCCTGAGAGCCAATGCCGCATGCACTTCATCGACGAGCACCGCAGCGTGCTCGTCCATGAGTGCAGTCACTTTTGTTCTGGCGGGTCACGACGCACACCCGCCGACAGCTTCACTTCATTCAATCCCGCCGCCGGCACCGCCGAGCGCAGTTCCGGTTTCATGGAGGCCAGCGCCGCCTGTTTCAGGGCGCTGGCATCCCACAATTCAAGGTGGTTTCCCTGACCCAGCAGCATGGCGTCACGCTGCAGCCCGGTGAATTCGCGCAGTTCCCCGGGAATCAGCACGCGCCCATGGCTGTCGATGTCCAGATCGGCGGCAAAGCCGACCATCAGGCGCTGTAGCCAGCGCGTTTCAGAATCGAGGTTGGGCAGATTCAGGAGCGAGTCCTGAAGCCGCTGCCACTCGCTCAGGGGGTAGACCAGTACGCACTGATCACGATCGATGGTGGCCACCACTTTGCGCTCGCCGGCCTGTGCCAGGGCGTCGCGCACGTCTACGGGCAGGACCATTCGCCCCTTCACATCGAGAGTGACCTTTGCTGCACCGCGGAACACGAGACCCCCGGGGCGGGAAGCCCACTCCCACCCACATTTCCCCACCTGGAGGCACTATAGGAATCTGCGGTCCAATATGTCAATTGAATGAGCGGAAAAATTTGTCGTTGTCACAACGACTTATGGTCAAATCGGGCCGCCCGCCCGGCGCCCTCGGCAGCAGTCTTCTTATCTATCAGAAGCTTGCTGCCGAAAGCTTATACAGTAGGTCACAATTGGGACCCCTGTATGGGCCCCTGGAAACCAAGAAGTCGGCCTGTAAGCCGGGTTCTGTCGAGGGCAATCATTCCTCTGTGGACCCCCGTCGCCGAGGGCCTCTAGCGGCCTACCCGGAAGCGCGCACGAATCGACGCTGCTTCCAGTCTTGCGACCGAAGCTGCTTCCCTATTTGGCCTTGCTCCACGTGGGGTTTACCTAGCCGTCGAGTGTTGCCACCGACGCGGTGCGCTCTTACCGCACCGTTTCACCCTTACCGGCCATAACCCGTTGCCGGGCAATGACTTAGGCGGTCTGTTCTCTGTTGCACTTTCCGTGGGCTCACGCCCCCCAGGCGTTACCTGGCACGTCATTCGCGGGAGCCCGGACTTTCCTCCACGCCCCAACCGATGAGACGCAGCGATTGCCCGGCCGACTTCAGCGGCCACCATACGGGCTTGTCGGCCGCGCCTCAAGCGCCTCACTCCGGGTCCTGACCGCCGCGCAGCTGCAGCGCCAGTTCGTAGGCCTCCGCGCGTCGGCCCCCGGCCAACTGCGCGGCCACCGCCGCAGCCTTGCCGGGCGGCAATTCGCGCACCAGCAGTTCCAGCGCGCGGCGCATCAGGCTCATGTCGGCGCCGGTATGCAGCGGCGGCGCACCCTGCACGACCAGTGTGATCTCGCCCCGCTGCAGATTCGGATCCTGCTGCGCAAGCTGGCGCAGTTGCTCGAGCGTGCCGCGGTACACCGACTCATGAAGCTTGGTGAGCTCGCGCGCGATGACCGCCGGGCGCTCCGCTCCCAATATGGTTGACAAGTCAACGAGGCTCTCGGCGATGCGGTGCGGCGCCTCGAAGAACACCATGGTGCGCGCCTCGGTGGCAAGCGCGCCGAGGCGCGCGCGGCGTTCGCGGCCGGCCGCCGGCAGGAATCCCTCGAAACAGAACCGGTCCACCGGCAGCGCCGCGAGCGCCAGGGCAGCGGTGATTGCCGAAGGTCCGGGCACCACGCTCACCGCAACGCCTTGCGCGACCGCGGCGCGCAGCAGCTCGAATCCCGGATCGCTGAGCAGCGGCGTGCCGGCATCGCTGACCAGCACCACCCGCGCACCCTGCGCCAGCTTTGCGAGCAGCTCCGGCAGCCGCTGCGTCTCATTGTGCGCATGCAGGGACAACAGTGGCTTGGCGATGCCCAGATGCTGCAGCAGACCCAGGGTGCGGCGCGTGTCCTCGGCTGCGATCAGGTCCGCGCCCGCCAGCGCCTCGCGCACGCGCTCGCTCAGATCTCCCATGTTTCCGATGGGAGTGGCGACGATGTCAAGCCGGCCGGGTTGATTGCCCACTATAATCCCCTGTATTGCCCCATCCTGCCGTCGAAAGGCAACGCACAGCAACCCATGCCCGAATTCCGACGCTCCCTGCATCTGCACATCGCAACTCTGGCGGCGCTGCTGGGCCTGCAATTGGCCAGCTGCGCTGATGTCCAATCCGAGCCGGACCAGTCCCCGCCGGGCGTTCTGACGCCCAGCCCCGGCAACCGTCAGAGCGCACCGGCCGCGCCGCCTGGATCGGGCCCGCGCCAGGGTGCGCCGCAGATGCCCCTGACCGGCGGTCCGCAGATCGCGTTGCTGCTGCCGCTTTCCGGGCGCCAGGGCGCGGCGGCGCTGCAGGTCCGCGATGGTTTCCTGACCGCCTACTATTCGCTGCCGGCCACGCAGCGCCCGGACCTGCGCGTCTATGACACCGGCCAGATGAGCATTGCCGCGGCGCTCAATCAGGCGACCACGGATGGCGCGGGTTTCATCGTCGGGCCGCTGACCCGCGAGGAAGCCGCAGCCGCCGCGCTCTACAGCGGCCCGCGGCCGCCCATGTTGATTCTCAACGCCCTCAACGGCCCGGCGCCGGCCGGCAATGCGCTGTACCAGTTCGCGCTCTCACCCGAGGAGGAGGCGCGGCAGGTCGCCCGCCGGGTGGTGGCCGACGGCAACCGCGCCGGGGTTGCGCTGGTGCCCGATGGTGAATGGGGACGGCGGGTGCTGGCGGCGTTTGCCCAGGAATTGAACGCCGCGGGCGGCCAGCTGCTGGATAGCGCCACCTACGATGCCGACAGCACCGACTATGCCGCGGCCATCAGCCAGGTACTGCGCACCAATGAGAGCGAGGCGCGCGCCAAGCGCCTGGAGTCGGTGCTGGGCACCCGCCTCACCACGCAGTGGCGGCGCCGGGGCGATGTGACCTTCATCTTCTCTCCCGGGCAGGCACAGGCCGAACGGCTGCTGCGCCCGCAGCTTAAGTTCTATTTTGCCGGGGACGTACCCACCTACGCCACGGCCGATGCCTTTGAACCGAACTCCAGTTCCAACCAGGATCTGGATGGACTGTTTTTTCCCGATGCGCCCTGGCTGCTGGGCGGCGCGCTCGTCGACAGCGTTCGCGATGCCACCAATGCGGCCTGGCCTACCGGCAGTCCACGGCGCAGTATCCTCTTCGCCTTTGGCTTCGATGCCGAGCGCATGGCAACCGCGCTGCGCTCGATTCCCCCGCAAAGCAGCGCCACCAGTCTCGCCGTGGATGGGCTTACCGGACACCTCAGCGTCGCCGCCGACGGCCATGTGCTGCGGGACCTGATGTGGGCGCAGATACGCAATGGTGAGCCGCGGCTGCTGAACTGAATCTCCACAACCCAAGCCCAGGTGCTTGGCGCGCGGGCCCGGCCGCCTCGAGCAACGACGCATCATCCGCGCGGGCGAGCCAGCTGCGCAGACAGGTCGCGACTATGCGGCGCTGCCGGTGCGATTCGACGTGCTGATCGTCGGGGATCTTAAGACCCGGGCCCCCGCGGCTGAACCGGCTGCGGCCCGCCTGCGCGGCTTGAGCTACTTGACGACTTTGAGCTGCGGGCGCGGTCGGCCCTCTTCGGTGGCCGGTGGCTTCGGCGGTGAAGGCGGCTGCGGCCCCAGGTCAGCCTCGGAGAACACCATGCCCTCCCCGGTCTCGCGTGCATAGATGCCGAGGATGGCGCCGATGGGCGCCTTGACATGGTGAACCGTGCCGGCGAAGCGCGTATCCAGTTCCAGCCATTCGTTGCCGATGGTCAGCCGCTCGGTCGCATCGTAGCTGATGTTGAGAACGATCTTGCCGTCCTTCACGAAGGCGCGCGGCACTTCCACGGCATGCCGATCGACATCGATGATGACGTGAGGCGTCTGGGCGCCGTCGGTCATCCATTGATGCATGGCGCGCAGCAGGTACGGCCGCTTGGCAGGCAGGGACGTGTCGCTCACGGCACGCGCATTTCCTGTTCCGTGTCCGACAGGCTGTCGCGAAACGCCGGCCGGGAAAACACATGGTTGGCGTACTTGAGGATCGGCGCCGAGCTCAACTCGACCTCATAGTACGGCAGCCGCCACAGCACCGGAGCGATGGTCGCGTCCACCATCGAAAACTCGTCCGACAGAAAGTAGGGCCGCATCTTGAACAGCTCCTCGCTTTGCACGATGGTGTCGCGCAGCGTCTTGCGGTTCTTCAGCGAGAGCTTGCGATCCGGCTCGGCTTCGATCTGGTATACCAGCGGATACCAGTCGCGCTCGACGCGGTGCAGGGCCAGCCGGAACTGCGCCCGTGCCACCGGATCAACCGGCATCAATGGCGGATGCGGAAAGCGCTCATCCAGGTACTCCATGATGACCCGCGAGTCATACAGCACCAGATCACGGTCCACCAGGGTCGGCAGACTGTGATAGGGATTCAGGTCGAGCAGATCCTCGGGAAGACGGCCCGGCTCGACACTGATGATGTCGATGCCGATGCCCTTCTCTGCCAGCACAATACGGGTCCGATGGCTCCACAGATCATTGGGAGCTGAAAACAAGGTCATGATGGACCGTCGGCTCGACAAAGGGCTTACTCCGTATCCCCATGTCCCGGGGTGACCGTCAGTGGACGTTCTTCCAGTACTCGCGCTTGAGCAGATACGTGAGCGCCGTGAAGGCCAACAGGAACAATACCACCTTGACGCCCAGGGAGCGGCGCTGAACCTGTGCCGGTTCGCCTACATAATCCAGGAAATTAACCAGATCGCGCACCGTGGCCAGGTATTCCTCATGCGACTGGCTGCCCGGGGCAACCTGCACGAAATGATCGAACACCCCGTTCTTGAACACCGCCACCTTGACGCCTTCCAGGGTGGACAGCACATGGGGCATGGCGACGCTGGCAAGCTGAAGGTTGTTCGCGCCCGTGGTGCGCGACGGATCCGAGTAGAACGTGGTCAGGAACCGGAACAGATAGTCGGGGCCGCGCTCGCGTGCCATCAGCGACAGATCCGGGGGCACCTTGCCGAACCAGTTCTGCGCGTCCGCCGCCGGCATGGGCGAGGTCACATAGTCGCTGGGCTTGGCACCGGCCGGCACGACGTATTTCGCAAGCTGATCCGGCGGGATCACCAGATCATCTCCCATCCGTGAGTAGCGCATGTACTTCAGAGAGTGACAGCCCCGACAGTAGCCGGCGAAATCACGCAGCCCGCGCACCAGAGATGCCGTATCGGATACGGAGTTGCCCGCCGTCCAGGATTCCCAGTCGCCGCCGAAACCCTTCAGCCGCTCCGCTTCTTCGCGCTTCTTCTTGTCCTCCTGCAGCTGCTGGGTCGCCTTGGCGCCCAGCGCCATGGCGGCCTGAACGCTGTTGGGTGATGAGGCGGCGGGCGCCGAGGCATCCTCGGCGAGCGCCGCTGCCGCGCCCATCAGGCAGACCGCAAATCCGAGGCTCAGCAGGCCCTGTTTCGCGCAATTCACTCTAAGCATGGGCCGCAAACCTCACGCGATCGGGTACTGGCTTGACCCGTTCCAGCCGGGTATAGATCGGCATCAGTATGAAGAAGACAAAGTAGCCGCCGGTGGCCAGGCGTCCCAGGATCACCATGTTCGGGGTCGGCTCCTGCAGGCCCAGATACATCAGCGACAGGAACGACACCGTGAACAGCGCCAGGAACGCCTTGGACAGCGGTCCCTTGTAGCGTATCGATTTGACCGGCGAGCGATCCAGCCACGGCAGCAGCACGAAACACAGCAGCGACAGGGCCATCAGCAGCGCGCCCAGGCGCTGATCCGGCACCGCCCGCAAAATGGCGTAGTAGGGCGTGAAGTACCACGAGGGCGTAATCGGGTCCGGCGTGGAGAAAATGTTCGCCGGCTCGAAGTTCGCGTGTTCGAGGAAATATCCCCCCAGAGTCGGAGCGAAGAACACCACGACCGCGAAAATCACCAGGAAGACCGAAATCCCGAACGTATCCTTCACCGAGTAGTACGGATGGAACGGAATGCCATCCACGGGGTGCCCATCAGGGCCGAGCTTGGCCTTGATTTCGATGCCGTCCGGATTGTTCGATCCGGTGCGGCGCAGCGCCACCAGGTGCAGCACCACCAGCAGCAGCAGCGCCAGCGGCACGGCCACCACATGCAGGGCAAAGAAGCGGTTGAGCGTGGCATCGGCGATGCCGTAATCGCCGCGGATCCATTCCACCAGCGTCGGCCCGATCACCGGGATGGTGCCGAAGATGTTCACGATCACGTTGGCCGCCCAGTAGGACATGTTGCCCCAGGGCAGTACATAGCCCATGAACGCCTCGGCCATCAGCGCCAGGTACACCAGCATGCCGAACAGCCACAGCAGTTCACGCGGCGCACGGTATGACCCGTACATGATCGCGCGGTACATGTGCAGGTACACCACGAGGAAGAATGCCGAGGCCCCGGTGGAGTGCAGGTAGCGGATCAGCCACCCGTAGTCGACCTCGCGCATGATGAATTCGACCGAGTCGAACGCGGTAGCCTCGCCGGGCTTGTAGAACATCGTCAGGAAGATGCCGGTCAGAAGCTGCATCACCAGCACGACCATGGCGATGAAGCCAAAGAAGTACCAGATGTTGAAGTTCTTCGGCGCGTAGTAACCGGTGGCCTGAGTCTCGATGAACTCCTTGACCGGCAAACGCTTGTACAACCAAGCCTTGAGACCCTTGCTCTGGCTTGTGCTTCCGGGCCCGCCAGAATCCGCGGGTTTAACGGCTACCACCATCAGGCCGCTCCTTATTTTCGACTCGCAAGAACCAGGCCGCCGTCCCGGAACATTAACGGTCACCGGTCCGCGAAATTCATGGTGCGGGCCCAGGTTTCCGTTGCTCAGGGGGGCGGCGCATTATACACACAACAAAGTCCCGCCTTCGGTCACGTCCGCGGGACTTTTGTTGCGGACTTTTCTGTAAATCAAGAGGCGGGAATGAGCCGGATCGGTCGGGTCTTCATGTTCATTGCGGCATCGGTCGTCAGCGGTCTGGCCCTGGCCTTCATTATCATTGCCTGGCGGCCCCAGCTGGTGGGGGCGCCGCCGACCCCCCCGCCCGCTACCGTGCAAAACACCGCACCGGCTGCGGATGCACGCCAGGACTCGCGCGTGCCGCCAGGGGCCAGCAGCGCTTCGGGGACAGCCCCGACGGAGGGCGCGCCCCCCGCGATCCTGTTCCCCGGCCACGACGCCTGGTCCTATGCGGACGCGGTCCAGCGCGCCGCACCGGCGGTGGTCAATATCTATACCTCCCGCACCGTGACCGAGCGCGTGCAACCCAGCGGATTCGGGGCCTTCTTCGGTGATCTGGCGCCCCTGTACCGCAATCGCACCGAACGCAGCCTGGGATCAGGCGTCATCGTGGATTCGGCTGGGCATATCGTCACCAACAACCACGTGATCGAAGACGCAGACCAGGTGCGGGTGCAGCTGGCTGACCACCGTGTGGCCGTGGCAAAGGTCGTCGGCAGGGATCCGGATTCGGATCTGGCCTTGTTGAAGGTCAGTCTGGATCACCTGCCGGTCATGCCGCTGGGCCATTCCGACAAGCTTCAGGTAGGGGACGTCGTCCTCGCCATCGGCGATCCTCTGGGGCTGTCGCAGACGGTCACGCATGGCATCGTCAGCGCCACCGGGCGCGGCCAGCTGGGCCTGGCCACATTCGAAAATTTCATCCAAACAGACGCCGCCATCAATCTGGGTAATTCCGGGGGCGCGCTGATCAATACCCGCGGTGAACTGGTGGGGATCAACACCGCCATCGTGGCCAAGACCAGCGGCGTTGAAGGCATCGGCTTTGCCATTCCGGTGAATATGGTGCGCGGGGTGATCCACGAGCTCGTCACCCGCGGCAAGGTGGTGCGCGGCTGGATCGGCATCGTTCCGGAGGATTTCTCCAACGAGCAGGCCAGTCTTTTCGGCCTGGTGCATGGGGGCGTGGTGCTATGGAATCTGTATCCGGACAGTCCGGGCGTGGCGGGCGGCCTGCTGCGCGGTGACATCATCACCGCATTCGACGGCACTGAGGTCAAGAGCTCGCAGGACATTCTGGCGCGGATCGCCAGCACCCAGCCCGGCACCCGGATCAAGCTGGTCGGCCTGCGCGGCCACGCGACCTTCGAGGCCACCGTCACCGTCCGCCAACGGCCCAAGGATCTTTGACATGGACGCCAGCGTGAATCTGCACCGCTTCGCCAATCGCGCGCAGCTGCAATCGGCCATCGAGGCCCGTCTGCAGCAGGTCCTGACCGACGCCGCAGGCGACCCACCCGTGGTCATGCTGTCAGGCGGCAGCACGCCCATACCCGCCTACTTGAACCTTGCGACCCGGGCATTGCGGCCGGCGCCGCAGCTGACCGTGCTGTTCTCCGATGACCGCTACGTGCCCTCGGACTCGGACCAGAGCAACTATCATCAGAGCCGAGCGCTGTTCGACGCCTTGGGATTGGGTGCCGAGCAGGTGCTGCGGGTCCGCAGCGAATTGCCGCTGCCCGAGGCCACCGCCGACAGCCAGCGCCGGCTCGCGCAGCTGTTGGCAGGCGAGCGCCGCATCAGCCTCGGACTTTTGGGATTGGGCGCGGATGGCCACACCTGCTCGCTGTTTTCGGCCGATGATCTGGCGCGGGCCCGCGGGCAGCTGGCCATCAGCGTGCATCGCCCGGACGGACGCGATGCCGTGAGCGTGACGCCGGCCGTCCTGGAGCGGGTCGAGCAGCTGATTTTCCTGGTGGCCGGAGCCGACAAGCGCACCGCCGTCGAGGCCCTGCTGCAGCGCCGTGCCGATCTCACCGCCTGGCAGGCGGTGCGTGGCTGTCGCGCGGTGGAGGTCTGGGCCGATGCCACGGCCCTGGGCCGGTAGCGGCGCTCAGCTGCGCATCGGCCAGCGCGTCCAGCTTTCGGCGGTCTTGCCCGGATCATGCCAGCCGCAGGCGCCATGGATGATGTAGAAGGCTTCGGCGGGGCCCCAGGTGCCGGGATCGTATTCAAACACCGGGGTGCTGGCATGCAGGATCGGATCCACGGCGGCCCAGGCGGCCTCGACCTCATCCTCCCGCGCGAACAGCGTGGCATCGCCGCTGATCGCATCCCCGATCAGGCGCTCGTAGGGCTCCATCTCCTCGGGAGCCTTCTGGTCGACGAACAGTTCCACCTCGCGCCCCAGCATGCGCTCGCCCGCCTGCTTGGCATGCGCACCCATCGCGATGGCCTGGTCCGGCCCCACGCGAAAGCGCCAGTAGTTGGGCTGGCACGGCGCGGCATCACCAAACACCCGGGCCGGCGGAGCGCGCAGCTCCACCACCACTTCGGTGGCGGTCACCGGCAGGCATTTGCCGGCGCGCAGGTAGAAGGGCACGCCATTCCAGCGCCACGAGTCGATGGACAGCCGAAGTGCCGCAAAGGTCTCGACCTTTGAATCCGGTGCCACGCCCGGTTCATTGCGGTAACCCTTGAACTGACCGCGCACCACATCGCTTGGCTGTAGCGGCCTCAGCGCCCTGAACACCTTGACCTTCTCATCGCGCAGGGCGTCGCCGCTGCTGTTGACCGGCGGCTCCATGGCCAGGAAGCCCACCACCTGCAGCAGGTGATTCTGCATCACATCGCGGATCGCCCCGGCCTCGTCGTAGAACTTGCCGCGGCCGGCGACGCCGACCTCCTCGGCCATGGTGATCTGGACGCTGGCGATGTAGTTGCGGTTCCAGATCGGTTCGAGGAAGGAGTTGGCAAAGCGAAAGTACAGCAGGTTCTGCACCGGCTCCTTGCCCAGATAGTGATCGATGCGGAAGATCGCGCGTTCATCGAAAATCTGGTGCAGCGTCTGGTTCAGGTCATGGGCGCTGGTGAGGTCGCGGCCGAAGGGCTTCTCGATGACCACCCGCGCACCCTTGTCACACTGGGCCGCCGCCAGCTGGGTGACCACCACCTGGAACATGCTCGGGGGAATGGCCAGGTAGTGCAGCGGGTGCTGTGAAGTATCCAGCAGTCGGCGCAGCTGCTTGAAGGTCTCCAGCGCCCCGTAGTCCCCATCCACATACTTGATCAGGGCCACGAAGCGCTCGACCACGGCCGGGTCGGCGTCCTTGACGTAGCTCTTGATGCTGTCGCGCAGCCGCTCGATGAGCTGCTCGCGAGTCCAGCCGGCCTTGGCCACGCCGATCACCGGCACCGTCAGGCGGCCGCGACGCACCAGGTTGTACAGCGAGGGAAAGATCTTGCGGTGGCACAGGTCACCGGTGGCGCCAAACAGCACCAGCGCATCGGAGGGCTCGCGCAGGTCCGTGTCCATGCTCAGCCCTTGGTCTCCACGTGGCCGCCGAAGCCCAGGCGCATGGCCGAGAGCACCTTGTCGGCAAACTCCGCGCGGCCGCGCGATTCGAAGCGCGCGTACAGCGCCGCGGTGAGCACATGCGCCGGCACGCCCTCCTCGATCGCCGCCTCGACGGTCCAGCGGCCCTCGCCGGAATCCGATACCCGTCCGGCAAAGCCGGCGAGCGAGGCATCCTTGGCCAACGCCTCAGCGGTCAGGTCCAGCAGCTGCGAGGTGATGATGCTGCCGCGGCGCCATACTTCGGCAACGGCCGCCACATCGAAGGTGTACTGGAACAGCCGTGGCTGCGCCAGAGGGGCGGTCTCGGCGTCCTCGCCGCCCTGGTGATCCAGGCCGATGTCGGCGTGCTTGAGGATGTTGAAGCCTTCGGCGTAGGCGGCCATCAGGCCGTACTCGATGCCGTTGTGAACCATCTTCACGAAGTGGCCACCGCCATTGCCGCCGCAATGCAGATAGCCCTGCTGGGCAGTGCCGTGGGCCGCGCGCTGCGCGCTCGAGGGCGCGGTTCCACCCGGAGCGAGGGTTGCGAAGATAGGATCCAGGTGCTCGATGACGGCCTGCTCGCCGCCGATCATCAGGCAGTAGCCGCGCTCCAGTCCCAGCACACCGCCGCTGGTGCCCACATCAACGTAGTGCAGCTTGGACTTCGCCAGCTGCTCCGCGCGCCGGATGTCATCATGATAGTGGGAGTTGCCGCCATCGATGATGATGTCCCCGGGGCTGAGCAGCGGCACCAGCTGGCCGATGACGCTGTCGACCACACTCGCCGGCACCATCAGCCAGATGGCGCGCGGCGCCGCCAGGCCCTTGACCAGATCCGCGAGGGTGTTGACGCCTTTGGCGCCATCGGCGGCCGAGGCTTTCACCGCCGCCGGCTCGTTCGCATAGGCGACGATCTCATGCCCACTGCGCAACAGACGCTTGACCATGTTGGCGCCCATGCGTCCCAGACCAACCATTCCCAGCTGCATGTACGCTCTCCTAGTTAGGCACGCGACGGATCTGCGCGCCGATGCCGGCGAGCTTCTCCTCGATGGTCTCGTACCCTCTGTCGATGTGATAGATGCGTTCGATTTCGGTGCGCCCCTCGGCGATCAGACCGGCCAGGACCAGGCTTGCCGAGGCGCGCAAATCGGTTGCCATCACCGGGGCTGCGGTCAGGCGTTCGACACCGCGGATGATGGCGGTGTTCCCCTCGAGGCGGATCTCCGCACCCAGGCGGCGCATTTCCAGCATGTGCATGAAGCGGTTCTCGAAGATCGTCTCGATGATGGTGCCCACGCCGGCCGCGACCGTGTTCAAGGCCGCGAACTGCGCCTGCATGTCGGTGGGAAAGGCAGGATACGGCGCGGTGCGCACATCGATGGCGCGCGGGCGTCGGCCGCGCATGTCCACTTCGACCCAGTTGTCACCGATGTCGATCTTGGCACCGGCCTCGCGCAGCTTGGCGGTGACCGCATCCAGGTGATCCGGGCGCGTGTTCTTGATGCGCACATGGCCACGGGTGATGGCGCCGGCGACCAGGTAGGTGCCGCTCTCGATGCGATCCGGCAACACCTCGTAGGTGGTGCCGTGCAGCTTCGCAACCCCCTGGATCACGATCTTGTCGGTGCCAGCCCCTTGGATTTTCGCGCCCATCGCGATCAGGAAGTTGGCCAGGTCCACCACCTCCGGCTCGCGGGCGGCATTCTCCAGCACGGTCTCCCCGTCCGCGAGCGACGCGGCCATCATCAGGTTCTCGGTGCCGGTCACGGTGACCGCATCCAGCACCAGCCGCGCGCCTTTGAGGCGCTTGGCGCGCGCGCGGATGTAACCGCCTTCGATCTGGATGTCGGCGCCCATCGCCTGCAAGCCGGCCACATGGATGTTGACCGGCCGCGCACCGATGGCACAGCCCCCGGGCAGTGACACGTCGGCGCGCCCGAAACGGGCCACCAGGGGGCCGAGAACCAGGATGGAGGCGCGCATGGTCTTCACCAGATCGTAGGGCGCGAAACACTCCTTGAGGGTGGAGGCGTCCACCTCGATGCGCAGTCCTTCGGCGATGGTCACACTGACGCCCATGCGGCCGAGCAGCTCGATGGTCGTGGTCACATCCTTCAGGTGCGGCACATTGCAAATCGTAACCGGCTCGGAGGCCAGCAGGCCCGCCGCCAGAATCGGCAGCGTCGCATTCTTGGCGCCGGAGATACGCACTTCACCTTCCAGCGGCACGCCGCCCGTGATCTGTAATTTGTCCATGCGCGTCAGGCCTCAGGCACCGCGAGTCGCCCACTCATCCGGAGTGAAGGCTTCAATTGACAGGGCGTGTATCTCGCGGCCCACCAGCTCACCGAGCGTGGCATAGACCAGCTGGTGACGGGCGATGCCGCGTTTGCCGGCGAAAGCCTGCGCCACGATTCGGGCAGAATAATGGGTGTTGTCCGGGGACTGGACCAGGACCTGCGCGCCGGGCAGGCCGGCGCGGATGAGTTCAGCGACTTTCTCGGGATTCATGCGCACCCATGGTAGCAAATGAGCGCCCCTTGACCTTAAGGCGAGCGGCATCCGGGCCCGTGTAAGGGTATTCTTGCCGCGGAGAAATCTGAATGCCCGCCGCAATTGCTGCCAGAACTGTCGAAGATGCCACGCTGCTGAGCGCCGCGCGCCGCGCCCTGGCGATCGAAGCGCGCGCCGTGGAGGGCCTTGGGGCCCGCCTGGGGCCTGAATTCGTGGCCGCCTGCCGCCTGTGCCTGGCCTGCAAGGGCCGGGTGATCGTCACCGGCATCGGCAAATCCGGCCATGTGGGCCGCAAGATCGCCGCCACCCTGGCCAGCACCGGGACTCCCGGCTTCTTCCTGCATGCCGCCGAAGCCAGTCACGGCGATCTGGGGATGATCACCGCCAGCGATGTGGTGCTCGCCCTTTCCAATTCGGGGGAAAGCCCGGAACTGGTGTTCCTGCTGCCGCACCTGAAGCGCCTGGCCACCCCGCTGATAACCCTGACCGGCAATCTCGCCTCGACGCTGGCGCGCAACGCCACGGTCGCCTTGGATGTGACCGTGCCCGAAGAGGCCTGCCCGCTGAACCTCGCGCCCACCGCCAGTACCACCGCCATGCTGGCCATGGGCGATGCGCTGGCGGTCACGCTGCTGGAGGCGCGCGGCTTCACGGCCAGCGACTTCGCTCTGTCCCATCCCGGCGGATCCCTGGGTCGCCGAGTGTTCCTCAGGGTCGAGGACATCATGCGGCGCGGCGATGCTCTGCCGCGGATCGCGCCACATGCCACATTGCCTGAGGGACTGGCGGAGATGTCCCGCAAGGGCATGGGCATGGCGGTGATCGTTGACGCCGCGGATAACGTGCTGGGGATTTTCACCGACGGTGACCTGCGCCGGCTGCTGGACCGCCAGGCGGATATCCAGGCCCTGAAGATGCAGGAGGTCATGACCGGCAAATGCCGCACCATCGGCGCGCATGAACTCGCCGCACAGGGCGTACAGCTGATGGACCAGCACCGCGTCACCACGCTCCTGGTGACCGAGAACCAACGCCTGCTGGGCGCCTTCAACGCCCACGACCTGCTGCGCGCAGGCGTGATGTAGGAGACCAACCTGCCACGCCGCAAAGCAACCCCGGCCGCCATTCGCCTGCTGATTCTGGATGTCGATGGCGTGCTCACCGACGGGCGCCTGTACTACGGTGCACGGGGCGAGCCGCTGCAGAGCTTCAACATCAAGGACGGTCATGGACTGAAGGCCCTGGCGCAGGCCGGAGTGGGGATCGCCATTCTTTCCGGACGCCGCTCCCGGGGCGTGACGCGACGCTGCCGGGAACTCGGCATCCGCCATGTGGTCCAGGGGAGCGATGACAAGCTGCGCGACTTTCGCACGCTGGCCGCGAAGCTAGGAGTGACTCCCACGCAGTGTGCCTACATCGGCGATGACTCCCCGGATGTGCCGTTGCTGCGCGCCGTCGGACTGGCCTTCGCCGTCGCCGACGCCCACCCCAACGCACGCGCTGCCGCACATCATGTCACCCGCCTGGGTGGCGGGTGCGGCGCCGTGCGCGAGGTATGCGATCGGCTGCTGGCCGCCCGTGCCGGACCTATCGGACCAGGACCTTGAATTACCGGCTTCTGATATTGCTCGCCTTGGCCCTGGTGGCGGTGGCTGTTTGGCTGACGCTGGCGCCGCGGCACGCCGAGCCCGTGGCCGCCCAGGCCAGCGGACCCGCCGCCGCCGATCAGGGTTACTCGGCACTTGAGGCCCAGGTGATCGAGACCGGCGCGGATGGTCTGCCCCTGTACACCCTGCATGCGCACCGGGTGCAGCAGACTCCGGACACCGACATCATCAATCTCACCACGGTTCATATGACCTCTCGGGATTCGGCCGGAGGCCAATGGCAGGGCCGCTCCGACACCGCGGTCGTGCAACAGGACTCCTCCCAGATCGACCTCGCCGGTGCGATCGACATGACCGGAACCTTCGCCGGCAACAGTCATCCCGCCCACATCCTGACCGACAAGCTGCACGTGGACACGCAAACCGAAATCATACGCACGCGCTCGGCCGTCACCCTCACATGGGCTGGAGTCCTCGCAGAAACCCGGGGGCTGGTGGTCAGCGTCAAAGATCAAACCGCCAGCCTGGAAGCGGGGGTGCATGGTCAAGTCGCTCAGTGACTGGCAGCGCCTGCTGCTGCGAGTGGCCCCGGTCCTGCTCGTGGCCTCGGCGGCCGGCGCCAGTGACACCCTCACCACCGGGAGCATCTCCGCCGGCGTTGGCAAACCGCCGGTGAAGTACCAATGCGAGCATGCGCAAATGGACTACAAGGGAACGGTGCTGCACCTGCATGGCAATGTGAAGATCTGGCAGGGCGATATCAGTGTCGAGGCGGATGAAGCCGACGGCAGGGGCGAGAACCATGAGTTCAAGGACTCGCACTGGGTGTTCGGCGGCAAAGTCCATGTGCGCTCGGAAAGCCAAGGGGACCTCAGGGCCGACCATGGGACGGTGGAAATCAAGACCGGGCAGCTCAACAGCGCCGTCGTGACCGGTGCGCCGGCACTGTTCGAGCAGACCCGGGCCACGGACGGGTGGCTTGCCAAGGGGCATGCCACCAGCATCGACTATGAAGTTGCCGCCGCCACCGTGACGCTGACCGGGGATGCGGTGCTCAACGATGACCACAACGGCGTCGACCTGCACGGCCCGACTATCGCCTACAACGTGCGTGACATGGCCCTCGAGGCCGATGGCGGCCCGGGCGTGCGGGCGCGCGAGACCATCACGCCCGGATCGGGTCCGGGGAAAAAAAAGCCGTGACCGAAACGCTGCTGCGCGCGACGCACCTGGCCAAGAGCTATCGTTCCCGAAAGGTGGTTGAGGACCTGTCCCTGGAAGTCGGGCCGGGCGAGGTCGTGGGCCTGCTGGGTCCCAACGGCGCCGGCAAGACCACGGCCTTCTACATGATCGTGGGACTGGTGCCCTGTGATGCCGGCCGCATCACCCTGGGCGAGCAGGACCTGACCTTCGCGCCGGTGCACCGGCGCGCCCGTGCCGGCCTGGGCTACCTGCCCCAGGAGCCGTCGGTATTCCGCAAGCTGTCGGTCGAGAACAACGTCATGGCCATCCTGGAGACCCGCCAGGATCTCACCGAGGAGGCCCGCGAGGAGCGCCTGGAGGAGCTTCTGGAGGATTTCCGCATCGGTCATGTCCGCAACAGCCTGGGGCTGTCATTGTCCGGTGGCGAGCGGCGCCGTGTGGAAATCGCCCGGGCGCTGGCCGCCAATCCGCGCTTCATTCTGCTGGATGAACCCTTTGCCGGCGTCGACCCCATATCGGTATTGGACATCCAGCGCATCATCCGCGAGCTGACCGGCCGCGGCATCGGTGTATTGATCACCGACCACAACGTGCGCGAAACCCTGGGAATCGTCGGCCGCGCCTATATCGTGAACCAGGGAACTGTGATTGCATCGGGAAGTGCGGAAGAAATCCTTGCAAACCCTCAAGTCCGTGAGGTGTACTTAGGGCAATCGTTCCGGTTATAGGACCGCTGCTGGGTCGATAACTGGTTTATTTTCAAACCCTTACAAAGGGTCATGCGCCCATAGTGCAAGAAACATGCTGAAACCGTCCCTGCAGCTGCGTATGGGTCAGCAACTGACCATGACGCCGCAGCTGCAGCAGGCCATTCGACTGCTCCAGATGCCGGCCCTCGAGCTGCAGGCGCATATCCGCGAACTGCTCGAGAGCAACGTCATGCTCGAGCCCGTCGATGATGCCGAGAGCAGCAACGAGTTCGAGGCGGTGGAGACACCCGTGGCCGAGCCCGAGGTCACTCAGGCGGCCGCCTCCGACCAGGAGCCCCAGGTCGAGGTGGTCGATGACCATTGGGGCGAGCAGTCCGTAGGACCGGCCGCGAATTCCTGGAATGGCGAGGACGACGATCGTCAGCAGGAATTCGCCGATGCCTCCGGCCAGACCGTCCAGGAGCATCTGCTGTGGCAGCTGGAGATGGCGCAGCTGCCGGCCCGCTCCTTGGGAATCGCCAGCGCCATCGTCGATGCCATCAACGATGACGGCTACCTGATGGAGCCGCTGGAGGAGATCGCCAATACCCTGCGCCCGGAAATCCAGGCCGAGGTGGCCGAAATCGAGGCTGTGCTGCAGCGGGTGCAGCAGCTTGACCCGACAGGCATCGCCGCCCGCTCCGTGAGCGAGTGCCTCGAACTGCAGCTGCGGCAGCTGTCAGCCGACACCCCGGGGCTGGCCACCGCCATCGCCATCGCACGCAGCCATCTGGAACTGGTGGCCGGGCGGGAGCTGTCCTTGTTGCGCCGGGAACTCAAGGCCACCGAGGAGGAAATAGCCTGCGCGCTGGTGCTGGTGCGGGCCTGCCACCCCCGCCCCGGGGCGACCATCAGCGGGGGCTCGGCCGAATATGTCGTGCCGGATGTATTTGTGCGCCGCACCGAGCAGGGCGGCTGGTCGGTTGAGATCAATGCGGCTACCCTGCCAAGGGTGCGCCTCAACCACGGTTACGCCAGCCTGATCGGCCGCAATGCCAGCCACGCCAGCATGCGGGCGCAGCTGCAGGAAGCGCGCTGGCTGCTCAAGAGCCTGGAGATCCGCAACGAGACCCTCATCAAGGTCTCGCGCTCCATCGTCGAGCGCCAGACCGCCTTCCTCGAAGAAGGCGACGAACAGATGCGGCCGATGATCCTCAAGGACATCGCCGAGGCGGTGGACATGCACGAGTCCACCATCTCGCGCGTGACCTCCGGCAAGTACATGCATACGCCGCGCGGGGTCTTCGAACTGCGCTATTTTTTCTCCAGCCAGGTCGAGGGCGCGGACGGTTCGGGCACCTCCTCCACGGCCATTCGCGCCAAGATCCGCAAGCTGGTCAGGGATGAATCCTCCGACAATCCCTTGAGCGATGGAAAAATTGCGGAACTGCTCTCGGCTACCGGAATCCCGGTGGCGCGCCGTACCGTCGCCAAGTACCGTGAAGGCATGGGTATCGCGCCCTCCAATGAGCGCCGCAGAACAGGTCCAAGATAATGTAAACACGTCACCAAAGAGGAGACGTCCAATGAGGCTAAACGTCAAAGGTCACCACATCGAGGTCACAGCAGCTCTACAAAGCTACGTGGAAAAGAAACTGGTGCGGATCGTCCGCCACTTCGACCAGGTGATCGATGTCCATTGCGTCCTGACCGTGGAGAAACTCGCCCAGAGGGCTGAAGCCACACTGCATGTGAGTGGCTGCGACATTCATGCCGATGCGTCGGATCCCAACATGTATGCGGCGATCGACGCCCTCAGTGACAAGCTGGATCGGCTGGTCACCAAACACAAGGAAAAACGCGGCGACCATCGCGCCAGTGAGGTGCGCGAGGCCCGTCTGTAGCGCGCAAAACACCCGTGCGCCCGGCAATACCCGGGCGCACTTGCACCGCTGCCGCGGCATGGCTAGTGTCGTGGCGTGCGCATCATCGTCATCAGTGGTCTGTCTGGCGCCGGCAAGAGCATTGCCCTGCATATGCTCGAGGATCTCGGGTATTACTGCATCGACAACATGCCCGCGGCGCTGCTGAAGCCTTTTGTATCGCACACCGTACGCAGCGCGGAAAGCAGCTACCAGCGCACCGCCGTCGGGCTGGATGCGCGCAATACGCCCCAGGAAGTGGCCACGCTTCCGGGACTGCTGGATGAACTGAAGCGCAGCGGCATTCACTGTGAACTGGTGTACCTGCAGGCCAGCGACGAGGAGCTGCTGCGACGTTATGCGGAGACCCGGCGCAAGCACCCGCTGAGTTCAGATCAGCGCGGACTGCGCGAGGCCATCCAGCTGGAACGCGAGCTGCTCACGCCCATCGCCAACGCCGCCGATCGCATCATCGACACCTCGCGCATGGGTCTGCACGATCTGCGCCACCTGGTGCACCGCACGGTCGGCCACCAGGCCGACGGCCCGCTCACGATTACCTTCGTGTCGTTCGGTTTCAAGCGCGGCATTCCCGGGGACGCGGACTTCGTATTTGATGCCCGCACCTTGCCGAATCCTTACTGGGAACCCGCGCTGCGGCATCTCACCGGTCACGATCCGGCGGTGATCGAGTTCCTGAAGGACCACCCGGCCGTGCAGCGCCTCATCGATGACATCGAACGCTTCATCACCGGGCGCATCGCCGAGTACCAGGCGACCAGCCGCGGCTATCTCACCGTCGCGGTGGGTTGCACCGGGGGCTGCCATCGCTCGGTGTACGTGGTCGAACAGTTGCTCACGCGCTTCACGTCACGTTTTCCGCAGGCGATCGCCCGCCATAACGGCCTGCCGGCCGCGTAGCGCAGCGGCGCGAAGGTCAGTACGAGCGCCCGACCAGCACGAACTCGCGCGCCGGTTCGCCGCTGAAGATACAGCGCTGATCCGTGATCGGATCCTGGGCCAGGGGCGCGTTGCGCACGGTGAGTTTAAGGCCCTTCAGCTGCTGCTCGACCTTGGCGAGGGCAGCGCCCTCCGGGCGCGCCCAGGGGACTTTGGCCCAGCCCCGGAATTCGGACACCGCGGCATCCTCGTCGCCGTCGGGATTTGCCGCCTGGCCAAAATACGCGGCCAGTGCTGTGAAGCTGCCAAGGTCGCTGCGGATATTGTCGGCCATGCGCTGCTGCGCCGCCTGGTGCAAGGCGCTGTGAACGCCGGCCAGCAGCGTCGCGACCTGTTCGATGAACTGCGCCCGTGGCAGCGCCTGGGAGAGAATCTTCTCGCCGCTGCGCAGCTGGTCGCGCCGGATATAGGTGACATTGCCCGAGGCCACATCGCGCGCGCCGATGTCGCAGATCAGGGGCACCCCGCGCTTGATCCAGGCCCAGCGCTTGTCGATGGCGCGGCCATGCTTCTTGTCCACCAGCGCCCGCACCGGTTCGCCGAAGGCCTGCACGGTGTTCAGCTGCGCCGCCAGGGCCTCGCAGAACTCCAGCACGCCGGCATCCTCGGGCTTGTCGCGCAGCATGGGGATGAGCACGATCTGGCGCGGCGCCACGATGGGCGGCAGGCGCAGGCCATCATCATCCCCATGCGTCATGACCACGCCACCGACCAGGCGCGTGGAGACGCCCCAGCTGGTGGTATGCGCGAAGGCCAGGTCGCCGGCCTCGGTCTGGAAGCGGATGCTCTGCGCCTCGGCAAAGTTGGTGCCGAGGTAGTGGGCGGTCCCGGCCTGCAGCGCCTTGCCATCCTGCATCATGGCTTCGATGGAGTAGGTATTGTCGGCCCCCGGGAAGCGCTCGTGCGCGGGCTTCTCACCGGCGATGACCGGCATGGCCAGCACCTCCTCGGCGAAGCAGCGATAGACCTCCAGCATCCGCGCCGTCTCTTCACGCGCCTCCTGCGCGCTGGCATGGGCCGTGTGCCCTTCCTGCCACAAAAACTCGGAGGTGCGCAGGAACAGCCGCGGTCGCATCTCCCAGCGCACGACATTGGCCCACTGGTTCAGCAGCAGCGGCAGGTCCCGGTGCGAGCGCACCCAGCGATGAAAGGCTGCGCCAATCACGGTCTCGGAGGTCGGCCGCACGACCAAGGGCTCCTCCAGTTTCGCGTCCGGATCGGGCTTGAGCACCCCGTCAATCATCTTCAGGCGATGGTGCGTGACCACCGCCATCTCCTTGGCGAAGCCCTCGACATGCTCGGCCTCGCGGGCGATGTAGCTCAACGGAATGAACAGCGGGAAGTAGCAGTTCTCATGTCCGCTGTCGCGGAAGCGGCGGTCCAGAAGCTCCTGCATGCGCTGCCATACCCCATAGCCCCAGGGCCGGATGATCATGCAGCCGCGCACGCCGGATTCCTCGGCGAGATCAGCCTGATCGACCACCGCCTGATACCAGGCGGCAAAGTCACCCGCGCGGGTGACGGCAAGCGCGTTTTGCATGAGATTCCCTAGCTATCGTCCGAGCCGCCTATCTTACGTGAGGCGGACCCGCGATGAGACTACCGCCGGCTGGACAATGGGCTGGCCGCTCATGAAGTCGAGCAAGGTCTCGCGCGCCTGCATGGCGTCGCGGTATCCCAGGGAGATCAGCTCGCGAGTGAAACTGGCCTCGAACATCAGATAGCTGGCCAGCTGGCTGCCGCCGGCATCCTTGGCGCCGATCACGTGCAGCAGGGTACGCAGCCCGCGCGGCATGTCCTTGACATGCCGCGCGGCGATGACGCGCGGATCGACGCTGGGGGCGAGCATCAGCGTGTCCACATGGCGCAGCACCCGCGTCTGCATCGAGGCCCCGTCCGGCAGGGTGTCGACCAGCTGATTGAACCGGTCGGTCTGCTCGACATCGGCGTAGACCTGGTCGGTGAACAGGGTGTCGAGCATGAAGCCGAAGATCTGCCCCGGCGAGGGCACCGGTTCCGGACCGTTGTCCGGCATCACACCCGCCTCGCGCCGGGCGCGCACGCCGATGATCAGCAGCCGATCCGCGCCCAGATGAATGGCCGGGCTGAGCGGGTTCAGCTGGCGCATGGAGCCATCGCCGAAATAGCTGTCGCCCAGCTTCACCGGCGGAAACAGTACCGGGATGGCGGCGCTGGCCATCAGGTGATCCAGCGCCAGCGGCTCACGGCGGCCGGCCCGCTGGGTCCTGGCCCAGTTGTTGATCTTCGGCGCGCCGTCGAAAAACGCGATCGACTGACCGGTTTGATAACAGGTGCTGCTCAGCGCCAGGCCCCGCAGGTGACCGCGCTCGATACTGGTGCGTACCCCGGCCCAGTCGATGCGGTTGGTGAGCAGCTCGCGCAGCGGGGAATTGTCCAGCAGCGAATGCGGGGTCGTGGCGACCACGCCGCCGGATATCAGGGCGGCGACCCAGCGCGCACCGGCGATCAGCATATGGCCGGTGTCCACCTTGAACACCTGGGAGACGCGGAAATTGGCCCAGACCTCGGCCAGCCCCGCGACCGCCGCGCGCCAGTGATAGGCCTGCGAGGCCAGCACACTGGCCGAGACCGCGCCGGCGGAAGTTCCGGCGATGACGGGGAAGGGATTGCGATTGCGCGGCAGCAGTTCGGTCAATGCCTGCAGCACGCCAACCTGGTAGGCGGCGCGGGCGCCGCCACCGGTGAGGACCAGCCCGACGACTGGTCGCGCGCGCATCAGGTGAGAATGACCTTGAGAATCTGCATGGAGTTGGTGCCGCCCTGCACCCCGGACAGTTCCCCCTTGGTCACGATCACCAGATCACCCTGGTGCACCAGCTCCAGCTCCAGGAGGCGAGCAAAGATGGCGTTGTAGAGAGCCTCGGCGGTGTTGCACCCCACCACATCGAACATCACCGGAAAAACGCCGCGGTACATGGTCACGCGCCGGCCGGTCGCCTCGTTGCGCGAGAACGCATAGATGGGAATGTCGGAGCGCAGGCGCGACATCCACAAAGTGGTGGCGCCCGTCTCAGTGAGGGCCACGATGGCCTTCACCTGCATGTGATTGGCCGTGTACATCACCGCCATGGCGATGGCCTCTTCGGTGCCCAGGAACATCGAGCCATCATCGCGCTGGCGCGGCCGGGCATGGCCGAACTGGTATTTCTCGGCGCCGCGGATCACATCGGCCATGGCCTCGACCGCCTTGAGCGGATAACGGCCGGTGGCGGTCTCGGCGGAGAGCATCACGGCGTCAGTGCCGTCCATCACGGCATTGGCGACGTCGGATACTTCGGCGCGGGTGGGCACCGGGTTCTGGATCATGGACTCCATCATCTGCGTGGCCGTGATCACCACCCGGTTCAGGGCCCGCGAACGGTGGATGATGGTCTTTTGCAGACTGGTCACTTCGGCGTAACCCATTTCGACGCCCAGGTCGCCGCGGGCCACCATCACCACATCGGAGGCCTCGACGATGCTGTCCAGGTTCTCGATGGCTTCGTGACGCTCGATCTTGGCGACGATGCGCGCGTCGCCACCGGCTTCGCGCACCAGGCGTCGCGCCAGCTTGATGTCGGCCGCGTCGCGGGCGAAGGAGACGGCCACGTAGTCGACCTTTTCCTCGGCCGCGAAACGGATGTCATCACGGTCCTTCTCCGAGAGCGCCGGCGCGGAAATGCCGCCGCCCTGGCGGTTCAGACCCTTGCGATCCGACAGCGGTCCGCCGACCTTCACGCGGGTCTGGATGCGCGTGCCCTCCACGGCCAGCACGTCCAGCACGATCTGCCCATCCGCCAGCAGCAGCACATCCCCGCTCACCACATCGTGCGGCAGGTTCTTGTACGCCGTGCCCACCACATTGATGTCGCCGCCCTTGGGATCAAGCGCCGTGTCGAGCGCGAAATCCGCGCCCTCCTGCAACTGGATCGGGCCATTGGCGAAACCCTCGATGCGGATCTTCGGGCCGGAAAGGTCCAGCAGCAAACCCACGCACTCCTGGGCCTTGGCGGCCGCGGCGCGCACCAGGTCCAGGCGGCGTTTCAGATCGGCGCGGGTGCCATGCGAGGCATTGAGCCGCACCACGCTCAGGCCCGCCTTCATCATGTCGATGAGCACCTTCGGGTCATCCGTCGCCGGACCCGCCGTGGCGACGATCTTGGTGCGTTTCAGGTTCCTGACGGCGACGAGAGGTTCTTGCAGGCCTTTGGGGCTTTTCACGCGCGTTCTTCCAGAATGGCGACCGCCGGCAGCGTCTTGCCCTCTACGAATTCGAGGAAAGCGCCGCCACCGGTGGAGATATAGGAAATTCCCTTTTCCACATCATACTTCTCAATGGCCGCGAGGGTATCCCCGCCGCCAGCGAGTGAAAAGGCCCTGCTGTCGGCAATCGCCCGCGCCAGCGTCCGGGTGCCGTTGCCGAACTGGTCGAATTCGAAAACGCCGACCGGACCGTTCCACAATATGGTGCCGGCATTCTGTAGCTCCTGGGCCAGCCGTTTCGTGGTCTGCGGGCCGAGATCCAGGATGAGCTCATC
>DATHMK010000019.1:0-73486 GCA_035487155.1 Steroidobacteraceae bacterium
AGGGGTTGTAGCCACCCTGGGCACGCTTGGGGCCGGGGGGCAGGGTGCCCTCGATGGAGAGCGGTACCCGGTCGTAGTCGGGGGGCGCATCGACCCATTCGACGGTTGCCGCGTCGCGGTCGTCGCGCACGATCTTGCCAAACCGCCGACGTTCCGTGTTATTGACGGCGGTGGCCGGGTCCGCGTTTCGTAGGTTGTCCTTCTTGACGCTCACTGGGATTAAGTCACACCGACAACAGATTCCTTCAGGTGCGACTGTACGGGTGCAGGTGCAGCATGGCTGCGCCGCGTGTCACGAATTGGTCAGATTCCAAGCCTATGGGCGGCGCGCAGCAGGCCGATAATGGTCTTGGAGTCGCGAATCTCCCCGCTCAGCGCCTGGTCGCAGGCCTGGCGCAGGCTCACCCAGTGCACCTCCAGAACCTCGCTGTCCTCCAGCTGGGAGCGGGCCGCCGACAGACCCTGCGCCAGGTACAGATGAATGACCTCGGAGAACACCCCGGGGGAGCTCAGGAGCGAACCCAGGCTGATCCAGTCGGTAGCGACCACCCCGGCTTCCTCCGTCAGCTCCCGACGCGCGGTGAGCTCAGGGGGTTCAGCCGGTTCAAGCTTTCCGGCCGGCAGTTCCCAGATCCAGCCCCCCGCCACATAGCGGTACTGACGCAGCAGGCATACCTGCTGCAGGTCGTTGAGCGCGACGATGGCCGCGCCGCCGGGATGGTGCACCACCTCGAGTGTGGCCTGTCGACCATTCGGCAGGATGACCTCGTCCACCGTCACGCCGACGACGCGACCCTGGAAGTGACGGGTGCTGTTCAGAGTACTCATTGCGGCTAGGATATCTGAATGCCCCCGCAAGGCGTGTTACTGGTCACGGGTCTGCCGGCCACCGGCAAGACCACCGTGGCGCGTGCGCTGGCCTATGCGCTCGCCGTGCCGATGCTGGCCAAGGACGGCATCAAGGAGCCGCTGCTGGAGCTGCTGGGAGCGGCCGATATGGCGGCATCCAGACGCCTGAGCGATGCGAGTTTCGCGGCCCTGTTCGCCCTGGCGCGCGAACAGCTGGCCGCCGTGGGCGCGGTGGTGCTGGAGGGCAACTTCAGACCCGGCGAGCATGAACCCGCGCTGCGGGCGCTGCTGGCGCATTCGGCTTGCCAATGCACCCAGGTGCTGTGCCGAGTCGCCGAACCGCTGCGCCAGGCACGGCTCAAGGCCCGCGGCACGGACGCCAGCCGCCATCCCGGACACCGCGATGCCGAGTGGGTGAGCGCCGCCGGAACCGCGGGGGACGGTTTCTTGCAGATCGAGGGCCCGCGTTTCATACATGACGGTGCCATGGTTGAACCGGTACACGGTTCGGCATTGATCCGTAGCCTCGCAAACCGGCAGCTCGTATAGTCCGTGGCAGATGGCCACTCCCGCGTACATGACCGCATTGAATACCGCCCAGCGCAAGGCGGCGACGTTCGGGGAAACCCGCAGCGGCGAGCAGAGCGTCACCTTCATCGGCAAGGTGGGCGAGAAGGCGGCGGAAAAAGGCGTCGATGCCGGGCCCTTGCTGATCATCGCCGGCGCCGGCACGGGCAAGACCAATACCCTGGCCCACCGCGTGGCGCACCTGGCGATGAACGGTGTGGATCCGGCACGTATCCTGATGCTGACCTTCAGCCGGCGCGCCGCCCAGGAGATGCGACGGCGCGCCCGTGACATCGTCAAGCAGGCCCTGAACGAGCCCCTGGGGGGGCTCAACCAGGTGCTGGCGCAGCGCCTGTCCTGGACCGGAACCTTCCACTCCATGGCGAACCGGCTGCTGCGGCACTACGCGCGCCACCTGAAGCTTGATCCGCAGTTCACGGTCATCGACCGCGGCGACAGCGCCGATCTCATGGACGCGATCCGCCAGGAGCTGGGATTTGACGCCAAGGAGCAGCGCTTTCCGCGCCGCGACACCTGCCTGGCGATCTACTCGCATCGGGTCAACACCCGCAAGAGCCTGCGCGAGTCCCTGGATGAGCAATACCCGTGGTGCGCGCAGTGGGAAGATGAGCTGACCCAGCTGTACCGCGCCTATGTGCAGCGCAAGCAGGCTTACGGCATCCTCGATTACGATGACCTGCTGCTGTACTGGCACATCATGATGGGCGACGCGAAGCTGGCGCAGCATGTCAGCGGGCACTTCGACCATGTGCTGGTGGATGAGTACCAGGACACCAATGTGCTGCAGGCGCAGATCCTGCATGCCATGCGCCCGGATGGCCGTGGCCTGACGGTGGTGGGGGATGATGCGCAGGCCATCTATTCTTTCCGCGCCGCCACCGTCGACAACATCCTGAACTTCCCCGAACAGTTCCAGCCGCGCGCCGAGGTCATCACCCTGGCCCAGAACTATCGTTCGACCCAGCAGGTCCTGGATGCCTCCAACGCGCTGATGGCCGATGCGCCGCGCCAGTTCCGGAAGCATCTGCTGGCCGCCCGCGGCGCCGGCCAGCGCCCACGCCTGGTCACGGTGGATGACCTGCCCACGCAGGCTGAGTCGATCTGCAACGAGGTGCTGAGGCGGCGCGAGACCCACATACCCCTGCATCGCCAGGCGGTGCTGTTCCGCAGCGGCAGCCACAGCGACCTTCTGGAGATCGAACTGGCGCGGCGGCAGATTCCGTTCGTCAAATACGGCGGCCTGCGCTTCCTTGAGGCGGCGCATGTCAAGGATCTGCTGTCGGTGCTGCGCTGGATCGACAATCCGCGCAATCAGATGGCGGCGTTTCGAGCACTGCAGCTGCTGCCCGGCATGGGTCCGGCCAATGCCCAGCGCGCCATCGCGCACCTTGCGGCGCAGCAGTACGCCGCGGGCTCCCTCGCCAGCTTCACGGCGGCGAATGTCGAGCCGGTGGACATCGAGAAGCTCTCGGACCTGCAGCAGGCGCTGATGGACCCGCGCCGCGAGTGGCCCGGCCAGGTGCGCCTGGTGCGCGAATGGTACAAGCCGCACCTGGAGCGGATCTACGAAAACGTCCACACCAGAATCGGCGACCTGGATCAGCTGGAGCTGCTGTCCGGCCAGTACACCTCGCGCGAGCGCTTCATCACCGAACTGACCCTGGATCCACCCGAAGCGGCGAGCGATCTGGCGGGCAAACCGAACCTGGACGAGGACTATCTGGTGCTCTCAACCATACATTCGGCAAAGGGCATGGAATGGGACACGGTGTACCTGCTGAACGTGGTCGATGGCAGCTTCCCATCCGAATTCGCCACCCGAAAGCCCGAGCTGATAGAAGAAGAGCGCCGACTGCTGTATGTGGCGATGACCCGGGCACGCAACGAACTGATGCTGTACAGCCCCTTGAAATTCCAGATCACAAGCCAGCCGAAGAGCTCCGACGGGCATGTCTATGGAGGTCGCAGCCGCTTCATGACCGAGAAGGTGCTGAAGGCATTCGATGCCACCGTGGTGCATGGTGCCAATGCCGATGAGGTGGCGCTGGGGGATGCGGGCGGCTCGGCGCTGGATGTGAGCGCCCGTCTCAAGGAAATGTGGTAACAGCCGGTTCGAGGGCTCTGCGAGCACAGAACCCTACCGCAGCTCGCGCCCGACCCGGCCTCAGCGGCGGAACGGCCCGCCGCCCTGGCGCGGCCGCTGCGGGCGCTCCTGGGCTTCATTGACCCGCAGCGGGCGGCCGCCCAGCTGCTGGCCATTCAATGCCTGAATCGCGGTCTGCGCATCGGCCTGAGGCATGTCCACGAAACCAAAGCCACGGGGCTTGCCGGTCTCGCGGTCATTGATGAGCTTCACACCTTCCACGGTGCCATGACGTTCGAACAGCGCCCGAACATCCTGTTCCGTGGCATTGAAGGGCAGGTTGCCCACGTAGATCGTCGTCATCCGGTTCTCTCACACACCTGGATCGAAAAAGATGCTACTCCCGGCCTTTGGGGGAAGCAAACCGCTCAAATCCCAGGAAATGTGCACCCAAATGGGGCTGCGATCAGCTGCCGGGAGGTTCCAGATAGGCGTAGCCATTGAGCTCGCCTTCGTAGAAGCGTTTGACCTGCTGACTTTCCGCAAGGGTCATGCGGCCATCGCGCACCGCCCGCTCGCAGTCCCGGGACAGCGCCGGATACAGCTCCGCCACGTCGTACTCCATGTACTCGAGGACCTTGTTGGCGGTGTCGCCCTTGACGACCTCCTCGATCCACCAGCCGCCCTCATCCAGCAAGCGGATGTGCACCACATGGGTGTCGCCGAAAAGATTGTGAAGATCGCCGAGGGTCTCCTGGTAGGCACCGACCAGGAAGGCGGCCAGGTAGTACTCCTGCCCCGCCTGCAGCTCGTGAAGCTCCAGGGTGCGCTTGATTTCACGATGGCTGACGAAGCGGTCGATCTTGCCGTCCGAGTCGCAGGTGATGTCGGCGAGCACCCCGATGCGCGTGGGCTGCTCGTTGAGCCGATGGATGGGCATGATCGGGAACAGCTGATCGATCGCCCAGCTGTCGGGCAGCGACTGGAACACCGAGAAGTTGCAGAAGTAGGTGTCCGAGAGAATGGACTCCAGATCGGCCAGTTCCTCCGGACTGTCATCCAGGCGCCGGCAGACATCGCGGATGCGGGCACAGGTGGCCCAGTAAAGCCGCTCGGCGAGTGCTCGGAACTGCAGCGACAGCAGTCCGAGGTTGAACATCTGCAGCGTCTGTTCGCGCGCCGTCTGGGCGTCGTGATAGCACTCCACCAGGCGTCGTTCATTGACCGCGCGGTAGGCGACGAACAGATCCTGGACCGGCTGCGGCAGCTCATCCTCGCCCGGATAGTCGTCTGACTCGCGGCCGGTGACACGGAAGCGGTCCAGCGCCGAGGAGCCCAGGGTGTTGAAGATGAGAACGCTGTGATACGCGGCGATGGCGCGCCCGGATTCGCTGACGATCATGGGATGCGGAATTTCGCGCGCGTTGCAGATGCTGGCGATACGGTAGACCACATCGCTTGCGTACTCGTTGAGGGTGTAGTTCATCGATGAGGCGAAGTTGGTGCCGCTGCCGTCGTAGTCGACCCCGAGGCCACCGCCGACATCGATGTACTGAAGGCCGGCGCCCATGATGCGCAGCTCCGCATACACATGCGCCAGTTCGGTGATGGACTCCTTGACCCGCCGTATGTCCTGCAGCTGGCTGCCCGGATGGCAGTGAACCAGCTGCAGGCAGTCGAGCATGTCGCGATCCTTCAGGACCTTGAACAGGTCGAGGATCTCCGTGACGAACAGCCCGAACTTGGACCGCGCGCCGTTGCTGTCGCGCCAGCGGCCCGAGCCCTCGCTCGATAGCTTGACGCGCACTCCAAGCCGCGGCCGCACCTGGTAGGTGTCGGCGAGGGTGAGCAGGATGGCCAGTTCCTCGAAGTTCTCGATCACCGGAATGATGGTGCGGCCAAGCTTGGTCGCAAGCACGACAGCTTCCAGATAGCTGTGGTCCTTGAAGCCATTGCAGATGATAAGACGGTCCGGCGCGCTCTCGGTCATGGCCATGACCGCCAGCAGTTCGGGCTTGGAGCCGACCTCCAGCCCAAACCCGAATTCACGCCCGTAACGGTAGACCTCCTCGACCACCAGGCGCTGCTGGTTCACCTTGATGGGGTAGACGGCGGCGTACCTGTTGCCGTAGTCGTTCTCGGTGATGGCCTGCGCGAAGGCCGCGTGCAGGTTGCGCAGTCGATTGGCGAGGATATCCGACAGGCGCACCACCACCGGCGTCGTCAGATCGCGCGCCTTGAGGCCCTCGACGACCTCGAACAGGTCGATGGTCTGGCCACCCGGCAGCGTGTCGGGGCGAACGATGACATGGCCCGCATCGTTGATGGAGAAATAGCCCTTGCCCCACGCATTCACGTGGTAAAGGTCCAGCGAGTCTTCCGTGGTCCACGCCTGGCCGGGACCCTTTTGGCTTGTTCCGTTCATCTGCGAGCGCGGACCATAGCAAAAAAGCGCGTCAGCTGGATGACTCTCATCATGCAGGTCCGGTCGCGACCTTGCGCTGCGGATCGCGGATCCATTCGCTGAAGGATCCGGCGTACAGGCGCCCCCCGGGCAGTCCGGCAAGCTCCAGCGCCAGAAGGTTGTGGCAGGCGCTGACCCCGGAGCCGCACATGGCGATCACCTGGGTCGGTGGCGTGGCGCCGAGCACCGTACGCCACATCAAGCCCAGCGCGGCTGCCGGGCGCATGCGCCCGTCACTCTCAAGGTTCAGCGCGAAGGGCTGGTTGCGAGCGCCGGGCACATGGCCGGCCACCGGATCGATGGTCTCATTCTGGCCGGCGAACCGGTCCGCGCCGCGTGCGTCAAGCAAGAGAAGGGTCCCCGAGGAAAGTTCCGCTTCCAGCTGTGCGGTGCTGACCGGCTGCACCAGGGGCGGGCGCAGGACAAACCGGCGCGCAGCGCGTGCGGCCGAGGTGCTCTGCAGTGGCAGCCCCGCCGCCTGCCAGGCCGCAAGGCCGCCATTGAGCACCGCCACACGATCATGGCCGAGCCAGCGCAGCAGCCACCAAAGTCGCGCGGCGTACATCGATTTGTCCTGGTCATAGGCCACGACCTGGGTGTCGGCATCGATTCCCGAGGCGCCGAGGAAGGCCGCGAGCACGGTAGGGTCGGGCAGGGGATGGCGTCCGGTCTGCGCCGTCACGGGACTGGAAAGGTCGCGATCCAGATGGGCGAACACCGCACCGGGCACATGCCCCGCGGCGAATTCCTGGCGCCCCCAGTCGGGTCGCAACAGATCGTGGCGGCAATCCACGACCACCGTCTGGCTCACTCCGGGCGCCGCGAGCACTGCGGCCAGCGCGGCCGGTTCAATCAGTTGCAAGGGTGATTCCAACGCTCATGTTCCGATGCAGTGTGGCGCGCCTGACTTGTCGGTACAATCATCCCGACAGCCTTGTGAAACAAGTATATGGGGATTGAAGTCTACTGGGGCAGCGGCAGCCCGTATTCCTGGCGCGTATTGCTCGCGCTCGAGTACAAGCGGCTGGCCTATACGGGTCATCAGCTGCAGTTCTCGCGGCAGGAGCACAAATCGCCACAGATCCTGGCGCTGAACTTCCGTGGCCGCGTGCCAATCCTCAAGGACGGTGACTATGTGGTGTTCGAGTCCCTGGCGGTGCTGTACTACCTGGACCTGAAATATCCGGATCCGCCCATTTTCGGCCACTCCCCGGAGGAGGCCGGCGTGATCATGCGCGTGATCTGTGAATACCAGTCCTACGTCGAAGAGCATCTGATGAAGATCGTGCGCGCGGTCTTCGACGGCGAAGCCCAGGAGCACATCGATGCCCTGGCCGACTCCATGCATGTCGTCGCCAGCGAGGCCCGGTCCATAGAGCGGCGACTGTCGCGCTCGAACTGGGTGGTGGGAGAACACTTCTCAGCCGCCGACATCGTGATATTTCCGGCGCTGCAGCTGCTGCTGCGCGCCCTGGGCAAGCCAGCGGCCCGAGCGCTGTCCTCACGCTTCCTGCCCCTGGCGGCAAATTATCCAGCATTGGAGCGCTGGATCGACCGCGTCGCGGCCCTGCCGGGGTACGAGCGAACTTTTCCACCACACTGGCGGTAATCATGACAAAACACCCGGTACATATCGATTTTCCCGGCCGCATCGTCCTCGTCGGTTTCGGCAGCATTGGCCAGGGAGTCCTGCCGCTGATCTTGCGGCACATCGGTATCGCACCGGATCGCATCAGCATCGTGACCGCCGACGATTCAGGCAGCGCCGAGGCCGAGCATTTCGGCATCAAGCGCGTCAATGAAGCCCTGACGCGCGACAACTACCGCCGCATCCTCTCGCCGCTGGTCGGACGCGGGGACTTCCTGCTGAACGTCTCGGTCGATGTCTCGAGCGTCGCCCTGATACGTTTCTGCTGGGAAAAGGGTGCGATGTACCTGGACACCTGCGTCGAGCCATGGGCCGGCGGCTACACCGATCCGACCCTGAGCGCGGCGCGACGCACCAACTATGCCCTGCGCGAAGAGGCCTTGGGACTGCGCGCCGGCAACGCGCGCGCCCCGACGGCAGTGGTGACCCACGGCGCCAACCCGGGGATGGTCTCGCATCTGGTCAAGCAGGGCATGCTGAACATCGCCGCCGATACCGGCGTGGATGCCGGAAAGCCCAGCTCGCGTGAACAATGGGCGGCGCTGGCGCAGCTGCTGGGCATACGCGTCATCCATATCGCCGAGCGCGATACCCAGGTATCCGCCAAGGCCAAGCAGCTGGACGAATTCGTGAACACCTGGTCGGTGGATGGCTTTGTCAGCGAAGGCGCGCAGCCGGCGGAGCTGGGCTGGGGCACCCACGAACGGAATTTCCCGCGCGACGGCAAGCGCCATGATTTCGGCCACGGCGCGGCGATATACCTCACGCAGCCGGGGGCCGCCACGCGCGTGCGCACCTGGACTCCCCTGGCCGGACATTTCCACGGTTTTTGCATCACCCACTCGGAGGCGATTTCGATCTCCGATTACCTGACGGTGCGCGAAGGCAGCAATGTGGTCTACCGGCCCACGGCACACTATGCCTATCACCCCTGTGATGCGGCGATCGCCTCGATGCATGAGTTCGCGGGACGCAACTTCATGGTCCAGGAGCGGAAACGGATCATCTGCGAGGACGTGCTGAGCGGCCGCGATGAACTCGGCGTGCTGCTGGCGGGACACAAGAAAAACGCCTACTGGTACGGCTCGCAGCTGACCATCGCGGAAGCACGGGCGCTGGCACCCTACAACAACGCCACCAGCCTGCAGGTGACCTCGGCGTGCCTGGCGGGCATGGTATGGGCCATGGAAAACCCGAACTGCGGCCTGGTCGAGCCGGATGAAATAGACTTCCGGCGCAACATCGAGATCAGCCAGCCCTACTGGGGCAAGGTGATCGGCGCCTACACCGATTGGACCCCACTCACGGATCGCGAGCGCTTGTTCCCGGAGGACATCGACAAGTCAGATCCGTGGCAGTTCAAGAACGTCCGCGTGATCTGGTAACCGCAGGGTATTGCACGGCGACGATGGTGAAGGTGGTGCTGCCCGAGGGCAGTGCCACCGCAATCTCGGCATCCAGTGCCTTGCCCAGCAGCGCACGACCCAGCGGCGAATCCATGCTGATGTGGCTGGCCGCCGCATCGGTCTCATCCGGGCCCACGATGCGGTAGCGGACCTGCTCCCCATCCTCACGCTCCAGTGTCACCCAGGCGCCGAAGAACACCCGCGCCAGATCCGTCGGCGCGCTATCCACCACCGTCATGCCATCCAGGCGCTGCCGCAGAAAGCGCACGCGCCGGTCAATTTCGCGTAAGCGACGCTTGCCGTAGGTGTACTCGGCATTTTCCGAACGATCACCCTGTGCCGCGGCTTCCTGCACGGCCTGCGTCACCCGCGGGCGTTCCTCGCGCCACAGCAGATCCAGCTCGGCGCGCAGACGTGCCAGGCCCTCCGGCGTGATGAACTGTGAACCAGGTATCTGTGGTGCCCGGTAGCGACCCATCAGGGGCAAATTCCCGCGTTATGTTTGATCTGCGGCATGTCCAAAGCTGAAGGATCTGTGGAGCGTTTCACGGCACCCCAGCGGCGTTGAACCTAACCTTTGAACCATGGCCGCCAAGTACTACACACACTTCGTAACGGCAGATCAGCAGGCGCTCGCGACGGTGGAAACCGGCAGCGAGTCCAGCGAGTGGAGTGGTGTGGTTGAACTGCGGCATGCGCTGGAGCAGACCGCCGGTACACGTGAATTGCGCTCATTGCTGGCGCAGAGTTTCGATCTGACGAGCGATGACATACGCATCCTGCACTGGGCACGTCTGCACTGAGCACTGATATCCCCTAGCGGACTTCCTTCCCTTCATCGAAAGTCCGCATTCTCGGCCCCGGGTATTATCCCCGGGGCATTTTTTTGGCATAGGCCCCGGTGGTGTCATAATCGACGGATCATGACATCCCACCTGTCGCCATTTCGCGTCATAGCCGCGATTCTGCCCACGTCGTTGCTGGCCGCCTGTTCGCTGGTCGGCGCCCCCTGGAATACCCATAACAAGCCGCCGCCGGCGCCCGTGCTCGCTGCGCCAGCGCCTGCGCCTGCGCTTCCGGCGCCCCAGGAGACCTCCCGCTTCGAGCTCACCGATGCCCAGCAGAACGTCATCGGCGATCTGCAGGAGACCACGGTCGGCAAGGACGACACTCTCACCGACATCGCGCGCCGCTTCAACCTGGGCTATGAAGAACTGCTGCGTGCCAACCCCGGCGTGGACCCGTGGTTGCCCGGCGTAGGCCGCACCATCGTGCTGCCGACACGCTTCGTGCTGCCGGATGCCCCGCACGATGGGATAGTGATCAACATCGCGGCCATGCGCCTGTTCTACTTCCCGCCCCACAAGCCCGGGGAGACCCAGGTGGTCTTCACGCACCCGATCGGCATAGGCAAGGTCGGCTGGGCCACTCCGGAGGGCACCACCAAGATCGTGCGGCGGCAGAAGGATCCCACCTGGCATCCGCCGATCTCGGTCATCAAGGAGCACAAGGAAAACGGCGATGAGCTGCCGGCGGTGGTCGGCCCGGGACCGGACAATCCGCTGGGCAACCGGGCGTTCTACCTGACCTGGGCGGGGTACCTGATCCATGGCACCAATAAGCCGGCCGGGGTAGGGCTGCGGTCCAGCCATGGCTGCATACGACTTTTTCCCGAAGACATCGACGAGCTCTTCGACAAGGTACCCATTGGCACCGAGGTTCATGTCGTGAACCAGCCCTATGTCTTCGGCTGGGACAACGGTCAGCTGGTGATGCAGTCTTTCGGATCTCTTGAGGATGATCGGCGTGACTGGAAGAAGGCGCAGCAGGCGCTGCTGTCGCGCTCCTTGAGCAAGCCGGTGCAGAAGGAGCTTAAGACCCGAGGTGAGGCCGTCGACTGGGACCTGGTGACGCAGCTGGCGCATGCGCCGCGCGGTCTGATAGTGCCGGTGACCCTCAACGATGCCAGCGTCGACAAGGTGCTCGCCGGCGCCACGATGGTGGCCAACCAGCTGCCGGCGGGTGCTTCCTGGGACGGCAAGACTGACCTGCCGGTGGATGAGAAGACCTTCGACCAGATCATGGGCGATTCGGATCCCCAGGATCACCTGGTCCCCGCACCCGGCGCCCACAAGACGGGGGGTTAGAAGCCCGCTGCTGCGGAAACCTGTTAGAGTTGCGCCGGTCGCGTGAGGTGCGGGTGACCGTGCGCGGAGTTTCAGAAGCCGATCCAAGGATCGTTCCCGGGCCCGGGCGCGCCATAGAGCGCGTTCCCGCAGGCATCACCGCCTTCGTCGGCCGCACGCTCAAAGGTCCGGTCGCCAAGCCGGTACGGATCAGAAACTTCACCGACTACCAGCAGATCTTCGGCGGCCTGTGGCAGCCCTCCCCGCTCTCCTATGCGATCGAGCAGTTTTTTGAAAACGGTGGCCGCGAAGCCATCATCGTGCGCGCCATCAACGGCGCACGCGGCTCGACGCTGACGCTCCCGGCCGGCCTCGACGCGCTGCACCTGACGGCGGTCAATCCAGGATCGCGCGAGTACCTGCGAGCCGCCGTCGACTACGATGGCATCAGCGCGGACGATCGCTTCAATCTCATCGTGCAGCGGCTCGCGCAGCCGGGCTCAGAGCAGGTGCAGGAGCAGGAGATCCTGCGCAATCTGTCCATGGAGCCAGGCAGCGCGCGCTTCGTGGCCGACGTGCTGCAATCCTCAACCCTGGCCAGGGTCAGCGGCAGCGTGCCGCAGCAGCGCCCGGATCTGACCGGCGTGGGGCCGACCGGAGTGGTGATCGGCTACGTGGGCGCCAATGCCGATGGCGATGACGGTGGTCCGTTGTCCGACTACGACATCATAGGCTCGCTGCCGCGTCGCACCGGCATCTTCGCCCTGGGTCCGGACCTGCCCTTCGACATGCTGTACATCCCGCCGCTGACGCGCGATCAGGATCTGGGCATGAGCACGCTGCTGGTGGCGGCGCGCTTCTGTCGCGAGCGTCGCGCGCTGCAGATAGTGGATCCGCCGCAAGTTTGGGCGCAGGCGCAGGACGCACTGGATGGGCTCGCCGCCTGGCCGTTTCGCAGTGACAACGCGGCCATGTTCTTCCCGCGACTGCTGGCGTTGGACCGCCTGCGCAACCGCATGGCGGCGTTCGCGCCGGGGGCGGCGGCGGCGGCGATGCTGGCGCGCAGCGACTACACCCATGCACCGGCGCTGCGCATGCCGGAGCCCGAAGCGGCGCTTAGGCCGATGCTGCGCCCGACGGTGATGCTGCAGGCCGAGCACAGCGAGCGGCTGGCGCAGGCAGGTGTCAACACCCTCGAACCCATGCGTCCGGGTCCGCTGCGCCGCGCCCACAGCTGCACGCTCGCCTGCGGGGTATCGGCTTCGGCCGAAGGACGGTATCTGGCCGCGCACCGTCTGGCGCTGAATCTGGCCAACAGCGTCGAACGCGGCACCCGCTGGGTGCTCACGGCACCGAATTCAATGCCGACCTGGGAGCGCGCCGGCCTGCAGGTCCAGGAGTTCCTGGAGGGCCTGCGCCTGGATGGCGCATTCGCCATCGGCGATTTCAAGGACTGCTGTCTGGTGGTGTGGGATGAGCGCGTCAATCGTGCGAGCACCATCGCCACGGGCGCGGTCAATCTGCTGTTCGGCTATGCGTTGCAACAGCCCGGCGTGCTGCAGTGCTGGCTGGTCACCCATCATCCGTCCGGTAGCCGGGTACGTCCCGTGAACATCAACCGACAGGCGGCCTCGCCGCGGCGTGTCGATTGGGAAATCGAGACCGCGATCCTGAACGGCTAAAGGTTGCATCATCGACGCGCATTCAGGCGGTATAAGATAGTCAACCGTGAGCAATCGCTACGTAGTGTTCTCGCATGGACAGCAAAGCGGCCCCTGGGGTCGCAAGATCACCGTGCTCGCCGATACCGCGCGCGCCGAAGGCTACGAGCCCGAGTCCGTCGATTACCGAGGCATCGATGCGCCACAGGCGCGCCTGGCGCACCTGATGGATTTCTGCAAGGACCTGGAGGGCGAACTGGTGCTGGTGGGCTCGAGTCTGGGCGCCTATGTGTCGGTTGCGGCCGCCTCGCACCTGCATGCCCGCGGGGTGTTCCTGATGGCACCGGCGATCTATGGTGAGGGCCTGCCGCCCTTGCGCAAGGGCGTGCTCGATTGCCCGACCATGGTGGTCCATGGCTGGGGCGATGAGGTGGTGTCCTACGAGGACAGCGCCCGCTTTGCGCGCGACTACGGCGCCTCCCTGCACCTGCTACACGATGATCATCGCCTGCACAGCCAGATGAACATGATCCGCTACCTGTTCGAGTATTTCCTGATCTCATTGGACATGCCGGCTTCAGGCGAATAGGCGATGGCCTGGCTGCTGCGACGGATCCTCACGCTGTGGGTTCGCTTCACAACGTTGCCAACGGATGCCGCGGCACGCCTGCTGGGCCGCGGCCGGCCGGTCTGCTATGTCATGGAGCACCGCAGCTTCACCGACTTCGCCGTCCTCAGCAGCGCCTGCGTGAAACTGAAGCTGCCCCGACCGCGCAAGCGGCTGCTGGGTCATGGCGGTGACCTGCGCTCGTATTTCTACTTGAATCCGCGCGGCGGCCTGGGCGCCGAGCCGCTGGACCGGCGGCCCCCGCCCATACTGGCGAAGCTGGTGGACCTGCTGCGCACGGATCCCGCCGCGGACGTGGATCTGGTGCCGGCGGCCGTATTCTGGGGCCGCGCGCCACAGCGCGAGGCGTCATGGTTCCGCCTGCTGCTGGTGGATGACTGGGTCATCACCTCGCGGGTGCGACGGTTCTTCCAGGTGATCTTCAACGGCCGCAACACGCTGCTGGAGATCGACGAACCGGTATCGCTGCGCAGCCTGCTGGGCGGGGATGCCCCGACCGTGGTGCAATGCCGGCGCGTGGCCCGAGCGTTGCGCGTGCGCTATGCGCGCCAGCGCGCCGCGCGCATCGGCCCGGACCTGTCACACCGACGCACCATCGTCGGCCGCATCCTGCGCACCCGGGCGGTGCGCGCCGCCGTGGCCCAGGAGGTGCGCGAAAAGAAGATCACGCGCCGCCAGGGGCTGATACGCGCCCGCAAGCTCGCCTATGAGATCGCCGCCAATTATTCCCCGGCCTTCGTACGCTTCCTGGAGCGGGTGTTCAGCTGGCTGTGGACACGCATCTATGATGGCGTGGACTTCGGCAACGCCGAGACGCTGGCCAAGGTCGCCGACGGCCAGGAAATCATCTATGTGCCCTGCCACCGCAGCCATATGGACTACCTGCTGCTCTCGTACGTCATATACCGCAACGGCTACGCCATTCCGCACATCGCCGCGGGCCTCAATCTCAACATGCCCCTGGTCGGTCGCTATCTGCGCAAGGGCGGCGCCTTCTTCATACGTCGAAGCCTGCGCGGCAACGCGCTGTACACCGTCGTATTCATGAGCTACATGGCGGCCATCATGGCGCGTGGCCATTCCATCGAGTACTTCATCGAAGGCGGTCGCAGCCGAACCGGCCGTCTGCTGCACCCGAAGACCGGCATGCTGACCATGACGCTGCGCGGCTTCCTGCGCTCGCCCGCACGTCCGATCGTGTTTCTGCCGGTGTATTTCGCCTACGAACGCATCATGGAAGCGGATACCTACATCGGTGAGCTCTCGGGCAAGCCCAAGGAAAAGGAAAGCATCTTCGGTCTTCTGCGAACCCTGCCGCGCTTGAAGGAAAAGTTCGGCAAGGTACACGTCAATATCGGCGAGCCCATCCACCTGGATGCCCTGCTGCAGCGACATGACGCACAGTGGCGCACGCGCCTGACGGCCGAGGAGGGCCGCCTGCCGTGGTTGAACGCGGCCATCGCGGAACTCGCCGCGCAGGTGATGCGCCACATCAATGCGGCGGCCGCGGTGACCCCCATAGGCCTTCTGGCCGTTGCGCTTCTGGCATCGCCGCGCCGGACCCTGGTCGAAGCGGATCTGCTGCGACAGTTGAGCCTGCTCAAGGCGCTGCTGGCCGATTGCCCGTACAGTGACCGCGTGACCGTGACCGGTCTGACGGTCCAGCAGATCATCGCCTACGGTGAGGAGATGAAGGTCATTACGCGGCGCAGCCATCCGCTGGGCGATCTGGTGCAGATGAGCGATGAGGCCGCGGTGCTCGCGGCCTACTATCGCAACAACATCGTCCACCTGTTCGCACTGCCATCGCTGATCGCGTGCGCCTTTGCCGGTAACGCCGCCATGAGTCATGCCGACATACAGCGACTCACCGGGCGCATCTATCCGTACATCGCCGCGGAACTGTTCCTGATATGGTCCGAGGAGTCCGTACCGGCGGCCCTGGACGCGATGCTGGCGACACTTCAGGCGCAGGGGCTGCTCGAGCGCAATGCGGCGGGGGACTGGTGCCGATCGGCGCCGACTTCACCACAGGCCATGCAGCTGTCGCTGCTGCAGCAATCCACGATCCAGACCATCGAACGCTACTACCTGGCCATCTCACTGTTGCTGCAGGCCGGCAGCGGCCAGATCACCCAGTCGCAGCTCGAAGAGCGCTGCCATCTGATGGCCCAGCGCATGTCGCTGCTGTATGGATTCAATTCACCCGAATTCTTCGATCGGGCGCTGTTCGAGAATTTCATCGACCTGCTGCGCAAGCGACGCGTGATCCGCGCCAGCGGTGCCGGCAAGCTGGAATTCGATGAGGTCCTCATGCATGTGGCCGCCGATGCTCAGGTGGTGCTCAACGAGGAGCTGCGTCACAGTATCCTTCAGGTGACCCATTCCTAGGAGAGGGCCATGCCGGACCTGAATCGCAAGCTGTTGGCGTATGCCGTTGCCCTGCTGGCCCTGGGTCCGGCCCGCTTTAGCCATGCCGACGGAACCGAGGATGATCGCGACCGCGCTGCGGTCAGCCATACGCGCGAGCGCAACATCGCCCGCACCAGGACCGCCGCCAGCAGCGCCGCGGAGAGCGCGCCGCCGCCCGCAGCGGTGCAGGACCCGCAGCTGAGCTGCGACCGGGCCTGCCTGCAGGGCGTGGCGGACAGCTATCTGAAGGCCCTGGTGGCACACGATCCGAAGCTTCTGAGCCTGGATGAGCATGTACGGTTCACGGAGGACGGTCAGGAGCTGCAGCTGGGGGATGGCTTCTGGAACACGGCCAGCGGCGTGGGGGCCGCCCAGCAGTTCTACCCCGATATCGCGACCCAGCAGATCACCTTTGTGGGCACCATGCGCGAGTTCGACAATCTGGTGCTCATGGCCATGCGCCTGAAGGTGCATGACCGGCGCATCAGTGAAGTGGAGACGCTGTTCTACCGCAAGGGCGCAGGTCCGGAGTGGAGCGATGCGGGAGTTGATGCGACCAATACCCGGGGCGCCGCGGACTCATCCTGGCTGGTGCCGATCCCGACGGGGCTGCGAGGCAGCCGCGAACAGCTCACCGGAATCGCCCTGGCGTGGATGAACGCCTTGGCGCACCCGGACGCCAGGGCTACCGTGGCGCTAAGCGATGACTGCGTGCGCGTCGAGAACGGCGCGCGGGTCAGCGGCAACCCGCGCATTCTGATCGGCGACGGGCACTTCAACCTGGCGGCCCTGGGTTGCCGCCAGCAGCTGCAAAGCGGCTACTATTCCGCCATCACCCGCATCCATCATCGGCGCGTGGTGGCGGTCGACCCTGACAATGGCACGGTGGTGGTGTGGGCGAACCTCGACCAGGCAGGCACCCGCGCACTGCACCTGGCCGATGGTCATACGCTGTCGCAGCGTGCCCTGGCGCAGCCGGCGAGCACCGAAGCGCTGCTGGTGTTCAGGATCGAGGGGGCCAGCATTCGGCGCATACAGATGCTGACGCGGGCGGTTCCGTATCACATGAATCCGGGCTGGGATGAACCGGCAACGCCGTAGCGGTCGCCTCAGTCCTCGCCGCGCACCCGGCCGCGCAGAATCTTGCGGCGCTGCTGGTGCGCCTTGCCAACGAGCCGGCGTTCCTTCGCCGCCCGGGTAGGGCGCGTGGCCTTGCGCGGGCGCGGCGCCTGAAGCGACGCCAGGATCAGCTCGCGCAGCCGTTCCAGGGCGTCGGCCCGGTTGCGTTCCTGCGAACGATGGGCGCGCGCCACGATCAGCAGCGTGCCGTCCTCATTGAGACGGTGCCCGGCCCGCGCCCTGAGGCGCTGTTTGACGGCCCCGTCCAGCGCCTGGGTGTTCAGCAGGTCGAAGCGCATCTGCACGGCGCTTGCCACCTTGTTCACATTCTGGCCACCCGGCCCGGGGGAGCGGATGGCGCTGAAGCTCAGATCGGCATCAGGCACCACCAGGCTTGGCGAGACTATCAGCGGCATGGCGGCTCAAAGCTCCGGCGGCGCTGTACTGTCACGCCCGGGAGTCGGCGGCAGCATGCGCAGTTCGCGCTGCGCCACGGGTATGCGGATTCCATGGATCCGGAACACGCGCCAGATGGCGCGATTCACGTCCGAGCGCACATTGTTGACGCCATTCATGGGATCGGCGATCCAGAAGCGCACCTCAAGGCGCATGCCATAGTCCTCGAAGGCCATCAGGCGCGAGACCGGCGCAGGTTCGCGCAGGATGCGCGGATGATCACCGACCGCCTCCAGCAATGCGTCCAGCGCTTCCTCGGGATCATCGTCGTAGCTGATCATCACCGGCAGGCGCAGCCGCACCCGCTGATCCGAATAGCTCCAGTTGATGACCGAGTTGGTGATGAGATTCTGATTGGGTACCAGGGTCTCCACGCCATCGCGGTCGCGAACCACGACGTAGCGGCCCCGCAGCTCCTGCACCCAGCCGAAGTTCTCGGTGCTGGTGCCGGTGTGTCCGGTGAAGCTGATGACATCGCCGGGCTTGATGGACTTGTCGATCAACAGCACGAAACCACTGACGAAATTGCCGGCGATGGTCTGCAGGCCGAACCCCAAACCGATGCCGATGCCGCCGGTGAGCACATTCAGCGTGGTCACATCCACGCCCGCGGCATTGATGCCCAGCAGTATGCCGATGCCCAGCAGCACGAAATATGTAAACTTTGAGATTCCGATGCGCGTCGATAGCGCGATCGAACTCAATCGCATCACGCGCCGTTCGACGGTGCGCGCCACCAGCGTCGTCACGAACACGAAGACGGTGACGACCACGATGCCCTTGACCAGCTCCCACAACGTGAACACGTTGCGGCCCGGTATCAGGTGCACGTGTTCAAGCGTCGCCTGGATCTTTCCCAGCCAGCCAAGCAGGTCAAGGGCGATGACCAGCCAGATCGCCACGGCGATGCGGCCTTCCCAGGCATCAAACCAGGTCTCGCGGCCCAGCATCAGGCGCAGACCGTAGGTCCCCAGGCGAACCAGCGCCAGGGCCAGGGTCAGCTGCGTCGCCACGTACAGCAGATCAGCGCGCGCCCCGAAGCCAAGCAGTGCAAAGTGCAGCAGGAACAGCACCAGGATGCCGATGAACATCGGCGCTGCCAGCACGATGGCTTCAAGGCTGGCGCCCAGCCAGGTGCGCGTGTCGATGTGTCCGGAGCGCTGCAGCCACAGGCGCGCATAGCGCCCGCCGGCCACCGCCAGCGCGGCGGCCACGACGATCGCGATGACTTCCGTCAGCACCTGGACCGAGGCCAGCTGGGCGAAGAAGTCCCGGATTCCGCTGCTGGCGCTGTCCATCGTTTCAGCCGGCGCCCGTCAGGCGTTCAGATCGGGTATGAGCTGACTTTCGAGGATCGTGATCTGGTCCTTGAGCATGAGTTTGCGCTTCTTCAGACGCTTCAACTGCAGCTCATCGATGTGCATGTCCATGGAGAGCCTATGGATGACATCGTCAAGATCGCGATGCGCGATGCGCAGTTCACGCAGCTTTTCGATGTTGCGGAACAGTTCGCGATCGACGTTGTCTTCGTTATCCGCCATAGCCGGTCGAATTGTGCGGCTCGCGGCCGTGTGCGCGACTTTTCAATCCTGATAGCTTAACGGAGGCGGTGGGCGGACGCCATTGGCGATATGCTCCGCACTGCAATGAGCCACCCCGACCCTCCAGACTGGCCCTCCATCGACACAGTGCTGCTGGATCTGGATGGCACGCTGCTGGATCTGGCGTTTGATACGCGGTTCTGGCGTCAAGTCATTCCCAGCGCCTGGGCCCGCGCGCAGGGCATCAGCGTGGCGCAGGCGCGCGCGCTGCTGGCACCGCGCTTCAGCGCACGCGAAGGCACCCTGGACTGGTACAGCGTGGTGTTCTGGAGCCGCGAGCTTGAGCTGGATGTCGCCGCACTGAAACGCGAGGTGATGCACGAAGTGCGCTGGCTGAGCGGAGTGCCGCAGTTCCTTGCGACCCTGCGCCGCAATGGCAAGCGCCTGGTGCTGTTGACCAACGCCCACCCGCAGACGCTTGCCATCAAGGACGAATGCATCGGTGTCTCGCGCTACCTGGATGCGATGTTCAGCTCGCACACTTTTTCCTGGCCCAAGGAGGATCCGCGGTTCTGGGAAAGCATCCGGCGCAGCGAACCTTACGACCCGCAGCGCAGCCTGTTCGTGGATGACAGTCCGCCGGTGCTCGCGGCCGCGCGTGCCGCCGGCATTCGCTGGGTGATAGGCCTGCGCCACCCGGACTCCCAGGGCACGGTGCGCGACCATGGGCCCTGGCCTGCGGTGGACCGGCTCACCGACCTCGCAGGACCCGACTCCGGCCTGCTCTAGCGGCCGCCCGGGCGGCGACTGGGGCCGCCTGATCCACTGTGACGCCGGCGGGCGGGCGGGCGACCGCCCCCGCGCCGGCCGCCATGGCTGATGGTGCTGCCGGGTTCGCGCGGCGTGCCGGGTTGCAGCTTGACGCTCGCAATCAGCTCCGGGGAGATCGCCGAGTAGGGGACCTTGTGACCGATATAGGCCTCGATCTCGGGCAGGGACACGGCGTACTCCTCGCAAGCGAAGCTGATGGCATCGCCTTCGGCGCCGGCCCTGGCGGTGCGGCCTATACGGTGCACGTAGTCGGGCGCATCCTGCGGCAGGTCAAAATTGAACACATGACTCACATCGGGAATATGCAGGCCGCGCGAGGCCACGTCGGTGGCGATCAGCACCGCCAGATCGCCATTGTGGAAGTCGCGCAGAAAGCGCAGGCGCTTGGGCTGCGGCACGTCGCCGGTTATTGCCTGGGCATGGAAACCGTTGCCGTTGAGCACCGATTCAAGCCGCTCGGCCATGCGCTTGGTGTTGACGAAGATCATGGTGCGGCGGGCGTCGGCCTGCCGCAGCAGCGCAATCAGCAGCGGCAGCTTCTCCTCCATCGAGGGGTAGTACATCATCTGCCGGACCCGATCGACCGTCATTTTGTCCGGCTCGATGCGCACCAGCTCCGGATTGTTCATGTGTTCATAGGCCAGTTCCAGCACCCGCTGCGAAAGCGTCGCCGAGAACAGCATCGACAGGCGCCGCTGCGGCGGCGGCAGCCGCCGCATCAGGTAGCGGATGTCGGCGATGAACCCCAGATCGAACATGCGGTCCGCTTCATCCAGCACCAGAACCTGGGCGTGGCGCAGTTCGAACACATGCTGCTTGAAGTAATCGATCAGGCGTCCGGGCGTGCCGATCAGGACATCGATACCCTCGCTCAACTGGCGGCGCTGTTTTTCATAGTCGGTGCCGCCGTACACCACCGCGGTGCGCAGTCCGGTGTGCTTGCCGAGGATTTCAGCGTCATGGTGGATCTGTACCGCCAGCTCCCGAGTGGGCGCGACCACCAGGGCACGAACCGAGGTCGGGGTCCTGCCCGGGGGTGCCGGCTGGGTGAGCAGCAGGTTGTACAGCGCGATCAGGAACGCTGCGGTTTTGCCGGTACCGGTCTGCGCCTGTCCGGCCACGTCCCGGCCCAAAAGGGCTATGGGCAGGGTCTGGGACTGAATAGGCGTACCATGGGTGAAGCCGGCCTCGTGAATGCCCGCCAGCAGCGTGGGGTCCAGCCCCAGGGTGTCAAATCGTGTGGAAATGGGAGGCTGATCACTCATTGTGTGATGGGAACCATGGTGTTGCGGGGTAGGGCCTTGAAAATGGCGTTGGGAAGCGCTAAAAAGGTACTCAAGACAGGGGTTCTATCGCGACCGGGCGAAACCAGCCTTAGAGCGCGGCCAAAGAGGGCCCCACCTGCCATCAAATTTTCCTTTCCCCCAATTCGATATAGACCATAGATCACAGTGTAACCGTTTAACGGGTGTTTCTGGCACGGCTTTCGCCGCAGCCCCCCTGTTTTTCACAGGCCCAAGCCTCAAATTTCCTTCCCTCAACCTGAACATTTAGTTCTCCCATGGAGGATGAACCGCGTGAGTAGTTCGCACATTGTGCACACCACCGATGCCACCTTTAACCAGGACGTACTCAAATCCGACAAGCCCGTGTTGCTGGATTTCTGGGCCGAATGGTGTGGCCCCTGCAAGATGATCGCCCCCATTCTCGATGAGCTCGCGGGCGAGTATCAGGACCGCCTGAAGATCGCCAAGATCGACATCGACGCCAACCCGCAGACGCCGAGAACCTTCGGCATACGCGGCATTCCGACCCTCATTCTGTTCAAGAACGGGTCGGTGGAGGCCCAGAAAGTGGGCGCTGTGTCGAAGTCACAGCTGTCCGCCTTCCTGGAGTCGAATCTGGGCACCGTAGCCAAAAGGGAATCGAATCTGTGAGAGGGTATCTGGGCAATCAGGGGCGCAATAGGCCGAACAAGGGCCCCCGCCATGGCAATGGCAATCGCGACGGCAACCGCGACGGCGGCAACAACCGGGACGGCAACCGCGACGGCAACCGGGCCAACGGCCGTCAGGACGAGCTGCACGAGCCCGAGGTTTTCGAGGGCGGTGACGACGGGGAGGTCATAAGCGCGGCCGAACTGACTCAGTCGCGGCACTCCATGAATCTCACTGAGCTGAAGTCCAAGCCGATCACCGACCTGGTGAAGCTGGCGGACTCGATGGGCCTGGAGAGCATGGCCCGTTCGCGCAAGCAGGACATCATCTTTGCCATCCTCAAGGCTCATGCCCGCAATGGCGAGAACATCTACGGCGACGGTGTGCTGGAGATACTGCAGGATGGCTTCGGCTTCCTGCGCTCCGCCGACAGTTCGTACCTGGCCGGACCGGATGACATCTATGTCAGCCCCAGCCAGATCCGCCGCTTCAATCTGCGAACCGGTGACACCATCTCCGGCCTCATTCGCCCACCGAAGGATGGCGAGCGCTACTTCGCGCTGCTGAAGGTCGGGGAGATCAACTTCGACTCTCCGGACAGCTCCCGCAACAAGGTGCTGTTCGAGAACCTCACGCCGCTGCATCCGACGCGGCGTCTGAAGCTCGAGCGCGGTAACGGTTCGACCGAGGATCTGACCGCGCGCATGATCGATCTGGTAGCGCCCATCGGCCGCGGTCAGCGCGGCCTGATCGTCTCACCGCCCAAAGCGGGCAAGACGATGCTGCTGCAGAACATCGCCACCGCGATCACGGCCAATCAGCCCGAGGTGTACCTGATCGTGCTGCTCATCGATGAGCGCCCGGAAGAGGTCACGGAGATGCAGCGCACCGTGAAGGGCGAGGTGGTCTCCAGCACCTTCGATGAGCCCGCGGCCCGTCACGTGCAGGTGGCCGAGATGGTGATCGAGAAGGCCAAGCGCCTGGTCGAACACAAGAAGGATGTGGTCATTCTGCTTGATTCGATAACGCGCCTGGCACGTGCCTACAACACCGTGGTGCCGTCCTCCGGCAAGGTGCTGACCGGCGGTGTCGATGCCAATGCGCTGCAGCGTCCGAAGCGCTTCTTCGGCGCCGCCCGCAATATCGAAGAGGGTGGCAGTCTGACGATTCTCGCCACCGCGCTGATTGACACCGGTTCGAAGATGGATGACGTGATCTACGAGGAATTCAAGGGCACCGGCAACAGCGAAATCCATCTGGATCGGCGCATCTCCGAAAAGCGCGTGTTCCCGGCCGTGAACATCAACCGCTCCGGCACCCGCAAGGAGGAGCTCATCACCGACCAGGGCGAGCTGGCCAAGATGTGGATCCTGCGCAAGCTGCTGCATCCCATGGATGAACTGGCGTCGGTGGAATTCCTGCTGGACAAGATGAAGGACACCAAGTCCAACGGCGAATTTTTCGAGGCCATGAAGCGCTGAAGGTCGCGTACGGGGTCTGCACGTTATGTGCAGGCTCCCGCGCCGCACCGTCGCCACGCTGCGACTCTGGCGCAGGCAGGCGGCATGTTGGAAGATGCCACTAATGAGATCCACAGTCGCATTCGCCTGCTCCGTGCTGCTCGCCGGATTGATTTGGCAACCGGCACACGCGGCGGATGATTTCTTCGACAGCGACGCGCAGACACCCAGCCCCATCACCGATCACTTCGCGCTGCGGGCCAGCTTCTGGCATGCAGCGGCGCAGACCGATCTGCGCCTGGATCCGCCCGGCATCCCACTGGGTGGCACCGCGCTGTCGGGTGCACGGGATCTGGGCTTCAGGCCTTCGGAGAATGAGGGCCTGGGCGAACTCATGTTCCGGTTGCGGGATCGCAACCGGATCACGGCGGACTTCACCGAGCTTGACCAGTCCGGCACCACCACGCTGACCGGTCCGATACTGTTCGGCAACCAGCTGTTCAGTCCGGGCGATGCGCTCAGCACCTCCCTGCAGTGGCGCGTCATGGGGCTCACCTGGACCTACGCCATCTTCCAGAACGACCGTTTTGAACTGGGCGCGGGACTGGGCGTGCACCTCATGGACCTTGACGTACGCGGCGAGGTACCGACGCGCTTCGCGGACTATGAAACCTCCCTGTCCGGTGCCTTGCCGACTCCGGCGGTTGAAGGCATGGTGCGCATCACACGCCGATTTTCCTTTACAGTCCGCGGCCAGTTCATGAAAGGCTCGCTGAACAGTACCTTCGGGGAGCTTGAGGACCTGCACACCGACGTGCAGTTTCGCTGGGTGCCGAATCTTGCCCTCGGGGTCGGCTATTCACTGATGCGTCTGAAACTGGATTCGGTGACGATGAGCAATCCGGGACTGGTGGGCATCCGCCTGCGCGGACCGGAGGTTTTCGTGCGCGCCAGCTTCTGAGTCCTAAGAGCGCGGTTTTTCACGGGCGATGGCCCGATAGCCGATGTCGCCTCGATACTGCATTCCCGGCCAGCGTATGACCTGCGCCAGGGCATAGGCCTGCTGCTGAGCGGCGCGCACCGAGTCCCCCAGCCCCACAGCGCACAGCACACGGCCGCCGTTGGTGCGCACCGCGTTGCCCTCATTGCGGGTCGCGGCATGGAAGACCTTGCCGGGCAGCTGGGCTGCGGCATCAAGCCCGCGGATGACATCGCCCCGGTGCACGCTGTCCGGGTAACCCGCGGCGGCCAGCACCACACCCAGGGCGGCGCGCGGATCCCACTCGGCCTGCACGCCATCCAGGCGACCGGCCAGCGCCGCCGTACACAGGTGGGTCAGATCCGAGCGCAGTCGCGCCAGCAGCGGCTGGGTTTCCGGATCGCCGAAGCGACAGTTGTACTCCAGCACATTGGGGGTGCCGTCGGCCGCGATCATCAGGCCGGCATACAGAAACCCTGTGTACGGCGTGCCATCTGCAGCCAGGCCGCGGATGGTGGGATGGATGACTTCGCGCATGATGCGCTGGTGCAGCGCCGGCGTGACGATGGGTGCGGGCGAGTAGGCGCCCATGCCCCCGGTGTTCGGACCCAGGTCCGCGTCCAACAGGCGCTTATGATCCTGCGAGGTTGCCAGGGGCAGCACATGGCTGCCATCGGCCATGACGATGAAACTGACTTCCTCGCCCTGCAGGAAGTCCTCGATGACGACTTGCGTGCCGGCGCCGCCGAACTGGCCGTCGAACATCGCGCGCGCCGCGCGCAGCGCCGCCTCATGGCTGTCGACGATCACGACCCCTTTGCCGGCGGCCAGACCGCTGGCCTTCACCACGATGGGTGTGGGTCGGGAGCGCACATAGGCCTCATCGAAGCTGGCCTGCGTGAAGGTGCGGTAGCCGGCGGTCGGTATGCGATGCCGCTGCAGGAACTGCTTGCAGAAGGCCTTTGAGCCCTCCAGGCGCGCGCCAAGGGCGGTGGGGCCAAAGCATTTCAGGCCGGCGGCGGCGAAAGCGTCCACGACCCCTGCCACCAGCGGACCCTCCGGCCCGACGATGGTCAGAGCGATTCTTTCAGCAGTGGCCAGCTTGACCAGGCCGGCGATGTCCTCGGCATCGACCGCGACATTGCGCACGCGCGGTTCGGCGGCGGTGCCGGCATTGCCCGGCGCGACCAGGACTTCAGTCACCCCGGCTTCGGTGGCGCATTTCCAGGCCAGGGCATGTTCGCGGCCGCCGCCGCCGATGATCAGAACCTTCATGCCTTGTACATGACCCGTGGCTCCTCAATGGCGGAAATGGCGCACGCCGGTGAACACCATCGCCATGCCGTATTCGTCGGCGGCCGCAATGACCTCGGCATCACGCTTGGAGCCTCCCGGCTGAATGACCGCCTGGATGCCCAGCTTCGCGGCTGCCTCGAGCCCATCGCGAAACGGAAAGTAGGCATCCGAGGCCATGACCGAGCCGGCGACCTCGAGCTTCTCATCCATGGCCTTGAGCGCGGCGATCCTGGTCGAGTACACGCGACTCATCTGGCCGGCACCCACACCAAGGGTGGCCCCGCCGCGCGCGAACACAATGGCATTGGACTTCACGTACTGGCATACGCGCCAGGCAAAGCGCAGATCCAGCATCTCCTGCGCGCTCGGGGCGCGCTGCGTGACGACCTTGAGGCTGTCGAGAAGTTCCGAGACATCCGTGGTCTGCACCAAAAGGCCGCCGACGACGCTGCGCAACTCCACCTCGCCGGCGCTGGCGCTGGGCTCGGGATGGATGGCCGAGGGCAGCTCGAGTACCCGGATGTCGGGCCGCTGTGCCAGCGCGCTGAGCGCCTCGGGTGCGAAACCCGGCGCGATGATGACTTCGGCGAACTGCCGCCCGACGATGCTGCGCGCCGTCGTCCCGTCCAGTTCGCGGTTGAAGGCGATGATGCCACCAAAGGCCGAAACCGGGTCGGTCCGGTGAGCGGCCTCGTAGGCCGTCAGAAGATTGACGGACTGACAAACCCCGCAGGGATTGGCATGTTTGACGATCACGCAGGCCGGATCGGCGAACTGACGCACGCACTGAATGGCGGTGTCGGCATCTGCGATATTGTTAAAGGACAGCTCCTTGCCCTGCAGCGCGCGCGCCGCGGCGATGCCCACAGCAGAGCTCCCCGCGGGGCGGTAGAACGCGGCCTGCTGGTGCGGGTTCTCCCCGTAGCGCAGGTCCTGGACCTTCGCAAACACCAAGGGCAGCGTCGGCGGGAAACTCGCCGGCCTCATATGGTGCTGTTGCATGAGCCACTGCGACACCATGGTGTCGTACTGAGCGGTATGCGCATAGGCGGTGGCGGCCAGCGCCGCGCGCAGCTCGAAACTGGTATGGCCGTCATGAGCCTGCAGTTCGGCGAGCAGCCGCGGGTAGTCGCGAGGCTCCACCAGTACCGTCACGAACTCGTGGTTCTTCGCTGCGCCGCGCAACATGGCAGGTCCGCCGATGTCGATATTCTCGATGCCCTGCTCATAGCTGCACTGCAGCTTGGACACGGCGCTGGCGAAGGGGTAGAGATTGACGATCAGCAGGTCGATGGGCGAGATGCCATGCTCGGCCATGACCGCATCATCCACGCCGCGCCGGCCCAGCAGGCCGCCATGGATTTTCGGGTGCAGGGTCTTGAGGCGCCCGTCCATGATTTCCGGAAATCCGGTGTAGTCGGCGACCTCGCGCACCGCCAGCCCCGCGTTACGCAGCAGACGGGCAGTGCCCCCGGTGGAGAGCAGTTCGATGCCGCGCGCGGCCAGGGCGCGCGCCAGCTCGGTGACGCCGTTCTTGTCGGACACTGAGATCAGCGCCCGTCGCACAGGTTGCAGCATGGAAGGTCGCTCTCCCGCCACCTTCACAGGCAGCGTGGCAGTGTGATCAGCCGGCGATGCCGTGCAGGCGCAGCTTCTTGCGCAGGGTGCCGCGGTTGATGCCCAGAATGTCGGCGGCCCGCACCTGGTTGCCCTCGGTGTAGTCGAGCACGGCCTTCAGCAGCGGCTCCTCGACTTCGCGCAGCACCAGATCGTAAAGATGTGCGGGCCGATGGCCATTGAGACTCGCGAAATAGTCGATCAGGGCCCGTTCCGTATGGGTGCGCAGGGGGAGTTCTTTGCCGTTGGACCTTGTCGCAGCCGCGCTGCGCGTCCGACCATTCTTCCTGACTACCATGTGCGCTCCCCGACCGCGTCCCACCGCTCAGGCGAGCCGATTTGCCTCGGCCCACCCGTGGAAGTGATTCTCAGCCAGCCCGAACTGTTCGACCGTATTCCCTGCAGCCAGTAATGCCCGCCGGACACTTTCCGGGACGGAAAGTCGGTCGCAATACCAGCTTATGTGTTTGCGTGCGATCCGGACCCCCGACGCCTCGCCGTAGAACTCGTACAGCGAATCCAGATGCTCAAGAATAATATCACGCAGCCGATGCGGCGCCAGTGCATCGGGCATCTTCTCGCCGGCGAGCAGGGCGTTGACATCGCGAAAAATCCAAGGTGCGCCATGGCTCGCCCGACCGATCATTACTCCGTCGGCGCCGGTGTGCGCAAGTACCGCGTGCGCCTTCTGCGCAGAATCAATATCTCCATTAGCGAACACCGGAATTCGCACCGTTGCCTTGATGTCCCGGATCGTGTCGTACTCGGCCGCGCCCTCGTAACGGTCGGCGCGCGTGCGTCCATGCACGGCAAGCGACTGAATGCCGTGGCTTTCTGCCAGCCGTGCAATTCGCACGCCATTGATGCTCTCGCGGTCCCAGCCGGTGCGGATCTTGAGCGTCACTGGCACGCTGACGGCGCGCACCACCGCATCCAGGATGGAGGCGACCAGTGGCTCATCGCGCAGCAGCGCCGAACCGCAGCAGCGACCGCAGACCTTCTTGGCGGGGCAGCCCATGTTGATATCAATAATTTGCGCGCCCCGATCAACATTCAGGCGCGCTGCCTGGGCAATGACGGCAGGCTCGGCCCCGGCCAGCTGCACCACCCGCGGCTCCGGTTCGCCCGTATGGTCCAGCCGATGCCTCGACTTGGGCGTGTGCCACAGGCTGGTGTCGCTGGTCAGCATCTCCGATGCGGCCAATCCTGCGCCGAGCCTGCGGGCGAGGATGCGAAACGGTCGATCCGTGACACCGGCCATGGGCGCCAGAACCGCTCGGCCCGGCAATTGCCAGGGGCCGATCTGCATCGTTGCGGGCATCAGTGGCTGCCCGGGTCGTTGGCGCACATCACCGTGTGGTCATGCCCCGGCATGCAGGCATCGATTTCAAAGCCGGTGGCGACCTGACCTGGATCCTGCAATGCCACCTGCACATCGATGCGCTGGCCGGGACCCAGAAGACTCACCTGCGGTGCGCCGCGTCCGAGGTACTCGGCGGGCTTCAGGTCGCGCGCGGCGACGCGATTGCCGAAGCGGTCCTGCATCACGACTCGCAACAGTGGCAGGGGCTGATCGCGTGTGGCGCGATTGCTGATACTGGCTCGCACCACAAGGGTACCCGGTGCACCATCGGTATTCGCGCCCAACTGGCGGATCTCATAGCTTGCCATGTTCCAATGCGGCTCAAGCGGAGCTCCAAGATCCTGATACAGCGCAGTCAAGGGACCGTGCAGCGCGGCGCTGTCGGCCAGATCGCTGCGGTAATGGTGCAGCACCTGGGCCAGCAGACACAGGACCAGCACCACCGCGACACCCCTGAGCGCCCAGCGCGGCACGCGTGCCGGCGGCGACTCGGGCTGCTCGAGGATGGGGGGCAGTTCCATCGGTGCGGGCCGCATCGCCGGTGCGTCATTGGCGCGCAGCGCGGTGGCGATTTCGGCCGCTGCCACGGCGTTGACGGCCGGTGCCTCATCGGCCACCGGCGCAGGCTCCAGCGCCGCGTCCGTGAAGATGATTTCAACTTCCACAGGCTCCGCAACCGGCTTGGTGGCGCGAGCCTGCGCCAGGGGCGGTGCGGGCGCGGCCTCGGCGGGGGTCTCAGGTTCGGCACTGGCGGCAGGCGGTGCCGCGGGTTCCGGGGTCGCCGGCCGCGCCAGATGCGGATCCGCCAGCGCATCGCGCATCTTGTGCACATCGGTCACGCCCGTTGCCACCGGGGGCACCGGCGTGGACAGGGCTTGGGGGGCGATGACCCGCTCGGCGCCCACCTCCGCTGCGGCGGGTTCCTCGCTCACCAGGATGATGGATTCGAAAGTACCGGTGCCCTCATTGGGCGCCGCTTCGATGAACACCTCGTTGATATTGGTCGATGCGGGGTTGAATTCCAGCGAGGTATCGGTTGCGGCGGGATCGTCCTGGGATTCGGCCGCGGGCGGCGCTGGCTCCGGCGGCTCCGGCGGCTTTTGCGTCGCGCGCGTTTGGGTGTCCGTCCCCGAGCTGTGCTCGCTGGCGCGGGCCGGGTCATCCGCCAGCGCCGCCAGCGCATTGAATACGTTGTGGCAGCGTCCGCAACGGACATAGCCCTGCGCCGCGCGCAGGTCGGTTGCGGTGACAGTGAGCCGCAGGTTGCATTTGGAGCAGACGGTGAACATACCGGCGTTCGATCCTACGTGCGGCGCACGGCCTGCAGCGCGACCCAACCCTCGCGCACTGCAATAGGGCTGGTATCAAACCATGCGTCGTAGGCCGCTGTCACCTCCGCCTCCTGGTGCTGCATGAGGCCGGAAAGAATGACATGGCCGCCCGGGCGCACCCGCGCCGCGAAAGTCGCGGCCAGCTCGCACAAGGGACCGGAAAGAATGTTCGCCAGCAGCAGGTCCACCTCTGCGGGCAGGCTCGCGGCGTGCTCGCAGATCTGCGTTGCCTTGGCAACACCATTGGCCTGGGCGTTCTCGGCCGTGGCGAGCAGGGCCTGCGCATCGATGTCATGACACCAGGCCCGCGCGGCCCCAAGCTTCAGGGCCGCGATGGCAAGGATGCCCGAGCCGCAGCCAAAATCGATGATCCGGGCGCCAGTGGGCGCGTGGCCATCCAGCCAGGTCAGGCACATGGCGGTGGTGGCGTGGGTGCCCGTGCCAAATGCGAGGCCCGGATCAAGCAGCACCACGACCGCGTCCGGGTCGTCCACCACCTCGTGGCGTGGACACACCCACAGCCGCTGCCCGAAACGCATCGCATGGAAGTCCCGGAGCCACTCGCGCTCCCAGAGCCGATCCGCCAGCACGCGCGGCTGGATCGCATCCGGGTCCGCGCCCAGCCGCAGCGCCATTGCGGCGACCACAATTTTGGAGTCGGTGGCCGCCGGGAACAGCGCCTGCAGGCGCGTCGCCGGCCACAGCCGCACTTCCCCGGGTGCGGGTTCGAGCACGGCATCATCGCCACTGTCCGTGAGCGTCACCGCCAGCGCACCAAGATCAAAGGCGGCCTCTTCTGCCGCCGGCGCGGACAGGCCGTGCAGGTCCAGGGTCAGTTCCAGGAACGGCATGGCGCGCTCAACGCACTCCCAGGCGCCTCTCCAGATAATGGATATCCTGGCCACCGGCGCCGAAGGCCTGGTGACTGAAGATCTCCTGATGCAGGGCGATGTTGGTCTTGATGCCTTCAATCACCATTTCGCCCAGCGCGTTTTTCATGCGGGCGATGGCCGCCTCGCGCGTCTCCGCATGGGTGATGACCTTGCCGATCAGGGAGTCGTAGTTGGGCGGCACGTTGTAGCCGGAGTAGACGTGGCTGTCGATACGCACGCCGGGGCCACCGGGCGGATGCCACAGCCGTATCGGCCCGGGTGAGGGCATGAAGGTCTTGGCATCCTCGGCATTGATGCGGCACTCGATGGCGTGACCGCGGATCTGCACGTCGCCTTGGGTGTAGGGCAGTTTCTCCCCGGCGGCGATCAGCAGTTGCGCCTTGACCAGATCGATTCCGGTAATGAGTTCGGTGACCGGGTGCTCCACCTGGATGCGGGTGTTCATTTCGATGAAATAGAACTCCCCATCCTGGTACAGGAACTCCAGAGTGCCGGCGCTGCGATAGCCGACCGCGCGCACCGCATCGATGCAGCGCTCGCCCATGATCTTGCGCTGGCGGGCGGTGATGCCAGGAGCAGGGGCTTCCTCGATGACTTTCTGATGGCGGCGCTGCATCGAACAGTCACGCTCGCCCAGGTGAATCACATTCCCCTGACCGTCGGCCAGCACCTGGAACTCGATATGCCGCGGCCGCTCCAGGAACTTCTCCATGTAGACCTGGTCGTTGTTGAACGCCGCGAGCGCCTCCGCCTTGGTGATATTGATGGCGTTGAGCAGCGAGGCCTCGGTGTGCACCACGCGCATACCGCGGCCGCCACCGCCCCCTGAGGCCTTGATGATCACGGGGTAGCCGATGTCGCGGGCAACGCGCAGGTTCTCATCCGCCTCAGGGCCCAAGGGGCCATCCGAGCCGGGCACGCAGGGCACGCCGTAGCCCTTCATGATGCGGATTGCCGAGACCTTGTCGCCCATCATGCGGATGGTCTCGGCCTTGGGCCCGACGAAAATGAAGCCGCTGTTCTCGACGCGTTCGGCGAAGTCCGCATTCTCGGACAGGAAGCCGTAGCCTGGATGGATGGCGCCGGCGTCGGTGACCTCCGCCGCGCTGATGATCGCCGGCATGTTCAGATAGCTCAGCTGCGAGGCGGGCGGTCCGATGCATACGCTTTCGTCGGCGAGCAGTACGTGCTTGAGGCTGTAGTCCGCCGTGGAGTGCACGGCAACGGTCTTGATGCCCAGTTCCTTGCAGGCGCGCAGTATGCGCAGCGCGATTTCGCCGCGATTGGCGATAACGAGTTTTTCGAGCATGGGGTTATTCGATGACGAACAGGGGCTGACCGAACTCGACCGGATCCCCGTTCTGGGCCATCACGGAAGTGACCTTGCCGGCCTTGTCGGCTTCGATCTGGTTCATCATCTTCATCGCCTCGATGATGCACAGCACCTGACCGACCTTGACCTCATCTCCGATGTCGACGAAGGCCTTGGCGCCGGGCGTCGCCGCGGCATAGAAGGTGCCCACCATGGGTGCCGTCACGACGTGTTCGTTGGCGCGCGGCTTGGTGGGGATGGCTTCCACCGCTGCGGCGGCAACCGGCGCGGCAATCGCAGCCGGCGGGGCCATCATCACCGGTGCGGGCGCGTGGGTCGCATAGGCACCGGTGGGCATGCGGCTGATGCGGACGGCCTCCTCGCCTTCCTTGATCTCGATTTCCGCGATTCCGGATTCCTCCAGAAGCTCGATCAGCTTTTTGACCTTGCGAATGTCCATGCGGAAAGTTCCCCTGAGAATCCTGTGTTTTGAAGTTGCCGGCGTGTTACGGCCGGCCGGCCGGCTGGTGCGCCAGCAGTCTGGCGACGGCGCGCACCGCGAGCTCGTAGCCGAAGGCACCCAGGCCCACGATGGATCCGACCGCAATGTCCGAGAAATAGGACTGACGACGGAACGCTTCGCGGGCATGGACATTGCTCAGGTGCACTTCCAGGAACGGCAATCGCACCGCAGCAATGGCATCACGCAGTGCAACACTGGTGTGAGTGAAGGCGCCGGGATTGAGGATCAGGAAGTCGATGGACTCCCGACCCGCCTGATGAATCCGTCCGATCAGCTCATGTTCGGCGTTGCTCTGGAAGGCCGCAAGCTCATGGCCGCATTCCCTGGCCACCGCGGCCGCCCTGGATTCGATGTCGCCGAGGGTCTCGGCGCCATAGATTTCCGGCTCCCGGGTACCCAGGAGGTTGAGGTTCGGGCCATTGACCAGGAGTATTCGCGCCATAGGGCCGTCGGACCTTCGTCCACTGAAGCAAAGCGCGGCGAATTTACCCTAAGTTGCAGGCGTTTGGGTACCTTTAGCGGTAATTTTGCGTCAGATCACGACTTTCTGCCGCCGGCTCCCGCCGCGCCTGCGGCCTGCTGCGCGCGGACAATGGCGAGGTTTCTCAGCTCGATGGAAACCCCCGCGCGGGCATCGCCCAGGCCCAGTTTACCGGCATCGACCGCGCCGACTTTCGCGAGGATCATCCGCGCCTCATCGGCATGCAGTTCCCCGACCTTGACGGCCACGATGTCGCCCGCGGAGTCGGCGAATATCGTGAACGGAAACGCGGTGGGCATGCCGAAGGCGTTGACGGCCGCCAGGCCGTCCTTCTCCCCCATCAGCAGCGGGTAGGTGATGCCCTGGGTCCTGGCATAGGGCAGCACGTCCTTCTGGAAGTCCTCGGCGATGCCCACGATCTGCACGCTGTCGCCGCGTTCCAGATGCAAGGCTACCAGCAGCGGGATCTCGCGCCGGCAGGGCTCACACCAGGTCGCCCAGAAGTTCAGCACCAGGGGGTGGCCGCGGTATTCGGCGAGGTGGTGCAGCCTGCCGGAGCTGTCCGGCAGCGCGACGTCCCCCGGCACCCTCAGCGGGGTGCGGGTACTGGTGGTCTGGGTTGGCGCTGCCGGAATCTCCGGCGCCGAGGTGGGCGCCGACAGCGGCGCGGAGGTCGCTGCGGCGGGCGCCGGCAGCGGCGCGCTGGTGGGCCGGGGTGGCAACTGATGGTTGCCATTGAACACCATGTGATAGATGAGAAAGCCCGCCGGCCCGGCGCCTGCAACCAGGGCGAAGGCCAGGACTGCACGTCCTACCGGTGTCACGAGCGACCCGCCGCGGCGGATCTGACCGTGGCGGCCGTGGCATCGCTGACCGCCCGGCGGCTGAGCGCGGCAAATTCCGGGGCCTTCATGAAGCCGACCACCCGATACGGGGCGCGCTCATGACCATCGGCCCCGTAAAAGGCAATGGTCGGGGGTCCGATGATGTCGAAGCGCTTCATCAGTGCCTGGTCTTGAGTGTCGTTGGCGGTGACATTGGCGCGCAGCAGCACCACATTCTTGAGTGTCGCCTGAACAGCCGGATCGGTGAAGGTGTATTTCTCCATTTCCTTGCAGGATACGCACCAGTCGGCATAGAAATCGACCATCACCGGATGACCCCCGGCTTGCGCCTGCGCCACCTCGCGATCCAGATCGCCGGTTGACTTGATGGTGTGGAAGGCCAATTCAGCATGCTCGCCTGCCAATGCCGGGATCGGCATCAGCGGGTCGGTGGCGCCCAGCCGCGAACCCACGATCAGGAGCAGCGCATAGGCGCCGGCCGCAACCGCCACGGTACGCACCAGCAGGGGCATCTGGCGGATACCGCGCGCGCCACGCCACAGCACCCAGGCGCACACGGCGGCGGGAATCGCCCACAACAGCAGCACCATGCCGGAGGGGACCACGCGAGCCAGCATCCAGTCGGCGACGCAGAGCATCATCACGCCAAACAGCTGCTTGATGGTGTCCATCCACGGGCCCGCTTTGGGCAGCAGCTTGCCCTGTGAGGCGCCAACCACCAGCAGCGGTGTCCCCATCCCCAGGCTCAAGGCGAACAGCGCGGTAGCGCCGCGCAGCATATTGCCGCTCTGCCCGATCACCACATAGGTGGCGACCAGCGGCGCCGCGACACAGGTGGTGACGATGAGCGCCGACAGCGCCCCCATGACGGCCACGCCGCCGAAAGTACCGGCGGCCTGGCGGCTGCTGACTTCCGTCAACCGGGTCTGGATGGCCGTGGGCATCTGCAGCGTGTACACCCCGAACATCGACAGTGACAGCAGCACGAACAGCGCGGCAAACAGCACGATGACCCAGGTCTGCTGGAACAGTGCCTGAACATGGGCGCCTGCGGCCGCCACGGCGATTCCGGCGATCGTATAGGTACAGGCCATGCCCAGTACGTAGCTGAGCGACAGTCCGAAGGCGCGCGAAGTGGTGACATTGGTGCCATGACCGGCAATGATCCCCGAGAGAATCGGGACCATCGGCAGCACGCACGGGGTGAATGCCAGCACCAGTCCGGAGACGAAGAAAGTGGCAATCATCAGCAGCAGATTGCCGTTGCGGATCAGCCCGGCAAGCCGGTCCTGCTGGGACATGAAACCGCTCGCAGCGCCGGGCGCAGGCCCCACGCCCGCCGCCGCATCCGGCGCGGCGGCGGCGCTCCCGCCGGCAGCGCCAGCGGGTGGCAGGCTGACCGTGAGCGTCTTGGTGACCGGCGGGTAACAAAGACCCGCATGGGCGCAGCCCTGATAGGTCACATCAAGGGCCAGATCCTGCGCACCCGCGGCACTGGCCCGGGCCACCGGCAGCGTGGCGCTCAGGGAATGCTCGTAGATCTGCTGGGTGCCGAAATATTCATCCGTCTGGCTCTTGCCCTCAGGCAGCGCCAGGGTTCCCAGCTGTACCGGGCTCGCGCTCTTCACCTTGATGCGGCTGCGGTACAGATAGCAGCCCTCGGCGATATGCCAGTCGATGCGAACACTGTCCGCGCCGGCCGCCGTGGCCGCCACCTGGAAGGCCTGATCGGCGGTCAGAAAAGTGTTGGGCGCGTTGTTGCAGCTGCCGTGGGTGGCCGGCACGGCGCCAAGTGCGGCGGTGGCGAGCGTGCCCGGCAGGGCTGCAGCGCCACCGGCCGTGGCCGCAGGCGGCAGCGTGACGACCAGAGTCTTGGTGATGGGTGGGTAGCAAAAACCCGAGTGCGAGCATCCCTGGTAGCTGACATCCAGTGTCAGCTGCCGCTCACCGGCGGCATTCGCCCGGACCACCGGCACGGTGGCACTGACGGCGTTCTCATAGATCTGCTGGGTGCCGAAGAATTCATCGGTGTGGGTCTTGCCTTCGGGCAAGGCAAGGGTCCCCAGCTGCTCGCCGGCGGCCGTGACCTTGAAGCGGTTGCGGTACAGGTAGCAATTGTCGGCTATGCGCCAGTCGATGCGGACGCTGTCCGGGCCGTTGGCCACCGCCGCGACCTGGAAGGCCTGATCTGCCTTCAGGGCGCTTTCGTTGTTGCAGCCCTTGGTCGTGTTCAGAACGGCATTGATGGCGGCCGGGGTCAGCGTCCCCTGGCTGCCGGGCGAGCCGGTCACGGCTTGGGCGGCCGAGGTCTGCGCCTGGCTTTGCACCGGGCCCAGGGAAATCGCGGACAGCAGCACCACAGCGGCGAGGGTCACGGTCCGGCGGAAGCTGAAGGCTGAGGCGGTCATGTTGGAGGCACGCTCAATGGGTTGGTGGCGGTGGCAAGCCAGTCCAGGTACTGCGGCGACCCGGCCACCACCGGGATGGCGATAATCTCTGGAGTTTCATATGGATGAAGTGCCTTAAGCCGCATTTCCAGAGCCTCGTAGCGAGCCGGAGTGGTCTTGATCAGCAGCAGCTGCTCGGAGTGCTCGCAAATCTGCCCTTCCCAGCGATAGATAGACATAATGGGGGACAGCCGGTTCACACAGGCCGCCAGCCCCTGTGCAACCACTTCCCGAGCAATATCAAGGGCCACCGACTCGTCGGGGCAGGTGCAGAGCACCAGGAGAGCAGGGTGCTGCGCGACGGCTGGCGGGCTCATAAGAATACCCTCACGAGCCCTCCTGGGGCCAAAAAAACTCTCTTGTCCGGCTTGTATTCTGCCTGTTCATACCTATCATTAGCAGCCGTCAGGGTAGAGTGCTAACACCTGCCCTGCCGAATTCAAACCCATTAAGTTAAATAGCTTCCTAAGGAGCGATATCCATGAAGATCCGTCCTCTTCATGACCGCGTCATCGTGAAACGTCTCGAAGAAGAACGTACTTCTCCGGGCGGCATCGTGATCCCTGATTCTGCGGCTGAGAAGCCGGTGCAGGGAAAAGTACTGGCGGTCGGCACAGGCAAGATTCTCGAAGACGGTACCGTCCGTCCGTTGGACGTAAAGGTCGGTGACAAGATCCTGTTCGGCAAATACAGCGGAACAGAGGTCAAGATCGACGGCCAGGAGGTCATCGTAATGAGAGAGGATGACCTTCTCGCCGTTCTCGAAGCCAAGTAAGGCCCCAGCCTGCTCAGGCTCACATCCCAACTAGGATAAAAGATCATGGCAGCTAAAGAAGTTCGCTTCAGCGATGACTCACGTCAACGCATGTTCAAGGGTGTCAACATCCTTGCCAACGCCGTCAAGGCGACCCTCGGCCCCAAGGGCCGCAACGCAGTGCTCGAGAAGAGCTTTGGCGCCCCGACCGTCACCAAGGACGGTGTCTCGGTCGCCAAGGAAATCGAACTGAAGGACAAGTTCGAGAACATGGGCGCGCAGATGGTGAAGGAAGTTGCGTCCAACACTTCCGATGAAGCCGGCGACGGCACCACCACCGCCACCGTGCTGGCCCAGGCCATCATTCGTGAAGGTTTGAAGGCCGTTTCCTCGGGTCGCAACCCGATGGACGTCAAACGCGGCATCGACAAGGCCGTCATTGTGGCCACTGAAGAGCTGCGCAAGCTCTCCAAGCCCTGCAAGGATTCCAAGGCGATTGCCCAGGTCGGCACGATCTCGGCCAATTCCGATGAATCCATCGGCAAGACCATCGCCGATGCGATGGAGAAGGTCGGCAAGGAAGGCGTCATCACCGTTGAAGAAGGCTCGGGCCTGGACAACGAACTGGACGTGGTCGAGGGCATGCAGTTCGATCGCGGCTATCTGTCGCCGTACTTCATCAACACCCAGGCCAACCAGACCGCCGAACTGGACAAGCCGTACATCCTGCTGGTCGACAAGAAGATCTCGAATATCCGCGAGATGCTGCCGCTCTTGGAAGGCGTGGCCAAGGCCGGCCGTCCGTTGCTGGTGGTGGCCGAGGATGTCGAGGGCGAAGCCCTGGCAACCCTGGTCGTCAACAATATCCGCGGCATCCTCAAGGTCGCAGCCGTCAAGGCTCCGGGCTTCGGTGACCGCCGCAAGGCCATGCTGCAGGACATCGCCGTCCTGACCGGCGGCACTGTGATTTCCGACGAAGTGGGTCTGGCGCTGGAGAAGGCCACCCTCAACGATCTTGGCGATGCCAAGCGCATCGTCGTGGAAAAGGAAAACACCACGATCATCGACGGTGCCGGCAAGGCCAGCGAGATCAAGGGCCGCGTGGAGTCGATCCGTCAGCAGATCGAGGAAGCCACTTCGGACTACGACAAGGAAAAACTGCAGGAGCGCGTCGCGAAGCTCTCCGGCGGTGTCGCCGTCATCAAGGTCGGTGCCGCCACCGAAATCGAGATGAAGGAGAAGAAGGCGCGCGTTGAAGACGCGTTGCATGCCACCCGTGCGGCAGTCGAAGAGGGCGTGGTGCCCGGCGGCGGTGTCGCCCTGGTGCGCGCGCAGAAGGCACTGCTGAACCTGCAGGGCGCCAACGAAGACCAGACCATCGGCATCAAGATCCTGGCCCGCGCCATCGAGGAGCCGCTGCGCCAAATCGTGGAGAACGCCGGCGAGGACGCCGCCGTGATCCTGAATCGGGTCCGCGAAGGCAAGGGCGCCTTTGGTTATAACGCCGCCACCGGCGAGTTCGGCGACATGATCGATGCAGGCATCCTGGATCCCACCAAGGTCACGCGTCTGGCACTGCAGAACTCGGCCTCGGTATCGGGCCTGTTGCTCACCACCGAAGTGATGATCGCCGAGGCTCCCAAGGATGACGACCATGGCCATGGCGGCATGCCTCCGGGCGGCGGCATGGGCGGCATGGACATGTAGGACTCTTAATGAGTTCAGCGATACGAAATCCGTAATATACGCATTGTATGTTGATCGAATGGACGGGTCGTGGCCCAAGCTTACGACCCATCCGTAAAAGACGCGGAACAAGACCCCCCATTTCCGCGCAATATTCAAACCCCGCTTCGGCGGGGTTTTTTTTTGATGTGCGGCAGCTTATTGTGCGCGCCGCATGAGAATTCCATCGTCGGCATCGCAGCGGGTGCGCCAGTCCGCTCCCCGGGTCGAAGCGGCCAGCGGCTTCGTGGCCGAGGCCTGCGCGCTCGACCCGTCGCTGCTGGAGTCGCTGGTCGATAGTTCGGATCTGGAAACGCCCGCTCCGCCAGATGCTGTCAGCTACCTTTCCGCGCGCGCGCCTTCATGGCCGCCCGACGCGCAGCCAGATGAAGCAGAATTAATGGCCGCGCTCCGGCGCTGGCGTACCCGTGAAATGGTGCGCATCGCCTGGCGCGACCTCGCCGGGTTCGCAACCATTGAGCAGACCCTGCGCGAACAGTCGGCTTTTGCGCAATGCGCCATACAGCAGGCGCAGCAGCATGCGCTGCGCCTGCTGTCGCCACGCCACGGGGTGCCGCGCTCGGCCGCCGGCGTCGCCCAGGAACTCATCGTCGTGGGCATGGGTAAGCTCGGTGGCGGGGAGCTGAATTTCTCCTCCGACATCGATCTGGTTTTCCTGTTTCCTGAACACGGTGAAACCGACGGCGCAGACGCGCTCGCCAACGAGGATTTCTTCACACGCCTCGGACAGCTTGTGATACGTCTGCTGGAAACGCGCACCCCCGAGGGCTACCTGTTTCGCGTGGACATGCGCTTGCGGCCATTCGGCGACAGCGGCGCGCTGGTCGCCAGCTTTGGCGCGTTCGAGGACTACCTGCAGGTACAGGGCCGGCACTGGGAACGCTACGCCTGGGTCAAGGCGCGGGCGATGACCGGACAGGCGGAGTACACCCGCATCTATGAGAGCGCGGTGCGGCCATTTGTCTATCGGCGCTACCTGGACTATGGCGTCTTTGAAAGCCTGCGCGAGATGAAGGCCATGATCGAGCGCGAGGTGCAACGGCGCGACATGTCCGGCAACATCAAGCTGGGTCCGGGTGGCATCCGCGAGATCGAGTTCCTGGCGCAGTCGCTGCAGCTGCTGCGCGGCGGGCGCGAGCCGTGGCTGCGCACCCCATCGCTGTACCAGGTGCTGCCGCTGCTGGATCGCAGCCGCCTGCTGCCGCCCGGCGCGGCGCTGGAACTGCGGGCCGCCTATGACTTCCTGCGCCTGGTCGAGAACCGGCTGCAGCAGCGCGCCGATGAGCAGACCCATACGCTGCCCGTGACGCCGGCCGAACAGGCCATTCTCGCCACGGCCATGGATCTGCCCGATTGGCCGGCGCTGCTGGCGCAGCTGGATGCGCATCGCGATCGGGTCAGCCGGCATTTTCATGCGGTGGTGTTCGGCGCAGCGCCGGCGACCCCGGGCGCCGTGGCCGTGGATCTGGAATCTCCCCAGCAGGGGAGCGAGGATGCCGCCACCGTGGCGGCGGCACTCCAGCGCAGCGGCTGGAGGGGTGATGCGCTGCCCGCCGCGCAGCGGCTGGTGCAGCTGCGGGATGCGGCCTTCGTGCGGCGTCTGGATGCGGTGGGCCGCCGCCGCCTGCAGGCGCTGCTGCCGCAGATGCTGAGCCTCATCGCTGCGGCTGCCGCTCCTGAGGCGACGCTGGAGCGGGTGCTCAGGATCGTTGAGGCCATCGGCAAACGTTCGGCGTACTACGCCTTGCTGAATGAACGCGCCGATGCGCGGGCGCGTCTGGTTGAGATCTGCGGCTATGGGGACTTCCTGGTGCTGCAGATCGCGGCCAACCCGTTGCTGCTGGATGAACTCATCGACTCGCGATTGTTCGAGAAGCTGCCCGGACGCGAGGAGCTGACTCAGGAGCTGGATCTGGAAGTGGATCCGCTCCAGGAACAGGACCCCGAACACCAGGTGGAGGCGTTGCGACACTTTCAGCAGGCTGCCGTGTTTCGCGTGGCGGTGGCGGATCTGTCCGGGCGGCTGCCACTGATGCAGGTCAGCGACCGGCTCACTGAGATCGCCGAACTCATCATCCAGCGGGTCGTCGACCTGTCGCTGCGCCAGATCTGCGCGCGCTGGGGAGTACCGATGTGCGGCGATGGATCCCGGCGTCGCCCGGTCGCGATCGGCGTCATCGGCTACGGCAAGCTTGGTGGCCGGGAACTGGGCTACGGTTCGGATCTGGATCTGGTATTCCTGCATGACTCGCAGGGCGAGCGTCAGGAAACCGAGGCGGCCGCGGGCGGCCAGAGCATCGACAATCAGGTGTTCTTCCTGCGTCTCGCCCAGCGCATCCTGCATCTGCTCACCATGCATTCGGCGGCGGGTCGGCTCTACGAAGTGGACGTGCGGCTGCGCCCCAGCGGCAAGGGCGGATTGCTGGTCACGAGTCTGGCGGCCTTCACCGAATACCAGCAGCAGGAAGCCTGGACCTGGGAACATCAGGCGCTGCTGCACGCGCGCGCCGTGGCCGGCGATGCGGATCTGCGCGCGCGCTTTGAGGCGGTACGCGTCCAGGTGCTGCGCCACAATGTGAAACGGGACGGTCTGCGTGCGGAGGTTCGGCGGATGCGCGAGCGAATGCGCCGCGAACTCTCGCGCAGCGCAGCGGATCAGTTCGACATCAAGCAGGACGCCGGTGGCGTGGCCGACATTGAATTCCTGGCGCAGTACTGGGCCCTCGCCTGGGCGCTGCGTTATCCGCCGCTGGTGATGTTCTCGGACACCATTCGCCAGCTCGAATCCGTGGCCTCGGCCGATCTGGTGCCGCAGGCCCGCGTGGACATCCTCACCAGGGCCTATCGCGCCTACCGGGAGCGTACGCACCGCATGTCGCTCGAAGGTGGTGCGAACGTGGTCCCGGCCGACCAGTTCCTGGCCGAACGTGCCGCGGTGACCGCGATCTGGAAGGCAGCCATGGTGGACTGATGGCGCGACGGATCGCGTATAATCACCCCATGCCCGCCACCACCAAAGCGCTCATCCAGCCGAACGCCCAGAACCAGTATCAGGTATCCCGCGAGGATCTGCCGCTGGCCTGCCCGATGCCGCAGATGTACCTGTGGAACTCCCATCCGCGGGTCTATCTGTCCATCGAGGGCAGCGGCTGGGCCAAGTGCCCCTATTGCGGCGCTGAGTACACGCTCAAAGGCTGAACCGCGCCGCTAGCGGGTCGAGGCGACGAACCCTGCCCAGAAGAACGGTTGCGCGTAGGGCCGCTGCCCGCCCACGACCGCCGCGCGCAGCGCCAGCTGCGCATCGCGCAAAGCCGCCGCCCCATCATCGGCTTTGGCGGCCAGTGAGTTATAAAGCCCGCGCATCAGGATGGCGGTGCTGCGATCCTCGACCTCCCACAGGCTGGCGATGACCTGGCGCGCGCCGCGCTGCTGCACGATGGTGCTGAACCCTTCGATTTCCCGACCGTCATCGCGAGTGGCACCGCTCAAACCCGTCTGACAGGCCGATAGCGTCACCAGGTCGATACCGACGAAGCTCAGCTGCCGGATTGACTCCAAACTCATCCGTGTTCCATCGCCAAGCACCAAAAAGGACCGCAGCGTATTGCCGGGGCGCAGACTGAAGTGCGAGCCAATGTGCAGTACGGAGTAAGCGTCGGTATTGGCGACCACGGCCCGGAAGCGCGTTTCCGTGAAGGCATCGTCGGCATAGCCTTCACCCGCAAGCGCCCCGTTACCCTGGGTAGGGCCGGCGCAGTCCGCGCCCGCATGGGCGAGGCCGTTGATGGGACCGCGCACCACATCGCACAACTCGTCGGCCATCGCGGGCAGCGCGTCGAAGCCGCCTGATGCCTGGGTCACGCCCAGGCCGCGAACCTGCAGCGGCGTGCGCGGCAGTGACTGCACCGGGCTCGAGTTGTCCGCCGGGGCATAGGTCTGCAGCGCATAGCGGTCGACGAGGAAGTGGTTGCCGTCGCCGAGCGCCGCAAACGGAATGTAGCGCAGTGACCCGTCCAGCCACAGCACCAGGCGCTTGGCATGGGTTCGCTGCGCCGCCTCGTCGATCGGGCGGCCGACGATGTCGTACAGTGCACCAGAGGCCCCGGTGGCATCCTCGCGGCGGCTGATCGCGGCGAGAAAGCGGCCGATGTCGCGCTGGAGCACTGCCTCATCGACAGTGATGTGGTACTCGAGCTGCTGCCGCCGCGTCGCGACCAGGATGCGCAGGTGGTCCGGGGTCATGACGAATACGGCAATCGCCGTGTCCGGCCCGAAGCGCCGCAGTTCGTTGGCGAGCCGGGTGGTCTGAATGCTGCGTACCCGGGTATCGAGCTGCGCCGAACCACCCGCGCCGCCTTCGAGGAACCGGCGGATGCGCGCGACGCGTTCGGCATCATCGGCAGCCTCGGCCGCAAGCAGCTCGTCAAGCTGCGCTCGTTCAGCCGGACTGAGGCGGCCGGCTTCGCGCAGTCGTGCGAGGCGCGCGACTTCGGCGCCGCGCGCGGCGCTGCTGCTCAGCGCGGCAGCGTAGAGCGCCCGCAGGCGCTCCTCCTGTGCGCTGTATTGGACCGGCGTGTCGGCACGCATGGCGGCCGCGCGCAGTTCGAAATCATACAGCTCCTGCGCCTTGAGCCTGCGCAGCACATCCAGGCCTTCGTCGATCCGGCCCGCCTCCATCAACCAGTCGGCGACGGTCCGGTACATCGACACCTTGTCCGTGAGAAACCGGCGCTCGAGCCGTTGGTCGCTGCCGGTGAATCCGGCGCGCAGTTGCTCCACCTGGCTGACGGCCTGCTTGCCGAAGAAGATCGCCAGATTGCGGTCGCCGCGGTCATGCAGTATCGAGGCGACCATGAGGTCAGCCCGCCACAACGGTTCTGGCGTCCCCAGTGCTTCGGCCGCGGCCAGCGCCTGCAGCGCCTGATCGAACGCACCGGTTGGGTCATGGCGCTGCGCAGCCAGCGCACCTTCATTCTGGTAGACGGCGCTGCGCAGCGAGGGCTCCACGTCGCGCGCACGCGCCAGCCATACGCCGGCATCCTGGCAGTGGGGCGCCACCGCGGCGGCAGTGGCGATCTCCACGGCACACAGCTCATTGATCACACGCAAAATAACCGGATGGGACGCCGGCAGCCGGGCCTTGAACAGGTCCAGGGCCTGCTCGAGTCGCTGGCTGCGCTGCGGATCGGTGGCGTCGGAGACTTGTGCAAGCGCGAGCAGCACATAGGCACGTTCCACGCTCAATGTTGCATCATCGCCCGCCGCGGCAAGTCCGGCATCCAGGCTCGAGCGTGCCGCATCCACATCACCGAGTTCCAGCTGCAGATTGCCAAGGCCGCGGAAATGCGCCACCAGTACCTGCGGTTCCACATCCGGGCGACTGCGTTCGATGATGGCGGCGGCGCGCTGATATTCATGCAGCGACTGCGGCAGATCCCCCAGCGCACGCTCGACCTCGGCGAGGGTGCGCAGGATGGCCACCAGCTTCGGGGCATCCGTACCGAGACTGTCCTCGCCGATCTTGAGCGCGCGCTGCGCAAATGGCAGCGCCTCGCGCGGCCGGTCGCGCTCGTAGAGCAGGGTCGCGACCTGGTTCAGTGCGGTCAGCAGGTGCCGTTGCAGGGGACCATGATCGGACTGCGCGAGACTGATGGCCTGGCGCAAGGCGGCTTCGCTGCCATCGAAATCCTCAAGCCGCGAACGAATCGATCCCAGCAGCACATAGGCCGTGACCAGCTGCTGCTCGGTTCCCGGGAGCTGCTGCTCGATTCGGATCTCCTCCTGCGCGTGCAGCTGGGCGGTTGCGTAGTCCTCCTCGCGCAGTGAAAGATTGGTGCGCACGTTCTCAACCGCGGCGCCGGCCTCGCTGACCGCCGCCTGGTTTGCGTTCAATATCGCGGTCGCGCGATCCAGCGCCGCATGGGTGGCCGGGAAGTCGCGCTGCGATAAGCGCACCTGCGCCAGCCCGACCAGCACCTTCTGCAACTCGATCTGATGCTCGCCGGGTGTGTGCTCGCGAATCTTCAGGGCCGCCTGCCACGCGTTGGCCGCGTCCGCCAGCCGGCCCTGTCGAAAATAGATCCAGGCATAGGCGACGTTCAGGTCGGCCACTTCGTTGGGATAGTGCGCGAGGTCCTTGCGCAGAATCGGTTCTGAGAACTGCAGCAGTGGTACCGCCTCCTGGAATTTATCCATATAGGCGATGAGCGGCATCGCCAGCGAGGCCACCCACCAGGCAAGCTGCGTGGAGTGCGCTCCGCTCTCGCGTTCGACCCGGGGAATGGTTGCGCACATCAGCTGGACGGCCGCGCGCGGATCGGTTTCGGAGAGCGCCTCCAGCCGCTTGCGCAGTGCCGGCAGCGGAATGGCTGCGGTGCCCGAGGCGGCAGGCTTGCCGCAACTGGCCGGCAGATCGAAGGCCTGCGCGCCGAGCACCCGCAGCGCCGCGGCGGCAATGCACAGGCCGACCAGGACCCGCGGGCGGCTCACGGCCCGGCGTCCGATTCGATCTCGATTTGCAGGACGCCGCCGGTGGGCAGCGGGATGGCGTGCCGCCGCAGAACATCGCGCACGGCGGCGGGCAATGGCACGGGCACATCCGCATCGATGCCCTGGCGGCCGAGGTTCTCATAGCCCGTGGCATGTACGCCCACAGCATCGAGTTCGCGCAGCAGCTCCTGCTTCAGACCCATCGGATCGCGGACCCGCAGGTGCACCACCCCCGCACTGTCACCGCGCAGAACCACCGTGGCGGTCTTGGTGCGCATCTGCAAGGAAACGCCGATGGCGAGGCAGGCGAGCGCCGCGGCCAGGGCCGCCCAGCGCAGCGGGCGCCGTTGCGCAGGCGCGGCGGGTCGGATCGCGGCCATGGTCGTGGGGGGCAACAGTCCGGATGCGAGCGCCTGCGCAATGAGGGCAGCCTCGCGATCCGGATCGGTCGGCCGCACTTCGCCGGCATCGGTCACGCTGCGTGCCAGAACCGCCGCTCGCAGCGCCGCTGCCTGCGCCGACAGTTCGCTGCGATCATCGGCCGGCCTTTGACCCGCGAGGGCCTTGAGCCACTGATCGTCCTCGTCAGCCATCGGCCCGGCCCCCGGTAAAGGCGAGGGCATGCCACTCCGCCAGATAGCTGCGCGCCCGCTTGCGGCACTGTGAGATGAATTCACGCGTTGCGCCCGGTGTGCGTTCCAGCAGCGCGGCAATCTCCTCGTGCGACAGTCCGTCCTCGGCGATCCACGAAATCACCACCGCATGCTCGGGGCAGGCTTGGGCGAATCGGTCCCAGCAGCGCTGGAACACCTCCGCCAGCTGGCGCTGCCGTAGGGCATCCTCAGGCACCATGACCTGCTCGCCGGAAAGCTGCGTGATGCGCTCCATCGCCGCCGGCGTCAAACCCGCATCGTCTTCCAAGGGAACCTCATGCCGCGGCTGGCGCAGCCGATCCAGGATGACACGCCGCAGAATCGTGCGGACCCAGGGCAGCAGTTCCGATTCACCGCGGAAGGTTGCGCAGCGTTGCCATACCTTGATGAACGTCTCCTGCACCAGGTCACGGGCGACATCACGGTCACCGATCGCGCGCACGCTTTCGCGATACAGCACCGCGAAGTAACTGCGATCCAGCAGCCGCAGCGCACCATCCATCCGCTGACCGCCGTCGCGGCAGGCCTCCATGAAAAATGTCTTGTCCAGAAAACAGCACCCGGCGATTGGCAGGTCCAGTGAGCCTGGACCGACCCTAGCGTAGCGGATAGCCCTCGGCACCGATACGTCGCCTTGGAGTATGACGCGCGCCGGTGCGCCGGCGTCAGGAGCGGACCAGGCCACCTGACAATCCAGCCCCGGCAGCGTCTTACCCAAGGCCTCTCACCATCCCAAGCAACGTCAGTCAGGGAGTCTCCTGTAATGAATCGAACCAGACCCCTATGCGGCATCGCCGTCGGACTGTGTCTCGCTGCCTGCGGCAACTCTCAAGCCGCCGAACCCAGCGAGGCGCAGATGAAGGATGCGATGCTGTATGCGATGAATCACCCGCCGGGTGATCCCGTGGGCGCTCCGATCACCATCAAGTTCTTCAAGAAGGAGGCCTGCGACAATCCGACGCCGCAGGGCTACAACTGCACGTTCGACGTAAAGGTCGAGTCAACGAACCTCGGTGCCTCGATGTACAACAACATCCCAGGCGGGGTGTTCTACGTGGACAAGAGCACCGGCAAGTGGAACATGCGGCCGCCGTTTTGATGGCCGGTTGCGGTGAGCGGACCCGCGCCACCGTTGGATTCGGCGGTGGCACGGGCCCCTTGCTCCACCGCTTACTGCGTGAGCTGTAGTACCTTGGAGACATCCGCAAGAATCGCGGCTGCGACCGGCTCGGTCAGGCCCCCCGCCAGTGTCGTGGGAACCCCGCGCGCCTCCACATCGACTCGATAGGAGATGGGTCCGAGCTTGCTGATGGCCCAGTTCATCCCCGCCACCGTGTTGGACTGGCCGGAATTGACATTGGGGTTGGCGACGACAATCAGGCCTTCGGCGCTCTTGAGCACGTGGTTGCGGATGATGACGCGATGGATCGCATCCTTGGGTACGCTGGTGCCGCCGGCCACGACCAGCGTCGATGAAACGCGAAAGGTGGACGGCTGGCGATACTGGGTCGCCTGTTTGGAATGCATCAGCAGGTACGCCGCGCCGTACACGAAACCGCACGCCAGGATCCCGTAGATGATTCCCGTTGCAAAGCCGATCAGCACCATCAGCACCGCCGGAATCGCCAGCATGGCTATCGGATAAGGTACCGTTTCCGGAGTGGTGGTGAATTCGGTTGCATCCCCGACCTGCTGCGTCTTGTATCCGCCCATCTGAAGACCCCTTGCTGTTCGAATAGCGAGTTGTTTGACCAGTCTAAGGACGGTCGCGCCACCGAATCGTCAGGCGAGCGGGGCTTTCAGCGGCTGTAGGGCTGGTAGGACTTCTCCTCGACGATGCGTGATCCGAGCGCCACATTGATCCGTTTCTTGATGGCCGCGCGTTCATCGTTGCGGTGATATACGGCGCGGGCCAGCTCGATGAAGTCCTGATCGAAGCTGTGGGCCGCCTCCTTGTCACGGATCCGGTCCTCGATGTCCCACAGCTGCTCGTTCACCGCCTGCAAGGCCTGCGCATCCGCGCCGATCGCCGAGGTGGCGGGGCCGAGCGTCGCCCAGGTGCGCTCCAGCAGATCCAGTTCCAGCCGGACATTGGCCAGCTTGGAGGCATCCTGAATGCGCTGGCTCTTGATCCTCAGGATGGTGATCTTGTCGAGCAGCTCCCCGGCGGAGACCGGTACGTGCAGTTCTGTCATGTCAGGGATCTTATCAAGGCATCCAGTTTCGCGGTGACCTGGGCAACCTCAATGAGGTCCATGACGCCCGGCACCTCGATCTTGGTGGCCCAGGGCAGCTGCGCGACACTGCGACCGCGAAAGCGTTCAGCTGCCTGCGGGAAAGCATCCACGCACCAGTCGCGCGACAGGTAAGGTCCGCTGCGGGCCGGATTGGTGGCGGCGTACAGGCCGATGACGGGAGTGCCCACCATGGTCGCCATGTGCACCGGACCGGAATCCGGGCTCAGCAGCACGGTCGCGCGCGCCAGCAGCGCCAGCAGCTGCGGCAGGTCGTCCTCGCCCACCCGATTGTGCGGCGTACCGCCGGCATGGTGCAGGATGGCCGCGCCCATCTGCCGTTCGACATCGTTGGGCGCGCCGCACAGCAGGACCTGCATGCCGTGCACCCGGGTGGCATGCTCGGCCACTGCCGCATAGCGTTCGGCGCTCCAGTTGCGGTGCGCGTGGCTGGAGCAGGGGCTGATGATGAGGGTGCGAACTCCCTCGGGGATCACGGCGGCGGCGGCTGAGCGGGCACTTTCCCGGATCGGCAGATCCCAGCGCAACAGCCGCTGCGCCACGCCCAGCGCTGCGGCGAAGCCGAAAAAACTGTCCAGGACGTGTTCGCGGCGGCGCGCGGCGATGCGCCGGTTGGTGAACAGCCACTGCAGTTCCCGGGCGCGGCTCCAGTCAAATCCGAGTTTGATCGGCGCGCGGATCTGTCGTGCGATCAGACTGGCGCGCAGCGCCAGCTGCATGTGCAGCAGCACATCAAAGCGGCGGCTGCGCAGGGTGCGCGACAGCGCCACACGCTCGGCACGGCTGGCGCGCTTGGCGACGGTGATAAACTCCACCTCGGGTATTGCGCCCATGAGTCTGGCCTCCAGTGACCCGATCACCCAGGTGAAGCGGGCCTCGGGCCAGGCCCGCTGCAGGGTGCGCACCACGGGCAGCACATGGCAGGTATCACCAATGGCCGAGAGTCGTAGTATGCAGATGTTCTGCGGCGTCGAGTTGAGACTCGGCATGGAGCGCGTGTGAATCGAAAATGGCCGCTGGGATCAGAGGTCCGGCGCAAGGTGATTGCCGGCGGCGCCATGCTATACGACGCCTCCCGCGCGGGCAATTTGTCCACCGAAAGCTTTGATCCCGTGCTGCTCGCCCGTCGCGGCCAGATCGTCGGCGAAGCGCGCGGCCGTGGCAAGGCCTGGTTCCTGAGCGTGCAGAACCATGCCTGGGTGCTGCGCCATTACCGGCGCGGCGGCCTGATCAGCGGCCTCTCGCACGACCGCTACTGGTGGCGCGGCGAGGAGGGCACCCGCTCCTTTGCCGAATGGCAGCTCACCTATCACCTGCACCGCGCCGGATTGCCGGTGCCGGCGCCGATCGCGGCGCGCTACCGCAAGCACGGTTTCGGTTATCGAGGCGACATCATCACCGAGCGCCTGGCGGATGTGTGGTCGCTGGCCCAGGCATTGGATGCCGCACCACTGTCGCTTCTGACCTGGATCGCCATCGGTCGCTGCCTGCGCCGCTTCCATGAACTGGGGGTCTGCCACGCCGACCTGAATGCGCACAATATTCTCATCGGTCAGAGCGTCAATCGCTCCGAGGACCCGCACGAGCGCATCTACCTGATCGATTTTGATCGTGGCAGCCTGCGCAAGCCGGGTTTCTGGCAGGACGCCAATCTGGTGCGTCTGCGGCGCTCGCTGGAAAAGGTCACCTGGGGACTGTCCGCCGAGCGCTTCACGGAAGATGACTGGCATGGATTGCTCGATGGCTACCAGCAGCCGCCGACACCGCAAGTTTCGTGATTTTCAGACTCACCTCCTACCTGCTCGCTCCTTTCTATCTGGCGGCCCTGTTGTGGCGCGGCCGGCGCGACCCCGGATCCTGGCGCGGCCTGGGTCAGCGCTTCGGGCTGGGCGCGGTGCTGCACTCACCGGTGTGGCTGCATGCCGCCTCGGTCGGCGAGGTGCACGCGGCAGCCATTCTGGTGGCGGCGCTGCGCGAGCGTGACGCGCAACTGCCGCTGCTGGTCACCACCACCACCGCGGCCGGGCTGGCGCGGGCGCAGGCACTGTTTGCGGCCTCAGGAATCAGCGTGCGCTATGTGCCGCTGGACCTGCCTGGGGCGGTGCGGCGCTTCCTGGTGCGGGTACGGCCGCGTCTGGCCATCGTGCTGGAGACCGAGATCTGGCCGAATCTGTTTCGCGCCTGCGGCGCAGCCGGGGTGCCGCTGGTGCTGGCCAGTGCCAGGATCTCTGAGGCCTCGGCGCGCCGCTACCGCTGGCTGGGTGGCGCGCTGCGCGAGGCGCTGGCGGGGGTGGCGCAGGTGGCCGCGCAGACGCAGACCGATGCGCAGCGCTTCGCCGCCCTGGGCGTGCCGCCGCCGCGGATCACGGTGACCGGCAACCTCAAGGCCGATTTTGCCGTGCCGGACAGCGTGCTTGAGAACGGCTCACGCCTGCGCGCGAGGCTCTCGGCCCGGCGACCGGTGTGGGTGGCGGGCAGCACCCATGACCTCGAGGAACAGCAGGTCCTGGACGCCCATCGCGCGGTGCGCGCGGCGCATCCCGAGGCACTGCTGGTGCTGGTGCCGAGGCACCCGCGGCGCTTTGAGGCGGTCGCCGAGTGGCTGCGGCGCGAGCAGATCCCCTTTGCGCGCCAGTCGCGCGCGGACCCGGTCACCGCTGCGACACAGGTGCTGCTCGTGGATGCGATGGGCCTGCTGCTGGAGTGCTATGCGGCCGGGGATGTGGCCTTTGTTGGCGGCAGTCTGGTTGCGGTCGGCGGCCACAATCTGCTTGAGCCGGCGGCGCTCGCCCGCCCGATACTCACCGGTCCGAGTCACGCCAATGCGCGGGAGATCCTGCAGGCGCTGCTGGCGGCCCAGGCGGTGCGCGTGGTGCACGACGCGGCTGAACTGGGGCATGCCGTCACGGCGCTGCTGCGCGATGCCGATGCCCGCCAACGCCTGGGCGTGCAGGCGCTGCAGGTCGTCGCCGCGGGACGCGGATCCTGTGCCCGGGTGATGGCGCTGCTGCCCGCCTCAGGCTAGGGCTGGGGGGGTGGCGGACTGCCCGTGAGCCCGGTCAGCAGCTTGTTCAATTCCACCAGCGTATCCCGGGTCAGGGTTCCGGCCGCCAGACGCAGCGCGATCACGTCGTTCATGTAGTCGTAACGCGACTGCCAGTACAGGACCTGTGCCTGAACCAGGCTTTGCCGTCCCTCCAGCACTTCCACTTCCGTGCGGGTGCCCACGTCATAGCCGGCTTCGGTGGCCCGCAGCGCCACCTGTGCGGACTCCAGGCCCTGACGCAACGCGTTCACCTGCTGGATCTTGCTGACCAGGCCGTTGAATGAATCGCGGGCCAGATGCTCGGTCTGGCGCGAGACCGCCTGCATGTTGTCCTTGGCCGCAATCCACTGGTACTGCGCCTGGCGAACCTGGGACTGAATGAGTCCGCCCTGGAAAATCGGCACCGTGACCTGCAGTCCGATGGTGTTCTGGAAGCCCGAAAAGGGAAAGCGCGAGCTGATGGGAGGTCCGCCGAGGGCAAAATTATCGTTGATGGTTTCGTTCTGCACGCCGCGTGAGGCCGTGAGGCCCACGGTGGGGAAGTGGCCGGCACGACTGACTTCCACGGAGTCCCGCGCCGCATCCGCCGCAAGTCGGCTGGAGAGCAGCGACAGGTTCTGGTCCATGCTCAGCTGGACCCAGTGATCGATATCGGCCGGCTGCGGTGGGCTGAGCGCCATGTCCTCACCCGGCTTGGCCAGGGTCGGATAGTCCTGGTCGGTGATCTCGCGCAGGGCCTGCTGGACGCTGGCGAGCTGGCGCTTGGCTTCAATCACCGCGGCGGCGTCCTGGTCGTGGGTCGCCTGGGCCTCCTTCACGTCGGTGATCGGGATCAGGCCCACGTCGTAGCGCTTGTTGGCCTGCTCGAGCGACTGGGTGACCGCGGTCAGAGCGGCCTGGTCCGCATCGACGGTGTCCTGCGCCGCCAGCACGTTGAAATAGGCCGTGGCGACGCGCTGGATCAGGCTCTCCTGCGCCGCCTTGTAATCCGCTTCAGCCTGCGCCACCTGCTTGTGGGCGCGGCTCAAGGTCTTCCAGTTGGCCCAGGAGAACACGCTTTGCTGCAATTGCACGTTGTACTGACGTTCGTCGGCATAGCCGGAGGTGTCATCCGGCAGCGTCAGTTCGCTGCCGTTGGGACCGGGATAGGTTTCCTCCAGATCCTGCGCCGATTTGGTCCGGGATATCCCGAGCGTGCCGTTCACCAGGGGCAGCAGCGCGGACAAGGCCTGCGGTGTGTTCTCGCGTGCGGCCATCCGGTTCGCATTGGCGGCGGCGATCGTCGGATCAAACTGCACCGCATCGTCATAGACCTGGACCAGGTCGCGGGCCTGCGCCACACCCACCAGGGCCAGCGAGACCCAAGCAGCAACGATTGCATGCTTCATATTTATCCCTTTACTTTCAGCGTCTTACGCCGAACTATTTGGTGTTGTACTTCACTATATCAGGTGCGGAACCGGTTGAACAGCCGGCCACGGCCCCGGGGCCCTGCGGCTTAATCAGAGTGGCGGGCTGCCTGAAGGGTTCAGTAAGTGCCGATACTGGGGTCGACGTCGCAGGCCCAGGCATGGATGCCCCCGGTGAGATTGCTCACCCGGGTGAAGCCGTTTTGGACCAGGAACTGCGCGACCTTCAGGCTGCGCACGCCGCCATGGCACATCACCACGATATCCCGGTCACGGGGCAGCTCGGACAGACGCTGCGGGATCTGCGCCATCGGAATATCCAGCGTGCCCGGCAGCCGGGCCGCGGCGCGTTCCCAATCCTCCCGTACATCCAGCACCAGCGGCGGCCCGGGGCAGTCGACCAGCTTCTTCAGGTCCGCCGCGGCGAGCTGCGGGATGGCTTGAGCGGTTGCCATGGCTGCCCTAGAACGTGAACGCCGGGGCGCGGCGCGCGTTGATCAAGGAATCGATGCAGGTTTCAAACAGCACGGTTCGCTCCCACTCCCGGTCGCCCATGCGCCGCAGCAGCCGCGCCTCCTGCACCGGGGGCTCCCCGACGATCACGAACATGCGGCCGCCCTGGGTGAGCAAGGTGCGGAAACGCTCATCCGGCAGTGGCATGGCACAGGTCAGCACCACGGCATCGTACAGCCCGCCAAATGGGCTGCCCGCGGCCCGACCCGCCGGCGAGGCGACCTCATCCGAGGCGGCGTCCGCGGTGATGACCTCGGCGTTGCGGATCCCCGCGCTGCGCAGGTTCGCGCGCGCCAGCTCGGCGAGGTCCGGATACAGTTCGACGCTGCGCACCGAGGCGGCATTGATGGCCAGGCAGGCCGTCATGAAGCCGCTGCCGGTGCCGACCTCCAGAACCCGCTCGGTACCTTGCAGTTCCAGGGCCTGAAGTATCTTGCCGATCAGACTTGGGCGCAGCATGTGCTGACCATGCGGCAACGGAATCTCGGTATCCGCAAATGCCAGGTATTTGACTTTGGCAGGTACAAACTGCTCCCGCGGCACCTTGCGCAGGGTGGTGAGCACGCGCTCATCGAGCACGTCGAGCGCGCGCACCTGTTGTTCAACCATCTGTTCGCGGGCAAGTTCGTTCTGCATTGTCGATCGACTCCGTCGGCGGGCCATTATGTTATCCGACCCGGTGTGTGCCGCTGCAAAATACGGCTTTTCACCTGCGCTGCCAAGCGCGCAGCAAAGATGATGCATATGGTGAATGCGCGCGGGTTGAGGTTAATCCTGCGTTATGCTGCCAGGGAAGGGATCGGGGACCTTGCGGCGCGAGAAAACAAACTCAACGCGCCACTACCCAAAAGACTAGGGGAAACATGACCATTGTCGGTCTTGCGTGCGTGCTACTTGGCTTGATATCGGCCCTGCTTGCAGTGATGTACCTGCTGCAGCGCCGGGCACTGCTGGCGGTTGACGAAGTGTCGCAACAGGTGCAGCGAATTGCCATTGGCGGACGCATGAGTGGCCGCATCGAGGTGTCCGGAGACGGCGCCGAAGTATCGCTGCTGGCGACCGCGGTCAATCATCTGCTGACACGCGCGGCCGCAGGTCCGGAGCGCGATCGTGGCACGCCGCGCCTGTTCGCCGAGCTCGGTGATCGCATCCATGAGGCCGTGCTGGTACACCGCGATACGATCCTGCACGCCAACCGGCAGTTCGCCAGTCTCATGGGCGTGGAGCGCGAAGCCCTGGTGGGGCGCCGCCTGGGCGATCTGGTGCCACCCGAATATACCGAGCTGGTCAACGAGAACATCACCCATCGGCTCGCCGGCCAGCCCGCCGCCGAGCGCTATGAAATCGAGATGGCCGGCGCCAACGGCCAGGTGACGCGCCTTGAGATCACCTCGGCGCTTATCGACTACGACGGCGCCCCGGCGCTGCTGGTGACGGGCGTGGAGATCATTCCCACGCAGACCGTGCAGACGCTGCGCGCGATGTCGCCCGAGGAGGAAGAGCAGGTGCGCCGCGACGGCCGCCGGGCGCGCGCGCTGGAGTCATTGAGTGATGCGATCGTCACCACCGACGAGGCGGGCGTCATAGAGTTCATGAACTCGGCCGCGGCGACGCTCACGGGCACCAATGCCGATTTCGCGGTGGGCAAATCACTGTCGCAGATCGTCGAACTGGTCGAGGATGAGGATCCTAACCACGCCGGCGGCACCCCCATCAAACTGCCCGCCGGGGAGTCCGGCACCAGCAGCCGCCGCGCGGTGCTGCTCTCGCATCGCAGCGGCGCCGAAAGCGCCGTTGAAATCTCCACCGCGCCGATCAGATCGGCGCAGCTTGACGTGACCGGCACCGTGCTGCTGTTGCGCGATGTCACCGAACAGCGCGGCATCAGCCGCCAGATGTCCTACCAGGCCACGCACGATGCGCTCACCGGCCTCATCAATCGCGGCGAGTTCGAACGGCGAGTCTCCGAGGCCATCGACAGCGGGCACCGTGGCGATGGGCATCACATGCTGTGTTACCTCGATCTGGACCGCTTCAAGATCGTCAACGACACCAGCGGCCACCTGGCCGGCGACAGCATGCTGCGCGAAGTGGCCAAGCTGCTGCGCGACGCGGTTCGCGACAGCGATTATGTCGGCCGCCTCGGCGGGGATGAATTCGGCATGCTGCTGGTGGGCTGCCCGCTGGAGAAGGCCCGGCAGATTGCCGACGATGTCTGCCGCGCGGTGGGCGACTACCGCTTCATCTGGAAGGACAAGCTGTTCAACATTGGTGTGTCCGTGGGCCTGGTGGAAATCTCGCGCGAAAGCGGAACCATGGAAGAACTGCTGGCGGCGGCTGATGCCGCCTGCTACGTCGCGAAGAAAGAGGGTGCCGGCCGGGTTGCGGTGTATTCGGCGCGCGATGAGGCCCGTGCGCGCCACACCGGCGAGATCCTGTGGCTGCAGCGCCTGCAAAGTGCGCTCAAGGAGAACCGCTTCCAGCTGTATCAGCAGGCCATCGTGCCCGCCTACGCCGATGATGGCACCGGGCCACGCATGGAAGTGCTGGTGCGCATGACCGATGAGTTCGGCAATGAAGTGCTGCCGGCGGAATTCATGCGCGCCGCCGAACGCCACAAGCTGATGCGACTGGTCGACCGCTGGGTGGTGCAGACCACCTTCACCGCGGTGGGACGCGGCGTGATCCCTCTGACCGATCGTCACAGCATCGCAATCAACATCTCGGCCCAGACGCTGGGGGATCCGCAGTTCCTCGAGTTCGTGGTGGAATGCCTGGATCGCACCGGCGCGTTGCCGACCCAGATCTGCTTTGAGATCAGCGAGGCTGCCGTCATCGCCAACCTGGAGCACGCGCGCCGCTTCGTCGGTGTCCTGCACGGCATGGGCTGCCAGTTCGCGATCGATGACTTCGGCTCCGGCGTCGCCTCGTTCTCCAATCTGCGAAACCTGCCGCTGGACTACCTTAAGATCGACGGTTCGCTCACCCGCAACCTGGCGCGCGACACCGTCAACCAGGCGATGGTCACGGCCATGATCAAACTCGCCCGTTCGTTGAAGTTCAAGGTGATAGCTGAGCAGGTGGAGGAAGCCTCCGCCGCGGAAGTGGTTCGCCGCATCGGCGTCGATTTCCTGCAAGGCTATGCAATTGGCAGGCCCAAACCCTTGCCGATCGCCGCCTGAGGCGCCCCAGGGGCGGCTTTGCTGCGCCGCTTCTTAAAGCCGAGGGCAATTCGACGATTGGTTACACTCTGATCCCGCCCAACCGTTGCGGGTGCCTGCCGGTGGGAGTATAAAAAACCGCACCCCGAAGCGGTTCAATAATGGTCACGGGGAAAGGGGTCGAAACGCTCATGCAGCTCGCCAGGCTTTGGCGTCAGCACAAGGATGCCGGCTGTCCGTCCGAGCTGGTTGGCGTGGAGATTGCCGGCACCGAGGCACGTGCGCTGGATGCTGAGATCAGCTCCTGCGTGTGCGCCCTGTTGAGCCATACCCTGATAGTGGATGAGCGCATCGAGCGGCGCCTGGTGGAAGTGCGCGCCGATCTCACGCGCCGTCAGGCGCGGGCTGAGCCGCCCGTTGCCCAGTACTGCGCACGGCTCAACGAGCTGGTAAGCGCGGTGCTCACCCGCGACAAGATCGGGCACTCCTGAGAGACAATCTGCTGCGGACAAAAAAAGGGCGGCCATGCTGAGGCCGCCCTGCGATCTTCTTTGGCGATTGCCTAGAGCAGCGGCACCAGCAGCAGCGCCACGATATTGATGATCTTGATCAGCGGATTGATGGCCGGGCCCGCGGTGTCCTTGTAGGGATCACCGACCGTGTCACCGGTGACCGCGGCCTTGTGTGCCTCCGAACCCTTGCCGCCGAAGTTGCCTTCCTCGATGTACTTCTTGGCGTTGTCCCAGGCACCCCCGCCGGTGCACATGGAGATCGCGACGAACAGGCCGGTCACGATCGTGCCGATGAGCAGTCCGCCCAGGGCGCGGATGCCGGCGCCGTGTCCGAGCGCCAGGTTCATCAGCACCACCAGCACCACGGGAACCAGTATGGGCAGCAGCGAAGGAATGATCATTTCGCGAATGGCTGCGCGGGTGAGCAGGTCCACGGCGCGCGAGTAGTCCGGCTTGGCCGTGCCCTCCATGATGCCGCTGATGGTGCGGAACTGGCGGCGCACTTCCTCGACCACCGAGCCTGCGGCACGTCCCACCGCTTCCATGGCCATGGCGCCAAACAGGAACGGCACCATGCCGCCGATGAACAGGCCGATGATCACGGCGGGATCCGAGAGCGAGAACACCTGCAGCTTGCCGGCGGCCTCGAGGTTGTGGGTGTAGTCGGCGAACAGCACCAGTGCGGCCAGGCCCGCCGAACCGATGGCGTAGCCCTTGGTGACGGCCTTGGTGGTGTTGCCCACGGCATCCAGCGGATCGGTGATGTCACGCACCTGCTTGGGCAGGCCGGCCATCTCGGCGATGCCGCCGGCGTTGTCGGTGATGGGTCCGTAGGCATCCAGCGCCACGATCATGCCGGTCATTGAAAGCATGGCTGTCGCGGCGATGGCGATGCCATAGAGGCCGGCGAAGGAGAACGCGGCCCAGATGGCGACGCACACGGCCAGCACCGGCAGTGCCGTAGACTTCATCGACACCCCCAGGCCGGCGATGATGTTGGTGGCGTGACCGGTCTGCGACGCCGCGGCGACCTTGCGCACCGGGCTGTACTCGGTGGACGTGTAGTACTCGGTGATGATGATCAGCGCCGCGGTCAGCGCCAGGCCGACGATGGTGCAGCCGAACAGGTCGCTGGCCATGTCCGGCATCAGGCTCTTGGTGATGAAGTAGAAGGCCACGCCGGACAGCAGCGCCGACACCACCACACCCTTGTACAGGGCGTTCATGATCTTGCCGCCGGTGACCCGCACAAAGAAGGTACCGATGATCGAGGCCACGATCGAGGCCGCGCCCAGCGCCAGCGGATAGACCGGGCCATTGGCACCGGCCTCGTGCATGGTCAGTCCACCCAGCAGCATGGTGGCGACAATGGTGACCGCGTAGGTCTCAAACAGATCCGCGGCCATGCCGGCGCAGTCGCCGACATTGTCACCGACGTTGTCGGCGATGACGGCGGGGTTGCGTGGATCATCCTCGGGAATGCCGGCTTCGACCTTGCCCACCAGGTCCGCGCCAACGTCGGCGCCCTTGGTGAAGATGCCGCCGCCGAGGCGCGCGAAGATCGAGATCAGCGAGCCGCCGAAGGCCAGACCCACCAGGGAGTGCAGGGCGCCGGCCTGGCCGAGATTCGGCAGCAGCGCGGCGTAGTAGCCGGCAACACCCAGCAGTGCCAGGCCCACCACCAGCATTCCGGTGATGGCGCCACCGCGGAACGCCACGGACAGTGCCGCGTTGAGACCCTGGGTGGCCGCCTGCGCGGTACGCACGTTGGCGCGCACCGAGATGTTCATGCCGATGAAGCCGGTCGCGCCGGACAGCAGCGCGCCGATCGCGAAGCCGATCGCGGTCCAGCGGTCCAGGGCAAACCACAGCACCGCGAACAGTACGATTCCAACGATCAGAATCATCGAGTACTGACGATTGAGGTAGGCGCGCGCGCCTATCTGGATCGCCGTCGCGATTTCCTGCATCCGTTCATTGCCGGCCGGCAATCGCAGGATCGCCATGACTGAAACCAGGCCGTACACCACGGCCAGTACTCCGGCAGCAATCGCTATCCACAACCAACTTGCGGCATCCATCTGCAAACTCCCCAAGAGATCAGGTTCCGTAACTTCGTTTTGTATGGCCCGGGCGGCCCCGGGCAGCCGAAACTTATATCACACAGCCATGCATGCGGGGACCACCGTCAGACTTTGAAATCGGTCTTGAGCTTGCGCCGCACGGGGGCGCCCTTGAGCCTCACATAATCGGGCAGTCCGTCCTTGTAGGGCGGATAGGCTTCCCCGGCAATGAGCGGCTCCAGGTACTTGCGGCAGGCAGCGGTGATGCCGAAACCATCCGCACTGATGTAGTCGCGCGGCATTTTCTTTTCCCGGTTCGCAACTTCAGCCAGTGGCACGTGGCCGATGACCCAGCGGTAGGGCTTTGCGGCTTTGCGGACGATGGTGGGCATCACGGCATTGTGTCCTGTGACCGCGAGTTCCACTGCAGCCTTGCCGCAGGCATAGGCCTGTTCAACATCCACCTTGGAGGCGATGTGGCGGGCCGACCGTTGCAGATAGTCCGCCACGGCCCAGTGATATTTGTAGCCGTGGGCTTCCCTGACCATGTTGGCGACCACCGGGCCGACACCGCCGAGCTGCGAATGTCCGAAGGCGTCCCTGGTGCCGGCCTCCGCCAGGAAGCGACCATCCGCATAGGCCGCGCCCTCCGAGACGACGACCACGCAGTAGCCGCAGTTGTCCACGCTGCTTTTGACCTTGGCCAGGAAGGCTGCCTGGTCAAAGGGAATTTCGGGGAACAGGATGATGTGCGGTGCCTCATCGGGCCTGCGTCCGGCCAAACCGCCGGCGGCGGCGATCCAGCCGGCATGCCGGCCCATCACCTCCAGCACGAAGACCTTGGTGGAGGTGCGCGCCATGGATGCCACATCCAGGGCGGCTTCGCGGGTGGACACGGCGATGTACTTGGCCACCGAGCCAAATCCCGGACAGCAGTCGGTGTGCGGTAAGTCGTTGTCAACGGTCTTTGGTACCCCGATACAGCTGATCGGATAGCCCAGCGACTGCGATAACTGCGACACCTTGAGGGCGGTGTCCATGGAGTCGTTGCCGCCGTTGTAGAAAAAGTAGCCGATGTCATGGGCGCGGAACACCTCGATCAGGCGCTCGTATTCGGCCCGGTTCTGTTCCAGGCTCTTGAGTTTGAAACGCGCCGAACCAAAGGCGCCCGCCGGCGTGTACTTGAGGCCGCGGATGGTGTGGCGGCTTTCCTTGCTGACATCGATCAGATCCTCGGTCAGCGCGCCGATAATGCCGTGACGGCCCGCGTAGACCTTGCCGATGTGCCGCGGGTGCTTCGCGGCGGTTTCGATCACACCGCACGCGGAGGCATTGATGACGGCGGTGACACCGCCCGACTGGGCGTAGAAGGCATTGCGCTGCACGCTTGATCTGCTGGTTTTTCGGGTCATTTGGCGTCGCCGTCAGCGGCTGAAAAAGGGCTTGCAAGAATAGCCAAAATCATGAGCATCGTGTGCCTTTCAGAGCGTTCATTGACCAACCCCGGCGTGGCCGGTAACGTGGCCAGCCTCAATAAGTCAGGGAAGATCGGCCCAAAGGCCGACCAGGGGGCGGAAGTTCATATGCGCATCGTATTATTGGGACCTCCGGGTTCGGGAAAGGGCACGCAATCGCAGCGCCTCATCGCGAGCCACGGCATTCCCCAGATCTCCACCGGCGACCTGCTGCGTGCCGCGGTTGCGGCACAGAGCAAGCTGGGCATCGCGGCCAAGTCTGCAATGGATGCCGGCAAGCTGGTGGCTGACCAGATCGTCCTGGGAATGATCCGGGAACGGCTGGCGCTGCCGGATGTGGCGCGGGGCTTCATTCTGGATGGCTTTCCGCGCAACCTTTCCCAGGCCGCGGCGCTCGAGGAGCTGCTGCAGCAGGTCGGCCAGCCGCTGGATGTCGTCGTGCTGATGCAGGTCGACAACGAGGAGCTGGTGCGCCGCATCGGCGGCCGTCGCACCTGCCGCAATTGCGGCCGCGTCTTCAACATTTTCACCTCACCGCCGGCAACCGGGGAGACCTGCCCCAAGACCGGTGCAGCGCATGATCTGTTCCAGCGTCCCGACGACAACGAGGCAACGGTCGCCGAGCGTCTCAAGGTCTACGATGAGAAGACGCGGCCGCTGGCGCAGTTCTACGCACAGCGTGGGCTGCTGAAGCGCATCGACGCACAAGGCGATCTGGATGTCGTGACGGCCAGGCTCGAGGCGGTACTGAGCGGCGCCGCCACCCCGGCTGCGCGCCCCGCTGCCATCCGGCCCGTGGCGCGGAAATCGCCCCGCAGCAAGCCTGCCGCCCGCAAGGCGGCGCGCAAGCCGCGCAAAGCCGCCAAAAGACCGCCGTCCAGGAAGCCAGCACCCAAACGCGCGGCCAGGAAGTCAGCGAAACGGAAAGTGGCCAAGCCGGTTGCTGCAAGGTCCCAAGGGTCCAGCAAGGCCAAGGCGCGCCGTCACCGCTGAGGCGACGGTTGTCACGACAGTGCCGGGCTCAGGTGCGCCGCGTCAGTTGCGCCACGGCGCTGACCAGCTCGTCCGACTCGGCGGGCCGCGTCAGGTGCATCTGGAACCCGGCATCGTGGGCACGCACCGCATCCTCGGGCCGCGCAAAATCGGTGAGCGCGATGGCGGGCAGCTCCTGAGCGCTGAGCTTGGCGCGCACGGCTCGGATCAGGTCGTAGCCATTGCGCCCCGGCATGGTCAGATCCGCGATCAGAACATCCGCATGGAAGGTACGCAGCGCCTGCAGCGCTGAATCCGCACTGGTCGCCGTGGCCACCAGCGCCCGCGCGCTGCTCAGGTTCTGACGGGCACGTTCCAGCGTTTCTTTGTCGTCGTCGACGAGCAGCACCCGCAGCCCGTGCAGATCGGCGCTCTCCAGTGCCACCACGTCGGTCACCGGCTCGTGCGGCGCCAACCGTGGCAGCAGCGCGCCGAAAGTCGCGCCATGACCTTCCCCGGCGCTGGTCGCCCACACCCGCCCGCCATGCAGCTCGATCACCTGCTTGACGATGACCAGCCCCAAGCCCAGGCCGGGCGGACCGCGTCGCGGCTCCTCGCTGCGGCTGAAGCGGTCGAACACCAGGTTCAGCGCGGCCGGACTCAAGCCGATGCCGCTGTCGGTGACGTTCACTTCCCAGTTGCCCAGGGCGCGTGTCAGGGTGGTGGTGATGAGTCCGCCGCGGGGTGTGAACTTCACGGCGTTGTTGAGCAGGTTCCACACCACCTGCTGCAGTCGCTGCCGATCACCGAACACCAGGCAGGCCTGGGAGGGCAGGTTCTTTTCCAGTCGTACGCCTTTGGCGTCGGCCGTCGCCTGCATGGTCTCCAGCGCCGCTTCGACGATCTGCGCCAGATCGGTTTCTTCAGGATCCAGTCGCAGACGGCCGCTGAGCAGGCCGCTCATGTCGATGAGGTCATCCACCAGCTGGGCGAGTATGCGCACGTTGCGATCGATGGTCTGGCCGCCGCGCTGCACGTCCTCGGGTGCCAGGCGTCCGGATTCCAGCAGACGTGACCAGCCAAGCACGGCATGCAGCGGAGCGCGCAGCTCATGCCCAAGGGTGGACAGGAACTCGTCCTTCAGGCGGCTGACGCGTTCGGCCTCAACGCGCAAGGCCCGCTCCTCGGCAATACGCCGCCGCGGATCATCGGTTTCCTGTGCGCCGTTGCCGTCCATCAGCCAATCATAGCGCTGCCAGCAGTCGTTGACCGATGACTTCGCGTCGCCAGCCTGTCATAAGCGCTGCGCCTTGCTGCCCGTCGGCCAGCTGCTCCAGATCGCGCCGGGTGGCGAGGATCTCCGGCGGCAGGTTGAACTCGGTGGCCACCGCCTGGTGAACCGCCGACAGTTTCTTGAACAGCGCGGCCTTCTGGGCATCCGGCGCACCGCGCGAGTTGAGGCGCGGCAGCGCCGCCGGCATCCCGGCGGCCGCGATGAGCCCCAGTATCTCGGCGCCGTTGTGTTTGATGAAACCGGGCTGCATGTCGGCCAATCCCGCCAGCTCCTCCAAGCTGCGCGGTACCCTGACCACGATGTCGCGCAGCACCGCATCGTCCAGAATCCAGCCGCGCGGGCGATTACGCTCATCGGCGCGACGTTCGCGCCAGGCGGCCAGCGACTGCGCCAGGCGCGCGCGATCGGCATCCAGTGCCTTGAAGGACCGGATCCGCAGCCATGCCGACTGCGGATCCACGGCGTAGTCGGCCGGATCCTTGAGCGCAGCCAGTTCCTCCGCCAGCCAGGGCAGACGCCCCAGGCGCGTCAGTTCCTGCAGCAGGTGCTCGCGGATCGGCAGCAGGTAGCGGACATCATCCAGCGCGTAGTCGATCTGCTCTGCCGACAGCGGGCGCCGCGACCAGTCCGTCCGGGTGTGCGCCTTGCTCAGTTCCCGGCCCGTCACACGTCGTACCAGCTCGGCATAGCCGATCTGCGCCGGCATTCCGGTCAGCGCCGCGGCGATCTGCGTATCAAACACCGGTGTGACGAAACCGGCCGCGGGCAGCAGCACCTCGATGTCCTGGCGACAGGCATGCATGACCTTGATGCCGGGGCCGCCGCAGGCCGCGTGCAGCGGCGAGAGATCGGGCAGCGCCAGGGGATCCACGCACCAGGCGCCCGCGCCGTCCGCGATCTGCAGCAGGCACAGCTCCGCCCGGTAGGTGCGCTCGCGCAGAAACTCGGTGTCCAGCGCGATGGCAGGGGCTTGCAGCAAACGCTGGGCGAGTGCTGCAAGGTCCTGCCGTTGTGTGATCATCATCGTTGCAATTGGTCCGGATTTTGTCTGTTAATGTGCGCATTATGCGCGTTCATATACTGGGAATCTGCGGCACCTTCATGGGCGGGATTGCCGCCATCGCCAAGGCGGCCGGTCACAAGGTCACAGGCTCCGACCGCAACGTCTACCCGCCCATGAGCACACAGCTGCGGGCCTTGGGGATCGACCTGGTCGAAGGCTTCGAGGCCGCGCAGCTGGATCCGGCACCGGATGTGGTGGTGGTCGGCAATGTCATGACGCGCGGCATACCGGTGGTGGAGGCGCTGCTGGATCGCGGCCTGCCCTATGCCTCGGGGCCCGAATGGCTGGCGCGCGAGGTTCTCAAGGACCGCTGGGTGCTGGCGGTGGCGGGCACTCATGGCAAGACCACGACCACCTCGCTGCTGGCCTGGATACTGGAGTACGCCGGGCTCGCGCCCGGGTTTCTCATCGGTGGCGTGCCGGCCAACTTCAACAGCAGCGCACGGCTGGGCACCGCGCCGTTCTTCGTCATCGAAGCGGACGAGTACGACACGGCATTTTTCGACAAGCGCGCCAAGTTCGTGCACTACCACCCGCGCACCCTGGTGCTCAACAATCTGGAATTTGACCACGCCGACATCTATCCGGATGTCGCGGCGATCCAGCGGCAGTTCCATCATCTGGTGCGCACCGTGCCCGGTTCCGGCAGCATCATCTGGAACGCGGGTGATGAGCGCCTGGCGCAGACCCTGAAGATGGGCTGCTGGACGCCGCTGCAGGGCTTCTCCGGTGCGCAAAGCGGCCCGGGCCTGCAGGCCCGCTGGCGCGCCGGCTCGAGTGGCGCGGCCGATTACTCGCGCTTCGAGGTGCTCGAGGGCGGTGCGGTGCGCGGCACCGTCGAATGGGATGTGATGGGCGCGCACAACATGGAGAACGCGCTGGCGGCCATCGCGGCCGCGCACCACGCCGGGGTTCCGGTAGCCACTGCCATCGCGGCGCTGCGCGGCTTCAAGGGCATTGCGCGGCGCATGCAATTGCGCGGCGAAGTGCGCGGGGTCCGGGTGTACGATGACTTCGCGCACCATCCGACGGCAATCGCCACCACCGTGGATGGCCTGCGACGCCGCGTCGGGCAGGGGCGCATTCTGGCGGTGCTCGAGCTGCGCTCCAATACCATGCGCATGGGCGTGCACAGTGAGCTCATCGCGCCCGCGCTGGCCGCGGCCGATGAAGTCTTCATCTTCACACCGCCCGACCTGGGCTGGGATACCGCGCCCCTGATCCGCGACTTGGGTCGGCGCGGGCACGCGGTCGCCAGCATCGATGCCATGGCCGCTACCTTGAGCGCGCAGGCACTCGCCGGTGACAGCGTGCTGATCATGAGCAACGGCGGATTTGGCGGCCTGCACGAGAAACTGTTGAGCGCGTTGCGCGAGCCAGGGGCCCATGACGGCAGCAACTCCGGCTCCTGACCCGGTGGCGGCCGAGCTGCCGCTCTTTCCTCTGCACACGGTGTTGCTGCCCGGCGGTCCGTTGCAGCTGCAGGTCTTCGAACCACGCTATCTGGACATGGTCGGCCGCTGCATGCGCAGCGGCACGGCCTTCGGGGTGGTGCGCATTCTGCACGGCTCGGAGGCGGGCGCGGTCAGTGAGACGGCGCTGACCGGAACCAGTGCCCGCATCGTCGATTTCCACGCGCTTTCAAATGGACTGCTGGGACTGCTGTGCCTGGGCGAGCGGGTATTTCGTCTCGAAGGACGCGCGGATCAGGCCGACGGACTGGCGGTGGGACAGGTGATCTGGCGCCCGGCGCATCCGCCGGCGCCGGTGCCATCGCGGCATGCGCATCTGGTCGCCACCTTGCGCGAGGTGCTGCCGCAGCTGCCACCTGCCTACGCCCATATACCGCGTAACTTCGATGATGCCGAGTGGGTGGGCTTCCGGCTGCTGGAGTTGCTGCCGCTGTCGGCCGCGCAGCGCCAGCAAAGCCTGGAAGAGCATGATCCCCTGCAGCGCCTCGAGTGGCTCGCGCCGATGCTGCCTAGCGGCTGACTCGCCAGCGGTAGAAGCGCTCCAGGGCGAACCCCGCCAGCACCACCCATGCGCATACCAGCCAGCCCACCACGCCGTCGAAGTGGCTGAGCAGGCCATGCAACGGATTGGCGGTATCGGCCACCGAGGTTTCACGCACGAAGGTGATCACCCATACCCAGCCGGCGTGCAATCCCAGGCTTGCGGCCACATTACCGGTACGCATGCGCGCCGTCGCCAGTACCACACCCACGGCGAACAGGCAGATATAGGCATCGGCCACGTCCCAGGGGCGCGCGAAGGCGCCGAAGGAGCCGGCCAGCATGTCGATGCCGCTGTGCCAGCCGATCTGATCCGGCGGCACGTGGTAGGAGCTGACGAAGTGCGTCAGGGCATAAATGAGGGAAGTCAGCAGCGTCGCGGCCAGTGCGCCGGATTCGCGGGCGATACCGCTCCACATTGCGCCACGCAGGAAGGTTTCCTCTATCAGTGCCACCCCGATGCCGCGCGCCAGGCCCTGCGCCGCGATCCTGGCGAGGACCGCGGCGTTGAGCTCAACCCCCGGACGCAGCAGGCGCAGGTGCAGCGCCACCATGATGCCGATGATGATGGCCATGAGCGCCACGCCGATGCCCAAGGCGATGGCGGCTTCGCGCAGGAAGCGCCGTGGCGGCAGGGCATACCCCAGGCTTTGGCGATCCGCCAGGCGCAGCCGCCGGGCGACCAGGAAGAAGCCCACCGCCAGGGTGAGCATTCCCAGCCGGTCGGCCACCCGGTGGAAGGGAAACCCGAATACCGGATGCAGCAGCTGCCACACCGGATAGGTGAGGCCCGCCATGACCGCCAGCGCCAGCAGCAGCAGTCCCAGGAACCAGGCAAATGAGCGCATTGCCGCGCAATTGCACCAGATTTGCGGCTGTCCTGCCGCAGCAATTGTTCGCAGAATGATCCGCAGCCAACCTGGTGCGATGCCCATGGAACTCGCGGCAGCAAAGTCGACCCTCAGATCCCTGCTTGAAGGCGTTGACCCGGTGACGGGCTACGCCATTCCAAAATCCATGGTGCTGCACCACGCGGTGGTGATCCGGGCGCTGTTGTGCGCGCTGGCGGTGCTGGAGGCGGAGGAGGCCCGCTCGCGACGCCGGGCGCGCCTGCCCAGAAATACCGGGCGGCCCTGGGGGCCGAATGATGACGCCCAGGTGCTGGCGGCATTTCGCAGCGGCGAGCCGCTGTTGCAGATTGCCGCCGACCACCATCGCAGTCTCGCCAGCGTCGAGTCGCGCCTGGAGCGGTTGGGTGCGCTGGCGCCCGAGCAGCGCCTGACGCGCAATCGCTACGTGACGCCGCGCAGCAGCGCCGCATCGAGCTAGCCGGCACGCCGGGTGCCGGCGGCGGGCTGGTATCCTCGCGCCATGAAAGTGCTTTTGGTACCGGTTTCCGCGGCGCGCGGCTTCGGTGAATATGCACGCGCGCGGGAGATTGCGCTCGCGGTCCAGCGCCGCTGGCCTGAGGCACAGCTGCATTTTGTGTTGAGTGCGCAGGCCCCCTATGCGGCGCAGTGCCCGTTTCCGGCCACCCTGCTGCCGGGCTCTGCGACTCTGCACACCCCGCAGGTCCTGCAGCTGCTGGCGGCACTGCGGCCGGACATCGTGATCTTCGACAATGCCGGCAGAACGGCGCAGATCCGTGCGGCCCATGCCGCCGGGGCGCGCGTGGTCTACATCAGCTCGCGGCGGCGCCAGCGCGCCAAGGCGTTTCGTTTCCGCTGGATGCGGATGCTCAGCGAACACTGGATCGCCTACCCGCGCTTCATTGCCGGAGAACCGGGCTGGCTGGAACAACTGAAGCTCAAAGTGGCCGGCGGGCCGCGGCTGCGCTTCCTGGATACCTTGCTGCCGGTTGCGGCGGTCGCGGCCGCCGAGCTGTTGCCGGACCTGCGCGATTTCGTGCTGGTCGTGCCCGGCGGTGGCACGGCACATCCGGGTGCCCGCGCGGCCCCGGACATCATCGGCGCTGCGGCCACGGCACTCGCCGCGCGCGGCCTGCCGACGATTCTGGTGGGCGTGGCGCCCACCTCCGGCAGCGGCCTGCTGTGGTGTCTGCCCCTGCTGCCCCAGGCGCAGCTGATTGAGCTGATGCGACGCGCGCGCCTGGTCGTGAGCAACGGTGGGGACACGATGGTTCAGGCGCTGGCCTGCGGCTGCGCCTGCGTGGCAGTGCCCATCGCCCATGACCAGGCGGCCCACATCGCGCGCTGCCAGGAGCGGCGGCTGCTGCTGGCGGCACCGCTTGAGGCCGGCGCCATCAGCGCTACGGTGGCCGCTCTGCACGCCGATGAGGAGGTCCGCCGGCAGTTGCTGGCCAGGGTTCGCGCCGCCGGCATAACCGATGCGATGCCGCAGGTTCTGGAGGCGCTGGCGATGCTCGCTGCGCAGGGATCGCGATGAGCCGCGTCGTCTTTCTGGACACCGTCAGTCCGCTGCCCTACGACACCCGTTCATTCCAGCAACGCGCGGTGCAGGGCACGGAGGCCAGTGTGATGCGTATCGCCGACCAGCTCGGCGCCTGGGTGATGCAGCACAATCGCAGCAGTGCCTGGGAGCGATACCTGCCGATCCAGCCGCTGGAGGCCGACCACGTCGTGGTGATCCGGGAGTCGCGCTCGCTGGCGCAGGCAAGGGACCTGTTTCCGAAGGCGCAGCTGCATCTGTGGCTGCATGACAAGATCCGACCCGGGAGCAAGCGGGGACGGCGCCTGCGAAGCTCGGCCGACCTGCTGCGCAGGGCCCGGGTTTCCCTCATCTGTGTTTCCGACACGCAGCGCAAGGATGTGTCGAATACGCTGCGCTGGGCGGGGCTTGAAGGCCTGCCGCTGTGCACCCGATACAATGCGCTGGATCCGGCGCTGCAGCCCGACGGCAGCCTCGTGGATGAGGGCCAGCTGGTGTTCTTTGCATCGCCCAACAAGGGCCTCGCGTTTGCGCTGGATGCCTTCGGCGCCCTGCGCCGCGCCCTGCCCGACATGCGCCTGGTGGTGGGCAATCCGGGATACAAGGCCGATGCCTGGACGGCGCTGCCGGGAGTGCAACTGCTCGGGCCGCAGCCCCAGGCCTTGATGCACGCTCAGGTGCGGCGCTCCTTGTGCACCTTTCATCCCAATTTCCGCATACCCGAGACCTTCGGGCTGGTGTATGCCGAATCACATGCGCTGGGTACCCCGGTGCTGACCCATGATTTCGGCGCCGCCGCGGAGGTGGTGGCCGATCCACGGCAGCTGTTGCCCGTCAGGCGCGCCTATCGCTGCTATGAGGCCGCCGTGGGCGCACTGGCGCCGCGCTGGCGGCAAATGCCGGCGCGCCTCGCCGCCCGCGCCGGCCTGTTTGATGCCTACGTCGACCGCATTCGTGAGTGGCGCGGCGGCGCACGCCCGCGGGTTGCGCCAGACCCGCGCTTCGCCCTGGACCGTGTCGTGTCTCAGTGGCGCGAACTGCTCGGCGCCTGAACGGCGGCCGCAGCGGAGGCCAGCACCGGGGTGCAGGCAATGCCGGCGCCGCGCAGCAGTTCCAAAAGGCCACCCTTGCCCACCACGTGCAGGGCGCCCACGACGATCAGCACATTGTGATCCGCGGCCAGATAGCCTTTGATCTGCGGCAGCCAATGCTGATTGCGCTCGCTGACCAGCACCCGATACAGCTCCGGGAACTCCTGGTAGGCATCGGAGAGCTGCGCCGCCAGCGCGCGGCTGTCACCGCTGCGCCAGGCGCTCAGCATCTGGTCGGTTTCATCCCCGGTATCCTTGAGGTCCTGCAGCGTCAGTTCCAGGAAGCGCGCCTGATCCTCGGGGGACATGTGCTCCAGCTGGCCGAGCTCCTCATCCAGGGTTTCAAGTCCGGCCGTGGCACGACCGTCCTTGTGGGCCCGGGCCACCAGCTGCTCCTCGACGCCTGAATCGGGGTCGTAGCCGAGTTTCAGATACATGAGGTCGGTGAGCGTCAGTGCCACCACCCACGGCCGCAGTACGGACAGTTGCTCGAGGGGCAGGCCCAGGGTGGTGGCCTGCGCGACGACGCGCGCAAAACGATCCGCTCCCAGGGCCTGCTGCATCGACTGGCCTTCCGGATAGCGGCCGTGTTCCATCATCCACTCCGAAACATTGCTGGTGTCGAGCTTCGCCAGGTCCATCTCCATCACCAGTTGGCTGGAGTCATCGTAGGCGCGGGTGAAGGCCGCGGGCAGGGCGCTGTCGCCGGGTTTGAGCAGGTGCACCGACTCGGCCAGATATACCGTGTTGTGGGCGCCATGCAGCGCCCACACCGGGCTTTGCGCCTGGGCGCTCAGGCTGCCGAGGAGGCCGAGTGCGAGGAACCAGTGCCGCATGAATCCACCCAGTAAAGTTCAGTGATCACACTGCCGTCAGCCCACAGCTCCAGCGTGCGAAACGCCGGGGGTCGCGGGTCGATGGCGAAATCGTGGGAATGCGGCAGGAACTGGGCGCAGGTGGAGGGCGTCGCCAGCAGCCGCACGCCCCGGCGCAGCCCGTCGAAGGACTGGTGGATATGTCCCCAAAGGATCCCGCGCACCGTGCGGTGCGCATCGATGATGCGGAAGAAGTCCGTGGCGTTGTCCAAGCCGATGTGGTCCAGCCAGTCGCTGTGGATGGGTACCGGATGATGGTGCAGACACACCAGCACCGGAGTGCTGGCCGTGGCCAGTGACTGTTCCAGCAGCTGCAGCTGTGCGGGCGCCAGGTGTCCGCCGTCCTGTCCCGAGACGCTGGTGTCGAGCAGCACCAGGCGCCACCCGCGAAGATCAAGCGCGCCGTGGGTCACGAACGGCGGTTCGCGCAGGGCCCGCGCCATGGCCGCCGCATCATCATGGTTGCCCGGGATGCAGCATACGGGCAGGCCCAGCGCCGCGAACTCGCGGCGAAACAGCTCGTAGCCGCGCGGATCATCGTGAACCACATCGCCGGTGACCACCACGGCGTCGGCGCGCCAGCCGAGCGCCTGGGTCTGGGCCAATGCCTGCATCAGGGTCTGCCGCAGTGTGGCCGCCGGCCGCTGGCCGCGCAGCAGCGCTGTCTCGTCTCCGGACAGATGCAGATCGGTGAAATGCAGCAGGCGAAGTGGCGTCATGTTGGGCAAATTCGCGGCGAATTTACTGTCTGCGGCATCGTAGCAGAGCGGCCGCGCCGTGCCTGTGACGGGATCGGCGCATGTCCATTGCCGCCCCTGCCGTATCTGGGGGAGAATGCACCCCCCGCCCGTGCGCGGCCCAAGAAATCTGCTAACACGCTGATAAGTAAAGAGGACTATTTGACATGGCGATCAAGGTGGGCATCAACGGATATGGCCGCATCGGACGTAATGTGCTGCGTGCCCTGTATGAATCCGGACGCACCGGCGAAATTCAGATCGTGGCCATCAACGATCTGGGCGATGCGAATACCAATGCGCATCTGACCCGCTACGACACCGCCCACGGCCGGTTCCCGGGCCAGATCAGCGTCGACGGGGATTCCATGGTGGTCAACGGCGATCGCATCCGGGTGCTCGCGGAACGTGATCCGGCCAAGCTTCCCTGGGGCACGCTCGGTGTCGACACGGTTCTGGAATGCACCGGCCTGTTCACCAGCAAGGCCAAGGCGGGCCTGCACATCGCCGGGGGCGCCCGCCGCGTGGTGATCTCAGCACCGGGCGAGAAGGATGTTGACGCCACGGTGGTCTACGGCGTGAACCACAACGTGCTCAAGTCCAGCCATACCGTCATCTCCAATGCATCGTGCACCACCAACTGCCTGGCGCCGGTGGCCAAGGTGCTCCACACCCACATCGGTCTGGTGGCCGGTGTCATGACCACGATCCACTCCTACACCAATGATCAGGTGCTCACGGACGTGTTCCACAAGGACCTGCGGCGCGCGCGTTCGGCCACCATGTCGCAGATTCCGACCAAGACCGGCGCGGCGGCCGCGGTGGGCCTGGTGCTGCCCGAACTCAACGGCAAGCTCGACGGCTTCGCGGTGCGCGTGCCCACCCTCAACGTGTCGCTGGTGGATCTTAGTTTCACGGCGGCCCGCGCCACCACGGTGGAGGAAATCAACGGCCTGATGAAGGCCGCCGCGGCCGCGGGCGAGCTCAAGGGCGTACTGGCCTACACCGAGGCGCCGCTGGTGTCCGTGGACTTCAATCACGATGCGCATTCCTCCACCTTCGATGGCACGCTGACCAAGGTGGTGGGCGGCGCGCTGGTGAAGGTCTGTGCCTGGTACGACAACGAGTGGGGTTTCTCAAACCGCATGCTCGATACCACCATCGCCTGGTCGAAGGCTGCCTGATGAAATTGCGCCGCATGGCGGACCTCGAGCTTGCGGGCAAGAGGGTGCTGATCCGCGAGGACCTCAATGTTCCGGTGGCCGGTGGCGTGGTGAGCAGCGACGCCAGGATCCGGGCGGCGCTGCCGACGCTGCGCCAGGCCATGCAGGCGGGCGCGAAGGTGTTCGTGATGTCGCATCTGGGGCGCCCGCAGGAGGGCGTCTATGACGAGCAGTTCTCGCTGGCCCCGGTGGCACAGCGGCTGTCCGAGCTGCTCGGCACGACGGTACCCTTGCGCAAGGAGTGGCTCTCCGGCCTTGACTGCCAGCCGGGGCAGGCGGTGCTGTGCGAAAACGTACGCTTCAACAAGGGCGAGAAAAAGGACCAGCAGGAGCTGGCACGGGCCATGGCCGCGCTGTGCGACGTGTTCGTGATGGACGCATTCGGCACCGCGCATCGCGCCGAGGCGAGCACCCATGGGGTGGCGCGGTTCGCGCCGGTGGCCTGCGCCGGGCCGCTGCTGGTGGGGGAGCTGGAAGCCCTGGAGAAGGCGCTGGATAAGCCGGCCCGGCCGCTGGTGGCCATCGTGGCCGGCTCCAAGGTCTCCACCAAGCTGACGGTGCTGGAGTCACTGCTGTCCAAAGTGGATCAGCTGATCGTTGGCGGCGGCATTGCCAATACCTTCCTGGCGGCCACGGGCGTGGCCGTGGGCCGGTCACTGTACGAGAAGGACATGCTCGATACGGCGCGCAGGCTTCTGCACCAGGCGCAGGCGCGTGGCGCCGCGATACCGCTGCCCACTGATGTGGTCGTGGCCAATGAGTTCTCAGCCACTGCGCAGGCGCAGGTGCGCCCCGTGGCGGAGGTGCGCCCGGAGGAGCTGATCCTGGACATTGGCCCGCAGACGGCACGGCAGTTGGCGCTGGAACTGCACAAGGCCGGCACCATTTTGTGGAACGGTCCGGTCGGTGTGTTCGAATTCGAGCAGTTTGGCAACGGCACCCGGACCCTGGCGCGGGCGATTGCGGACAGCAGGGCCTTTTCACTTGCTGGCGGCGGGGATACCCTCGCGGCCATCGAGAAGTATGATGTGGAAAAGGGAATTTCATATATTTCCACCGGCGGCGGTGCCTTCCTCGAGTTCGTCGAGGGCAAGACCTTACCGGCAGTCGCCATCCTGGAAGAACGCGCGTGAAAACCAGTAAGAGCCCGCAAGTACCCGTGCAGACGGTCAGGAATCTGAAGCGCACGAAGATCGTGGCCACCGCGGGGCCGGCGACGGATGACCCGAAGGTGCTCTTCGAGATGATGAAGTCGGGCCTGAGCGTCGTGCGGCTCAATGCCTCGCATGGCACCCGCGCCGATCTCAAACGCCGCTTGGACCTGGTGCGCGCCACCGCCGCCCAGGCGCAGGAAATCGTGGCGCTGCTGCTGGACCTCTCCGGTCCGAAAATCCGTATCGAGGGTTTTGCCAACGGTCCGATCCACCTGGAGGAGGGC
>DATHMK010000020.1:0-13202 GCA_035487155.1 Steroidobacteraceae bacterium
GTTGCCGAGCGGCTGGTGTTCAATGCCTAGAAGCGTGCGATCCAGGGCTTTGAGAGCTTCGATACCACCATCCTGATGAACAACTGAGGCCGCGGCGGTGGGCGAACAGCCCCTTACCCAGGTCCTGATCATGCTGGCCGCCTCGGTGTTCGTCGTGGCCGTGGCGCGACGCATCGGCTGGCCCTCGATCCTGGGCTATCTGGTGGTCGGCATGGCATTGGGGCCGCACGCGCTGCGGCTCATCACCCAGGCGGATACCACCCGCGATCTTGCCGAACTGGGCGTGGTGTTCCTGCTGTTCACGCTGGGCCTTGAATTCTCCCTGCCGCGCATGATGGCGGTGCGCCGCGAGGTGTTCGGCCTGGGGGCGCTGCAGGTGGGCGCGACCATGGCGGCCATTGCCTGCATCGCCCGCGGCCTGGGTTTGCCCTGGCTGATTGGTTCCCTGATCGGCGGCGCCATCGCCATGAGCTCCACGGCCATCATCCTGCACACGCTCACGGATCGCGGGGAAATCAATCGCACCCATGGGCGCCTGGCCTTCAGCATGCTGCTGTTCCAGGACATCGCATTCGTGCCGCTGCTGGCGCTGGCATCGGCGCTGGCCGGCGGCCAGCATGGCGATTTTTCCGCCGCCGCCGTGGCGGCGGCCGTGGCCGGGGGTGTGGCCGCAGTGGCGGCGGTGCTGGCCGCGGGCCGCTGGCTGCTGCGGCCGCTGTTTCACGAGATCGCGCACAGCCGGCTGCGGGAGCTGTTCACGCTGGCGGTGCTGCTGGTGGTGCTGGCCTCGGCCTGGACCTCGCATCTGGCGGGCCTGTCACTGGCGCTGGGTGGCTTCCTGGCCGGCATGATGCTCGCCGAAACCGAATACCGCTATCAGATCGAGAGCGTGATCCGGCCGTTCCGCGACATCCTGCTGGGCCTGTTCTTCATCAGCGTCGGCATGCTGCTGGATCTTGGGCTGCTGGCCCATGAGTTCGCGCTGATCATGGCGCTGCTCGGCGCAGTGCTGCTCATCAAGGCCGCGGTGGCCGCGCTGGCCACCCGATTGTTCGAGCCCTCGACCTTCAAGGCGGTGCGCACCGGCATCGTCATGTCGATCGGTGGTGAGTTCGGTATCGCCCTGTTCACCCTGATCCTGCAAAGCGCGGCGGCGCCGGCGCGCATCACCCAGCCGGTGCTGGTCGCAGTGGTGCTGTCGATGGTGCTCAGTCCCTTCATCCTGGCCAACAACGCGCGCCTCGCGCGGCTGGTGCTGCGCGAGCGGCGCCCACCGGCCAACCTGCCCGGCCCGCTGGAGTTCGAACCCACCGGCAGCATCGCCCAGCGCGATCACGTGATCCTGTGCGGTTATGGCCGGGTGGGCCAGAGCGTCGCGCGGGTCCTGGAATCGCAGGGCTTTGAATACATTGCGCTGGATCTTGACCCGGCGCGCATCCGTGCCGCCCGCCAGGCCGGCGAGCCGGTGCTGTACGGGGACTCGGCCGATGAGGACATGCTGGTCAGCGCCGGCTGCGATCATGCCAGCGCCGTGGTGGTGTGTTTCTCCAGCCCCGGCGTGGCGCTGGCCATCGTGCGCACGGTGCGGCGGCTGCGCGCCGACGTGCCGATCCTGGTGCGCACCGTGGATGATGCGCATGCGGCTGATCTTAGTGCCGCGGGGGCGACGCAGATCATCCCGGAAACCTTTGAAATGGGTTTGAACCTGGTCGGGGCCGCCCTGCGGGCGCTGAACGTGCCGGTGGCGCGGGTGGTGCAGACGCTCGGCCAGGTGCGCGACACCCGCTACGCCCTGCTGCGCAACGTGCGCCCGCATAGCGACTCACCGGTGCCCGCGGAGCTGCTGGGGCAGCGCGAGGAGGTGCGGACCGTCGTCATTCCGCCCGGTGCCTGGGCCGTGGGTCGCTCGGTGGCCGAGGCGCGCGAGCGCGGCGCCGCGGTGGCCTTCACGGGGATCCGCCGACACGGGATACTGGGCCACGCGCCCGATGGCGCCACCCGCCTGCGCGAAGGCGACCTGGTGCTGATCTGCGGTCAGCCCGAGGCGCTCGAACATGCCGAGGGTGTGCTGCTGGCGGGGTAACCGGCCGGCGCGGCCCGTCGAACGCTTTGGAGAATCCGTCCTGAAACGCCAGCAGATCCATTTTCCGCCCAAGCACGAGGCCTTGCGCGAGGACGTCCATGCGCTCGGGGATCTCATCGGCAGCGTGCTGCGCGAGCAGGGCGGCGCCGCGCTGCTGGCCACGGTGGAGGAGGACCGCGTCACCGCCATCAATCGCCGCGAAGGGGATGCCACGGCAGACAGTGAACTGGCCGCCCGCGTGCGCGGCCGGCCGCCGGCGCAGGCACGGGACCTGGTACGGGCATTTTCGGCCTGGTTCCAGACGGTCAACCTGGCGGAAAAAGTGCATCGCATCCGCCGTCGCCGCGAGTATTTCCTCAAGGACAGCGGCCGGCCGCAGCCTGGCGGCATCGAGGACGCACTGGGCACCCTGAAGGCGGCCGGTGCCACGCTCGAGGAGGTGCTGGCCATCCTGCCGCAGCTGCAGATCCAGCCGGTGTTCACCGCCCATCCCACCGAGTCGACACGGCGCACCATGCTGCGCAAGCAGCAGCGGGTGGCGCAGCTGCTGCTGGACCGGCTCGATCCGACCCTGACGCCGGGCGAGTCACGCGCGGTGTGGAATCGCGTGCGCGCGGAGATCACCACCGCCTGGCAGACCGAGGATCACCCGCGCGAACGGCTCACGGTCGCCGATGAACGCGAACACGTGCTCTTCTACCTGGGCGAGGTGCTGTACCGGGTGGTGCCTGATTTCTACGAAGAGGTCGCCGAGGCACTCGAGAAGCTATACGGCATTGACGCAGAGGCACTGGAACTGCCGCGCATCATCGCCTTTGGTACCTGGGTGGGCGGGGACATGGACGGCAATCCGGACGTCAACGGCAAGACCATCCGCGAAACCCTCGACCGCCAGAACCGCGTCATCCTCAACGCCTATTTCGAGGAGTGCCAGACCCTGGCGCAGGAGCTGTCGCAAAGCGCCAGCCGTGTCAGTGTGTCCGCGGCGCTCGCCAAGCGCATCGAGCACTACAACACGCTGGTGCCGGGCTCGCGCGCGATGACGCCGGCGCGCCACGATCGCATGCCCTACCGCGTGTTCCTGGCGCAGCTTGGCACCCGGCTGCGCAATGCCGTGGAGGGCCGCCCCAACGGCTATGAACAGGCGCGCGAATTCGAATCCGACGTGCGCCTGATCAGCGACAGCCTGCGGGCCAACAAGGGCTGGAACGCCGGTCATCACTCGGTGCAGCGGCTGTTGCGCCGGGTTCAGACCTTCGGCTTCCACATGGCGACCCTGGATGTGCGCCAGCACACCTCGGTGCATCACCAGGTCATCGCCCAGGGGCTGGCGGATCCGAGCTGGCCGGAGCGCACGCCGCAGGAGCGTCAGGAACTGCTCAGCGGCGCACTGGCGCGCGACCAGGGCCCGCGCATGGAGCTTGACCCGCAGGGGCGCCGCAGCCGCGGGGTGTTCGAGGCCATGGTGCAGGGCCGGCACCGCTATGGGCCCGATGCCATCGGTTACTACATCGTAAGCGGTGTCCTGGGCATCGATGACGTGCTGGCGGTGCTGCTGCTGGCGCGCTGGGCCGAAGCCTGGGACAAGCGCAGCGGCGAGGCCGCGGTGGACGTGGCGCCGATGTTTGAATGCCTGGACACGCTGGAGCGCAGCGCGGATCTGATGCGGCTGCTGCTGGTGGATCCCACCTACCAGCGCCACCTGGCGGGGCGCGGCGGACGCCAGGGCGTGGTCCTGGGGCATGCGGACATCAGCAAGGAGGGCGGCATCTGCAATGCCCGCTATGCCATCCACCGTGCCCAGGCGGCGCTCTCCGAGGCGCTCAAGGGCGTGGTCGCCAATCCGGTCATCATGCACGCCCGCGGCGGCAGCATCGCCCTGGGCGGCGGCCGAATCGACGCCCTGGTGCGCACCGCGCCCCCCGCAGCGCTCAACACCGTGCTGCGGATCACCGAACAGGGTCAGGTGGTCAATCAAAGCTATGGCCTGCGACCCATCGCCATGCGCACGCTGGAGCGCGCCTTCAGCGCCCTGGCGCTGGCGGTGGGCCAGGCACGGCGCGGCGCGCTGGTGGCGGTGGATCCGCGGCATCAGGCCTGCGCCGCCACAGTGGCCGAGGCCAGCCTCGGCGCCTACCGGCGCCTGGTGTTCGGCGAGCCTGATTTCCAGGACTACTTTCGCCAGGTCACGCCCATCGATGTGATCGAGCGCATGCAGATCGGCTCGCGCGCCGCCTACCGCACGGCGGCGACCACCATCGACTCGGTACGCGCCGTGCCCTGGGTGTTCGCCTGGTTCCAGTCCCGTCATCTGCTGCCCGGATGGTTCGGCGCCGGCGCCGGGCTGGGCGCGGCCATCCAGGCCCATGGCCTCGCCACGCTGCAGGCGGCCTGCAGCCAGTGGCAATTCCTGCGTGCCCTGGTGGATGATGTCGAGGCCATGCTGGCGCGCGCCGATCTTGAGATTGCCCATGCCTATGAGGAGCTGGTGGATCCGCCGCTGCGCCGGCGCTTCGATGTCATTCGCGCCGAATACGAGGCGGCGCGCCAGCACATCCTCGCCATCAAGGGCTATGCGGAACTGCTGGATGGCGAGGCGCAGCTGCAGCGCTCGATTCAGCTGCGCAATCCGTACGTGGACCCGATGAATCTCATGCAGGTGGATCTGCTGCGGCGCTGGCGCGCGACCGGGCGCGAGGACCGCGATCTGTTCGAGGCGCTGCTGGCCAGCGTCAGCGGCATCGCCCAGGGCCTGCAGGCCACGGGATGACAGCGCCCTGCCTCAGCATCCGCCCGGTGCGCGCCGATGAGGTCGAACTGGTCATGCAGTTGGTGCGCGAACTGGCTGAATACGAGCGACTGGCACACGAGGTAAGCGCAACCGCCGATGATATCCACGCCGCGCTGTTCGGCCCGCGACCCTATGCCGAAGCGGTGTTCGGCTGCCTGGATGAGGTGCCCTGCGGTTTTGCGCTGTACTTTCATAATTTCTCGACCTTCCTCGGCAAGCCGGGGCTGTACCTGGAGGATCTGTACGTACGACCGGCGGCGCGCGGCCGCGGACTGGGCACGCGCATGCTGGCGTGGCTGGCGCGCCTGGCGCTGCAGCGGGGCTGCGGTCGGTTCGAATGGGCGGTGCTGGACTGGAACGAACCGGCGCTCAAGGTCTATCGCGGCCTGGGCGCGCGCGCCGCCCAGGACTGGACCATTCATCGCGTGACCGGTGAGGCCCTGGCGCAGCTGGCCGCGAAGGCGTGACGTCAGCGACCCGCGCAGCGTCGGGGCAGAAAAAAGCGGGCCGTCCTGCCGGCCCGCCGAATCGGGGGGGTCAATCACCGCCTGATGTGCAATTGATATGCCACTGGGGCGCTGTGCACCCCGGAAAAAAGGCCGGCACCGATACCGCGCCGCTGTAGGCGCAGGCGCCACTTACCTTGAGCGCTGCGCCTGCAGCGCCAGGGCGCCAGGCGTGCTTTGTGGCCCTGCCGCTACGTCCCAAGGCCCGGTTTGCAGGAAATTTATTCCCTTGCCGCCGCTTTGTAACGACGCTGTAAGAAGTACAGTGGTTGCAAAATCTACTGTAACCTGAACCGCTCCGCTTCCGTGGTAGGCTGGTCTTATGCCCCATGCCCTTATCGTCGATGATGACCCGGACGTGCTCGATTGGCTGCAGGAAGTGGCGCGCCTTGAAGGGTTTACGTCAACCGGCGCCCCGACGCTGCGGGCCGCGCGGGAGCATCTGGGCCGGCGGCGACCCGATGTAGTTCTGACCGATCTTCGCTTGCCCGATGGGGAAGGTATAGAACTCGCCCGTGACTTGCCGCCCTCGGATGCGCCGGATCTGATCGTCGTCACCGGACATGCCACCGTGGACAGTGCGGTGGCTGCGCTGCGCGCGGGCGCCACGGATTACCTCGTCAAACCCGCCGAACTTGACCGTGTCCAGGCGGTGCTGCGCCATGTGCGCAAGACCGCTGCGCTGCGCAATGAGATTGGCGCACTGCGACACGAATTACGCCGGCTCGGGCGCTTTGGCCGCCTGCTGGGCAGCGCACCGGCCATGCAGACGGTGTACGACCAGCTGGCGCGCGTCGCGCCCACCTCGGCGACCGTGCTGCTGCTGGGAGAGAGCGGCACGGGCAAGGAACTGGCGGCACTGACGCTGCACGAGTTGAGCCGCCGCCGCGAAGCCCCGTTCCTGCCGCTGAACTGCGGCGCCGTATCACCGCAGCTGATCGAGAGTGAGCTGTTCGGCCACGAGCGCGGCAGCTTCACCGGAGCGGACCGGCTGCACAAGGGCTTCTTCGAACGCGCCCATGGCGGCAGTGTGTTCCTGGATGAAGTCACCGAGATGCCGATGGAGCTGCAGGTGAAGCTGCTGCGGGTGCTGGAGACCGGCAGCTTCAGTCGAGTGGGCGGGGTAACCCCCATCATCTGCGACGTACGCATCATCGCCGCCAGCAACCGCGAGCCGGAGCGCGCCTTGGCCGATGGCAAGTTGCGCGAGGATCTGTATCACCGTCTGAACGTATTTCCGATCCGGCTGCCACCGCTGCGCCAGCGCGGCGCGGACCTGGAACTGCTGGCGCGGCATTTTCTCGCCGAGCTCAACCGCGCCGAAGGCACCGCCAAGACCTTCTCCGCCGACAGCCTGGCGCGGCTGTACCAGCATGCCTGGCCGGGCAACGTGCGCGAGCTGCGCAATCAGGTGCAGCGTGCCTATATCATGGCCGATGACGTCATCGAGTGTGGTCTGCCCATGGGGAGCGCGCAGTCCATCGCGGATGATGGCGCCACGGTGACCATCCGCGTGGGCACGCCGCTGGAGGAAGTCGAGCGACGCGTGACCCTGGCGACCCTGGCACAGTGCGGCCACGTCAAACGCAAGGCCGCGGACATTCTCGGGGTGAGCCTGAAGACCCTGTATAACCGGCTCGAGGTGTACAACGGCCGCAGTGGCGCCGGGCCGGCGGTTGATCTGGCGCCGGGTGATGCCACGGCGGAGCCGGACGTGCCCCTGCCTGCGGCCGAACACCAGGCCGAAGAGGATCGCCTGAGCTAGCCGCGCCCGCGGATCAGGCGCATCAGCAGCGCCGTCAGCACCCATCTGGCCGTCGGCGTGGCGAGCATGCCGCCGGCCACTTTCGCCGCCGCCGTCGCCGCGCTCGCCACCCAGTTGAAGGTGCTGCGCTGCTGCCATTGGCCAAAGGTCGCGGCCAGCTGCGTGCGCTGGATCGCAGCCTGGATTTCCAGCATCTGCAGGCGCTGGGCAATCACCACCGAACGCGGCACACCGGCCGTGTCAGTCACGCTCATCCGCTCCGGTGAGGCTCTCCAGCGCCTGCGCGTCCTGGCGCAGCTGGTCAGCCAGGCGGCTGAACAGCCGCTCGCGCCGGCTCACGCGTTGGAGCACGCGCCAGCTGACGAGGCTGGTGATGGCGAACAGCACGCACAGCACACCCAGTATCCAAAGTCCCACCGCGCGCGGGAACGCCACGGCGATCCACAGCAACAGGGCGGTGGCCGACAGCCAGGCCGCGATGATGCAGATCGCGGCCAGGCGCAGCTCGCGGCCGAGCGCGCCAACTTCGCGCTCCACTTCCAGGCCCAGCATCTCCAGCCGGGTCTGGCCCATGGCCAGCAGCTGTCGCAGCAATGAGCGGCTGCGCTCGGTGAATGAGGGTGTGGCGGGATTCATCTTAAGTTCAAAGATCCGGCTCTTCCGCCGGCGCCGCCGGGCCGCCGCGCATGACCAGCGCGCCCACGATGAGCCCGATGCCGGCGCCTATGGCCAGGGCCGCCCAGGGGTTGGACTTGATCCAGGACTCGGTGGCCACCGCGGCGCGGCGGCCGCGCTGGCGCGCATCCTGTTCCAGATCGGCCAGCTTCTCGCGCGCCGAGCCGATGGTTTCATTGACCCGGTCCTTCAAGGCCCCGAGGGTGGCGGTGTCGGCACCGGCGGCAGCCATCAGCTGTTCGGCCTGTTCAACAATCCGGCGCAGTTCGGCGGCCAGCGCCTCGGTGCCGGGGGTCTCCTGGGTCATGGCTGTACTCCTCGCATTATGCAATCTGCTTGCAAGTATGGGACCCGTCAGTGTCCGTCGAAATGGACCAGCGAGAGCACTCTGATGCCGGTGCTCTCCAGTTTGGCCGATCCGCCGAGCTCAGGCAGGTCGATGATAAAGGCCGCACCCACCACCTCGGCTTTGAGGGACTGCAGCAGATGCACTGCAGCGGCCGCACTGCCGCCGGTGGCGATGAGATCGTCCACCAGCAATACACGGTCGCCGGCCTTTACGCCATCAGCGTGCATCTCGAGTTCGTCGAGCCCGTATTCCAGCGAATATTCCACGCGTATGGTCGTGTGCGGGAGCTTGCCCTTCTTGCGCAACGGTACGAACCCGGCCCCCAGCTGGCAGGCCATCGCCCCGCCCAATATGAACCCCCGGGCCTCGATCGCGGCGATGTGGGTGACGCCCGCGCTCTTCCACGGTGCGCTCAACTCCGCCAGGGTGCTGCGCAGCGCCTGCGCATTGCCCAGCAGGGTGGTGATGTCGCGGAACTGGACCCCGGGGCGGGGATAGTCGGGAATGGTGCGGATGAACGGCCGCAGATCCGTGGCGCAGATTTGCTTCATAGATACCAATGATAAGGGATCGCGATGATAAACCTCCCGCGATCGCGGCGGCAGCGGTCGTGCTACATTTACGGCCCTTTCGACACACCTGAACCCGAGAACCTGCATGGCACCTCCAGCTTCCAATATCGAAATTGCCCAACAGGCCAAAATGCTGCCGATCGTCGGACTCGCGAAGGCGCGACTCGGCATCCCCGAGGAGTCCCTGGAGCCGTATGGGCGCTTCAAAGCCAAGATTTCCCTCGACTACATCGCGACCCTGAAGGATCGGCCGCAGGGCAAGCTGATCCTGGTCACCGCCATTTCCCCCACTCCGGCCGGCGAAGGCAAGACCACCACCACGGTGGGACTGGGCGATGCGCTGAACCGGATCGGCAAGAAGACCATCATCTGCCTGCGTGAACCGGCGCTGGGCCCGGTGTTTGGAATGAAGGGCGGCGCCGCCGGTGGCGGCTATTCGCAGGTGGTGCCGATGGAGGACATCAACCTGCACTTCACGGGCGACTTCGCGGCCATCGCGCTCGCCAACAACCTGCTGGCCGCACTGATCGACAACCACATCCATCAGGGCAACCAGCTCGGCTTCGACGTGCGCCGCATCGCCTGGCGACGCGTGGTCGACTGCAACGATCGCGCACTGCGTGAGATCGTCATCGGCCTGGGTGGTCCCGGCAATGGCTATCCGCGCCAGGACGGCTTCGACATCGTCGTGGCCTCCGAAGTCATGGCCATCTTCTGTCTGGCCACCAGCATCAAGGACCTCAAGGAGCGGCTGGGCAAGATCGTCGTCGGCTACACCGCGGCGCAGAAGCCCATCCTGGCCCGCGATCTGCAGGCCCACGGCGCCATGACCGCGCTGCTGCGCGATGCCATGGCGCCGAACCTGGTGCAGACCCTGGAGAACAATCCGGCCTTCATCCATGGCGGTCCGTTCGCCAACATCGCGCACGGCTGCAACTCGGTGATGGCGACCCAGACCGCGCTGCGCCTGGCCGACTATGTGGTCACCGAGGCCGGCTTCGGTGCCGACCTGGGGGCGGAGAAGTTCGTCGACATCAAGTGCCGCAAGGCGGGCCTGACACCCGCGGCCGCGGTGATCGTCGCCACGGTGCGCGCGCTGAAGTACCACGGCGGCGTCGAAGTCGCGGACGTTGGCAAGGAGAACCTGGCGGCCCTGGAGAAGGGCATCGTCAACCTCGAGCGCCATATCGACAATGTGCGCAACAACTACGGCCTGCCGTGCCTGGTGGCGATCAACCATCGCAGCGAGGACACCGACGCGGAGATCAAGGTGCTCATCGAGCGCGCCGGCAGCCGCGGCGCCAAGGTCATCCTGGCGCGCCACTATGCCGAGGGCGGCAAGGGTGCGATCGCGGTGGCCGAGGAGGTGGTGAAGATGGCCGATCAGCCCAGCACCTTCAAGTTCGTGTACGAAGAGAGCGAGCCGCTGTGGCAGAAGATGAAGACCATCGCCACCAGGATCTACGGCGCCTCGGACATCGCCGCGGATGCCAAAGTGCGTAACCAGATCAAGCAGCTGCAGGATGCGGGCTACGGCAACTACCCGGTGTGCGTCGCCAAGACGCAGTACTCGTTCTCCACCGATCCGAAGCTGCGTGGCGCCCCCTCCGGGCACATCGTGACCATCCGCGAGGTGCGCCTGAATGCGGGCGCCGAGTTCATCGTGATGATCTGCGGTGACATCATGACCATGCCGGGACTTCCCAAGGTGCCATCGTCCAATGCCATCGACGTGGACGAGTCCGGCAGGATCGTCGGACTGTTCTAGACCCTGGCGGTTTACCGGTCCCGGCGGCCGCAGGCCGCCCGGGACCCAGCCGGCTCTTCAGCCGAAGGCCGGCTTGACCACGGCGAGGATGACGATCCCGATCAGCAGCAGCGTCGGTGCTTCGTTGAACAGGCGGAACCAGCGCTCCGAATGCCGATTGCGCCCGTCGCGCAAGGCCTGCATCAACGGCAGGCACCATGCGTGGTAGGCGATGACCAGCAGCACCAGGGTCAGCTTGGCGTGCAGCCAGCCCTGCCTCATGTAGGCCGGCGCCATCATCACCATCAGCATCCCGAACACCACGGTCAGGACGGCGCCGATGGTGGTCATGGTGAACAGCCGTCGTTCCATGATCACGAATCGCTCGCGGCTGATCGCATCGCCGGCGCTCACGTGATAGACGAACAAGCGGGGCAGGTAGAACAGCCCGGCGAACCAGGTAACCAGGAACACGACGTGGAAAGCTTTCAGCCACAGCACCTCGTAAGTATATGACAGTTATGTCATCCGTGGTCGGCCGGGCGGGGGTTTGTTAGGATGCGGACCCTGTTTTGGAGAGCACCATGCTGCGAACCCGATACACCGAACTGAGTCTGTTGATTGGCGGGGAATGGGTCGCCGGCGGCGGCCGTGAACTGCTGCCCGTGATCAATCCGGCCACCGAGGAGGTGCTCGGGGAACTGCCGCTGGCCACGCGCGCCGACCTTGACCAGGCGCTGGCCGCCGCGCGCGATGCCTATCCGGCCTGGCGCGCCATGCCGCCGAATGAGCGCGGCCGCATCCTCAAACGGGCCGCCGACCTGCTGCGCGAGCGTGCCGACCATATCGCGCGCATCGCCACCATGGAGGAGGGCAAGAGCCTGCCCGAGGCGCGGGTGGAGGCGGGCATGGCGGCGGAGATCTTCGAGTGGTATGCCGAGGAAGGACGCCGGGCCTATGGCCGGGTGCTGCCGCAGCGCGCCCCGGGAGTGCGCATGTCGGTGCTCAAGGAGCCGGTGGGTCCGGTGGCCGGATTTGCGCCCTGGAATTTTCCGCTGGGCAATCCGGCCCGCAAGATCGGCGCGCCGCTGGCGGCCGGTTGCACCTGCATCCTCAAGCCCGCCGAGGAGACCCCGGGATCGGCGCTGGAGATCGCGCGTGCGCTGCTGGATGCGGGCTTGCCCAAGGGTGTCCTGTCGGTGGTGTTCGGCGTGCCCTCCATGATCTCCGAGCATCTGATCGGCTCGCCCATCATCCGTGCCGTTCACTTCACCGGCTCGATTCCGGTGGGCAAGCAGCTCACCAAGCTTGCGGCCGAGGGCATGAAGCGCACGACCATGGAACTGGGCGGACACGGACCGGTGCTGGTATTCGACGACATCGATCTGGAGCAGGTGCTCGACCTGTCGGTGACGGCGAAGTTTCGCAATGCCGGCCAGGTGTGCGTGTCGCCCACGCGCTTCTATGTCCACCATTCCATCCATGCAAAGTTTGTCGAGGGCTTCGCGCGGCGCAGCCGCGCGCTGAAGGTCGGAGATGGTCTGGTGGAGGGCGTGCAGATGGGTCCGCTGGCGCACCCGCGGCGCCTGGAGGCCATGCAGACTCTGCTGGCCGACGCACGCCAGCACGGCGCCAAGCTCCAAGCCGGTGGCGAGCGCCTCGCCGGCAAGGGCTACTTCTGGCAGCCGACGGTGCTGTCGGATATTCCCGAAACCGCGCGCATCATGAACGAGGAACCCTTCGGACCGGTGGCGCTGATCAATTCCTTTACCACCTTCGAGGAAGCCATCACCCGCGCCAACCGCCTGCCGTACGGATTGGCGGCCTACGCCTTCTCGCGCTCCTCGCGCACCGTGAATCTGCTGGGCGAGCAGCTGGAGGCCGGCATGATCGGCATCAACAGCTTCCAGATTTCGGTTCCCGAGTCGCCCTTCGGCGGCATCAAGGAAAGCGGCCATGGTTCGGAGGAGGGCATTGAGGGCCTGGAGACCTGCCTGGTCACCAAGTTCGTCAACGCGTCGTGACGACTCCGAAGTCGATGGACAAGATCATGGCGCTGGCCAAGCGCCGTGGCTTCATCTACCAGGCCTCCGAGATCTACGGCGGACAGAGCGGCTTCTGGGATTACGGGCCGCTGGGTGCGCAGCTGAAGAAGAACCTGCGCGATGCCTGGTGGGAGGACATGGTGCTGAACCCCTGCGGGGGCGAACCAGGTCCCAACGGGGAGCCGGTGCGCATCGTGCCGCTGGACACCAGCATCATCCAGAATCCCAAGGTCTGGGAGGCGAGCGGGCATATCGCCGGCTTCAGCGACCCCATGGTCGACTGCCGCGAAACCAAGCAGCGCTATCGGTTCGATCATCTGATGCTGTACGTGCCCGTCAGCGGCGACCGCAACGGCAAGCCGCTGTTCGCCTTCATGCCTGATACGGCCAGCGAGCAGGAACAGAAGAAGAAAGCTGAAAAAGCCTTTGGGGAAGCGCGCGCCGTGCCGCTGTCACAGCTGCCGCACGCCGACTGGGGCCATGTGGTGGCGCCGGACGCCGAGAAGGTTGGCACGCTGACCGAGCCGCGCGCCTTCAACCTGATGTTCAAGACCTACGTGGGTGCGACGGCCACCGAGGATGACGTCGCGTACCTGCGGCCGGAGACGGCGCAGGGCATCTTCGTGCAGTTCAAGAATGTCATCGACACCACCCGGGTGAAGGTGCCGT
>DATHMK010000021.1:0-22710 GCA_035487155.1 Steroidobacteraceae bacterium
CCGCGCTTCAGGCGCAGCTCGGGCACTGTCGTGGTCAAAATTGCCTTGGAGGAATTCAAGCGGCTCAGCCCGCGGCGAATTATAGCGGATGCCCCGGTGTATCCTTTGCCACATGGCCCGAACCCGGCATTTGAACCCCGACGGCACGCCCCGTTACACCAATCGGTTAAGTCGCGAGACCAGCCCCTACCTGCGCCAGCACGCGCACAACCCGGTGGACTGGTATGCGTGGGGGCCGGAGGCCTTTGCGGCAGCGCGCAGCAGCGGCCGGCCGGTGCACCTGTCGGTGGGTTACTCGGCCTGCCACTGGTGTCACGTCATGGCCGAGGAGAGCTTCGAGGACGAGGCCACCGCAAAGCTGCTCAACGATAACTTCATCAACATCAAGGTGGATCGCGAGGAGCGCCCGGACGTTGACCGGATCTACCAGATCGCACAGCAGCTGCTGACCCAGCGCAGCGGAGGCTGGCCACTGACCATGTTCCTCTGCCATGACGATCAGCGGCCGTTTTTCGGCGGCACCTACTTTCCGCGCGAGCCGCGCCATGGCATGCCGCCCTTCACGCTGGTCCTGAACCGGGTCCTGGAGTACTACCGCGACCATCTGGATGAACTGCGCAACCAGGGCAAATCCCTGGTGCGGGTGTTGGACGAGATGGCGCCGCCGCCGCTCGGGGCCGATGAGCCGCTGAGCGCGCTGCCGCTGGAGGCTGCGCGCCGCGATCTGGCCGCCAGCTTCGATGCCGAGTACGGCGGCTTTGGCGGCGCACCGAAGTTTCCGCACGCCAATGCACTGGAGCGGCTGCTGCGCGACTGGCATGCCAGCAGTGCCGGCGACTCGCCCGACCTGCACGCCTTGTTCATGGCGACACTGACCCTGCGCCGCATGGGCGAAGGCGGCCTGAATGACCAGCTGGGCGGCGGCTTCTGCCGTTACTCGGTGGATCAGTTCTGGATGATCCCGCATTTCGAAAAAATGCTCTATGACAATGGCTCGCTGCTGGCCGTGTACGCCCAGGCCGCCATCGCCACCGGCGATCCTTTCTATGCGCGCATCGCCGCGGGTACCGCACAGTGGGCGCTGCGTGAGATGCGCTCCTTGCAGGGAGCCTTCTACAGCAGCCTGGATGCCGACTCCGAAGGCCACGAGGGCAAGTTCTACGCCTGGGATGTGCAACAGGTGCGCGAACTGCTGCCGCCCGCGCAATTTGCGCCCTTCGCGGCCCGCTTTGGGCTGGACCGCGAAGCGAATTTCGAAGGCCTGTGGCATCTGCATGCGTGGCGGCCGCTGGATGCGATCGCGCGCGAACTGAACCGTGATGAAGCACAGATCAGCGCGGACATCGACGCGGCCCGCGCCACGCTGCTGGCGGCGCGCGGCGCGCGCGTGCGCCCGGAGCGCGATGACAAGGTGCTGGTCTCCTGGAATGCGCTGCTGATCCGCGGCCTTGCCATCGCCGCGCGCGCCCTGGCCCGCGAGGAGCTGGCCGCGGCAGCCACCGATGCGCTGAACTGCATCCGCCGCAACCTGTGGCGCGAGGGCCGGCTGCTGGCGACCGCACTGGGCGATGAAGCGCATCTGAGCGCCTACCTCGACGATTATGCCTACCTGCTGGATGCCATCCTCGAACTGCAGCAGGTGCGGGTACGCACCGATGAGCTGCACTTCGCCTGCGAACTGGCGCAGGTGATGATGGAGCGTTTTCACGATGCACGGCAGGGCGGATTTTTCTTCACCGCCGACGATCATGAGCAGCTGATCCACCGCTCCAAGGTGTTTGCGGACGAGGCCACGCCCTCGGGCAATGCGATTGCGGCGCTGGCGCTGCAGCGGCTCGGCCACCTGCTGGGCCGTCCGGAGTGGCTCGCGGCAGCCGAAGGCACCTTGCGGGCAGCCTGGCACGCACTGGTGCAGCGTCCCCAGGCGCACGTATCCCTGCTGGCGGCGCTCGAGGAGCTGTTGCACCCGCCGCAGATCATCGTGATCCGCGGCCCGGCGGCGCAGATCGAGGAATGGCGCGGCCAGCTCGCGCGCCTGTACGCGCCGCGACGCATGGTGCTGGCGGTGCCCGCGGATACCCCGGATCTGCCGCCGGGGCTGGCGGACAAGCCGGCACGCGAAGCGGCGCTGGCCTATGTGTGCACGGGCAGCGTGTGCGCTGCGCCGATCAACACGCTGGCTCAGCTCATCGTGTCATTGCGCGGGCCCTGATCCAGCAGTTCGTGGCCGGCGCCGATCAGCCGTTGCGGGGCGAGACTGCCGTGCGCGCCCAGGGTCTGCAGGTCGCGCCAGGCGCGTGAGAAGCCGCTGCGCCGATCGATGGCCAGCATTCCTGCGACGCTCGCCACCGCGCCGATGGCTTCGCGCAGCTGCTCCTGGGAGACACAGCAGATTGCGGTGATGCGCGCCAGTTGCCGCGTATCCGGCCGGCCGCCCTGGGTCACGCTCTGCCAGGCCTCTTCGGCCACGGCGTATATGGCGGCCGCGGCCAATTCCAGCATCGCCTGGGCCTGCGCGAAGCGCGTCGCGATCGCCGCGGCGCCCGCGCCGGCCTTCTGTGCCGGCAGTGCCTGGGAAAACTCCTGCAGCGCGTGACGCGCGATACCCAGCCCAACCGCGCTCACCGGCAGTTCCGTCAGGACGCTGAAGGGCAGCCGGTACAGCGGGCCGCTCGCGCGTGGCTGATCGGTGATCACGGAGAAGGAATGATGCTCGGGCACCCGCGCCGCCTGCACTTCGAAGTCGTGGCTGCCGGTGCCACGCATGCCGGTCGTATCCCAGCTGTCAAGGATGCGCACGTCGGCCGGTGCGATCGACATGGCCCGCACCAAAGGCCTGCCGGCCGCATCCGGCACCGGGATGCCGCCTTCGGTGATGACGCAGGCGGCGGTGAACACCGAGGCATAGTGCGCGCCACTGGCATAGCGCCAGGCGCCGCGCACCTGATAGCCGCCCGGTACGCGCTCGGCGAAACCGGATGGGGCGCCGGAGCCGGCCACCAGCGCCAGCGGCGCCGAGAACAGCTCCTGGGCAGCGGCGGGCGGCAGCCAGGCCGCGAACATGCCGCCGCCGGCGCCGATCATCACGGCCCAACCCAGCGAGCCATCCAGGGCGGCGGCCGCCTCGTAGATGCGCAGCGCGGCGCCCAGCGGCAGTTCCAGACCGCCATGGGCGGCCGGAATCCACAGCCGGAAAAATCCCTCGCGCAACAGCGGGCCAAAAACCGCCCGCGGCATGCGCCCCTGGCGCTCGGCCTCATCCAGGTGCGGCGCGAAGTCCGCCGCGAGACTCTCGAGCCTGCTCAGCAGCCGCGCAGTATGTTCAGCCCAGTACATGCGCCACGGATTGCGCGAAGTATTCGAGGTTGTCCTCGCGCAGGCCGGCGATGTTGATGCGGCTGTCGTCGGTCATGTAGACATGACGTTCCGCGCGGATGCGCTTCACCTGCTCCACCGACAGGCCCAGCAGCGAGAACATGCCCTGTTGCTGCGCGATGAACCCGAAGTCGCGTCCCGGACAGGCGCTGCGCAGCTGCGCCACCAGCTGTCGGCGCAGGTCGTTGATGCGTGCGCGCATGAGGCCAAGCTCCTGCGTCCAGCCGGCACGCAGCGCCTCGTCGCCGAGGATTTCATTGACGATGGCGGCGCCGTGATCCGGTGGCATGGAATAGATGCTGCGTGCCACGCGCACCTCGTGGCTCAAGGCGGCCAAGCCGATGGCCGGCTGGTCCGTCACGACATGCAGCACCCCGACACGTTCGCGGTACAGGCCGAAGTTCTTCGAGCACGACACCGCGACCAGCAGCTCAGGAAGCTCGGCGGCGAACAGCCGGATGCCGAAGGCATCCTCATCCTGCCCGCTGCCCAGGCCCTGGTAGGCCATGTCGATATACGGCAGCAGACCGCGGCGCCGGAACAGCGGCACCAGTTCCTGCCATTGCTCGCGCGACAGATCCGCGCCCGTGGGGTTGTGGCAGGAGGCGTGCAGCAGCACCACATCACCCGCCGGCAGCGCCTCCAGTGCCGCACACATGGCGCCAAAGTTCAGCACACCGCGCAGCGGCTCGTAATAGGGGTAACGTCCGAGCTTCAATCCGGTGCCCGTCATCAGCGGCACATGGTTGGCCCAGGTCGGGGTACTGACATGCACGGTGGCCTGCGGCGCGGCCAGGCGCACCAGTTCGGCCCCCAGGCGCAGCGCCCCGCAGCCGCCCGGACCCTGGATGGAGCGCACCCGTTGGGCCGCGAACACCGGGTGTCCAGGAGCGAACACCAGCTTTTCCATGGCCTGGTTGAAGGCGGCATTGCCGGCCGGTGCGACGTAGGTCTTGCTGGTCTGACGTTCCAGCACCGAGCGCTCCGCCCTGCGCACGCTGTCCAGGACCGGAGTATCGCCCTTGGCGTCGCGGAACACCCCCACGCCCAGATCCACCTTTTTCGGGTCAGAATCGGCACGGAACGCGGCCATCAGGCCGAGAATCGGATCGTCGGGAACACGTTCGAGACGCTCAAACATGGCTGGGCTTCAAGTAGTGACGGGGGGCGCAAGTGTACCCGTACCGAAATCCAAGCACGAGCGGCCGCGAACGGCGAAACTAGCCGCCCGAAAATCCACTCCAGCACCTGAGGTGTTTCGTGAAATCAAGGCACTGCGCAGCCACAAACGCGCCCCGCTTCAATGGCGCCAGCGTCGGCGCCCTCGCCGTGGGCACCCTCATCCTGCTGGCCGGCGCGCTGCCGGCCCAGGCCCAGACCGGTGGCAATACCACACCGGCGAAGACCGTAACGCCCAACAAGGCGAAGCCGAAGGCTGGCGCGGCCGCGGCCACCGACGCGAAGTCCGCCGCCAGTTACAGCATAGGCTTGTCGGTCGGCACCCAGCTGCATGGCCTGAGCCTGGGCGCGGACGCCATCGCCTACGAGCGCGTCGTGCAGGGACTGCGCGACGCCCTCTCCGGCAAGGTCATTGCCGCGGCGGACGACGGCCAGAAGGTACAGGCCTATATCGGGCAGGTCCGAGAGGCGGTGGGCGCTGCCAACAAGGCCGCCGCGGAGAAATTCCTGGCCGAGAACGGCAAGCAGCCGGGCGTCGTGACCACGGCCAGTGGTCTTGAATACAAAGTGGACCGTCCGGGCAGTGGTGAGGCGCCGAAGATGACCGACCAGGTGACCGTCAACTACCGTGGCACCTTTCTGGACGGCACCGTCTTCGACAGTTCCTACAAGACCGGCAAGCCGGCGGAGTTCACGCTCAACCAGGTGATCAAAGGGTGGGGCGAAGGGCTACAGATGGCCAAGCCCGGTTCCAAGATCGAGCTGTTCATTCCGCCGGAGCTGGCGTACGGCACGAACCCGCCGCAGCCCATTCCCCCGAATGCGCTGCTGAAGTTCGAAGTCGAACTGCTCAGCGTGAAACCCGGCAGCGCCGCGCCCGCGGTGGCTCCCGGTGCCGCCATGAGCGGACCACGGCATCAGTAGCTAGGGTCGGACGAAGACGTGGCTCTGGGGTCTGATCCCCAGATCCCGCTGCAGGTTCTCCGCCGGACAGTAGGCCGTGCCACCGACGCCATCCAACGATGGCGTCGGTGAGCCGCAGTGCCTGCAGAATGAGCGCTGCTCGGCCGGCTGCCCCGACGGGGCGGCGTAATGTGTCACCTGCTCCTGGCCCGCGATCCAGCGCAGCCGCCCCATGGGCACCGACACATAAGTGGCGAAGGCCGTGCCCTGCTGCATGCGGCAGATGGAACAGTGGCAGTCGGACATGACGTCGAAGGGACCATCGATCTCGTAGCTCACCGCGCCACAGCGGCAGCTGCCCTGCGCCACTTCGATCTCGCGTCGCAGCACCGATTCGGGTGCATGCGGCTCCGCCAGTGCCGCCAGCAGCAGCTCGATCAGCTCCCCGTCCCACATGCGCTGCTCGGGACCCTCGCCCGCGGTGGCCGGCACTTCAAGGCAGGCGAAAATCATGGCGCAGGCTGAATCCACGTGGCGCAGGGCCAGCGAGCCGTCATGCTGGCCCTTCATCAGAATGCGCTTCAGCCGGGTCAGCAGCATCAGTTCGCGCTCCCGCAAGCGACGCCGCTGGCGCTCGGGCAGATCGTCGCCCACGCGAAATGACAGGAACGAGCCGCGCTCGCGACGGATATCCAGGGCGGCCACCAGAAACGCGGCGAGTTTCTCCAGCGCCGTGCCCGGCGCGGTCTCCCCGACCAGCAGGCTTTCCTCCAGCCCCTGCGCGGTGCGCGAGTAGCACTCATCCAGCAGCGCCTGCAGATCCGGATACCACTCCCAGGCCTGTGACACGCTGGGACTGCCGGATTCTTTGACAATCGCGGCCCAGCGCAATGCCCCGGGGCCCTGGCGGGCCACCACCCGCGCGACGGCATCGATGACTTCGCTGCGCGACAGCGAGGGCGCGGTCGTCTTGGGCGGCAAATCGCCCTGGGGAGTCAGATCCGGATTCTTCACAGTCATGCCCACCTCTACCGGAGAGAGCAGCAACATGTGTGCCAGAGCAGGCTCAGGCGCCACGCGGGGATTTCCCGACGGGCCACCCACGCAGCGCCGGCATTTGGTGCAGCCGCATGAAGGGCCGCACATCGGCAGTGCGGTCCGCGCCCGCAATCTTACGTCTTGCGCCCTTTCAAATGTAGTTCAACCGGCTCCAGATCACGCTCATCGGGCGGTGGCGGCGAATACTGGTACAGCCACGTTTCGGTCAACGGCTGGCCGTCGGCGCTCAGGAACAGTCGCAGATTGATGGGCTCCGGGCTTTCATCTGTCAAATTCAGATCAAACATCGCCCGCCAGCCATTGAGTTCACGGTACGGCCGAGCGGAGGCGATCTCGATCTTGCCGCGCGAGGCGGAGATCACCGGCACCACCATGACGTGCTCGCCCAGCCCCAACAGTCCAAAATCCCCGCCGGCGAAGTCCACCACGAAGCGCCATGAAAAGTGCGTGCGCTTCTGACCGACAATGCCGCCGATGCCGGTGCGCGTGGCGCGCGCCGTCGCCAGGCCCGAGGACACGGGTATCTCGCGGCACCAGTACAGCTTGTAGCCGAACAGCAGCTCCTGGCCCTTCTGCGGCTTTTCGGCCGGATTCCAGAACGCGACGATGTTGTCCAAGGTCTCATCGGGCGTGGGGATCTCCACCAGCATGACCTGGCCGGCGCCCCAACGGGCCTTGGGCTCCACCCATACCGAGGGCCGCTTGTTGTAGAACGCGCCGTCGTCCTCGTACTGGCTGAAGGTGCGTTCGCGCTGCATCAGTCCAAACCCGCGCGGGCTGTTGTCCACGAAACTGTTGGTGCGCACCACCGGCGGATTCATCAGCGGCCGCCACAGCCACTCGCCGGTGCCGGTGCAGATCTGCAGTCCGTCCGAATCATGGATCTGCGGACGCCAGTCGAAGGCCGCCCGACGGTCGTTCTGTCCGTACAGGTACATGCTGGTGCCCGGGGCGATGCCGATGCGATCGATCGACTTGCGCGGGTACAGCGCCGCATCCACATCCATGACGAGGGTATCGGCGACCTGGATGACGAAGCGGTAGGCACCGGCCACGCTGGGGGAGTCGAGCAGGCCATAGATCGTCAGCAGGTCCGAGTCCTTCTGCGGGCGCTCCAGGTAGTAGGCGATGAATTCAGGAAACTCCTCCGGATAGGGCATGCCGGTGTCAACCGCCAGCCCACGCTGCGACATGCCGTACTGCAGGTCGCCGTCTATCGCCCGAAAATACGAGGCGCCTTCGAAGGAAGCCATGTCGCTGGGCCAGTCGGTGTGGAAATTCACCCGCAAGCCGGCATACCCGAGGTTTTCCGGCACCTCCGCCGGCTTCAGGCCGCTGTGGCTGTAATCGAACATGTCCCGATCGAAGCCCAGCTCCTGGACCTGGCCGTTCTCGATGACGTACATGCGCACCGGCTTCTTCATGGTGAACCCCAGATGCGAGAAGCGCACCTGGTAGCGCAGGTGATCCCCCGCCCACAGCGACTGCTCGTTGCGGAAGCGGATGGACTGCCAGCGATCCCAGTTCAATGATGCGATGACGGGTGGCAGCACGTCGGCCCGCGCCTTGTAGGGGCTGCTGCCCAGCTGGCGCGCCGTGCCCTTCAATTTCGCGTAGTCGAAAGGCTCGGGCTTGCCCAGCCGGCGCAGGCCCGCGGGCGGGGTGGCCGCCAACGCGCCTTCAACCATGGCGGCGAACGGCACCCCGGCGGCAAACAGTGCGGCGCCGGCCCGCTGCAACATGTCTCGTCTATCCATCGGTTCATCCTCATCGAAGACCTAAGTCTTGCGCACTCGCTGTGCACGCGCTGTCCTAATTCGGTGCAACCCGGGTGGCCCGCCAGGGTCACGTTCACCGACAATCAGTCACTTACACGCCTGGCCGCCGCATCCCGTGCCTGGCATCCCCTTTGCAATAAGAACTCCAGGCGTCACAGGATGACGCGCGCGATCGGAACGATCGCAAGGTTGCTAGCAACGCGGTGCGCGCTTGTCGTGACCCCCTCTCGGCAGGGGCGCACCGCGGTTCTTTGCTCAGTAGCTCTCATCCGGCGACGGAAACCTTCCCGCCCTCACATCCGCCGAGTATTGACGAAAGGCCTCGGTCATCACGTCGTGAAGCTGCGCATAACGGCGTAGGAATCTTGGCGAGAACTCCTTGTTGATGCCCAGCATGTCCTGGGTCACCAGCACCTGGCCGTCGGTGTGCGGACCGGCGCCGATGCCGATGGTGGGAATGGTCAGCATCTTCGAAACCCGCTCCCCCACCTGCGCCGGGATCTTCTCCAGCACCATCGCGAAGCACCCCAGGTCCTGCAGCAGCTGCGCATCGCGCACCAGCTGCTCGGCCTCCTCCTGCGCCGTGGCACGCGCGACATAGGTCCCGAACTTGTATATCGACTGCGGCGTCAGGCCCAGATGACCCATGACCGGGATGCCGGCCGAGAGGATGCGTTGAATGCTTTCGGCAATGATGGCACCGCCCTCGACCTTCACGGCGTGGGCCCCGGATTCCTTCATGATGCGCACCGCGCTCTGCAGAGCCAGCTGACTGTCGCCCTGGTAGCTGCCGAAGGGCATGTCCACGACCACCAGTGCCCGGGATACGGCACGCACCACCGCGGCGGCGTGATCGATCATCTGGTCGAGGGTGATGGGCAGCGTGGTTTCGTGCCCATGCATGACATTGGAGGCGCTGTCGCCCACCAGCAGCACATCCAGCCCCGCCCCATCCAGAATGCGCGCGAAACTGTAGTCGTAGGCGGTGAGCACCGCGATCTTGTGCCCCTGCGCCTTCATCTGCGTGAGCCTGGCGGTGGTGACCGCGCGGTTGCCCGCCGCGCCGCGCTGCGTTGATTCAGTGGACATCAGTTCGCGCCTTTGCCCTGCCATATGGCGAGCATGTCGGTGGAGCCCTGGGCCCGCACACCGTTGTCGGTCAGGATACCCTCGGTCGCCGCGACCATCTGCGCGCGCGGGAACACCAGTGCCTCGCCGCTGCGGTTTTCAAACTCCAGCACCACGTTGTCGTCCTTCAGATCCCGCAGCACGCTCACCAGGTGCGCAAGACTGCGGATGTGGATGCCATTGACCGTCAGCACGGTCATGGCCGTGGGGTTCGAATAACCCTCCGAGAGCTTGCTCGGAAAGAACGGCCCGGCCACCACCACCAGCTCCTGACGCTCGGCACTGGGCATGGCGCCCCGTTCGGTCACCAGCGGGCTGCCCATGTAGCCGAACACGCCCATCAGGGTCGCGTTGCCATTCAGGAAGGCGGTGAAGGTCGAACTGGCCCGCGAGAACACCAGCGGACCGTAGATGAAATACGACGGATACTCGCCGTGCAGATCCGGCACCAGCTGCGGCCGCTGGGTGACCAGGGGCAGCGACACATTCAAGGTCTTGCCGTTGCGGACGATGCTCAAGGGCACGTGATTGTCGCGCGCGATCTTCTGGATCATGTACCGGAAATTGACCCGCAGGTCGGCGTTGACATTCACCATGCCCTGATCATCCACCGCGGTGTCGCCGATGCGCGTGATGACATCCCACTCCTTGAGCGGATAGCCGGCGGAGTCCTCGTACGGCTGGTGCACGACAATGCCGGACACCGACTTGTCCAGTTTCAGGAAACCGCGCAGCGCCGGATTCTCCAGCGTCTGCAAGTCATCGAACATGGCGGGCTTGCCGTCGTAGTGACCGTCGGCGATATCCTTCAGGAACAGCTCGATCTCTTCGTTGGGAATGATATAGCCGATGTTCTGCGCGTCCCCGAGGCGACTGAACGCCAGGCCGATCATCTTGTCCCCGGCGATCGCCGGACCGCCGCTGTTGCCCGGATTGATCGCCGCGTCGATCTGGATGCGAAGGCCCGAAGTCGGATAGTTGTAGGCGACGAACTCGATGCGCGACACGATGCCCTTGGTGATGGACAGCGAGGTGCCACCGGTCGGGAAGCCGTACGCAAGCACGGCGTCCTTGATCTGCGGCAGGGCACTGGCGCGCGCGAGCGGCGCGTGGCTGGCGAAGAAGCTGTCATCATCGAGCTTCAGGACCGCAAGGTCGATGCCCGGGGCAATGGCCTCCACCGTCGCCGAGATCTTGTCGCCGGAGGCCGTGCCCTGGATCTGCACCTGGCTGGCATACAGCACGGCGTGCGCATTGGTGAGGATGCGATGCCCTTCGATGACCACCCCCGAGGCGCTGATGTCGGAGGGTGCCTGTTTGGTCCACGGCCGGTAGGGATCCGGCAGACGCAGCGTGGCGAACACCTTGACCACCGCATTGCCGAGGTTGGTGGGAATGGCCGGCACCGCCTCATCCGCGGCACCGGCGAGCGGTGGTGCCAGCCAGGCGAGCAGTCCCAGGGTCGCGCTCATCAGCATGATCAGGCGGTGCTTCGGGGCGTATCGGTTCACAGTCATCGTGGGATCCTGGAAGGCAATCAGGCCAAGAACTGCAGGGGTTGGGATTCTGACAGCCTTGGGCTGTGCGCGTCGAATTGACAGCAAAGACAGGGCCAAGGACACTGCCGGGGATGATTCCCGCACAAGAGGCATTGCAGCGGCTGCGCGACGGCAATGCCCGTTATGTCTCCGACAGCCGCAACGACCGGGACGCCACCGGTACCCGCCGCCGTATCGAGCTTGCCGCGCAGCAATTTCCCTTCGCCATCATTCTGGGCTGCTCGGACTCGCGGGTGCCCGCGGAAATCATCTTTGACCAGGGACTGGGGGACCTGTTCGTGATTCGCGTCGCCGGCAATATCGTCGCGCCCTCACAGATCGGCAGCGTCGAGTTCGCGGCGGAACGCTACGGCACCCGCCTGGTGGTGGTGCTGGGGCATTCCAGCTGCGGCGCCATCATCGCCACGCTGGAGGAGCTGGGTCGCAATTCGCGCGAGCAGTCACCGAACCTGCGCAGCATCGTCAACCGCGTGCGACCCTCGGTGCAGCCGCTGCTGTCGACCTCCCTGGCCAACGATCCGGAAGCGCTGATCAAGCAGGCGGTGCGCGCGAACATCCGCATGTCGGCCGATCATTTGCGTCACGGCTCCGAAATGCTCGAGCAGCTCAGCCAGCGCGCCGGGCTGCTCATCGTCGGTGCCGAATACAACCTGGAGAGCGGGATCGTCGAGTTCTTCGACGGCACGGACTATTGAGCCGGTTCCATGCGCAGCGGCGCCAGTGCCGGTGTCTGCAGCGTGTCGCCGCGGACCACCAGCGCGAGGTTCGCCGCCACCGGCGCGCTGTCGCTGATCCCCTGATCCAGCGCGCGGTGCATGGCGGCCAGCTCCGGTGGTGGCGAGCTCTCCTCCGGCGTCAGCAGCAGGCCGCGCCGGCGCAGCCACAGGCCGACATCCACGCGGCTGGACACCATGGTGAGAAAGGCTGCCAGCAGCAGCCCGGCCAGCACCGGCATCATCCACCAGATGAAGCGCGGCGCAAACATCAGGATCACCGCGCCCCAGACGATGCCGAGCAGTATCTGCCAGCGGTGGCGGGTGAGCGCGTCGCCGAAGGTCACGCCGCGATCGCCGCGGTCCTGCGCGTTCCAGGTCACGGGCTTGCCGGCCAGGGTGGTGAGCACGAAAGTGGTATGAAACACCATCATCGGCGGCGCCAGCAACATGCTGAAGATCTGCTCCAGCAGCAGGCCGACAGCCAGGCGCGGGCCGCCGCCGAAGGCGCGGCGGCGGGCGGGGTTCATGAACGCCAGGATTGCACCCAGGACCTTGGGCAGCAGCAATACGACAATGGTCGCCAGCAGCAGCGCCGCAATCTCGCCATCGCGATACTCCGGCCACACCGGAAACAGGGTATGGGTGCCGGACTCAAAGTACTGATAGCCGTGGATCGCCTCCTGGCAGGTGATGATTGAACTGAGCACCAGCACCGCGAACCACATCGGTGAGGTGGCGTAGGAGAGGATGCCGGTGACCATGTGCAGGCGGTTCAGCCAGTGCAGCTGCGGCATGATGAGGACATTCATGTGCTGCAGGTTGCCCTGGGCCCAGCGCCGGTCGCGCGCCGCGAAGTCGATGATGTTTGAGGGCAGCTCTTCCCAGCTGCCCATGAGATCAGGGACCAGCCATACCTTGTAGCCGGCGCGGCGCATGAAGGCGGCCTCCACGAAATCATGGCTCAGGATCTCACCGCCCAGCGGGGCATGGCCGCGCAGGCGCGGCAGATCGCAATAGGCGGCGAAAGCGTGCAGGCGGATGATGGCGTTGTGGCCCCAGTAGTTGGCCTCGCCCAGCTGCCAGAAGGCCAGGCCGCTGGAGAGCATCGGCCCGTTGAGGCGGGCGCCGAACTGCACCATGCGCGCGAACAGCGTGTCCCGTCCCACCGGCAGCGGTGCGGTCTGGATGATGCCCACATCAGGATTGGCGTCCATGAGCCGCGCCAGGGTCACCAGCGCCTTGCCGGACATCACACTGTCGGCATCCAGCACGATCATGTGCGAATACGCCGCGCCCCAGTTGCGCACGAAGTCGGCGATGTTTCCCGACTTGCGTCCGACGTTCTGCGCGCGCCGTCGATAGAAGATGCGTCCCTGAGCGCCGTGCTTGGCCACCAGGGCGCGCCAGGCGGCCTCCTCCGCCGCCCCGATCTCGCTGCGACGCGTGTCCGAGAGGATGAACAGATCGAAGGCCGCGCTCTCCGCCTGCTTGGCGAGCGAACTCCAGATGGCATCAAGTCCCGCCGTGGTGCGTCGGGGATCCTCGTTGTACACCGGCATGACCAGCGCGATGCGGCTGTGGATGGCGAGCCCGTCGGCGTCGTGCGCCTGCATCACCTGCGGATCGCCGCCCTTGAGGCGGATGATGAAGCCGGCGATGGCGGTCCAGAAGGCGCCGGAGATCCAGGTGAAAAGCCCGAAGAACAGCACCAGGCTCATCGCCTCCAGCACCGTGAGGCTGTTGGCGCGCAGGATGTCCAGCATCAGCAAACTTGCGAGCACGCTGGAGGTCAGGGTCAGACCGAAGAACAGCAGTCGGCGACGGCGCGCAATGGCATCCATCATGTGGCGAGCTGGTAGGTCCAGGTCTCGGACAGCGACTCGCCGTAGAGCTGCAGATAGCAGTGCATGTCGACCGTGTCATGAGGATGCGCCGGCACGACCAGGAACGACACCCGCCACACCCCGTTCTCCACCACCCGCTCGACCGTCACGTTCTCGCTGGTACCGCCGTTAACGGTGAGCAGCGCCTTGAGCGGTTGCGAGGCATCCAGGCCGTCGAGGTCACCGCCGGCGAAATCGATGATGACGCGGCGCGCATCACTGTGGGCCAGGTCGCGTTGCTCGTCGGGCGTGGCCGCGGTGATCCGGGTGGCGATCGCCTTGGCGCCCGGCGGCCACATCGGCGAGTCCAGGTGCGCGGACAGCAGGTAGGAGAACCTCAGCTCCTTGCCGGCGCTGATCGCCTGCTCAGGCACCCAGTACAGGGCGATGTTGTCGTGAATCGCCTCATCACTGGGGATTTCGACCAGCTCGGCGCCACCCTTGCCCCAGTCGCCCAGCGGCTGGATCCAGTAGCTGGGGCGGCGCTGGAAGCGCGCCACCGGATCCTGATAGTGCGAAAAGTCGCGGTCACGCTGAATCAGCCCGAAGCCCCGGGGCTGCTGGTCCATGAAGCGGTTGATGCGCAGTTCCCGCGGGTTGTTCAAGGGCCGCCACAGCCATTCCCCGGCGCCGGTCTGGGCCATGAACCCGTCGCTGTCATGCACCTGCGGCCGGTAGTCATCGAAGCGGTGTCCCGAAGGGTCGGTGCCGAACAGGAACATCGAGGTCAGGGGCGCGATTCCCAGTTTTGCGATGCTGCGCCGCGGATAAAGGGTACTGGTGACTTCGACCTGCGTGATGCTGCCGGGTCGCACCTTGAACTGATAGGCGCCGCTGATGCTTTCGCTGTCCAGCAGTGCATACAGCGTGAGCGTGCGCTGCTCCGGATCGGTGGGGCGCACCAGCCAGAAATCCGTGAACCAGGGAAACTCCTCGCCGGCCTTGGAGGCGGTATTGATGGCCAGGCCGCGCGCGGTCAGGCCGTAGTCCTGGTTGCGCCCCAGCACCCGGAAGAAGGAGGCGCCCAGGAATACGATCAGCTCATCCTTGTAGCCCGGGGAATGCAGCGGATAGTGGATCCGGAATCCGGCATAGCCCAGATCCCGTGGCAGCTTGCCCGGCTGGCGCACCACCTTGCCGAAGTCGAACCAGGTGGGATTGTAGAGCACCGGGTGGGCCACGCCGTCGACCACCTCGGAAATCCCCACGCGCCGATCGAAATTGAAGCCGCGGTGGAAGAACTGCACCTCATACAGCGACTGATTGCGCCACAGCGCGTCAGCGCGCCGGAAGTGGATGCTCTGGTACTGATCGTAGGTCAGGTGGGCGATGCTGTTCGGCAGCTTGGACGAACCGGGCGCATACTCCTGCTGCGAACGCTGCAGGGCCAGTGCTTCCACGTCGGCAAAGCCAAACCCGGCATCGGCCGTGGGCGCGGCGCTGAGGGGCGCCGGGCTGGCCGGCGCTGCGGTGCTGGAGGCCGAACTGCCGGCGGCCGCGGCCAGGGTGCGATCGAGCATCCCCGAGAGGCCCTCGCGCGGGCGCGGCGCACTGCCCGCGGGCGCCGGGGAGCGCGAGTGGTCGCCCAGAACATAGGCTCCCACCAATGCCAGCACTGCGACCCCGCCGACTATCCAATGACGCGCACGCACTCGAATCTGTCCCCGTGAAAAGTCGGAATCTCCGGGTCACACAATGCGCTAACCCAGTGTAAGTATATGTTACGCAGTGACGGCGGGAGCCGGGCGACGGATCAGAGCGGTCTGGGCCTGCCAACGCTGGGCCGAGTCCATGTCCACCAGGAAGTGAACCTCACCCGCGCTCAGCGTCGCCACCGGCAGCCCGTCACGATAGAGCACCCGATTGGCAGTTAACGCCGGCAGGCGCGGCCCTGCTATCAGATAACCAGTCAGGTTAAGCGGGTCGACCGCCGACAAGGAGACCAGCTGGTCCTGGAGGGGTTGGCGACGGATCTCGCGCAGCGCGCCCACGGCTTCGGGCAGCGCGAACTGTTCGCCCGACAGCCCGGCGATGAAGCGCCCACCGCGGATCTCGCCGCGCGCCTCGAGTCGACGCAGGCAGCCGACCAGTTCGCGCCAGGGGGGAAGCCACGCCGCCTCGGCCCGCGACAGCTGCCAGCAGATGACGCCCCAGCGTTTCAGCAGCGTACGCACCACCTGTTCGACCACCGCCTCGCGGGTCTCCCCGGGCTGGCGGCGCACCCACGACCAGCGCCCTGAGTCGGCCATGCCAAACAGCGATACCCGGCGCCGGCCGCGCGCGCTGGCCGCCCGACGCCGGTCCGCGGGCAGCAGCAAGGCACGCAACCCGGCGAAGCTGTCGGAATTGGCAAGCCCCAGCGCCACCAGTTCCGCCAGCGCCTCCTCGACCTGCACCGGCAGCAGGCCCGTGGCATCGAGCAGTTCATCAAAGAAGCTCGCGCCGTGGCCGGTGAGCACGGCGGCGACGGCGGCGGCGCCCGAACCGAGCGGCGGCTGCGGCTCCTGGGCGCCCAGCGCCGCCCAGTATTTGAGGTTGCGCCGCGCCAGCAGCGAGATCGGCGTCGCCCGCACCGGGGCCACGGCGCGCACTGCAGCAGAATCGCGCGATGACTCACCGATGCGTGCCCACACATAGCGTCCGGCCAGGCAATGCTCATCCAGCCATGCCGGCTCGTACCCGGTGATACGCGCGGGCAGGACGTCACTCTCCCAGGCGCCGGCCGCAACTTCGGTGCCCTCCAGCTGATCCAGCACCCGCAGCATGGCATCCGGACCCTGCATGCGCATCGCCGGCGTCACGCGTTGCCACTCAAGCAGGAAGCGCAGGAAGTCGCGCGGGGCCACCGGTTCGATCTCGGCGCGCAGGCTGCGCACCGTGTAACGATGGATGCGTGCCAGCAGCCGCCGTTCGCACCACTCTTCCTCGGCGCCGCCGCCAAAGCGGCCGCGCATGACCACGCCCTGGGCCTGCAGGTACAGCAGGGCCGCCTCAAGCTCGCCGCGCCCGATTCGCGGCAGCGTCGCCGCCACAGCGGTCACGGTCACCGGCCCCAGACCCTCCAGGCGGCTGTGCACGATGGCCGCCAGCGTCTGCGGCCGCGCCGGCGTGTCGGACCACAGGGCATCAAACTGCGCGCGTCGCTCGCTCGCCACCCACAAGGAGCCGCCGGCACCATCCAGGCGCACCGCCCGCGCTTGTGCCTCCAGCTCGCCGATGAGCCCCTGCCAGGTGGGATTGGCCGCCACTTCCTGCGCGCTGAGATAGCCCATCCAGCTGAGCGCATCGTGCAGCTCGTCCGCGCTTTGCGCATCCGGCCAGGCCTCTTCGCGCACCTTGGCGATGGCCTGCGGATCCAATCGACCGAGGTCCGCGGCCGAGGTCGGATCCAGCCAGCGCCGGCTGATGACCGCCTGCGTGCGCCGCTCTTCCAGTGGCGCATCGTCCAGGAAGGCATAGGGCCGCGCCGACAGTACTTCCAGCGCCAGCGGCGAGGGTTCGGTGAGATCGCGCGCCAGCACCTTGAGCGAACCGGCCTCGATCCGGCGCAGGAGGTCCAGCCAGCGATCCGCATCCATCGCCTCGCGCAGGCAGTCCGCGATGGTCTGCCTGACCAGCGGGTGTTCCGGGATCTCGATCTCCCCGGGCAGGTTCTCGGCGCAGGCGACCTGGTCGGGAAATACCGCGGCCAGCAGGTCCTCGGCATTCATGCGCGCAATGGGCGGTGGCACCTTGCGGCCACCGCGAAAGCGCGGCAGTGCCAGCGCGATGGCGGCCGCCCAGCGCCAGCGGGTGATGAACATGGGCGCGGCGCACAAGGCCTGGGTCAACAGGTGCAGAGCCGTGTTGGAGTGCAGGTAGTGTGCAACCTCCGCCAGCTCGAAACTGTGCGCCGTCGTCAGCGACAGGATCAGCGCATCCTCGGTCGCGGCGGCCTGCAGCTCGAAGTTGAACTGCCGGCAGAAACGCTTGCGCAGCGCCAATCCCCAGGCCCGATTGATACGCGCGCCGAACGGTGCATGCAGCAGCAGCTGCATGCCCCCCGCCTCGTCGAAGAAACGCTCCAGCACCAGGGTATCCATCGTGGGCAGGCAGCCCAGTGCGGCATGCGCCGCGGCCAGGTATTCCACCAGCTGTTGGGCGGCGGCGGCTTCGATGCCCGCCACCTGCATCACCCAGGCCTGCGCAGCGGCGCCCAGGCGCGCGGCAATGCCGGCGCGCAGCTGCGAGACCGCGCCGGACAGTTCCCAGGTACGCCCCGGTGCCTCGCCCAGCCAGAACGGAATGCTGGGCGGCTGACCCCTGGCATCTTCCACCCGCACCGCGCCGCGCTCCACGCGCAGGATGCGGTAGGAGGCATTGCCCAGCTGGAAGATGTCCCCGGCATTGCTCTCGATGGCGAAGTCCTCGTTGACACTGCCCACCAGCAGCGCTTCGGGCTCCAGCATCACCTTGTAGTCGGCGGTGTCAGGGATGGCGCCACCGCTGGTGAGGGCGGTCAGGCGCGTGCCGCGCCGGGCGCGCAGCTTGTGATTGACCGAATCGTAATGGATCAGCGCGCCGCGGCGGCCACGGCGGGTGCTGAAGCCTTGCGCGAGCATCTGCACGGTCGCCGTAAAGTCAGCGCGCGACAGCCCGGCAAACGGCACTGCGCGCCGCATCAGCTCGTACAGTTCGCGCTCGTCGCATTCGCGGCAGGCGACCTCGGCCGCGATCTGCTGGGCCAGCACATCGAGCGTGCCCGCGGGTACCTGCAGCACATCCAGCGCCCCGGCCCGCACCGCCAGCAGCAGCGCCGTGCATTCCACCAGGTCATCCCGCGACACCGGGAACAGCCGGCCCTTGGATACTCCGCCCACCGCATGGCCCGAGCGACCCACCCGCTGCAGGAAGGCATTGATGGAACGCGGCGAGGCGATCTGACACACCAGGTCCACATCGCCGATGTCGATACCCAGCTCCAGCGATGCGGTCGCCACCAGCACCTTGAGCTCGCCCTTGCGCAGGCGCTGCTCGGCGAGATGGCGCTTCTCGCGCGCCATGCTGCCGTGATGCGCCATGACCTGCTCCTCGCCCAGCCGCAGGGACAGCTGGCGCGCCAGCCGTTCGCTCAACTTGCGGGTGTTCACGAAAATGAGCGTGGTGCGATGGGCCGCCGCCAGGGCTGCGAGCCGGTCATAGACCAGCGTCCAGGCATCCCCGGACATCACCGCCTCCAGCGGCACACCGGTCAGTTCCAGTTGCAGATCGCGCGCGCGGACATGGCCGGCATCGATCACCATGCAGTCGGACGCATCACCGGTAAGAAAGCGCGCCACCGCCGCGATGGGTGTCTGGGTGGCGGACAGGCCGATGCGTGTCAGCTTGCCTGACAGGGCGGCCAGGCGTTCCAGCGATACTGCCAGGTGCGCGCCGCGCTTGTTGCCGGCCAGCGCGTGGATCTCATCCACGATTACGGTGCGGGTGGTGCTGAGCATGGCGCGGCCGGACTTCGAACCCAGCAGGATGTACAGCGACTCCGGCGTGGTCACGACGATATGGGGCGCCTGCCGCCGCATCCGGGCGCGTTCGGACTGCGGCGTATCCCCGGTGCGCACCACCGTGCGGATCTCCACGTCGGGCAGGTCAAGGCGGGTGAGTTGCGCGCGAATTCCCGCCAGCGGTGCCGCCAGGTTGCTCTCGATGTCATTGGACAGCGCCTTCAGGGGCGACACATAGACGATGCGGGTCTCATCCGGCAGCGTCCCCGCCTGACCCTCTCGGACCAGCTCATCCAGCGCGGCGAGAAAGGCGCTCAGGGTCTTGCCGGATCCGGTGGGCGCGGCCACCAGCACATTGCGTCCGGCCTGGATCGCCGGCCAGGCCTGCTCCTGAGCCGGCGTCGGCGCCGCGAATCGATCGCGAAACCAGGCAGCGACCGCCGGGTGAAATCCCTCCAGCGCGCTCATGGCGGCGGCAGTGCCAACGGCGCAGCCGGCACGCCAAGCTCGCGCGCCAGCGCGGCGACAATGAGTTCGTGATCCTCGCGCTGCGGCAGTCCGGACACCGCGATGGTGCCCACGCAGCCCGTGCCGCGCAGCAGCAGCGGGAAACAACCGCCGTGCGCCGCGTAGTCACGCTCCTCGAGCCCGTATCTTTCGCGCAGTGTGGTTTTTCGCTGCGCCAGCTCCAGGCCCACCGCATAGGAGCTGCGATGAAAGCGCAGCACCACATTGCGCTTGCGACGGGCCCACTCGGCATTGTCCGGCGAGGTGCCGGGCATGGCGCTGAGGAACAGCTGCTGCGCACCCAGCCAGATATCCAGCGTCACCGCTGCGCCGCGCGCCTCGGCGGCCGCGCGCAGTTGCGCGCCGAGGCGCCAGGCGCTGCCGGCATCGAAGCTGTCGAATTGCAGCCGCGCTTCCTGCGTCGCGAGGGCCGCAAGGTCCTGGTCGATGCTCATCAGCCCAGGCGCACGTCGCTGATCTGGATGCTGGGTGGTTCGCTGCAGAAGTTCGGCAGATCGCCCATCACCGCCGGCGCATGCGGTCCGAAGGCGGCCTGGTAGGACTCGAGTGAATCAAAACCAAGCTGCGTGATCACCAGGAATTCGGGCTTGGAGCCGGGTGCTCCGCCACTGCTGCCATGCTGCACCATGACCGTCTTCAGCGCCGCGCCCAGCAGCTTCTTGACCAGCGGTATGTGCGTGCCCAGGTAATAGTTCATGTTGAACTGCAGCGCATCGGTGTTCCGGTACAGGACGTTGACGGTGATCATGTGGGCTCCCCCTTAGGGCAATGTTGAGCGAGGTGCAGAGGTTTGCAACGCCGCGGCTGGGTCATCACGGCCCGCAAACTTGAGAATCAGGCGCGCCAGTCCATCATAGTCGCCATCAAAATGATGGCCGCCGGCAAGCTCCACGGTGCCGGCGGTTCCCGGCGGGAAATCGGTGCACAGTGAATCCTGGTCTCCGGCGCCGAATACGCACAGTGTCGCCGCGCGGGACAGCTTCTGGTACTCAGGCAGAATCGGCAGGCCCGCGGCCGGGCCCACCCAGTTCGAGAGGTGAAATTCGAAGGCGGCGTTGCGGCCCAGTCCCAGAAGCGTGGTCGTGGCAATCTTGCGGCGCCCAGCTTCGGAGAGGCGGTTCACGGCAAAGGGCAGCACGTCGGCGCCCTGCGAGTAGCCGATCAGCAAGGCGCGGGGGCGATTCCACGCCGTGGCGTAGTAGTCGAGGGTGCGCTCCAGATCATGCGCCAGGCCATCCGGGGTGCGCGCGGTCCAGAAGTACCGCAGGCTGTCCCAGCCCACCACCGGTATGCCGCGCTCGGCCAAAGCCCGGGCCACTTCCTTGTCCAGCCCGGCCCAGCCACCATCCCCGGACAGCAGCACGGCGAACAGATCCCCGTTGCCGCCGCCGGTGGCGGGCACTTCCACCAGCGGCAGCTCCTTGAGGCTCAGCGGCGCGCTCGGCTGTGCGCTGCGCGACCCGGCGCTCACGCTATCCAGCGCCGCGCGCAATTGCGTCGACCACTGGCGCGGGTCGGCGAAGTCATGCTCGACACCCGGGATGAGGGAAATCCGCGCGTTGTAGATGCCATGGAGGAAGGCCGCGGCGGCCGGTGCCGGACAGACCGTGTCGGCGGTGCCGTGCACGTCCACCCAGCGCAGGGCCAGCTTCGGATCCGGCAGCAGCGTCAGGCCCTTGCCGTCAGGCCGGCGTTGGAAATGCACCCCTTCGCCCTTGCAGAAAGGCTTGGTGGTTTCGTAGTCGGGAGTGAATCCCAGGGTGAGGATGCCGCTGAACAGCCCCGCTGGCGCCTGGGCCGCCGTGGCATAAGCCAGGGTGGCGCCCGCGGAATAGCCGGCGAGCACCGGCGTGATGTAGGTGGGCAGACGGTAGTAGGCCTGGACGTAGTGGCTCAGGTTCTCCAGGTCCCCGTCGGCAAAGAAGCATTCGCTGTGTTCCTGGGTGAAACTGGCCAGCAGCGCCGGTTCATCCAGCCCCAGAACCAGGGCGCCATGGGTCTGCAGCGCTTTGGCCATCCGGTCGGTGTCGGCCTGCCATCCCCCATCCCCGGACAGCAACAGGACGACTTGCTGAACATTTCCGGCAGGGTGATAGACGGTGACGGCCTTGAAACGCCCATGCGAGAGCACTTCTGTTGCGGTGCGGGCGCAGGAAACGAGCAAAGCGCCGGCCACAAAAGCCAGCAACAGGAGATGGGCCAGATTCATCTTGCCGCCGCGTCGGTCACGCATGGAGAGGGATCCGCCTTATGTTAAATATCTCAAAGGCGGATATCCACCCGGGAGCCCGATTGCAATCATCGGGGCAGGACTCATTATGGTTGAGTGGGGACACCGCCTTCAACGCCTTGAGCGCGGCCTGCGGTCCGGTAAAAGCCTGCGCTGCAGCAGCTGAATCTGTTCCACAGATCACGAATGGCGAACCGGCATGTCGCAGCCGATCATGGTAATGTTCCGCCGCTAAATCACCCGCCCTTCAAGAAGGCACTATCAGAGCATGTCTAACGTTGATGTAGTCCAAAGTGAAAAGCCCCCACTGATCGTCCTGAACGTGACGATCTTCGTGGTGACGGCGCTGGTGACGTTGACGCTGGTGCCGTGGTACGGCATCCATCACGGGTATTCTGCGGGCATCTGGGCGTTCGCCGTGTTCTTTCTGGTGGCCAACGAGATGTCCATTACCGCCGGCTATCACCGGCTGTGGGCGCATAAGGCCTATGAGGCGCATCCCGCCTTGCGCGTGTTCGTCCTGATCTTCGGCACGATGGCGCTGCAGAACAGCGCCTTCGTCTGGTGCAGCGGCCATCGCCGCCATCACCTGCACGTCGATGACAATGAGAAGGACCCCTACTCCTCGGGTCGCGGCTTCTGGTTCTCGCATATCGGCTGGATGCTGCGCGACTACAAGAGCGGTGAGGTCGACCTGTCGAACATCCCGGACCTGAAGCGCGACAAGATGCTGGCCTTCCAGCACCGTTATTACGCGGTCCTGGCCATCGGCATCAATTTCGGCCTGCCGATCCTGGTGGGCTGGGCGTTCGGCGACATCCTGGGTGCCGTGCTGCTGGCCGGCGTCGCGCGTCTGGTGGTAAGCCACCACTTCACGTTCTTCATCAACTCC
>DATHMK010000022.1:0-2205 GCA_035487155.1 Steroidobacteraceae bacterium
CATCGGCTGCGCATCGGCCACCATCAGCTCCAGTCGCTGCGCGGGATAGGCCGGATCAAGCGGCAGGTAGGCCCCACCGGCCTTCCATACCGCCAGCATCCCCACCAGCATCTCCAGCGAACGATCCGCCCACAGGCCCACCACACGCTCAGGGCCCACTCCCTGCTGCACCAGCCGGCGCGCCAGGCGGCTGGCGCGCGCGTCCAGCTCCGCGTAGCTCACCAGCCGATCGCCCAGGATCGCCGCCACCGCCTGCGGGTCGCGACGCACCTGGCTATCAAAATATTCCAGAGGACTGGCACTGCCGGGGGCCGGGGCCGGACCACTCCCGTGCCGGAGAATGGTGCGCCATTCCTCGCCCGGAAGGATGCGCAGCGTGCGCAACGCCTGTCGCGGCGCCCGCTCCAGGGCATCGGTCATGGCGCTCAGCGCGGCGACCAGGTATTCGCAGATGCGCGCTGCTCCGACCTCACCGGCCGCGTGCGCCGTGATGTTGAAGCCGTCGGACAAATCATCGACCGCCACCGCCAGCGGATAGTTGGTACGTCCCTCCATGCGCACCAGTCGCGCCCCGGGCAGCAACTCGGCATCCGCGGCCAACGACAACCGACTGCGATCATGTCGATAGTTGAACACCGAGGAGAACAGTGGAATTCCCGGGGCCAGCGAACTGAGCCGCTGTACGGCGGCCAGCGGGGCGTGTTCATGGCGCAGCAACTGTCCGAGACGCTCATGGGTTTCGCGCAATGCCTCGGTCACAGTCCGTGAACCCAGCACCAGACGCAGCGGCAGAGTATTGATATGCAATCCGAAGACCCGCTCTGTGCCCAAACCGCCGTGCATGCGGCCGAACAGCACGGTGCCGAAGACCACGTCTTCGCGGGCGCTGATGCGACCGAGTACTGCGGCCCATGCCAGATGGAACAGGCTCGAGGGGGCAACGCCGCTGCGGCGCGCCTCATTACGGATGCGACTGGCAAGTCCGGTTTCCAGCAGCAGCCGGCTTTCCTCAATTCCCGAGCCGTCGCCACGAACATCCAGCATTCCAAAGGCCGCCGTGGCAGCGTCAATCCCGGCGAGCATCTCGCGGAAATACGCCTCATAGCCGTCGGACTTCTGTCGGCTGCGCGCCAACGCCACGGAGTTTCTGAAGGGCACGGGGGCTGGCAGAGCCTCGCCGCGGCCGGCCAGGTACTCACGAACTTCCGTGATCAGCAACTCCAGGCTACTGTGATCACCGATCAGATGATGCAATTGCAGCAGCATCAGGCAGCGCTGCGGCCGCGCTTCCTGCGCCAGGAAAATGCGCATCAGCGGCGCGCGGCTCAGTTCCATGGGCGACAGTCCGCGTCGCCAGAGCGCCTCGGCCGCCGCCGCGCCTTCGCAAGGCACGTCCTCGACCGCAAGCGGGGCCGAGCGCCACACCACCTGTACGGGCTCGGCCAGCTGTGACCATTGAACTGCGGTGCGCAATGCGTCGTGGCGCGTGACGACCCACTGCAAGGCGCCGATGAACTGCTGCGCGCCCTGAGAGCTCTCGAATGCGAGTAGCGCACCGGTCAGATAGGCATCGCGGCCCGAGGTGCGATGATGCACCAGAATGCCTTCCTGCAAGGGTGACAGAGGATAGATGTCCTGGATGTTCCTGGCACCGCCCATCGTTCGTGACTCAATCACGTCGATCTGCTGCTGCTCCAGTGCCACCAGGGGCAGCATGGCCGGTGTGATATGCGCGCATCCGGGGGCAATGCCATTGGGCGCTACCTCCTGCGCACCTTGCAGGGACGCCGTGCGGATGCTGCTCTGCGCAGCCAATTGCGCAATCGTGGGTTGCGCGAACAACGTGGTGGTATCCACCTGCAGGTCTTCCTGCGTCAACCGGTCCAGGAATTTGATGAGCAGCAGCGAATTACCGCCCAGGGCGAAGAAATCGTCATGGCGGCCGATGCGCTCCACCCCCAGCAGGTTGCTCCACAGTTGCGCGATTCGCGCCTCCACAGGTGTCTGCGGCGCCTCATAGGAGGCCCGCAGCGAGCCAGGCTCCGAGATCTGCGGCAGGGCGCCCCGGTCGAGCTTGCCGCCCGGGCCGCGTGGCAGATCGGCCAGCGGGACGAAGGCTGCGGGCAGCATCGGCTGGGGCAACTGTTGGGCCAAGGCCGCGCGCAGCTGCGTCGCATCCAGCGTTTGCCCGGCTCGCAGCACCAC